>NZ_JBGJZL010000001.1:0-604637 GCF_042610375.1 Pelosinus sp. sgz500959
ATGCCTACAACTTCAGCAGCGATTACGTTGTTTACGTTTTCTACAGCTTTCAGTACGCCTTTTCCTAAATAACGGCTTTTGTCACCATCACGAAGTTCTACAGCTTCATGTTGACCTGTGGAAGCACCTGATGGAACAGCAGCGCGACCCATTGTACCATCTTCTAATATTACATCCACCTCAACTGTAGGGTTACCACGGGAATCCATAACTTCTCTTGCTAATACTTCTGTAATAATCATTGTAAAAAAACCTCCATATTTTTATTTAATTAAACTTTTACCAGTCACTTCGACTGGAATTTCAACGCCTGCTAAAGTTAGAATCGTTGGAACAATATCTGCTAAAATACCTTTTTCTAATGTACTATTTTTATGTTGTTCAGATACCAAAATAAAAGGTACATCATTGGTCGTATGAGCAGTAAAAGGTACTCCTGTAGCATGATCAAGCATCACATCAGCATTACCATGATCAGCCGTAATTAAGGTGATACCACCACGTTCACGCATGGCAGCCACAACTCGGCCTACACAAGTATCTACTGTTGCAACAGCTTTCATGGCTGCATCAAGTTTACCCGTATGCCCAACCATATCACTGTTCGCAAAATTGAGTACAATCAAATCAAATTTTCCTGTTTTAATGGCATCGACCAATTTGTCAGTGACTTCAATTGCACTCATTTCTGGCTGCAAATCATAAGTAGCCACTTTCGGGGAAGGAACAAGAATCCGTTCTTCACCTTGATATGGTTTTTCTTCGCCACCATTAAAGAAGAAAGTTACATGAGCATATTTTTCCGTTTCCGCAATTCTAAGCTGAGATAATCCAGCACCCTCAAAAATTTCACCTAAGGTGTTTTTTAAGGTTTGAGGTGTGTAGGCAACTGCTACTGGCAAATTCTCTTCATACTGAGTTAATGTTGCAAAATGCAAGGGAAAATAACCATTACAGCGCTCAAACCCAGTAAAATCTTGATCGACAAACACATGAGTCAATTCTCGTGCTCGGTCAGGTCTAAAGTTAAAGAAAATAACACCATCATTAGCTTTAACGCCACAATCGCCGCATCCACCAATGACCGTCGGTAAAACAAATTCATCTGTTTTACCAAGGGCGTAAGACTGTTCAATTGCTTCAATTGCCGAAGATGCATTTTCGCCTTGACGACATACCATAGCATTATATGCTTTTTCGACTCGTTCCCAACGTTTATCACGGTCCATAGCATAGTAGCGTCCAGCAATCGTTGAAATGCTACCAACACCAATTTCAGCTATTTTTGCTTCTAACTCTGCAATATAACCTGCCGCGCTGGAAGGTGGTACATCACGACCATCTAAGAAGGCATGAACATAAACTTTCGTCAAACCATGACGTTTTGCTAACTCTAAAAGGGCATATACGTGATCGTTATGACTATGCACACCACCATCTGATAATAGACCCATTAAGTGCAAAGCTCCATCATTTGCTTTGGCTTGTTCTACCACATTAACTAATACTGGATTGGTGAAAAAATCCCCTTCGCGAATTGCTTTTGTAATACGCGTCAGTTCTTGATATACAACACGTCCAGCACCTATATTTAAATGTCCTACTTCTGAATTCCCCATCTGACCATCTGGCAAACCTACAGCTTCACCAGAGCAAGCAAGTGTTGTCGTTGGATACAATTCGGACAGTAACTTCATATGAGGAGTCTCAGATCGCGCAATTGCATTGTATGAATCTTGTTCATCACCAATGCCCCAACCGTCGAGAATAACTAGTGCAATCGGTGCTTGTAACTTACCCACAAAGTCACCTCCTAAAAATTAACGATTTTACTAAAACCAATAGCATCAAGACTTGCGCCACCAACAAGTGCGCCATCAATATCGCTTTTACCCATTAGTTCAGCAATATTATCAGCTTTTACACTACCGCCGTATTGTATACGAGTTTTATCGGCAGTTTCTTGATTAAACATAGCAGCAATTGTATTACGGATAAAAGTGCAGACATCATTAGCTTGATCAGAAGTCGCAGTACGACCTGTACCAATTGCCCAAATTGGTTCATAAGCGATCACGACAGTAGCCACTTGCTCATTAGTCAAACCAGCAAGACCAGCTTTGACTTGTTCGCCAACAAGAGTTTCTGTAGTACCTGCTTCACGTTCTTCCAAGGACTCACCAACACACATAATTGGCACTAAATTAGCTTCTAACGCTGCTTTAACTTTTTTATTAACAGTCTCATCTGTTTCTGCAAAATACTGACGACGTTCGGAGTGACCGATAATCACGTACTCGCAACATACATCTTTCAGCATTTCAGCAGTAATTTCGCCAGTGAAAGCACCTTTCTTTTCCCAGTGCATATTTTGCGCACCAAGATGAATGTTAGTACCACCTAAAGCATTAGCTACTGCAGTTAGAGTTGTAAATGTAGGACAAACTACGATGTCTACATCTTTGTTATCTACAGTTAATTTAGCAAGTTCTTCAACCAAAGCAACACCTTGGCTAGCTATATTATGTAATTTCCAGTTACCAGCAATAATTGGTCTACGCATGTTTTATCGTCCTCCACCATTTTATATTTTGACTTACTTATCAGCAAGAGCAGCAATACCTGGAAGAACTTTACCTTCCAAGAATTCTAAGGAAGCGCCACCACCAGTAGAAATATGTGTAATCTGATTAGCAAGACCCACTTTTTCAAGAGCTGCAATGGAATCTCCGCCACCAACAATGCTAATTGCGCTAGAAGCAGCAACAGCCTTGGCAACAGTTTCTGTTCCATGAGCAAAAGCATCAATTTCAAATACACCCATTGGTCCATTCCATACAACGGTTTTAGCATCTTCTAAAGCTTTTGCATAAGTTGCTGCCGTATTAGGTCCGATATCAAGAGCCATCCATTCACTATCAATGGCATCAACAGCTACTGCTTTATTTTGAGCATCAGCAGCAAATTTATCAGCAATCACAACATCCGTTGGTAAGAGTAAATTAACGCCACGATCACGTGCTGTTACAATTAGGCTCTTAGCCAATTCTACTTTGTCTGCTTCCAATAGAGATTTACCAATATTGTAACCTTGAGCTGCTAAGAATGTATTAGCCATACCGCCACCAATAATGAGGGTATCCACTTTTTTAAGCAGGTTTTCAATAACACCGATTTTATCGGAAACTTTAGCACCACCAATAATCGCTACAAAAGGAGGAGTCGGATTAGCCACAGTCTGACCAACAAAAATGATTTCCTTTTCCATCAATAAGCCCGCTACTGCTGGTAAAAATTTAGTAATTCCTTCTACAGAAGCATGAGCACGGTGGGATACACCAAAAGCATCATTGACTGCAACATCAGCTAAGCTTGCTAATTGTTTGGAGAATTCAGGATCATTTTTTTCTTCAGCTTTATGAAAACGAAGATTTTCTAGTAATAAAATTTGACCTGGTTTCAAATTTTTTGCCATTTCTTCTACTTCAGGACCTACGCAGTCTGGAGCAACCAAGACTTCGCGACCAATTAAAGTAGAAAGCCTTACACCGATAGGCGCAACGGAGAATTCAGGCACGACTGCACCTTTAGGGCGTCCGAAGTGACAAGCAATGATGACAGCAGCATTTTGTGACAATAAATGTTCTAAAGTTGGCAACGTAGCGCGAATACGAGTATCCTCAGTAATATTGCCGGCTTTATCCATGGGAACATTATAGTCAACGCGAATAAAAACTTTCTTTCCAGCTACATCAATGTCTTTAATCGATTTTTTATTCAACATGTTTCTTTCTCCTTAAAAATATTGCCCGGCCCAAAAAGGCCGGGCCGTAAAATCTTTAAAAATTATGCAAGTTCAGCAAAATACTTAATTGTACGAACCATTTGGCTTGTGTAGCTATTTTCATTGTCATACCAAGAAACAGTTTGAACTTGTGTCAAGCCGTTACCGATAGGAGCTACCATTGTTTGTGTAGCATCGAATAATGAACCATATTTGATACCGATGATATCACTGGATACCAATTCTTCTTCAGTGTAACCGAAAGATTCATCAGCTGCCGCTTTCATAGCTGCATTAACTTGTTCTTTTGTAACTGTACCTTCAACAACTGAGATTAAAATAGTAGTGGAACCTGTTGGTGTAGGAACACGTTGTGCTGAACCAATGAGTTTACCATTTAATTCAGGAATAACAAGTCCGATTGCTTTAGCAGCACCAGTAGAGTTAGGAACGATATTGACAGCTGCAGCGCGGGATCTACGAAGATCACCATTTCTTTGAGGGCCGTCAAGAGTCATTTGGTCACCAGTATAAGCATGAATTGTGGACATAATACCACTTTGAATAGGAGCTAAATTATGAAGTGCTTGCGCCATAGGAGCTAAGCAGTTTGTAGTGCAAGAAGCTGCGGAGATAACTGTATCGCTCGCTTTTAATATTTCATGGTTTACATTATAAACAACTGTAGGAAGGTCCGTTCCTGCTGGAGCAGAGATAACAACTTTTTTAGCGCCTGCTTTGATATGTGCGGAAGCTTTTTCTTTGGAAGTATAGAAACCTGTGCATTCAAGAACAACGTCTACATCAAGTTCACCCCAAGGTAATTCTTCTGCTTTAGCAGATTTGTAGATTTTGATTTCTTTACCACTAACAGTGATAGAATCTTCACCTGCACTTACAGTATCGCCTAAAGCATATCTGCCTTGAGCTGAATCATACTTCAATAAGTGTGCAAGCATTTTAGGACTTGTTAAATCATTGATTGCAACAACATCATATCCTTCTGCCCCGAACATTTGCCGAAATGCAAGACGTCCAATACGTCCAAAACCATTGATCGCTACTTTTACTGCCATTTTTTAAAATACCTCCTACGATATAGTAATTTTCTTTTGGCACTTTGCCAGAATTTATATGATACTCTGAATAGCTTTGGCAGCGGCTTCATCTGTAACAAGTACATCTTGCCCACCAGCACTAATCACAGCTATAATAGCTTCAGCCTTTTTTCGACCGCCAGCTACAGCAATAACCAGACCAATATCCGCCAAATTATCCAGTTGTAACCCTACACTACTTGTAATATAAATATTTTTGCCTGTTAGTGTGCAATAGTGCCCTAATGCTTCACCAACTGCCCCACTGTTAATCAGCTTTGAGACAAATTCATCATCAAAACCTCGCCGAACAGCCATTTCTCTAGCCTGCCCAATACCATGTATGAGGATATTAGACTTCTTGATCATGTCGGCTATCGTAAGAACATTATTGTTACTTGCTAACATACTGGCTACCATTTCTTCACTTACGCCTTCAGGTAAATGTAACATTCGATACTTACCACCAAGTCGATTCGCCATAGTGGCAGCAATGCTATTAGCCTGAGATTCTACCTGCCCACCAAGACCACCACGAACGGGCACAACGGTAACGCTTGGTCGGCTAAAATTAACAGCTTCAGCTACATTAGCCATAACTGTCCCACCACTTACAGCGACGATCATATGATCATCTGTCAAGTGCTGCGCAAGTAAATTAGCCGTTGCCCGCCCTAGTTCACGGCGCACCATGTTATTAACCTCACTATCGCCTGGGACAATAATCACTTGCTTAATGCCTAACTTTTCCGATAGCTCAGTTTCTAGCATAGTTAAACCATGTAAGGCTTTTATGTATTCAGCTAATTCTCGCTGCATCACTTTTCCCTCAGGCGTTAAGGTCATACCCATGGGAGAAAAATCAAGCAAACCAGTATTCTTCAAAAATTCTACCTGAGCGCGTACAGCTCTTTCACCTTTTTCTAACATGGATGAAAGGGCCCTGCGTCCAACAGGCTCAGAATATTGAATATGTCGCAAGATCTCATATCGTTCTTCAATTAATGAAATCAATTCAGGAGAAATTTTACGATGAAGTTGAGCAATTTTTTTCCACATGGCTTTTCCTCTGGGACTTTAAGCGTCCCCCTGGTACAAATATTGTCCCATCTTTGTTAAAAAAATATCAAACACTACTTTATACTATTTAAACTTCGGCATAAAGTAGATAAATCCTGCTACTATGTGGGAAAAATTTGCACAATATTAAAATTATTTATTGAAAGTACTTAACGGGCATTAATTTCCCCATTATATACTAAACCACGAGTTGCATCCACAGTGACAGTCCCACCATTTTTCAAAACAGCTGTTGCACCATCTACACCAACGATGACAGGAATGCCATAACTAATACCAACAACTGCTGCATGAGAAGTAAGTCCACCTTCTTCAGCAATGATCGCTGATGCTTTTGCAGCATATTTAGCTGTTTGTTCATCAACACATGCAATAACCAATACGTCACCAGGTTTGAAATTTTCTTCTACATCTTTTATGGAACGCGCTACACAAACTTTACCAGTAACGGCTTTCTGTCCAATACCAACACCACGTACAAGTACATCACCTACAACATGCACTCGAATCATATTGGTAGTCCCTGTACCAGTTGCATGAACACCAGCAGTCAGAACAACTAGGTCACCTTCTTTTACAATACCTGAAGCAATAGCACTTGTAATTGCGTTTTCAACCATTTCATCACTGTTTTTCGAAGGAGCACGTAATACAGGTTGTACACCCCACATAAGAAGCATTTTGCGAAGAACTCTTTCATGAGGAGTCACAGCTACAATGTGAGCGTGCGGACGATATTTGGATACCATTCGAGCAGCATAACCAGATTGAGTATCGGTAATAATGGATGCAGCATTCAGTTCATGGGCAACTTGTACTGTCGCATGACTGATTGCTTCAGTTGTTGTACGTTGACTTGCAGCACCTTTACCGTGTAGCATTTCGCTGTACTTAAGAGCTTGTTCAGTACGCATGGAAATTTTAGCCATGATTTCTACTGCTTCGACTGGATAATCACCATTCGCAGTTTCACCACTTAGCATAACAGCGTCAGTACCATCAAAAATTGCATTAGCAATGTCGCCAGCTTCAGCACGAGTTGGACGTGGATTAGTAATCATGGATTCTAACATTTGAGTAGCAGTAATAACAGGTTTACCCATTTTATTACATTTTTCAATTATCATTTTTTGTACAAGAGGTACTTCTTCAGTTGGAATTTCTACACCAAGATCACCACGAGCAACCATGATACCATCAGAAACTTTGATGATTTCATCGATATTTTTTACGCCTTCAGCATTCTCAATTTTAGAAATAATATGAATATCAGATCCTGCTTCTTCTAATAATTTTCTAATTGATAATACATCAGCAGCTCTTTGAATAAATGAAGCAGCCACAAAATCCATCTGATTTTCTGCACCGAATAAAACGTCTTTTATATCTTGTTCAGATAAAGGCGGCAAGTTTACAGATACGCCTGGTGCAGCAACACGCTTACGATTGCCAATAACACCTGTGTTTTGCACTGTTGTATGAATATCATCACCATCAATAAAATCAACATTCAAACATACTAAACCATCAGCAAGTAATATTTGATTTCCTGGTGCTACTTCTTGAGGTAAAAATTCATGATTAACAGAACAAATTTCTTTTGTTCCTTCTACATCTCTTGAAGTAATAATAAATTTTTGACCTTGTTCAATGGTTACTTTACCTTCAACGAAGTTACCAAGACGCATTTCTGGTCCTTTGGTATCAAGTAAAATAGCAACTGGTTTATTGACTTTTTTAGCAGCAGCGCGAACTTTTTCGATACGAACGCTATGCTCAGCATGATTACCATGGGAGAAATTAAACCGAGCTACATTCATACCAGCTTCAATCATTTTTTCCATAACGCCCGGTTTTTCTGTTGTAGGTCCCATCGTACAAACTATTTTAGTCTTTTTTATCATATTATTCTCTACACACTCACTTTCCTATATTTTTTCTTATTTTGCAACTTTAGCTGCTTGTCTAATTATATCATAAACTTGATCATTTGCTGAGATAAAACCATTTAAACCTGTTTTTTTCATCAAAATATTACAATCAGACCTCTTATCCGTCATATCTACAAAGGACTTTATAAGATTATTTAATAAAGTTTCATCAAACCCGGGCCTTGCAGCAATGGCATCCTTAGGTATCGGCTCTGTTTGCGCTAAAATTTCTAAATCTTGAATATTTAAACCTCGTCCGCGAGCTGCTTCGACAGCTTCAGAATAGGTTGCACCTCCATCAACTGTACCATCCAGCACAGCATCGATCACTCGATCATGACTGCCTAAGAATATATTTTCTGAGAAAAAAGTTTCAGGTTGTTTACCTTGTTCCAATAATATCGCTTTAGGATATACATATCCTGAAGCTGACTGCTTGTCAACAAAGGCAAAACGTTTCCCTTGCAAGTGATCAATGGATTTGTATGCTTTATCTTTTCGAGAAATTATATAACCATGATAAGATGAATTATGATTCACCACCGTAGTTACCATAGGGATAATATCGCCTTTGCTTTTTGCTGAAACATAGGCAAAAGGAGAGAACCAACCGATATCGATTGTACCGTTCAGAAGCGATCTCCCTAGGGAATCATAGTCAGAAACAATGATAATTTTAGCTTGACGACCAACTTGTTGGGCAATTTTTTCTAAAATAGGTGCATAGTTTTCTTTTATATTCTGAGGGGCTGTAAATGGATTAAAGCCAAAGACAATTTCATTACCAGTTTTAAATAAGACTGCAACTTCTTGTATTTTATCAACAGTTGCTGTCATTTCTTTTGTAAATCGATAAACATCTTCAATGTTTCTTTCTTGCTGAGCAATACTTTGTAAGGAATCTTGCGTACCTGATGCAATTTCAACCGTAGCAACTCCAATGCTCTCGACAGCCTGAGCCATTTGATCTGTCGTCAATTGTTGATCTTCCGACAAATTACATAATCTTGCTACAGTAACCTCAATTTCTCTAACGTTACCAACAATTTCACCCATGCTGTCAGCAGAAATACGCGCTAGCTGTTCAATACCATCAATTTTTCCTTTGCCCTCTTGCATACTCACTGTTACATTTTTAATTTTATCGATAATTTCTTTAACAGTTTCTTCAACTTCGCGAGTAACTGCAGCACTTTCACCAGCTAATTTACGTACTTCTTCGGCCACCACAGCGAACCCGCGCCCTTGTTCCCCTGCACGTGCGGCCTCAATCGCTGCATTTAGAGCCAGTAAATTAGTTTGGCTGGCAATTGCTTGAATTTTTCCAACAAAATCACCAATTTTTTTTGAAGCTAAATTGAGTTCTTCTAAATTATTGACTGAAGCTTGTACAACAGAAGCAACTTCTAGCATGCTGTTACTTGCTTCTGTTATTTGTTGTTGATTTTCCGTCGCCAGTTTAGAGGAGTGCTGACATTGCTCCAAGGCTTGCTTCGAAGCATCAGCTACAACTGCTGCATTGGAAGCAATTTCTTCAACCCCAGCCGAAGCTTCCTCTGCACTGCTAGCAGTCGTCTCACTCTCACTCGCAATCTCTTTTGACTGTAATGTTAATTTTTTTAGGGCAGTATTATTGTGACCAACAATCCATGCCAATTGCTGGGAGATAAATGACAACTGCCCTGCAATATCATACATATCGATATTCGATACGAATTTATGTTGATTTAATTTGGAATTGACAGGACTTTTCTCTATTTCTCTAGCCGAACTCCCAATTCTGTTTAAACTAACCGCTGAAAGGATAGCAACACCAACAAGTAAGATAAGAGTTACTACACTCCCCATAGTTTGATTCAATAAGGATGATATTATACTAATGACGATTATAGTTGACAGGTGAATGGTTATGATTTTTTTCAATATCACTGATGTTCCTCCTTATTCATGCTCACAAATTCACTTGGACTGCCAAATTCAGCTTTCCCCGTGCTTTTTTATCAGCAATGATTATAGGGTGGAAATCAATCACCTGACAAAATATAACGCACTAGAATCCGATCATCGTTTCTTACTTAGCTTTTTCATACGATTTACGAACTAATGTCATTGGATGCAAGGTTTTTACTTTAGCACCATGCCCAATTTGTAAACGACAAGTCCCGCATTCGCAAACTGCTGTATCTAGGCCACTTGCTTTAATTTTTTCAAATAAAGGTGTACCAATTTTCATGGCAATATCATACTTATCATCTTTAAAACCATAGTTTCCTGAAATACCACAGCATCCTGCATCGGCATTTTCAACTTCAAGTCCTGGGATCATTTCTAGTAAGTCAAGACCAGGTAATCCCATACCTTGTGCACGTAAATGACAAGGGGAATGATAAATATACTTTTCTTTCAAAGTACCAAAATTAGTATTCAATCGGCCTTTTTCATCAAGTTCAAGCAAAAATTCAGCAGCATCATATAAATGCTTGGCATATTCATGAGCGCCTTCAATATGGAATAATTCTTGATATTCCTGTTTGAGCATTAATCCACAGCTTGTGCAACAAGTAATAACTGGATATCCCTTATCCGTCCATTTCTTGAGAATGTTGATATTAATGCGTGCATTTGCTTCAGCTTCATCTAAGAAGCCATTAACAACAAGGGGAGAACCGCAACATACTAAATCTTCTTCAACAATCACTTCGAATTTATTGGCTTGCATAACAGCGACAAAATCCATTCCTACTTGTGGATCATTATAGTTAATGAAACAGCCAGGATAAAATACGACTTTATCAGTATAGCTTTTTTGTTTTAGTGCTTTAAATTGTTTGATAAATGATGTGGATGCATAAGGTGGCAGTGGCGCTTTATCAGATATGCCAATGCTCTTCATAATACCACGACTCATGGACATACCTAAATTAGCGAAAAACGCTCCGCCAGGAATAGCAGATGCCATCTTCGCAGCTTGTTCACCATGGGATAAAATCCAATCTCTCTTACTTTGTTTACGCACTTTATAATGTTTTGCTCGTGCTAACATATTCAAAGTAGAAATAGGCACCCCTGATGGACATGACATATCACAATTTTTACAATTTGAACAATATTCAAGAGATGGTTCTACATCGTCATGAGACAATCTCATTCTTTCTAATGCTGGACCAACCATTTTAGGACCACGAAATTTAGGGGTCGCAGCGGTCACTGGGCAATGGGCAACACATACGGTACACGCTGTACAACTGTCTGGATTATTATGATGTTTCTTCATTATATTATTCTCCCTTTACACTGACATAGCTGCTTGATAACCTGACGCTAAAGCTACACCATTACCTGATTTCTCAAAGCAGAAATCATAGCCGCGCAGATTACGTCCGGCAACAAAGACATTGGTTAATACCACTTTGCCAACCTCATCAAGAGGACGCATTTTTTCATCAACACTAATCCCAATTAGGGCAAAAGGTTGAGGTTCATTAGAGAACAAAGACATATTTGCCCAAAGCTCATGATCGGATGGAGCTGCAATTGGCAAATTGAAAATAGGTTCAATGACATTTTCAGGTTCTGCAACTAGACCGCCACCATAAAAACCACCATTTGCTAAAATAAAAGATTTTGCATAATAAGTGCGTTCGCGATCAATACCAGCAGTAATGACTGCGGTGCACTGACCATCTTTAACGATAGACCGAGCAACTGTCGCCTGTTCCACAATACGCACGCCATTCTTTTTGAGATAACGGAGCATCATCGTCCGAAGGCGCAGACCAGTGATAGATGGTGGTACAGAAGCACATTCAACAAACGTACATTTGAGAGATTTTTGTAAATTATCTAGGATACGATAATCAGGGCTCGTACCAAGAACAGGAGGAATCACAACAACACTTCCTGGTTTAATAACTGCACGCATTTTCTGAGTACATTCAGCAAGACCTTGCTCAGTATCAAGTAAGCGAGCTACATCAAGAGCAGTCACATCACGTCCATCAGCAAGTCCTGGATCAATCATAACAACTTCATAGGTCTTTTCTGTAAAACCAGGAAGTTTTTTTAGGTTTTTACTGATTAAATGTGGATAAAAGTCTTTGAGAGCTTCAAAACCAAGTACCACTACATGATTAGCTTCTTTAAGTTTAGTTGTATCCATGGTTTTTGGAACTAAACAAGTAGGTTTCAGAGTACCTGCCGCTGTTGGAATCCATTGCATTTCATTTAAATTACCAAGGTATGGATAACCTTCTTGTGCACATATTTCTTTAAAAAATTCAATTGATTTCTCAATTGCTGGACGTCCGATTTTTTTATACGGATGTTCAGTATCAACTTGCAGCAATCCTGCGCTTGGAGTTGCTGCTGGCTCTCCACCATTTACATACCCCATCACATCAACAATGCCACCGCCAATTGTAAGCGTTCCTGCTCCTAAAGATAACAAGGTGACTTTCTTATTATTTTTTACGGAAACGGCTGCAGCCATAAGGCCTGACAACCCTCCACCAATCACAATTACATCATTTTCCCTCATTATTAATCGCTCCATTTATGTTTAACGTTCCTTCGTAAATTCCTCGAGTTAATTCCATTTCACGCATTACATTGCCCCACAAAATAGGACGAATGCCTTTCCAGCGAGCTTGTAAGAATTCTTTAAATAAAGCATTTGTATCTTTACCCCATGCTAAACCATCAGCATCTACGGCACCTACACTGCGGAATGTACAGAAAGCACCTTGACAAGTCCCCATCCCCATACGAGTTTTACGACGAACATCACTAATCATATGACTCGTTTCATCTGCTGCTGCTTCTTCGATTTCAGCGAGTGTAACATTTTCACATTCGCAGACAAGTTGACGTTTTTCAGGTTTTTCTTGCATACGGGCAACAACTTTTTCAAGACCCGCTGACCCAAGTCTGGATGCCGCTAAATCAGCACCATAGGAAGGGAAATATTTACGTGCTTTAGTCATCAATTCTGGCGATGCATCATCAACTAAAGGCTCAATAGCAGTCCGACAAGGTGTTTTTACATTTAAATAATTACATACCAAATCTGTTACTTTTTCACCCATTAAGCGATAGGTAGTGAATTTACCACCAACAACACTGACAAAACCTTTTAAGCCATCATGAGCATGATCAAGAGTAACAAAACCACGAGATGCACCACGACCTTTGGCATTTGGATCAGCACTATAGAGAGGACGAGTACCTGCAAAAGCACGGAGCATACGATAGTTTCTCAAATCTTCAAATAAAGCTTCACCGATATTTAAAAGTTCTACCACTTCTTTTGCATTCGGAATCGTATCATCAGGATTTTTTACTGATGCGGAAGTCGTTCCTAAAATTGTAATGGATCCATGAGGTACAAAAATATCACCATCTGATGCAGGGCGCAACCTGTTGATGATTCGACTAGTAATACGATGATTGAAAGCAATTAGCGTCCCTCTATCAGGCTGAACATTTACCGAAATCCCTGCGAGTGCAGCAATTTCACCAGCCCAAGAACCAGCAGCACTTACGACAAAGTCACAGGCAATATTACTAATTTCCCCTGTCAATGTATTACGAACCTTGATACCTACGACTTGATTATTGCTATGTTCAATACCAACAACTGTCGTATATGTCATGACCCGACCACCGTATTTGCGAGCGGATGCTACATTCTGCCATACCATACGGAAACCATCAATGGCAGCATCTGGCACTCTGTATACGGACTGAATTTTAGAACTCAGATTAGGTTCCAAACGACGAGCTTCTGCTACTGAAATTGGAATCGCTGGAATACCTACTTTTGCACACGCTTCTAACCACTTAGGTTCAAATGATTCATCATCTAAAGGAGTGCGGACAAAGAAACCTTCTGTTTGCTCGACACAATGCTTACCAATCTTGCGAAGAATGGTATTTTCTTCAATACACTCTTGCCCAGCTTCCGCATCTTTTACTGCATAACGTCCACCACTATGAAGTAGTCCATGATAACGTGAACTCGTACCATACGCCAAGTCCTGTTGTTCAAGAAGAATTGCATCGACTCCTCGCATGCATAAATCTCGTAGAATACCAACTCCTGTGGCACCGCCACCAATTACAACAACTGTCGCCTTTTCCATCTCAATACCCCTTCTATAAAATTAAATACGCTAGGATGCCTCTCATCCTTTAGATTGCCATATAACCCTATAGGTAGACAGACAATCCCCTTGTACTCGTTTAACCGAACACAAAGGGATCTCTTATCTCAACCCTTACGTTATATAATTGATACTTTTATAATTAGTCTTCCCAATCCATTGAACGTTTAACCGCTTTTTGCCAACCTTTATAAAGTTTAGCGCTTTTTTCAGCGTCCATAGCAGGTTCAAAACGATTATCTAGTTGCCATGTGCTAACAAGATCTTCCTTAGTTTTCCACACGCCAACAGCCAAACCTGCAAGATAAGCTGCACCAAGAGCAGTTGTTTCAGTGATTTTTGGACGATCAACAGGAACGCCTAAAATATCAGCTTGGAATTGCATTAACAAGTTGTTAGCAACAGCACCGCCGTCAACTTTCAAAGCTTGTAATTTAATGTTAGAATCAGCTTCCATTGCGCTTAGTACATCTTTTGTTTGATAAGCCATGGAATCTAAAGTCGCACGAACAAGGTGAGACTTAGTTGTACCACGAGTCAAACCAAAGATAGCACCCCGAGCTTTCATATCCCAGTATGGAGCGCCAAGACCAACAAAGGCTGGTACTACATAAACACCGTCAGCATCTGCAACTTTTTTAGCAATATACTCAGAATCAGGAGCAGCTTCAATCAAGCGAAGACCATCACGTAACCATTGTACCGCAGATCCGGCAACAAAGATACTACCTTCAAGAGCATAATCTACTTTTCCATCAATTCCCCAAGCAATTGTAGTGAGCAAACCATTTTTGGATTCATACACTTCATCACCAGTGTTCATTAACATGAAGCAACCAGTACCATAAGTGTTTTTCGCCATACCCGGTTTGAAGCAAGTTTGACCAAATAAAGCAGCTTGTTGGTCACCAGCAGCACCAGAAATAGGCACAGATGCACCAAAGATAGCAATATCAGTTGAACCATATACTTCGCTGGAAGATTTAACTTCAGGAAGAATGCATGCTGGTACATTCAAATATTCAAGAAGTTTTTCATCCCATTTGAGTTCGCGAATGTTATACATTAATGTACGGGAAGCATTGGAATAATCAGTTACATGAACTTTTCCGCCAGTCAATTTCCAAATCAACCAAGTATCAATGGTACCGAATAAAAGTTCACATTTATCAGCTTTAGCACGAGCGCCTTCTACTGTATCCAAAATCCATTTAGCTTTTGTACCAGAGAAATAAGCATCAACTACTAAACCAGTTTTTTGTCTGAATTCAGCTTCTAAGCCTTTAGCTTTCAAATCGTTACAAATATCCATTGTTTGACGTGACTGCCAAACGATTGCATTATAAATTGGTCTGCCAGTTGTCTTATCCCAAACGACTGTAGTTTCCCGTTGATTTGTAATACCAATAGCAGAAATATCATGAGGGCTAATGCCCGCTTCTTTCACAACTTGTTTCATGACTTCAATTTGGGTACTCCAAATTTCATCTGCATCATGCTCAACCCAACCAGTTTTAGGGAAAATTTGTGTAAATTCTTTTTGTGCTACTGCAACAATATTGGAATCTTGATCAAAAATAATTGCCCGATTACTAGTTGTACCTGCATCAAGTGCCATTACATATTTTTTAGTCATTTTTAAAAGTCACTCCTTCTATTTTTATGTTTATTTAACATACTCTTTTTAGGGAATCAAGAAAGCATAACACCTTCTTGATTCCAAGCGAGAAGGACTCAGGCTTTTGCCTGCATCTAAGGAGTTGGGAAAAGCCAAGTCCTTTTCTCATAAGGTCGACAATAACAACACAACTGACTTATAATAATGGATCTTTACTTTGTATTAAACGATTCCAGCACCTTTGCAAACTGCGAAAGCAACGATTGCACCAATCATTGGAGCAACTACAGGAATCCAAGAATAACCCCAATCGGAATCACCTTTGCCAGCGATTGGCAGAATTGCATGTGCAATACGAGGACCAAGGTCACGAGCAGGGTTTAATGCATAACCAGTAGGACCGCCAACACATAAACCTAGAGCCCAAATTAACATTGAAACCATGTAAGGACCAACGCCAACACCAAAGCCAGTAGTTCCAGTAACACCTTTACTGAAAATAGTAAAGATACCAATCAACAATAATGCCGTTGCAATGACTTCACAAATGATGTTAGCCATTGTATTACGAATTGCAGGACCAGTTGAGAATACTGCAAGTTTCAAACCTTTATCTTCAGTAACTTCCCAATGCGGAAGGTATAATAACCAAGTAAGAACACCACCAGCAATACCACCAGCCATTTCAGCGCCCATGGTAGCGATAGCTCCACCCCAACTACCATAAGTATTGAAAGCCATTTGTTTGAATAATGTAACTGCTGGATTAAGATCGGCTTGAGGAGCACCTGTAGCAACAGCAGCAAAGATACCCATTAATACTGCTAAAGCCCAACCTGTAGTAATAACAATCCAACCGCCGCCATTACCTTTAGAATCCTTCAAAAGGCAGTTTGCAACAACGCTGCAACCAAAAGTTAAAAGAATCATAGTACCAAAAAATTCACCAAATAAATTTGTCATAAGTCCAAATCCCCCTTTAATATACGTTAGAAACTATCTATCGATCACCTGAGGATAAAAAATATTTTCTGTTTTCTCCCTTATTCACCACCTTTTACCATTAAATATTTAGATAAAAAAGAGAACCCCATTCACACCCCTATGCATATATCTATATCAGTAGAGGAATAAACGGACTTCTCTTTATCTCTAGTCCCAGATTATGCAGTTCCAATTTAAATCTAACTACTTCTTTATCTATTTGATTCGACATCTTTTTATAATCTCCTGCTAAATATACTGAAAATTATAACTTTTTGTCACTGTTTATTTTGTAGTTTTTTGTCATATAATATCAGTATTCTACACGTTGATTGAAAATTCCTGCACTAGTAACTTATTTTTTTTACTAAATGCTTTTTATTCATGTTAACCATTCTCTTGTTCTATACTCATAGTATTCTGCACACGCATTTAAAACTCCTGCTTGAATTTACTGAATTTATAAAAATTTATTATCTTTTTCTGCAAATGTATTATTTATTAATCATAATAGGGTCCCATAGTTCTTGTCGACTGGAACTAATCGCTGAAATCCCTCTTTCAATAGCATGATCGACATCCTCACGTGTGCGTATTAAACCACCAGCTAAAATAGGCAAACCAGTTTCACGAATCAGTTCCTGCACAACATTGGTCGGAACAGTTCCTGGTAATATTTCAATGGCATCAGGCTTAAAATTTCGCACCAAACTAAGCCCTGTACGCAATGAATCAGAGTCCATTAAGAATAGGCGTTGTATCACAATCATACCTTCATCTCTGGCAAATCGACACAAATGAGATTTGGTCGTAATGATCGCACTAATCCCCATTCGTGCAAGAAAGCGAATACCAGCTTTGTCTTTACCGATTCCATCAAATAGATCCAGATGCAGTATAATACGTTTTTTGTGTTCTTTTGCTTGAGCAATCAAGGTAGGTAAACTATTAATATCCCCAAAGAGAAGTACTACACTTGGTACGATTGTGTGCGTCAATGCCGCTTTGAATACTTCCATCGAACGTGCCGCTGGAATAATAGGGCCATTTGTCAAAATTTTAAGAACGTCTAACGAAGCCATTTTTCCACCTCATTTTTTTATTTAATAATCACCCATGATCAAGTCATTAATTTTACAGAAGTAGTTCCCTTGACGTTCAAAATACCTGTTATTACATGGTTCATATCTTTACCTAAGGGCATATGAACTCTAATAACGATCTCTAACATCTCTTTTTTTTCAGTAATTTTAATGTCCCTGATATGTATATCTTGACTACCAAGGTATGACCCAATTTCCCCAATTTGTCCTGGTATATCGCTTGTCATAATGAGCAAACTGATTAAAGATTTATAATCTTTATCTTCTATACGGGATAAAATAGCCAAAGTGAGAAATACCAAACCCGTAGTCATCAGCGCGCCCATATAGTAACCACTACCTACAGCCAGACCAACGCCAGATACAACCCATAGACTGGCTGCTGTCGTTAATCCTCTAATTGTCGGACCGTCCTTTATAATACTACCTGCGCCCAAAAAACCAATGCCGCTTACAACTTGCGCAGCTAATCGAGTCGGATCAGCATTAGTAAAACCTTGCACTGAAGTATATATTTTAATCGATAATATCATAATTAGACAAGATCCAACGGATACTAAAATATGAGTTCTGAGTCCAGCTGATTTATGTTGAGCTTCCCGTTCGTAACCAATACAACCGCCCAAAATCGCTGATAATAATAACCGAAGAGCCATTTCCCATTCTACAGTCACCTGCGAGCCTCCTTATTACAACATGGGGGCAATCTATTTTCAGTATATTTAGAGTATAACATACATCTTTTTATATACAAAATCATTGTATGAGATTCATTCCTTAAAAAACTCGTAAAAAAGATCTACCTAGTAAAGGACATCTTTTTTACGAGTGCATTTTTTCTTAATATCTCTTGCGTTTTGTTGAAGATACAATACCTAGTTCTTCTCGATATTTAGTTACGGTTCGGCGGGATATCTTAATACCATGAGGTCCAAGAATATCTGCTAGCGCTTGATCGCTATAGGGTTCTGAGGAATTCTCTTCAGCAATTAATTCTTTAATTTTTTGTTTGACCTTCGTTGTAGACACATCTTGTCCACCTGTACTATTTTGCACCGCTGTTGAAAAAAAGCTTCGTAAACTTACAAGTCCATGAGGAGTATCTACGTACTTATTAGCAATAGCGCGACTAACTGTCGACTCATGAACAGAGACTTGTTCGGCCACTTGCTTCATAATTAAAGGCTGTAAAAATTTAGGCCCACGATCAAAAAATTCTTGTTGGAGCTGCACAATGGCTTCCATTACATTGTATAAAGTACGACGACGCTGCTCAATACTTTTCATCAGCCAAACTGCAGAATTGAGACGCCCTTCAATAAATTGTCGTGATTCTTGATCGCCCCCCATGGCAACTTGGCGATAGTAAGGATTAATCGTTAATTTTGGTATATTGGTGTCATTTACAAGAATGATATATTTTCCATTCACACGCTCAACAGTAATATCAGGTGTAATATAACTAGACTCATCTTTACCAAATGCTCTCCCAGGTTTTGGATCAAGAGTACGAATAACATCGACTGCTTGTTGCACATCATGGGCACTACATTTTAATTTTTCTCCAATCGCTTTATATTTACCAGCTGCTACCGTAGGTAAATAATCGGCAATAATAGCGGAGACTAAAGGATCTTCAATTCCTTTGTGTACAAGCTGTAATGTGAGACATTCCTGGAGGGTGCGCGCTCCCACACCAAGAGGATCAAAGGTTTGAACCAATTCAAGAACTTCGGCAACACGTTCTTCCGTTGTACCTAAAACAGTCGCAGCTTCAGCGACTGTACTGCATAAATATCCATTATCATCAATACAACCAATGAGATAACTACCGATTGTCTTGCTCATCTCATCGCGTACTGTTAAGTGCAACTGGAGTTCCAAATGTTCATGTAACGAAACATTATTTTTTATAAACACCTCAAATGGCTGTTTCTCATCGGCTATTGTATGCTCAGATTTCTTTTCCATACCATTATTAAAATAATCAGCCCAATTAAAATAATCATCTAACTGTTCACTATCTTTACCTTGCTCAGTTTGATGAACTGATTCTGCTTGCTCAGGATCATCACTACTTTTTTCCGCAATTTCCAATACAGGATTTTCTAAAATTTCTTCTGCGATCACATCAGATAATTCTAATGCTGACATCTGTAAAATAGCAATTGCTTGCCGCAATTCAGGCGTCATCATCAATTTTTGGTTCAATTCTAATTTAAGACCATGATCGAGATTCATCCTTATAAACCTCCTCTATAAGTTAAATAAAACATTCTAAATGATAATCTACAATGAATGTAACTCAACAAATCCGTGGTAATTGATCTCCAACGAGCATATCAAGAAGCCGTACTCCACCAATCTGGGTGCGCAAACCAACTTTCCCTGGCGATTTTTCAATAACCTCACCAATCACACGCGCCTGGCGTCCATAGATGTTTTGATGCATCACTCTTAAAACTTCCTGTGTATATTCTTTATCAACAAAAACAATCATTTTACCTTCATTCGCCATATATAAAGGATCAAATCCCAAAATATCACAAGCAGCCTGAACTGCCGGCGATACTGGAATCCGGCTTTCATCAAGCAGGATCCCCACTTGGGATTGACTAGCAATCTCATTTAAAGTGGTAGCCAGTCCGCCACGTGTTGGATCACGAAGAACCTTAATTTGCGGGACTGCTGCCAATAATTCTGCAACTAAACCATTCAGTGGAGCACAATCACTTATAACACTATGAGGAAACTCTAATCCATGGCGTTCACTCATCACTGCCAAGGAGTGTTCCCCTAAATAACCATTTAAAATAATATCTTGATGAGGACGAGCGTTTTGTCCTGAAATTTGAATACCATCTATAATTTGCCCAATACCCGCTGTATTAATATAAATACCATCAACTGCCCCTTTTTCCACAACCTTAGTATCACCTGTTACAATATGAACACCAGCTTCATCTGCTGCTTTTTGCATCGAAGTAACAATACGCCGTAAGCTCTCCATTGGAAAACCTTCTTCTAGGACAAATCCAGCACTTAAATAGAGAGGAACTGCCCCATTCATCGCTACATCATTGACAGTACCACATACAGCTAATTTTCCAATATCACCACCTGGAAAAAATAAAGGTTTAACAACATAAGAATCTGTAGAAAAAGCTAATCTTGCATGATTAATAGTCAACTGAGCACCATCATGCATCTGACCAAGAATATCATTGGCAAAAGCAGGCCACATCACATTTCTTATTAAGTCATGACTGAGTTTTCCGCCACTGCCATGGGCCATTTGAATCAATTCATGATTCATCCTTGCCACCTCCCAGAGCCATATTTATACCAAGCTGCACATGTCCCTTCAACAGATACCATACACGATCCAACTGGATGCTCAGGACTGCACGTTTTACCAAATAGCGGACACGCTGTCGGTAATAAGTTCCCCTGCAAAACTTGTCCACATTGGCAACCAGCGTGTTCTTTCGTTTTTTCAATCACAACTGGTATATTGGACTGGGCATCAAAGGCACGATATTCTTCCCGAAGAGCTAACCCTGAACCAGCAAGATGGCCAATTCCCCGCCATGCAGTGTCCGCATCTTCATAAACTTTATATAAAGTTTGACAAGCCACTTCATTGCCTGCATCTGGCACAATGCGACTATACTGATTTTCAAGTTTCGCAACACCTGCATGGATCTGTCTGACCAGCAAATAGATAGATTGCAAAATATCCAATGGTTCAAAACCTGCAACCACTGCTGGAGTATTAAATTGGTCAACTAAAAACTCATAAGGTTTCAGACCAATCATCGCACTCACATGACCAGGCAATAATAAACCATCTACATGACGATTCTCAGTACCAAGTAAAGCTCGCAAAGCTGGAGGTACTAATTTGTGTGCTGATAATACATAAAAATTGGTAATACCAGCCTCTTTAGCCATGAGGATTGTTGCCGCAGCAAGGGGAGCTGTTGTTTCAAAACCAACAGCAAGAAAGATTACTTTCTTATTAGGATTTTTTTTCGCTATATCTAAACTTTCCAGAGGAGAATATAAAATGCGAATATCGGCTCCTGCTGCTTTTTCAGCTGCTAAGGTTGAGGACGAACCAGGAACTTTGAGCATATCGCCAAAAGTCGTAATAATGATTTCTGGATTTTTGCTATAGGCAATCGCCGTGTCTAAATATTCATTTGGTGTTACACACACTGGACATCCAGGCCCACTGACTAATTCAACATTTTGAGGTAATAATTGACGAATACCAGCCTTAAAAATAGCCACTGTATGAGTTCCACAAACTTCCATCAAACGAATGGATTGCTGACCTGATAGCCGATTAATTTCTTTAGTAAAAAAATCAGCAGCCTGTTTTATTTGCTCATTTGTCATCATCAGTATACTGTTCAAGTTCCTTGAACAACTCCAATGTTTTGTTTGCTTCCTCTTCATCAATCGCCTGAATAGCAAATCCAGCATGAACGAGAACAAATTGACCGATTTTGGTTTCTGGCAGCAACATTAAGCTAATTTTTCTGGTTACGCCACTGATATCCACGGTGGCTAATAAATCTTGTATTTCAATGATTTTTCCAGGTACAGCCAAACACATTTATCTCACCTCTACCTCTCTATGATACGTGTTCCAGCAACAACGGCTTGCCCCAAGGCCAGACCTCCATCATTTGTCGGAACACGTTGATTACTATATACATCAAACCCACTCTGTTGCAACATTCCGACTACTTTTTCGAATAAAATACGATTCTGCCAGACCCCACCACTCAACGCTACTTTCCTGATCCCCGTATCTTGATGAATCAATCGAATCATCTCCACGATCCCTTGAGAAACTGTTACATGAAAAGACGCCGCCAAAAAATTCACATTTTCGCCTCTGCGCATTGCCTCTGCCATGGAAGCAAAAGTCGGCATGAAATCTAGAATGCGAGGATTATCTACTGAAATGGTATAGGGCAATAACTGACCATGATTTTTTTGCGCCGCAAATTCTAACTCGACAGCAGCCTGTCCTTCATAATGAATCACAGTACCTAAACCAAGTAGCGTCGCTGCGATATCAAACAAACGTCCTGCACTTGATGATAATGGTGCATTAATGCCTTTTTGTGTTGCATCAATCATAATTTGCCAACCTACTGGTAAATTACGCGATAGGTTCAAATTAAAATCGGCAAAATCTAATCCATATAGATTATATAACACCCAAGCCCCTAAACGCCATGGTTCTTTTATCGCTTTTGCACCACCCGGCAGAGGAATATATTTACAATGACCGACTCGGATAAAGTCGCTGCAATCAGCGATAAGAAACTCACCACCCCATAGTTTGCCATCGCTACCGTATCCAGTACCATCAAAAGCTACACCGATCACTTGCTCATTGAATCCATGCTCAGCTAGCACCGAAGCAATATGTGCATGATGATGCTGGACACCAATTTTCGGAATATCAAGAGTCAAGGCATATTTCGTAGCAGCATATTCAGGATGTAAATCATGAGCTACGACGATAGGATCAATTGTAAATAACTTTTTATAATGAGCAATCGAAGCTAAATAAGACGTATAAGTCCCCAAATCTTCTAAATCACCAATATGTGGACTCATAAAAGCAAAATGTCCTTGGGTAAGACAAAATGCATTCTTTACTTCACCACCAACAGCCAAAATCGACGATATTTCCCGGGAAAGTTTAAGAGGAGAAGGAGCAAAACCTCGACTACGCCGCAGTATATATTGCTTTTCTTTAATCACTCTAACCACTGAATCGTCACTAGGCCGATGAATATCCCGATTATGTACTAAAGAATAATCAGCAATTTCTGCAAGCATCTCTTGGGCATTATGATCATCATAAATAATTGGTTCATCACTGATATTGGCACTCGTCATAACCCATATATCATTTGGTTCTAACAATAGATAATGAACTGGAGCATAAGGTAACATGATGCCGAGATAAGCGTTGCCTGGGGCAACACTCTTTGCTAACTGACAATGATTTTTTTTAGCTAAGAGTACAATCGGATGAGCGCTACCTTGCAACAACTGTTCTTCAGCAACTGATACTGTACAGAGCTGATCAATTGTTTCCATACTGCCACACATAACCGCAAAAGGTTTATATTCTCTGATTTTGCGACTGCGCAAACGACTCACAGCCTGTTCATTACGGCCATCACAAGCCAGATGGTAACCACCAATTCCTTTAATTGCTACAATATGTCCAGCAGCAATCATTTTTTTTGTTTCCTCAAAGACGTTATCAAAGGTCACTTCTCCCGCCTTATTGATCAAACAATAGTGTGGTCCGCAGATAGGACAGGCATTAGGTTGAGCATGAAAACGTCGATTACTTGGATCATCATATTCAGATTGGCAACTGGGACACATGGGAAATTGCGACATCGTCGTAGCCTCTCGGTCATAAGGCACATCCTTGATTATACTATAACGCGGTCCACAATGGGTACAATTTGTAAAAGCATACCCATACCTTCGATCTTGATTATTTCTTATTTCCATCTGACAGTTAAGGCAGGTCGCTACATCAGGTGCCACCCATGCTCGATTCTTCCCATGCTCCCGACTCTGTTTAATACTAAAAGTCTGCTCTCCTTTCAGCGGTGATTGGCTCACAATCAGATCATCAATGACCGCTAAGGGTGGAGCAGAATTTTTTAGCTCATATAAAAAGACGGCAACTTCTTCATCGCCGCCTTCAATTTCAAGTTCGACGCCTTGAGAATTATTAAATACCCAACCTCCTAGTTCTAGACGCTTAGCCAGATTATAAACAAAGGGGCGGAATCCCACCCCTTGTACAATCCCTTTTATATGAATGGTAAGACGTTGCATACAATCGTCTCCTATTTTCCACTTTCAAGCATCAATATCGCTTGGATCATAATAGCACATTCCAATCGTTTTTTCTGCAATTGACAGCCAATTTTGTATGGCTCATTAATATTGCTATTAAACAAATCAGCGTTCGCATGGCAACCGCCGCCACAATAGTAACGCGCCCAGCAATCACGACACTCGTCTTTATTTAGGACATGAGTTTGACGAAATTGATTAGGTAACTCAGTATTCTTCACCCCATCTACCACGTTACCGAGCAAAAATTCTTCTCGCCCAACAAACTGATGACAAGGATATAAATCGCCCTCAGGAGTTACGGCAAAATATTCATGACCTGCACCGCAACCACTCAAGCGCTTCGCAACACATGGACCATTATTAAGATCTAAATTAAAATGGAAGAAATCAAAACCTTTTCCATTCCGTTTGCGTTCCAGATAAACCTGAGCCAGTTTATCATATTCGGCAAATAATGCAGGTAGATGTTCCTCTGTTAATGCATACTGACTGTCTTTACTCACCACTGGTTCAACAGATAGTTGAGTGCAACCTTGATCTGCCATATCCAGTACATCAGCGGCAAAATCTAAGTTTTTAGCCGTAAAAGTACCACGCAAATAATAGTTTTGATCATTACGCGAAGCAATGGCTTTCGTCACGTTTTCTCGAACCATATCATAGCTACCACGACCATTGGCAAAAGGACGCATGTTATCATGAACCTGGCGTCGTCCATCTAAGCTCAATACCAAGCTAATATTATTTTCATTAAGATACGCCGTCATCTCATCATTGAGTAATACTCCATTTGTAGTCAAGGTCAACTTGAATTTTTTGCCCGTTTCAGTTTCCCGGCGACGTACATAGGAAACTGCATGACGCACAGTATCCATATTCATCAAAGGTTCCCCACCAAAAAAGTCAATCTCACTATTGATGCGCGGTCCACTATTTTGAATAATAAACTCAATCGCTTGCTCAGCAACCTCTTTTGTCATTAGACCACGACTATGACCAAAATCTCCAGTACCAGCAAAACAATACCCACAGCGTAAATTACAATCGTGGGCTACATGTAGGCAGACTGATTTAACTAACGGTTTTTGACTAAAAGTCAGGGGAACCTCTAACATGGGAGTAAATAATTTTTTATCGTCAATTAATTGATGGAGTTCTGACAATACTTCCCGTAATTCAGCCTCAGTATACTGATTAGCAAATGTTGAAAGTACCACCTCATCATTACTACCATCAAAAATATCCATCACATGATAAACCATTTTATCAACAATATGAATGGCACCACTATTTACATCAAGCACAATGTACAGACCATTGGAGTAAAACTTATATATATTCATTATCTTCACCTTTAAATAAAATATTTTAAGAACATAGAATCAGCATGAGTTATAGATGATTCCGTAAAAAATCAAGCCCCTTGCCGAAACACTACGGCAAGGGGCTTTCCTTGCGGTCTACTTTTGGCAGACCTGATTGCCAACTGTGCATGATGTCTTACATGCTGATTGACAGGAAGTTTGACATTCGCCGCAACCACCAGTATGTATTGTTTCTTGTAGAGAAGCTTTATTAACAGTAATAATATGCTTTGCCATGATGAAATTCCTCCTTGCCTCAAACTTTATTTCTTGCTCAATCTATTTTATACGTTTTTCCGATAGTAATCAATATATAACATGACTATTATTTTTTTGTCCAACTTAATTTTTTTACCGACTTAGACTTTAAAGTTAAAGATAGAATTTTGCAATTCTTCAGCAAGTTTTGCTAAGGCATGACTGGCTGATTCCATTTCTCCAATGGCTGCAGATTGTTCTTCTGTTGCTGCCGATACAACATTAGTCTCTGACGCACTTGATTGAGTGACTGTATTTATATCTCCCATCATTGCAACAACCTCTTGATTATGACCCTTCATTTGTCCTGCTGAACGATCAACCTCTTGAATTTGCAGGGAAATTTGATTGATAAATCCTACAATTTCCTTGAATGATTCCCCTGCGCTATTGACAACTTCTGTACCAATCTTCACCTCTTGGGTTCCCTTATCCATAGCAACAACAGCATTTTCTGTATCCATACGAGTTTCCTCAATCAAGTTAGCAATTTGTTTTGCAGCGACTTCAGATTGTTCCGCTAGTTTTCTTACTTCTTCAGCTACGACGGCAAAACCACGCCCTTGTTCTCCCGCTCGCGCCGCTTCAATAGCAGCATTTAATGCCAAAAGATTAGTTTGGCTAGCAATACCAGCGATTGTAGAAACAATTTGCCCAATATCTTTTGAACGTTCCCCTAACTTCTTAACAACATACGCTGAGCTCACTACTGCACTTTCAATATTGTTAATTTGATTAACAGCCTTATTGACGCGGTCAACGCCAAGCGCTGCAACCTCTGTTGTATTTACGGCAACATTACTGACTGTATTGATATTCGTAGTCACTTGTTCAATACCATGGGACATCTTATTCATAATCATCATTGCATGCTCTGTTGCCTTTACTTGTCTAGCAGAACCATCTGCAATTTCAGCAATGGAATTGGCCATTTGATTGGCAATGACAGCTGACTGCCCAGCTGTCGCTGTCAATTCTTTCGAAGCGGCAGCGACTTGCTCACTTGATTGACTCATCTGAAAAATAAGCTGGCGCAGTTCTGCACGCATTTTTATAATCATTTTGGAAAGTTGACCCATTTCATCTCGGGATGTAAAAGTACTCGGCTTATCGGTTACATCACCACTTGCCACTTCTTCTAATGCAATGACCATTCTGCTGAGAGGAAAAGAGATTGCCTTACTGAGCATTAATCCTAAGATACCAGATAGTAGGATTGCAAAAACAGTTACACCAATGATGACTTTAAGGGCAAATGAAGCCCGTTCATCACCTTGATCATTTAAAATTTGACCCGATTTTATATTATGAGTAGCCAGCTCAATGCGAAGACTCTGTAATTTTGAGAAAATGGGTTTACTCTGTTCAAAAAGTTCAAAAGCTTCCTTGGGTTTCCCATTTACAACCAATTTAATGATTTCTCCCCGTGCTTTTCGGTAAGCTGGAACTTCTTTTTCAAGTTGCTCCCATTGAGTTTTCTCAAAACTGTCCAAGCTTCTTGCTTGATATTTTTCCTGCAGGGCATTAATGGCTTTCGTATTCCCATCAATTTCTTTAATAATATCCTGCTGTTTCGCAGGATCACTCGTTAAGATGAGAGCCATCAGTTTCATTTCAGTATCCTTACTATGCAAACGAACCTCTTCCATTAAGTGAATTGGTAATAAATTATCATCATACATACTTGACGCAATTTGGGAAATTTCTCGTGAATAATAACCTCCTACAACACCTACGATCAGATTAAAAAACAATACAATAGCCAAAATACATAAAATTTTAGTCGATACTTTCTGATTATGAAGAATTCCCACAGCTACACCTTCTCTCAAAATCATAATATTATGTTATTTCTATGCGAAGAATGAAAAAACCTGTCGATTTTTATAAAATTATTATTATTCTATCTTTTTGAATAAACGAGAACAAGGATTTATCAAACAAAATAGCTGTTTTTAAGGACTTGGCCTACACCAACTCCTCAAAAACAGCTATAAATCTCAAGCATTCTTACTTAAAATCGAGAAAAGATAAACTTTCTATTTTCCTATTTGCTTGGTTTAATAATGAATTTTATCGGTAGATTTGAAGCTCCCGGTGGGCTAAAAGTCAACCATAGTGATTTTCCGCCTTCATATGTGCCAATATAAGCACTTTCACCAATCACCTTCGAACCAAAAGACATTTGATCAGCAGGTGTTGCAATGGTTGCTACTTCTTGATGGCGATATTTAGTCCCGAGCCATCCAGCATATTCACCACCTCTAGGATTTAGATAATAAGACATTTCTCCCTTTGCCATTGACGGCACATAAATTTTATACAAAATACCATAATTCCCATAATTCGTAGTTTTAGTACCATCTGTAGCATCAATACCTTTTACATAAGTGTCAATGGCATTGTCAGCTAGGGTGAATGCAACAACTCCATCTTGCGTTGCATCGTACACTTTGTCAGGAATCACTAAGCGATCTTTACCATCAAATGTACCTCGTAAACGATACTGAGCAACATCTGCAGGCAATACTTTAGCGCTGGCAGCAAAATTGTAAACATCAGCATCCACTGGCATCATCATCACTTTTACCTTAACAGGCTGATCTGTCGTAAAATCATACATACCATTCACTAACATATTCGGCTCTACTACAGCGTGATCAAGGCTAGGGATCAAACTAATTGACTCTTTTGTTGGTACGTCCAAAAGATAAGCATCTTTGCCTTCAATATAATCGAGTTGCACTTTTTTCCCAACTTCTAAAAAATCATAGCTAGGACCACCTAAACCATACTTATAGACAGTTACATGGGCAGGCTTATCTGTTATATTTTCTAGCAATACAACAATTTTCTTAGGAGTACTTGTACCATTCACATGATGGAAAAATAATCGATTATCTCCATTAACAGTGTCTTGATACATAATACCATCATCTGGTACAGTCTCTGGACTATCTGACAATAGGAGTTTTCCCCCGTATGAGGATATAGTGGCTTTCCACTCTGGTAAATTCGCACCATTCAATATCACGGTTGGTTGTTGTACCGCTCCTGCTGACACTGTGCTTTGAAATAATATAGCCATACTAATCAGCCATATGCCAATCTTGTTTTTATTCATTATGTTACCCCCTTTTTGGACATAGAATCATTATATCAATCCATTGATGTTATGTAAAATTACAAAGGTCGTCTCTTTTAGGGGTGATTTCTCAAAATCACCCCTAAAAGAGACTTATTCAATATAATTCGGCTATATCCCTAGTTTGCTATATAGATGTGCTCTGAATAGACGCAAGCAAAATTCCCCCAACCCATATTTAGGATGAGGAATATTAATTCTTTTAAGAGCATAGACATCAGCGCCCTCACGATTAAGACCTGCAATCCCTGAACAAGCTCCCCGATATCGAGCCTCATTCAGTAATTGCTCCGTGATGGGTGAAAATTCTCCGTAGGGATAAGCTAAAAATTGTATAGGTCTACGGATATGTTCTTCTAATGCTACTTTAGATTCAACAATCTCGCGACGTTGCTGCTCAGGGCTAAGACTACTTAATCCAATGTGAGATACAGTATGAGAGCCAATTTCCGTATGCCGTTCTTGCATTTCACTAATTTGTTGCCAAGATAAATATTCTGTCGTTCCGACCAAACCAGAGACAACAAACACTGTACTACGCATATGATATTTTTCCATAATCGGTAGCGCAGTCAAAAAATTATCTTCATATCCATCATCAAAAGTAATCACAATCGGATGACTAGGTAATGTTCCTTTCCCCTCATATGCATTAAATAATTCCTCTAAAGAAATCGCAGTGTACCCCTTAGAAGCTAAATAATTCATTTGTTCTTCAAATTGATCAGCAGTTACACTATAAATATCATCAGCATCGCTCACCTGATGATAGGCTAAAATAGGTACGCCAGTTGTTGGCCAAGCAAACCAACCTATGATACATACTACTACACAGACACCAAGTGCCACGACTTTATTCATCTTCTAATTCTCCAGCAATTTGTTCTAATTTCCGTAAACGATGATTCATACCTGATTTCCCTACACGGCCTCCCATAACATCAACAAGTTCCTTCAACGTAGCCTCAGGGTAGGCTAATCTTATTTCAGCCGCTTGCTGCAACGAGTACGGTAATTGATTAAATACTTTATGTTCAATAATGCGTTTAATGCAAGTCACTTGACGGACTGCCGCATTCACTGTTTTCTGTAAATTAGCAGTCTCGCAATTAACGAGTCGATTGACTTGATTACGCATATCCTTGACTACGCGCACATTTTCAAAAACTAATAAGGCATTATGAGCACCAATCAGTCGTAAAAAAGTAACGATCGCATCACCATCTTTTAGATAAACAATATAATCATTCTTACGTTCAATCATCCTAACAGGCAAGGAGAAATATTTCATCAACCGTACTAGAGTTTTACCAAAATCCAGATTACCTGTCACTAGCTCTAAATGATAATCTCCTTCTGGTCGATTGACGGAGCCACCACCTAAAAAAGCCCCACGCAAATAGGCCCGCCTGCAACAAGCCTTACGCAAAATTCCACTATCACTGCTGACATTAATATTATCACCACGCATAATACCTAAGACTGATAATAATTCGGTCACGACAGGAGATGGTACAACCTTGACCATATAAGAATTATTTTTTTTCAAACGGCGACCACGGGTAACAACGACTTCGGTTTTCAAATGAAAGCCGCTCTTAATCAGCGTCAGGGTTTTCCTTGCTACAGCAGCATTTTCAGTCGTAAATTTTATTCCCAGATTGCTATTACCGCCAATTAACATGGTACCGCCCATACGCATCAAAGAAGCCAGTTCTGCTACTTTGCAGCATCCTTGTTCATCCACAATCCTAGCCAATTCATTTCGAACCTCCGCAGAATAAGAAGCCATTATCATCCCTCCAGTCAAGCCATGATGAGTTTTTCAATCAACTCACTTTATAACTCATTGCTCATTTTTTTAAATTTTTTATACTTTCACCGATCAAATAATAATCCAGCAGTCGCATGCGTTCGGAATTTGTTTTTAGTTTATAAATCATGGATACAATGGTTCTAGATAACTTGAGCGGATCATGTCGTACCCAATTCGTTTCGCTAATTACATCTGCCTTAAATACTTTGATACCCATCGCTTCAATGGCATCCACATCGACTTCGACTGGATAAGCTCCTTGCGATGCATATTTTTCTTGTAAATTCATTGTCACATGATGAGTATTAACAACAACATAGTCAATAATCCCAGGACCAACATGGTCTACGATCGCCTGAATATGATCCGAGGCACTATACCCATCAGTCTCGCCTGGTTGAGTCATCACATTACAGATATAAATTTTGACAGCTTGACTTTGACGCAATGTCTCAGCTACACCCTGTACTAATAGATTCGGTAAAATACTGGTATATAAACTGCCAGGTCCTAAAATAACAGCATCAGCATCACGGATGGCTTCAAGGGCACTCTCTACTGGCATGGTATCTTCAGGTTGCAAATAAACTCTATCAATTCGTTTCTGCGTCAATGGGATATTCGATTCCCCTTCTACAACACTACCATCTGTCATCCTCGCCCAAAGTCGTACTTTTTGAATGGAAGCAGGCAAAACTCGTCCTCTTACAGCTAAGACTTTACTTGATTCTTTTAAAGCTTTCTCTACATCACCCAAGACCTCAGTCATGGCTGCAATAAACAAATTTCCAAAATTATGTCCAGCCAGATCACCATTTCCACCAAAACGATGTTGGAATAATTTTTCCATTAATGGCTCAGTATCAGCCAATGCTACCAAACAATTTCGTAAATCCCCAGGAGGAATCATGTCAAAGTCTTCGCGCAGGCGCCCAGAAGAACCACCGTCATCCGCCACGGTTACAATGGCTGTGATGTTACCAGTTACACTCTTAATTCCTCGCAGCAATACGGATAAACCTGTCCCCCCACCAATAACAGTGACTGCCGGTCCTCGATTCAGCTTACGCTTTTGAAAAATAAGCTCAATTAATCGATCCGAACCTTCAGGAATCAGTACGCTAATCACCGAAGCAATAATTTGGCGAGTTGCTAGTGTCATCACTACAAGTCCGCTCGCAATAACAGAAACTCCTACAATGGTCGTCACAGCATAATAATACTTACCTGTAGTCAGATAGACCATTCTAAAAATAGCCTCTTCTAAATTCCCCGCATATTTGTAATTAAAGACAATCGCAATCCCCATACTTGCAACAATAACACCCAAAGAAAATAATAATAACCAACGTTTTACCTTAATACCAGGGTACATCCATTTCAAAAAATGCATGCAATTACACCTCGACCCTTTGCGTGTCGCCATAGCGACATAATTTCATTTGAATCACGTCCTGCATAATCCTTATCATTCTGGATGAACTTCGATAACATTTTTCTTAACATCTCGGTGATCAAGATTTACTTTATAACCTTTGTATTTTAGGCTTTCATGAATTTTACTTGCAACAAATACGGATCGATGCATTCCCCCCGTACATCCAATGGCAATAATCAACTGACTTTTTCCTTCTGTAATATAATTTGGTACTAAAAAATCAACAAACTCTGTAATTTTCGCCATAAATTGTTGTGTAATTGGCCATTTCCAAATATATTCTCCCACCTCAGCTACCATTCCACTCTTACGCCGCAATGATTCTACATAAAAAGGATTCGGTAAAAAACGTACATCAAAAACCATATCTGCATCTAACGGAATTCCATATTTAAAGCCAAAAGACACTACAGTGATGTTCATCCGCTGACACTCATGATCGCTGGCAAATAAACTTGTAATTTTTTCTCGCAAACCAGATGTTGTTAATTCTGAAGTATCGACAATTTTAGTAGCCCGCCCGCGCACTTGATCGACCCGCTCTCGTTCACGAGCAATCCCTTCGCTAATGCGTCCATGAGGTGCCATAGGATGTCGCCGCCGTGTTTCTTTATAACGCCGAATTAAGGTTTCATCAGAGGCTTCTAGAAAAAGCATTTCATAACGATGACCATTTTTTTCGAGTTCCTCTAATGTTTGCATTAATGTATCAAAAAACTCTCGCCCACGAATATCGACCACTAAAGCAATTTTATTCACGCGTCCAGCTGATTGGGAGCACAGTTCTGCAAATTTAGGAATCAGCATGGGCGGTAAATTATCTACACAAAAATAACCTAGATCTTCCAGGGTCCGCACAACTTGAGTCTTACCTGCACCAGACATGCCGGTAATGATCACCAAACGGACATCTTCCATCATCATATCCTCCATTTTCTTATACCTTCTGTCTTTTACGATTTGAACGTCTTGCCAAATGACTTTCAACGCTTGCGATCGACGTATTTAAAATTGCACTAGGATCAATCTCATATTTTTCTAGCAGGGCAATCGCCTCACTAAAATTGCCGATTGATAGTGCAAAATGACTATCAGTACCGACGATGATTTTAGCCTTATACTCTTTGGCTAAGGCAAGAATTTTTTCACAATAAGGTCGACTGCCGGCTCTTGATAATTTTAAAGAGCTATTGTTGATTTCAATGGCCACATCATACTCGACTGCCGCCTTTACCACAGCTTCAGCATCAATTAAATATTCTGGATTACCAGGATGAACAATAACATCCACCCATGGGTTTTTAATGGCATTGACCAACATTTCTGTATTTTCTTCGACAGAACCACATGGCGAGCAAATAGTATGTAAGCCAGCCAACACAATGTCAAGAGGAGCTAACCGATCTGCTGGCAAATCAAGGGTGCCTGCTCGATCGATTATATTGGCCTCTACACCTTTGAGTATTCTTACACCAAATAACTCTTCAGGCAGAATCCGCAGGTTGCCAAAATGATAGATATGAGGACCACCAGGCATAGCTGGACCATGATCCGTAATCGCAATCATTTCTAAGCCTTTATCGGCTGCTGCCCTTGCATTTTCTAGTACTGTACTATAAGCGTGCCCGCTAGATATTGTATGAATATGTAAATCAGCAAGAAATTTCATGATATCGTCTCCCCCATTATTAACCATTACTTGTTTATTAATTATATGGTACTTTTGCTAAAAAAGCAAAAAGGATACACAGTGATATGTATCCTTTCTGAGTCTTATACGTATTCATTTAAATCGTAAAACCTTTTTATCCGCAATCAAGTTACCTTTATAAAATAGTTTCAAGATTTGGATTATCGCAAACACCGCGACCAATTTTAGATAAACTATGCCATTTATCATAGATTTTAACGCGTACAATATCTGCAGTAAAATCATTATTTGTTTCTTTAGAGTTTTCAATGAGAGAGGACCCAACACCATAAATATCCACTGGAACATCATTACGTTCAAACTCAGTAATTTTGGCAATATTAAAGCCACCAGTCACAGCAATTAATACACTTTTGCACCAATCTTTTGCCATGGCCAAATGTTCACTTGGTACATTCCATTCTTCATATGCCGAGTCTAAAGCCAACCGCAAACTCCGAATCAATCGCGGACAAACGCCGCCATCCGTCGCAAGGGTTGCTGTCGGTTTGTTCAAAGATACATCAATCATATTGGCAGAAGTATCAGGACGCACGGCATAGAGTTTATAATAGCCTGCTTCTTCTTCTTTCCCTGCATTCATAAGTTCTAGATATTTTGCAAACATGCGTCCCATGATTTTTTTAGACTCACCTAGACAATCATTTTTATAATCGATTAACGCAATTCGCGCCACTTCTTTTGGCATAATACGGCAAAATTGCATCATTGTTTCAGTTGTATCACCAAGGAAAGAGCAAATCGTTGCATGGGCGATTGTTCCAACACCTTCAGCTCCCCACCAGGAACCTTGTTCATCTGTAGAGACAAAACGATAATTTTTCTTACCAAACTGAGCGTTATGAGCTTGTACAGCTACAGAGTATGCATAACCATGAAGGGCTTGAAGCTTATAATGAGTGAAACGTGCAGGAAAAAATAAAATTTCTTTGGACTGGCTTGCTACAAGGGTATTATAGACATTTGTAGCAATACGAGTTGGTTCTGCAATCACACCTAATAATACGGTTTCTAATTTAGCAAAATCTCGATACCGTCCTCTGATTTTCATGACAGGCTCGACGTTGAGTGCATCTCCATTATAATGTACGAAAGTACCATCACGAACAGCTTCCACTTCCAACTTATCATACGTATTGACAAAACAATCATTTTCATAATAGCCAGTACATTCTTTCAAGATCGCAAGAGCTTCATCAACTCCAGCAACAACACTAATAGGTCTGCGACGTGTAAAAATCTGCATTTCTACCTCTAGATCGCCATTATGAACCTTAGAGCAATCAACGCCCTCAACATCACTTTCCCCTTGAAATGTATACCCTTCTTGAGCTAACTGCTCAAGCATAATGACATTATTACAAAAATATTTATCGGAATACCAGCCATTACGGATTTTTTCTGCCTCTATTTTAAAAACATCATGAGCAAGTCTTTCTTGGTTATAGATCGTCACAATTGCCACTTCCTTTTACAGATTTTTATTAAACCAGTCCGTATTGAATTTATAGAGAATCGATGGCCGATGACCAACTTTTTCTGTCCGTTTTTTGTTGGTTGGCACAACTAGTCGATCTACATCAATCATTTTTTTACGAAAATTGGGGGTTAGTAATTTTTTACCTAGCAAAATTTCATATACATCTTGAATTTCTGCGATTGTAAAAAACTCTGGCATTAGATTAAAAGCAATATTCGTATATTCCACCTTATTTTGCAAGCGTTCAAGACTATACTGAATAATCTTCGCATGATCAAATGCGATATTATGAGATTCTACTACTTCTCGTTCCGTACAGACAACTGTTCCTTCAATCATATCTTTGACGCATATAATGGCCGAACATTCGATTTCTTCCTCCCCTTCCTTATGGACAAGAGTTAAAGAATAGTCTCTTTCTTTGCCATATACAGAACCTTTTCCATCTTCTAAGGTCGTTGCTATACGAGAACATTGTACTGTAAACCATTTCGCATCTTCTGCATCATCACCAGCCTGAATATTCAGTTTCTCACTGTCAACCAAAGCCATGTAGGAAACGCTCATGGTACGATTTTGCCGTGAAGAGATTGCGCGCGGATCACGATCTTTAGATCCCCAAGTATAGAGTTGCTCTACATACACATTATCGATATTGGTTTCTTCTTTTAATTCTCTGTATGTAGCTGTATCAAGATCCTCATTATTTTCAACTACGCCACCTGGAATGGCCCACTGTCCTTTATAAGGTTCACTTTTACGTTTAATCATAAGAAGCTGCAATTTTTTCTCTGGCAATTTGCGAAGATTTTCCTGATTTTCGTTACGTATTGTATATAATAAAACATCAGTCGCGACTTTCATATTGTGATGTTTATCAAATTCTTCCGATGTTATTCTACTCTCAACCACTTCAATCTTCTCCTTTGTACACATTATTTTCGATGATGTAGTGGTAGACACTTTCAGGTAGCAAGTAGCGGGGATCACTCCCATATTGAAATTCTTCTCTAATATAGGAAGAGCTAATCTCATTGACAAGTCCTTTATAAACTAAAGTAAAATTTCTTTCATATTTTCTTAAAAGGGGCATTTCTGCAATGACACGATGCATTACAATATTGCCCCGTTCAATCACAATAAATTGAGTTGACTTCACCAGTTCATTAGCATATGTCCATTGAGGCAATTGGCTTAACAAATCAGCTCCCATGAGAAAAAATAATTGATCATTTGGATATTTTTCTCGAAGGTATCTCATAGTTTCATATGTATAATGACGACCGGCAACGGCCTTCATTTCATAATCATCAAGCTCAAATCTAGTATTTTCCATTACTGCTAATTTTAACATCTCAAGACGATGATGATCTTCAGTCTGAATTTCTTTATCCCTACGTTTATTGGATGAGGGTAAAAAAATTATTTTATCCAGTCCTTCTCTCACTGCAATTGTATTTGCTGACCACAAATGTCCATTGGTTACAGGGTTAAAAGACGAACCATAAATGCCGATCCTCATTTCTTCACCCTCACTTATTATACTTTATATATTATGTACTTATTATACTTTATGTAATAAGTATATGCAAGTTTTTTTAATATAAAGAAAACTCGACTTTGGTCAAGCCTCAGCGTAGACCAAAATCTTAGTTGCCCTTACTTGTAATCAAGAGAGCGTTATGCTTTTTGATTACGTAAAAAAACATAAGCCTTAGTCCTTCTTACTTAAAATCAAGAAAGTTCCTACTTTCTGATTCCATAACAAAAGTCAGTCGTTCTATTACATCACGACTGACTTTTATTTTGCCCTTATATGATTATAAACTTACCATTCTAAATCAATACGGCTGCCACTTCTTCATCATCATATTGGTCTTGCTTTGTTTCTGTAACGTCTTGTATGGATCGATAGATAATATCAATCATATGCTCAATTTCTACTACCGTGCTAATCAATGGCGGCATAAAAACGACCACACTACCAATAGGACGAATGATAAGGCCATATTCTCTCGTTTTTTTGCAAACTTTTGCTCCCACTGCCATGTTCCAGGAAAAGGGTATTTTTTTCTCTGGATTTTCCGCAAGTTCAATCCCAATCATTAACCCCTGCTGACGAACTTCACCAACATGTTTCAGTTGTTTAAAAGCAGTAAGCTTAGTAGTCGCTGCTGCAATTTTTTCCTGAAGACTTTCAATCACTTGCTCCTCACGAAAAATCTCTAGATTAGCAAGACCAGCAGCACAACACAGAGGATTTCCAGTGTAAGAATGTCCATGAAAAAAAGTCCGTTGCTGGGTATAATCACCTAAAAAGGCATTGTAAATTTCATCGGTCATAAAAGTGGCCGCCAATGGCAGATAACCTCCTGTAATACCTTTTGCTACCATCATAAAATCTGGAGATACATCTTCATGATCACAAGCAAACATCTTACCTGTACGCCCAAAGCCAGTCGCCACTTCATCGACTAAGAAAAGCACATTATATTTTGCTGTTAACTCTCGCAGTTTTTTCAAATATCCCTTGGGTTGAGTCAGCATACCGGCTGCTGCCTGTACCAATGGTTCTACAATCATGGCAGCAATTTCTTCATGATGCTCGGCTAAAATTTTCTCTACTTGATCAATACAGAGCATACCACACTGCTCTGGATCAGAAGACAGTTGACAGTGATAACAAGAAGGACAAGGGGCTTGAATGCTTTCAAATAACAATGATGAAAAAATTCGATGAAAAAGATCAATTCCACCCACACTCACAGTCCCCACTGTATCACCATGATAGGCATTGGCAAGAGTCACAAATTTTTGTTTCTTACTCTTACCTTTTAACTGCCAATACTGATAAGCCATTTTAATGGCAATTTCTACAGCAGTCGAACCATCATCGGAGTAAAATAATTTAGTTAACCCTTTAGGCACAACTGCCATTAACTCTTCTGCTAGCTGAGTTGCTGGTACATTGACTAGACCTAGCATGGTAGTATGAGCAACCTTGCCTAACTGGTCAACAATTGCTTGATCAATTTTCGGATGACGATGACCGTGGATATTCACCCACAAAGAAGATACACCATCATAATATTGATGCCCTTCACTATCAATCAGTTTTATCCCCTCAGCGGCCTCAATCACCATTTGAGGTTGAGCTACCCATTCTTGCATCTGAGTAAAAGGATGCCAGACATATTGTTTATCTTTCGCTTCGATTTCATTCATCATTCGATCCCCTTTCTATAATGCTGATGATTTTATCCATCTGTAAATATTCTTCAGCAAGCCTAGCAAGCTCGCTTCCCTCAATATTCCCTTCGCCAATCTTAGATGAATAAGGAAATTTCCCCAAAATGGGTACTTGAGTTAAACGAGTGATATATACTTCATTGGATTTTTCTAAAATACCAACTTCATTTTCATTCCAGCCATTGATAATAATCCCTGCTACCTTTAGCCCACGCTGCCGAGCATATTCTACGGTTAGCACGGTGTGATTAATTGTGCCTAAATTAGGCCTTGTCACAACAATCACAGGTAAGGACAGTTCCACCATTAAATCAACCAGCAGATAATCTTGCCATAACGGCGCTGTAATGCCCCCTACCCCTTCCACTAATAAAGGCTGATATTTTTTAGCAAGATCTTGATATATCTTAATAATTGCAGGCATATTAACTTCAATATTGCTAACTGTTGCAGCCACTGCTGGTGTTAAGGCAGGGGCGAGGCACAGTGGATTCACGAGACTGCGCTCACTTTCTGCAATTCCAGCAGCCTTCATAATAAAGGTCGCATCTTCAGCCACCAAATTGCCAAATTGATCAGTAACTCCACCTGACGCTAAGGGTTTCATAACTCCAACATGAATTTTGCGAGTACGCAATGCTGCAGCAATTGCTCCAGTAATCACGGTTTTACCAACATCTGTATCTGTTGCTGTAATAAATAACCCCGACATGCAATCACTCCTTATATTAAATTCATTTTTTTACTGACTGCAATGATGATGTTAACTGCGCGTTTTAGATCATCATACTGATGAGCAGCTGATACTGTAAGACGCAAACGACTTGCCCCCGGCATCACTGTTGGCGGTCGAATGGCTGAAACAATGAGTCCTGCCTTCTTTAATTCCTCTGCCATCTTCACTGCAATTCCTGCCTCCCCAACCATGATAGGCAATATGGGAGTTACTCGACCATCAACCTGTAAACCAGCATCGACAAGAGCTGTCCGTACATAATCAGCATTCATTAATAATTGATCAACAAGCCCTGGATTTTTTTCTAATTCTTCAAGAGCTGCATAGGCAGCACCAATGGTAGCTGGCGATAAGGCTGTAGAAAAAATAAAACTACGGGCCTTATTTATTAGATAATGAATCAAGGCTTGGCTGCCAGCAACATAACCGCCTTCCGCTGCGAGAGACTTGCTTAACGTTCCCACTTGAATCTGTACACGATCTTTGAGACCAAAATAATCCACAGTTCCGCGTCCACCTCTACCGAGCACCCCTACTGCGTGGGCATCATCAACCATGACCATCGCTTGATATTGTTCAGCAAGCGTTACGATCTGATCAAGAGGAGCAATATCACCATCCATACTAAAAACCCCATCCGTAACAATAAGCCGCCGACCTGAGCAAGTTGTATTTTCTAAAACCTCTGCCAGATGATTCATATCAGCATGACGATATACAACAGTCTGACCTTTTGATAAACGACACCCATCAATAATACTGGCATGATTAAGTTCATCACTAAATACCACATCGCCCTTATTAAGGATTGCACTGATTGTTCCCACATTTGCCATGTACCCAGTATTAAATACCACAGCGGCCTCAGTACCTTTAAATGCTGCGATTTTTTTCTCAATTTTTTCATATAAAGGATGACTCCCCGTTGTCAGCCTAGCTCCTCCTGATCCTGTACCATACTGCTCTACAGCGGACATAGCGGCTTTTTTAACGGCTAAAGAATGGGTCAATCCGAGATAATTATTAGTAGCTAGCAGCAAATACTTCTGTCCCTCGGCCTCCACGTGAACAGCATCTAAAGGTCGATAATTGACCGGAGCGCGATATAAGTTCAGTTCTTTCACGGTAGTAATGTAATCTGTCCAATCCTCCACTTGTAACCATCCTCCACTACAGCTCTTCAGGTACTTTTACAATTACCGGCTGATTCGCCAAATAATCTACAATACTCTCTAGATCCCCTTCAGGCTTCACAAAAAATACTCGCCCACCTAGTAAACTGCCAAGAGGTTTACAGTGTGGTATACGAATATAACCAGCTGCAGAAGCGACATAACCTGTTGTATATTCAGGATCATCAGACCAACATAGTTCAGCGATGAGGTTTGGTGCCGTCACAACTTTACTCGCCAGCACTAACGCTTCTTGCACATGAGTGTTATTCATTCCCTTATCTTCAAGTATCTCATGAAATGCCTCTTCATGATCAATATCCATCCTTGACACGCGAACACCTCGCATACCAGTATCATCAAGACGTTGACCAGTCACAGCGCAAACCAGCATCGCTCCTCGCATACTATCTGTCAGCGCGAGCAGTGCCGCCATACCATTTTGAACTGCTCGCAACGTAACACCCGATTCAAGGAGACTCTCTTCTGCGATTTGTCGTCCCATGACTACGTCTCTTCCTATTCGAGTATAGACTGGCAACAAAGGAACTTCTTGCACTCTCTCACCTTCAATATTTTCGACAACAATATTAATAAAGTCGGCCTTTCCTCGTGTGTGGGAAAAAGCGCGTGCTAACATGGCATTAGTCGTTTCTTCAATTCTGTCTTGCGAAACAATCCGCTCGGCTCCAGAAATATGACGACCACCAACTTCATGAGCTCCCCCTTGAGCTGAGCGCATCCTAACGCTGTATAACATGGATAACCTTTTCGGTCTGGGTTTTCACCCTTTTGAGTAACATAGTCAGTGGCCAAGCTGCAATTGCCGTATAGATCATTCCAGGTATCGCTGCGATTAGAAGGGGAATCACAGCTTTACCAACAATACCACCCAAAGATATCCGTGCTACACTTGAACCTAACGGACCTGCGACTGCTAAGACCGGCCAAGAAGTACCCAATATTCCAATCACCACACCTACGACTACACGAAAAACCATGGCAATAAATACATTGAGTAAGGTTTGCGTACCAAGTATTAATCCAATTAAGCTGGATAAAACACCTGCAGTCAGATACTTAGTAAAACCAAAGACTGCACAAATCGCCACTGCTAAGGGTGCTGATAATTGAAACTCTGTACCAGGAATAAATCCTGGGAGCTTAATGGCACCAGTGACCGTAATCAAAGCCGTCAACAAAGCAGTTTCCGTCAGCATCCGTGTTTTATTTTCCATGAATTATCCCTCCCTCGCTGAAAGAGCCACTCGTCCCATATCCTTAACCATTTGTAAATCCATCCCACTATCACGCCCACCAGTCGTCAAATATCCACCAATGAGCATTCCACTCAGACCGCTCATCAAACCTATCGACTGCAAATCTCGCAAATTAACTTCCCGCCCACCAGCAGTACGAATGCCCATCTTAGGCATAATAAATCTAAACAATGCAAAAATCCTCAATATTTCTAATGGCCTTAGAGGAGGTTGATTAGCCATCGCTGTTCCTTTGATAGGATTTAAAATATTGATCGGTACGGAATGAACACCTAGTTCTCTAAGTTCAAAAGCCATTTCCAGGCGTTGCTGCATACTTTCTCCCATACCAATAATTCCGCCCGAACACACTTCAAGACCAGCTGCATGAGCCGCCTTGATGGTATTAGCCCGGTCATTATAGGTATGGGTCGTACAGATATCCCCATAATAGCTTTGGCTGGTCTCCACATTATGATGATAACGACTCACACCAGCAGCCTTAAGGGCCCGTGCATTTTCCGCTGATAACGTACCAAGTGAAGCACATACCTTAAGATTAGTTTCTGCTTGAATTCTCCTCAGAGCTTCTAAAATTTTACCAAAATCTTTATCCTGCTCAGCGCCACGGCCACTTGTTACAATACTAAATCGGTGAGAACCATTAGCTTCTGCTTGTTTGGCTGCAGCAACTAGTTCATCGCTCGTCAACAAAGGATATACAGAGATTTGCGCCTTATGATGCATAGACTGAGCGCAAAAACTGCAATCTTCCGTACACTTGCCCGAACGGCCATTGACAATCACACATAGATCCACTTCATCCCCAACAAACTTCTGCCTAATTTTATCGGCCATTGCTAATAAAAAAGGTAAATCTTGATCTGGTATCTGGGATAAAGCTGCCGCTTCTTCCATTGTAATGGATTGACCCGCTAGTACTCGTTGCCCGATCTCTGTGATTAACTGTATCTGTTTCATTTCTAAACCCCTCTTCGTTAACTTAATATATTAATTAGGTTAACACAACTTTCAAAAAAAAACCACTATCTTTTTCCCTATACAATGCAGTGCTTTTAGCTATCTTTTAAACCTCTCCTTTACTCTAGTTGAAAAAGGGAGGCAGTTTGATTTCTCAAACTCCCCCCCTTACATTATTTATAACGTGCTACATAACTCTGCAACTGCCTTGCATTGCTATTGATTCTCTCCAAATTAGCTGATATTTCTTGGGTTGTTGCGGCTTGCTCTTCACTAATGGCACCCGTTACTTCGATTGATTTGTTGATCTCAACGACAGCCTGGCCGACTTCACGTAAAGTACTTTGTATTTGCTTAACGGCTTCTTGGGATTGCTCTGCAAGTTTTCTTACCTCTTCTGCAACGACAGCAAAGCCTCGACCATGCTCACCAGCACGCGCCGCCTCAATGGCAGCATTTAGGCCTAAGAGATTTGTCTGTGCAGCAATATTTTTGATAAACTCCAAAATTTGCGCCGTATGTTGATTTTTTTCGATTAAATTATGAGCAACCTTTATAGCCTGCTGACCAGCACTTGCAAGTTCGCTGGCACTATGAGCTACTTGGTCAACACTTTCTGCTACCTGTTTTGTGGAAGCAGCAAGGGCCTCTACATTATCAACCAAATCAAGACTATGTTTTAAATCGATTCCTGAACTCAATGTCCCAATAATTTCTTTATTTACGCCATAAATGGGTGTAAAGATTGTCTTGATCGTTCTTCCATATACTTCAGGAGGAATATCAGCGTAGGTATCTTTTCCTAAACGTATACATTCTTGAATCGTAGCAATGCCTTTAATCGGTGTACCATTGGGTAAATCGAGTTCAAAGTCTCTCGCACGATAATAACCTAAATATTCTGTTAAATCAGTCAAACCAACAGCCATATCTTCACGAACAATTTTATTAAGATACGGAAGGACTAATTTAAAGGCATTTAGAATTTCCTCATTTGTTTGCCCCTTACTCTCATGCTGCATATCTAAATTCCTCCTCTATGATTTATAGTAACGTTACTATGACTAATTCAACATTCTTCAATTATATCCTTTAAAAAGACCAGTTTCATAGAAAAAACCAACTTCTACAGGATTACTTTTTTGCAGAAGTTGGTTTTCATTACTTTACCACTTACCTCTTATGTAAGAAGTTGGCCAATCAATTTCCTCTTGCAATAAATGAGCTGCCTGTAATGTCCAATAGGGATTGCGCAATAAAACTCGACCCGTATAAATAAGATCAATACCAGCTTTCACTAATTGCAAGGCTTGGGTAGGTTCCGTCACCAACCCTCCGCCAAGAACAGGGAGACCTGTCTTTTGCTTAATAACCAATGCCATTGGAATTTGATAACCAGGAAAGACTCTTGGCATCACTGAAATAACTGCCCCTGAACTGACATTGACTAAATCAATCCCATAGTCTTTGACTAAATTAAGCATATCAGCCACGTCTTCTGGTTTATTCCCCTCTGCATGATATTCTTCGGCTGATACACGAACAATAATTGGCATTTCACTTGGCACTACGGCACGCACGGAGATTAAAACTTCCTTGAGCAGACGCACTCTATTCTCAAAACTACCCCCGTATTCATCAGTACGCAGATTAGCTAAGGGAGATAAAAATTGATTGATTAGATAGCCATGGGCGGCATGCAATTCAATCGCATCAAAACCAGCAGCAACAGCTCGCTTTGCGGCCTTAGCAAATTTCTGAACAATGTCTTTAATTTCTTCTGCTACCAAAGACGTAGGCATACCACATTCTTCATTAAAAGCGATCGCTGATGGTGCTACTGGAACACTATTGGTTGCTTCACTTTTTCGGCCGGCATGACCCAATTGAATCGCAATCTTACTACCTTGAGCATGGACATCATTTACAATACGTTTCAAACCAGCAACATGGGCATCATCCCAAATTCCTAAATCTCGATTGGAAATACGTCCACGCGGCTCAATACTTGTCGCTTCTACAATAATAAGGCCGACTTGACCAACAGCGCGCGTCGCGTAATGCAAAACATGCCAATCAGTCACCATACCATCATCAGTTGCACAATACATACACATGGGCGGCATGACTACACGATTTTTTAAAACTAACTGTTTCAATGAAAACGGTGTAAATAACATACTCATTCCCCTCCGTCTATTTTGCTAATACATATTTTTCAATGGCTTCGGCTACACCGTGATGATTATTATCAGCAGTAACAGCCTGAGCAATGCTTTTTACCCTCGCAGAAGCATTCCCCATTGCCACACCAAAACCCGCATATTCAATCATAGGATAATCATTATTAGAATCCCCTATGGCCATAATTTCATCTTGACGAATCATCAGCTTTTCTGCAAGGACAGCCAAAGCATGTCCTTTGTTGACTTGCGGATGAGTAATTTCCAAAAAGCGCGATTTAGAAGTTGCCAAAAAAACAGTGTCCCCAAGTTCTTTATTGAGAACCTGTTGAATTTCTTCTAGTTCGTGAGGTTCGGCTACCGATAACATTTTGGTCGGTTCATGTTTCATCGTATAGAATGCATCCCCTACAACGATTGCTTGAATTCCTGACAATTTCTCATAACCCTTAGCTTTTTCACAACGTTCAATCACATAAAATTCATCATCCATATAAGATTGTAAATACCAACCACGCTCACGAAATATTTCTACAATTTTTCCTGCGATTGTTGCCCCAAGAGATTGATGAAACAATACTTCTTTGGAATGGGGATGTCGAACCATACCACCATTGTAGCTAATCACTGGAACTTGTATATTCAGTTGTTGTGCAAAAGGCACCACAGAAGCAAACATTCTACCAGTAGCGATTGTTACAATCACTCCTTGCTCTTGTGCTTTGCGAATCGCCTCACACGTCCGAGATGAAACTTTTAATGTATTATCAAGCAGCGTATCATCCATATCGATTGCCACGAGTTTAATTGCCATAAATAAGCCCCCACTTTAAAATTACTTAACGATCTTGAATGACTTTTGATAAAGTACAACTGCAAATCGTCATCAAAAATACACCTAATATAGGTGCAGTCATATTATAAATTTGAAAACCTGGTAAAGTCTTTATCACAATAAAAGGTGTTACAATATTCATAATGAAAGTTGCTCCACCTAAATGTAGCCAATTTAGCGGTCGTGATGCGAGCATCATGATGGGCCGCACTGTCGCATTTACAAGCCCTACAATAAGAACGCCAAGCAACATACCACCTAACGTATCAACAAAAATCCCTGGCAACTCTGCAATCACTAAAAATAACAGCAACGCATTAATAATAATACGCAGCAAAAAACCACACATCAAACCAGCCTCCTTATTGAGATCACTGATTACTATTATATCCTGCCAGAGAAATTATTGACACTATTTTTTTATCTAATCAGCAAGTCTTTACAAGCTACCACTCTCGAGTAGTAACAAGGCTTGTTTTAATTCGATTCCTCCACCAAAACCAGTCAAACTACCACTGGCACCGATGACACGATGGCAAGGTATGACGATGGGCACACGATTACGATTAAGTGCTCCACCAGTGGCTCGGGCTCCCTTAGGCACCCCAATCGCCTGCGCTACATCACCATATGTCGTCCTTTGTCCATAAGGAATTTTTGCTGTAAACTTCAAAACTTTGATTTGAAAAGACGTGTAACCACGCCAATCAATGGGTACACCAAAATCAACGGCAAAGCCACGCCAGTACATACTTAATTCTCTTTTAAGTTCTTCCGACCAAAGCTCCACTTCTGAACTTATAGTACTCTCTGGCACAATTGGTCGATCTTGGATAGGAAAATCAAGTTCCCATAATCCTATATCTGTCCAAGTTGCCATCATATAACCCCACTCAGTCTCTAGTACATTATACATTTTCTCCAATGAAGATCACTCCTTATAAAAAAGAAAAAACACCAAGTGCCATCTTCTACAATGGTTTGGTGTTTTCCTTTTTTAAATTATATGTATCTCTTGATTATCAACCTAAGAGATGATTTTATACTAATTTCATATCGACTAATACTTTGTTCATGCTACGAACTGCATCAGCACTTTTATTAAATTTAGCTTGTTCTTCGTCATTTAATTTGTATTCAACAATTTTTTCCCAACCAGTTTTGCCGATTACAACTGGAACACCGATACAAATATCTTCTTGGCCATACTCGCCTTCTAAAGATACGCAGCAAGGATAAACTTTCTTTTCATCGCGAACAATGGACTCAACTAATAATGCAACAGCTGCACCAGGAGCATACCAAGCTGAAGTACCAAGCATACCTGTCAATGTAGCACCACCAACCATTGTATCAGCTGCTACTTTTGCTAAAGTTTCTGCATCTAATAAATCAGCAGCAGGAACTCCCATATATGTTGCAAAACGAGTTAAAGGAATCATTGTAGTATCGCCATGACCACCAATTACAACACCATGCAGATCAGTTGCAGGGCAACCAATTGCTTGACTCAAATAGCATTTGAAACGGGAGCTATCCAAAATACCGCCCATACCGATCACACGGTTTTTAGGAATGCCGCTTGCTTTAAGTGCAAGATAAGTCATAGTATCCATTGGATTACTAACAAGAACAAAAATAGCCTCAGGGGAGTATTTGAGAATATTATCAACTACACCTTTAACGATACCTGCATTTGTACCAATTAAATCTTCCCGAGTCATGCCTGGTTTACGAGGAATGCCTGAAGTGATCACGACCACATCAGAACCAGCAGTTTTGCTATAATCATTTGTACTACCAATCACTCTAGTATCAAACCCAAGCAACGCAGAAGTTTGCATCATATCTAAGGATTTACCTTCGGAGATGCCTTCTTTAATATCCAACAATACCAATTCACTTGCTAATTCTCTTTGGGCAATTACATTTGCGCAAGTTGCGCCTACATTACCAGCACCAATGACAGTAATTTTCATTCTGACAGAATCCTCCTAAATTTTACATATTATTGTATTCCTAGTAACAATTGATCTTCGTTACAATTATAACTCTCTTTTATTACTTTTGTATAGATGTTAAGTGAAATATAATACATACTTTTTAAAAAAACATTCATATTATCACTATATATCTCACTATTCATTCTAAAAAAGAATAGGTATTAGGCAATCAAGTTATATTATTCTCAATAAAATCCTTTTAACGGACTATATATAGGTTTTCTAAAAAAATAAAATTTATACGTAAAGAAAACTTGACTTCGGTCAAGCCTCAGCGTAGACCAAAGTCTTAGTTACTCTTACTTGTAATCAAGAAAGTGTATACTCTCTAATTACGCAACAAAGCCCTTCTACCAAAGTAGAAGGGCTTCTATCGTTACTATGAATTAACGACCGCTGTTTTTGCTGAAGCAATCGCGGCAATATACTGGACGATCGCTGCTTGGACGGAAAGGTACTTGTGTTTCAACGCCACAAGCTGCACAAGTTACATCATGCATTTCGCGTTGTGGACGAGCGCCACCTTGACTGAAACCGCCGCCGCCATTGTTTCTTTGTTTGCGAGCTGCACGGCATTGTGGGCAACGACCAGGCTCATTAGTGAACCCTTTTTCGTTATAGAAATCTTGCTCGGAAGCTGAGAATACGAAATCTACGCCACACTCGCGGCATGTTAAAGTTTTGTCTTGAACCATTATAATAGTCCCCCTCAAATTTTTTGCCCAAATGGTTTAGGGTTCAGTCCTGTCCTTGCCAAAAAAAGCTACTTGAGAAGGATTGATAATTGAATCTCACTAGACCTATTTACTTGGGCTATACCACTAGTATACTATTTTTCAGGGAAAAGTAAAGGGTTTTATTTATAAAATAAGTATTTTCTGTAAATTCACAATCACTTTTTTATACATAAGGATGCATGAAAATAACTAGAACTGTATATGCTATCTATTATCAGAGTTCGTGAAAACAAACTCGATTTATCAAACTATAATATGGGTCTACAGGAGGTAAAAAACGATGACGATGTTAGAAAAAGTAAGTTCTGAAACCCGTAGTATTTTGAACATGTTTTTTGACAAAGAACCCCTTAGTTATTTAGAAGCAGCTGGTTTGTATGGCGTCATTGCTCAAGGTCGTTACAACATTGCTTCTCTTGAGGTTATTTATAATCATGCCCAAGATGGTGAGCTAAAAGCTTTAATTAAGGAAGCGATCGAAAAACAAACTAAAGGTTTAATTGAGCATTCTGAAAAACTATTAAGCGATAGTGGGGGAACTTTACCTAGTTTGTCTTTTGCCAAACGTACACTGCATAAAAAACAATTAGACATCCCTCCAGATGCTCACATGAGTGACGGAGAAATTGCCATTGCTGTTGGTACCATGGCTAAAGCTGCACAAATGGCTTTATTAGCAACATTACACCAATCTTATCAACTCGAAGTTGCCTTAATGTACAGAGAAATGCTTGATGCAGGTTTAGACTGGGATTATCGTCTACTACAACTTATGCTTAACCGTGGTTGGTTACCTAGACTCGCTAAAATCAGTCACTAAAAATCAAAAGCCTTCCATCATCTGGAAGGCTTTTCTTATGTTATTATTGTTTTTCGAATTGATCTTTGGCAACTCCACACAATGGGCAAACCCAATCTTCAGGAATATCTTCGAATTTAGTTCCAGGAGCAATACCACTATCTGGATCCCCAGCCTCTTCATCATAAACATAACCACAGACGACACAAATCCATTTTTCCATTAATAATTCCTCCTTTTATTTGTAAATTCAGCTAATCTGTTTACATTTTACCATATCCATAAAAATTAGCAACTATATATAATGAACTAAAGTTTCTTAAAGCATAGACTATCTTATATTTCATTCTCATCAAAGCAACAATGTCATGCATTTTTACTAAGTTCATATACAAATTAAACCTACGAAATTTTTCAGTCGTTGTTTGACAATAATTTCATTTCTTGTTATATTCTTATTGCCAAAGGAAAATGATTTTACCGACTCTTCTTATAAGATCTCTGGTGATAAACACCACAGATCTTATTATTTTAAAAGTAAGTATGATTTTTTCTATTTTTTAATCATGGAGGTAAGGATATGCTATTAACCTGTATAACACTGCTCCTCGCTATTATTGTGATCTATTATAGTTGCGAGCTCTTTGTAAATGGAATTGAATGGGTTGGCCATAAATTCAACATTTCTCAATGTGCCATTGGAACAGTACTGGCAGCGTTTGGTACAGCCCTCCCTGAGAGTGTTGTCACTTTAGTTGCTGTGGCATTTAATGGAACAAGTGAGCAAAAAGACATCGGTGTCGGTGCTGCGATGGGCGGTCCCCTTGTTCTTGGCACCATCGCCTATGCAGTTGTAGGACTTTGTATTATTGTCTTTCGCAAGCGCCGTGAACTCGGTACAGAAATCGATATTGATAGCACCAAATTATGTAAAGATCAATTATGGTTTTTATCCATCTTTGTCTTTAAAGTCTTATTGGGTTTTCTAGCATTTACAGGTAAGCCATTCACTGCCTTGCTCTTCTTAGCCGCTTATGCTCTCTATTTCAAAAAAGAAATGGGTGTAGAATGTATCATTCCTCAAGAAGATTTGGAACCTTTAAAATTTCAACCTCATCAATCTGATCCCACAATCTCTTGGGTCATGGGACAAACCATCTTCTCACTCATCCTCATATCAGCAAGTTCACATTTATTCGTTAAAAACCTAGAGCTCATTAGTACACTATGGCATGTCCCTCCTCTCGTTATTTCCTTGTTACTAAGTCCCCTCGCAACTGAGCTTCCAGAAATCTTAAATGCAGTCATTTGGGTACGCCAAGGAAAAGAAACCTTGGCTTTGGGCAATATCAGCGGTTCCATGATGATACAAGCCACAGTGCCGAGTGCCCTTGGTATCTATTTCACCCCTTGGCTCTTTGATCGTCATTTACTCATGGCAGGTATTGTGACTCTGATCTCTATTATTTATTTATTATTTACCCTCAAACGCAACAAACTATCTCCCCACCGTTTAGTTTATGCAGGACTCTTTTACCTTATTTTTGCTCTTACGTTTTTTATTTAATGGTAAACAAAAAGACGACATGATATGTCGTCTTTTTGTTTACCATTTTCGATCTGATCCGCCGCCACCGCCCGATCCTCCGCCAAAGCCGCCTCCGCCTGAACCACCACCACGACCTCCACGAGAGATGAGTGATAAGAGCAAATAAGTAATCGTCCCACCAAAGAAAATCCAGTCTATGATGAAGAGCAATAACAAACCTGCAACAATTACAATCTGCAGCCACCAAGGTGCATTATCCCACCAAGATTGAGAATGGGAAGCTTGAGGGTGGGCCACTGGTTTAGCATCTGTTTTAAATTCTAACTTATATTCTTTTGCCACTTCACCAACAATGGTAAGATAGCCATTCAATATGCCTTTTTCATAATCACCTTGCTGAAAATAGGGTAACATGTAGTCATCTTGAATACGCCCCGTCTTAGCATCAGGCAAGGCCCCTTCTAGGCCATAACCCACTTCAATTCGCGACTGACGATCATTGACTGCCACCAATAACACGACGCCGTTATTAAGGGTTTTATCCCCGATCCCCCACTGCCTGAGTAATCCCAATCCATAGTCAGCAGGCGGTGTGCCTTCTAGAGAAGAAAGAGTGACCACCACAATTTGAGCTTTCGTTTTAGCTGCCAATTGAGTGCCCAAATTATTAATCTTTGCTTTTGTCTCAGCACTCAATACCCCTGCATAATCTTGAACGTAAATACTCGTTGTTGGGGGTGGAGGAATTTGCGCCCCAGCCCACACCACAGAAACAGAAAACATATACAATCCCAGCAGCAGCCAGGCTAACCATTTTTTCATGGCGGCATACCTCACTATGCAAGATTATCCAATATCAATTCCCCTAGATAAGAAGAACTAAGATTCAGACGGAGCTCATACTCCACCTGAATCAAGTCTTTTTCATCCGATTAAAACTTCACCTGAGGAACTTGTTGCGCTCCTTCAGCTGCTTTAAAATATTCTTTAGGACCAAAACCAAGAATACGAGAATATATCACAGTAGGGAAGGACTGAATGTTCGCGTTAAAATGTTGCACAGCATCATTATAATCTTTTCTTGCTACAGCAATCCGATTTTCAGTTCCACTAAGTTCATCCATCAGAGCACGAAAGTTCTTATCAGCTTTAAGATCTGGATAATTTTCAGCCACAACTAGTAGTCTAGACAGAGCATTATTCACATCACCATTTGCTTGTGCTTTCGCAGCAGGCCCTTGAGCTCCAGCCAGCTTAGCCCGCGCATCTGATACAGCCTGTATAGCTGTTAATTCATGAGCTGCAAACCCTTTCACCGTATTGGTCAAATTAGGTAAGAGATCAGCTCGCCGTTGAAGCTGGTTATCAACCTGCGCCCATTTACCATTTACATTTTCATTCAGTTGCACCAAACCATTATAACCACTCACACCCATTACGAGCAGAAGTACTACGACAACCCCAGCAATCATCCATCCTTTCAAGAAAAACACCTCCATTTTTATTTCATAGAGAAACTACATTTCACTTCTAATTATATCATATACACGATTCTATCTTCTTATTTCTCGAAAAAAATCATACACAGCCTGAGCTGCAGGCAAAGTCATACTGGGTACTGCCGCCAATTCTTCCACTGTAGCTGCTTTCATTTTTGCCAGGCTACTGAAAGCGTCCCATAGGGCTTTACGACGTGTGGCACCAATTCCAGGCACATGATCAAGAACGGAGGCCATATTCCGCTTGGAGCGTAATTTTCGATGGTAGGTAATGGCAAAGCGATGAGCCTCATCACGAATCCGTTGAATCAGATAAAGGGCCTGAGAATGACGAGGCAAGATTAAAGGATCACTGTCCCCTTCTTTAAAAATATGTTCAAATTCTTTCGCCAAGCCAATCACTGGCACACTAAGACCTGCTCCACGAATGATTTCCAGGGCTGAGCTTAGTTGTCCTTTGCCCCCATCAATAATAATTAAATTAGGTGTAGGCTGCGCCGCATCCCCATAACGACGCCCCACAACTTCTTGCATGGATTTGAAATCATCAGGTTTACCTTCTACAGTCTGCAACTTATAGCGACGATAATCTTCTTTTTTCGGCATGCCGCCTTCAAACACTACCATGGAAGCAACGGTTTCTGCGCCTTGAATATGAGAAATATCAAAACACTCCATCCGTTCTGGTATTTCTTCCAGACCTAAATATTTCCCAAGTTCAGCGACAGCCCCTAAGGTTTGCGCTGAATGAGCTTTAATCTTCATTTCCTGTTCACTTAGCACAATGGCTGCATTCTCATTGGCCATGTCTACAATACTTTTTTTAGTACCACGTTTCGGCGTTTCAACAGCGACACGGCCTCCCTTTAATTGACTTAACCAATCTGATAATAGATGTTGCTCTTCAATCACCAAAGGTAATAACACTTCTTTGGGAACAAACGTCGCTTGATTATAGTATTGTTTAATAAATGCTGTTAATACCATCTCATCTTCTTCATGCTCACTGCCTGACAATAAAAAATGATCCCGCCCTACCATTTTACCACTGCGAATAAAAAAGACCTGAGCGCAAGTCCCCAAGGCTGATCGGGCGAGTCCAATGGCATCTTGATCCCCTGCCCCTGTCACAATGTTTTGTTTTTCTGTCACTTTTTTGACTGCCGTTAATTGATCCCGTAGCTTTGCGGCTAGCTCAAAAGATAGCTCTTCTGCGGCTGCCTCCATCCTACGTTCTAAACTCCGCACCACGGCATCGCTACGGCCTTCAAGCAGCAAGCAGACCTCTTTGATCATCCCGCCATAAGTAGCGGCATCGACAAAACCTGCGCAAGGAGCAAAGCAACGTTTTATATGATATTCAAGGCAAGGACGACGAGCTGTTAAAGTACGGCACGTACGCAAAGGAAATAATTTGCGCACAAGCTGAATGACTTCATGAACTGCCCCTGCATTTGTATAGGGACCAAAATAACGCGCCCCATCTTTTTGTACACGACGCGTCGCATACAATCGTGGAAACTCCTCATTGCTCGTCACTTTAATATAAGGATAGGTTTTATCATCCCGCAAGCTAATGTTATATTTAGGGCGATGTTTTTTTATTAAATTGCATTCGAGTATTAAGGCTTCGATTTCAGATCCAGTCACAATATATTCTAAATCAGCAATGCGAGCCACCATGGCTTGTACTTTTGGGGAATGATTGCGACTGGACTGAAAGTAGGAACGAACTCGATTATGTAGGATAACAGCTTTACCAACGTAAATAATCTTACCCTGCTCATCTTTCATTAAATAGACGCCAGGTTTTTCTGGTAAATGAAGTAATTTGTCGGCTAATCCACTATTCATGGAATACACTCCCCTTTTGAGAAAAAAATCACATTGCCAAATTAGAAAAAGTATGGGATAATTATAACATACTTTTCATGACCTAGTACTAAAATTCAGAATTATACCATTTTGTTACACTTCATGTAATGTTTTTTTAGGTTCAATGTATACATTCGGTAAACGCATTGTAGAGTTAAATCTTCTATAATATAATGAATGGTATTAATGAAAAAATTTAAACTAAAAATTTCTTTTTATAAATAGGAGGTCTCTAACGATGTTCAAAAGATTATTAATCGCCAATCGTGGCGAGATTGCGATTCGAATCATCCGATCATGTCGCGAACTGGGTGTTGAAGCAGTCGCAGTTTACTCAGACGTTGATGCCAATGCTTTACATGTGCAGTTAGCTGACCACGCTTACCGAATTGGTCCAGCCGATGCCGCTCAAAGCTATTTAAATATGGATGCAATCATTATGGCGGCGAAAGCTGCTAAAGCCGATGCTATCCATCCTGGATATGGCTTTCTATCTGAAAGTGCTGAGTTTGCTGAAAAAGTCACCAACGCTGGCTTAATCTTTGTCGGCCCTAGTGCTGAAATTATTCGTCAAGTCGGCAATAAAGATGCCGCGCGCGCTGCGATGCAGGCAGCAGGACTGCCAATGACGGTAGGAAGCGACCCGATTACCAGTGCTGATAATGCCTGTGAGATGGCAGAAAAAATTGGTTATCCTGTTATTCTAAAACCAGTTTCAGGTGGCGGCGGCAAATCAATGTATGTTGCCAATAATAAAGCTGAATTACTCAATGCCTTAAATAAAGTTGATGTTGAGCGCATCTCTTTCTATTTAGAAACTTATATTTCCGAAGCACGACATATTGAAGTGCAAATTATGGCTGATAATTATGGGAACGTACTGCATGTCGGTGAGCGTGAATGTTCACTTCAACGCCGTAATCAAAAAATCTTAGAAGAATCACCATCCAGTGCTCTAACTCCTGAAATGCGTGAAAGAGTCGGCGCTATGGCAATTCGTGCAGCAAAAAGCATTTTTTACACCAGTGTAGGAACAGTTGAGTTTTTGCTTGATGTAAAAACAGGTAATTTTTATTTTATGGAAATCAATCCTCGTATCCAAGTAGAGCACACTGTAACAGAAATGGTCACTCATATCGATTTAGTCCGTAGACAAATTCGTATTGCAGCAGGTGAGCCACTGAATAAAAAACAATCGGATATTGAATTTAGTGGACATGCCATTGAGTGCCGCATTAATGCAGAAGACCCTGATATGTGCTTCCGCCCATCGCCAGGTTATATTGAGTCCTATCACCAACCAGGTGGTCCAAGGGTTCGAGTAGACAGTGGCGTATGTGCTGGTGAAACTGTACAAGAATATTATGATCCGATGATTGCCAAAGTTATTGCTTATGGCCGGACTCGTGGAGACGCCATCATGATTATGCGCCGCGCCTTAGCCGAGTTCCGAATTTCGGGCATTAAAACTAATATCAGTTTTCACCAACAAATACTCAATAATCCTCATTTCTGTAGTGGTAATATTGACACCCAATTCATTCATAAGCGTATGACTCCCGTCATAAAAGATGAATGTGAAATTGATAAAGAAGATAAAAAACTTTATATCTCCCATGAGTAGGCAAATGCCTACTCTTTTTCTTTTTCTTCTCGGATTCCTCTTTCTAAAATGGGTACTAAGAATTGCCCTGTATAAGAAGCAGGCGTATTGGCAACATCTTCGGGAGTCCCTTGAACGACAATGGTTCCACCGCGGTAACCACCTTCAGGTCCTAAATCAATGACATAATCTGCCGTCTTAATCACATCTAGATTATGCTCAATAACGACTACCGTATCGCCGCCATCAACAAGTCGCTGCAAAACAACAAGTAAACGATGAATATCAGCAGTATGCAAACCAGTTGTCGGCTCATCTAAAATATAGAGAGTTTTTCCTGTACTGCGCCGAGCAAGTTCCGTAGCCAACTTAATCCGCTGAGCTTCTCCCCCTGATAAAGTGGTTGCTGGCTGCCCTAATTTAATATAACCAAGGCCTACATCCTGCAAGATCTGTAGTTTACGTTGTACTTTAGGAATGTTTTGAAAAAACGTCAAAGCATCGTCAATCACCATATCAAGAACACCCGCAATACTTTGTCCCTTATATCGTACTTCTAATGTCTCTCGATTATACCGAGCACCCTTACATACTTCACATGGTACATAAACATCTGGTAAAAAATGCATTTCAATTTTAATGATACCATCACCGCGGCATGCTTCGCATCGTCCGCCTTTTACATTAAAGCTAAAACGACCGGGCTTATAACCCCGCATTTTTGCTTCGTTCGTCTGACTGAATACTTCGCGAATGACATCAAATAAACCAGTATAAGTGGCAGGATTAGAACGTGGCGTACGTCCAATGGGTGACTGATCAATATCAATAATTTTATCAATATATTCAGCGCCACGAATGTCATCATGAGCACCTGGGCGTGTCCGTGCGGTGCGATAAACTCGGCTTGCTAATCCTTTGTATAAAATTTCATTAACAAGTGTACTCTTACCTGAGCCAGAAACACCCGTCACTGCTGTAAATACACCTAAAGGAAAAGCGACCGTAATATTTTTTAAGTTATTTTCTCTGGCACCGACCACTTCTAGCCACTTACCATTCGACTCCCGACGACTTGCAGGGATGGGTATATACTGAACTCCACTTAAGTATTGACCTGTAATGGACTCAGGACATGCTTTAATCTCCTCAACCGTACCTTGGACTACCACTCGCCCTCCATGTTCACCGGCTCGTGGGCCAATATCAATGATATGATCTGCCGTATACATAGTATCTTCATCATGTTCAACAACTAATAGTGTATTGCCTACATCCCGCAAATGCTTAAGCGTATCAAGCAAACGATTATTATCCCGTTGGTGAAGGCCAATACTCGGTTCATCCAAAATATAAAGAACACCAACAAGACCTGAACCAATTTGAGTTGCCAAGCGAATACGCTGCGCTTCCCCACCTGACAATGTGCCAGCAGCTCGATCAAGAGTCAAGTAATCAAGACCTACATTGAGTAAGAATCCAAGCCGTGCATTAATTTCTTTTAAAATTTGCTGAGCAATCATTTGTTCCCGCGTTGTCAGTTCTAGTTTATTAAAAAACTCCTGACACTCAGCAATGGTCAAACGAGTCACTTCATAAATACTTTTTCCGCCAACTTTAACAGCTAAGGTTTCAGGTTTCAGCCTAGCTCCTTTACAAGTTGGACAAGGTCTTGAACTCATATATTCTTCAATATCTTCCCGCGACCAGTCAGAAACGGTTTCGCGGTAACGGCGATTCATCAGCGGAATGACGCCTTCAAAGACGGCATTATAACGTTTATTTTCACCATACATATTGTCATATTCAAAAGTAAACTGCTCGCCATCTGAGCCATTTTTAACGATTCCTTGAACTTCTGGGGATAAACTATCCCAGGTATTGCTCAAAGAATAGCCATATTTATCAAGAACGGCATCCAATTGACACATAAAGTAAGAGTTAATATTCTTACTTAAAGGAGCAATCGCTCCATCAAGAAAGTTCTTACTTCCATCAGGGATAATTAAGGATTCATCAATTTCCATATTATTCCCAAGTCCAGTGCAATCTTGGCAAGCACCAAAAGGACTATTAAACGAAAAAATCCGGGGAGCAATTTCTGGCAGCCCAATGCCACACGTTATGCAGGCAAAATTTTGGCTGAATACTAATTCTTTATCGCCAACGACATCAACCGTGACTACGCCTTCACCGAGATTCAAAGCGGCTTCCAAGGACTCGGCAAGACGAGAGGCAATCCCATCTCGATTTACGAGTCGATCTACCACCACTTCGATGGTGTGCTTTTTATTTTTTTCCAATTTAATCTCATCTGTAAGTTCGCGAATTTCACCATCAATTCGCACCCGTACATAACCATTTTTACGAATATCTGCTAGGACTTTTTGATGCTCACCTTTTTTCCCGCGTATCACTCCAGCCATCAAAATCAGCTTTGTTCCCTCTGGTAATATCACTAATTGATCAACCATTTGCTGGATCGTCTGCTGACTAATGGGTAAACCACATTTAGGGCAATGAGGCCGACCCGCCCGAGCAAAGATGAGACGTAAATAATCATAGATTTCTGTGACGGTTCCCACTGTAGAACGTGGATTTCGGCTGGTCGTCTTTTGATCAATGGAAATAGCTGGAGATAACCCCTCGATATAATCAACATCAGGTTTATCCATCTGCCCCAAGAACTGACGAGCATAGGACGATAAGGATTCCACATACCGCCGTTGCCCTTCTGCATAAATGGTATCAAAGGCTAAAGAAGATTTACCAGAACCACTTAGCCCTGTAATGACGACAAGTTCATTGCGGGGTATCTCAATATCAATATTTTTCAAATTGTGCTGACGCGCACCTTTAATGATAATTTTCTCTTTCATTTGTATTATGCCTTTCCCTTTCTCCGCGGTTTTTTATCTTTCACGGCAGTTTTTACATATTGAGCTCGTTCTTTGAGTTCTACGATCATATCTCGCAGTTCAGCAGCCCGTTCAAATTGCAGTTGTTTAGAAGCAACGCGCATTTCTTTTTCTAAATTACCAATCATATCGATCATTTCACTTTGACTTAAATGACCGATACGATCCACTGTATAGACTTCACTTTGTTCTGCAACTTTCGTCGTTTCAATCAAATCTTTCACTCGCTTTTGAATGGTCATCGGCGTAATGTCATGCTCAACATTATAAGCCTGTTGTATGTCACGCCGTCGATTTGTTTCTTCAATAGCCCGTTTCATGGACTTGGTGATGACATCAGCATACATAATAACTCGGCCATTCACATTACGTGCGGCCCGCCCAATGGTCTGAATCAATGAAGTATCTGAGCGTAAAAATCCTTCTTTATCTGCATCCAAAATAGCAACTAAAGTGACTTCTGGCAAATCCAGTCCTTCCCGGAGTAGATTAATACCAATTAAAACATCAAAAACCCCTGCCCGCAGATCACGAATAATTTCACTTCGCTCAATGGTCGGAACATCAGAATGTAAATATTGTACTTTGATACCGATTTCTTTTAGGAACTCAGTCAAATTTTCGGCCATTTTCTTCGTCAATGTAGTGACGAGCACCCGTTCACGAGCGGCGACTCTTATTTTAATTTCACCTAATAAATCATCCATCTGACCAGTAATAGGACGTACCTCAATTTCAGGATCAACGAGTCCCGTAGGACGAATAACCTGCTGCGCTACCTGACCGGCGGCCTCTCCTAGCTCATATGGACTAGGCGTGGCTGATACATACACAATTTGATTAATACGTTCATTAAATTCTTCAAAAGTAAGAGGCCGGTTATCATAGGCTGATGGTAAGCGAAAGCCATTTTCTACTAAGGATGACTTACGGGCTTTATCACCAGCATACATAGCCCTAATTTGTGGCAGCATGACATGAGATTCATCGATAACAATCAAAAAATCTTCAGGAAAATAATCAATCAAGGTATAAGGGGACTCTCCAGGTTTACGTCCTGTCAGGTGGCGAGAATAATTTTCTATTCCCGAACAGTAACCCATTTCTTGCATCATTTCTAAATCATAACGAGTGCGCTGCTCAATCCGTTGGGCTTCAATTAACTTGCCATTATTCTTAAAATTTTCTAGTTGAGTCGTCAGCTCTGCCTCAATATCAAGAGCGGCCCGCTGCATATTTTCTCGTGTCGTTACATAGTGAGAAGCAGGATAAATGGCAATGTGTTTCCGTTCTCCCATGACCTCACCCGTTAATGTATCAATTTCTAGAATCCGCTCAATTTCATCACCAAAAAGTTCTACACGTATAGCGCTTTCGCCGTGAGCTGCAGGGAAAATTTCGACTACATCCCCTCGCACGCGAAATTTACCACGAACAAAATTAATATCATTTCGTTCATACTGAATATCAATGAGTTTGCGCAGAATGGCATTCCGATCTTTAACTTGTCCTTGTCTAAGGGACAATACAAGACCATGGTATTCATCAGGAGATCCTAGTCCATAAATGCAAGATACGCTGGCCACAATAATAACATCTCGACGTTCAAACAGAGAACTCGTCGCAGAGTGGCGCAATTTGTCAATTTCATCATTAATGGATGCATCTTTTTCAATAAAAGTATCTGTATGAGCAATGTAAGCTTCAGGTTGATAATAATCATAATAACTCACAAAATACTCTACAGCATTATGCGGGAAAAATTCTTTAAACTCACTAGCCAGCTGAGCAGCTAATGTTTTATTGTGGGCAATCACCAGAGTTGGCTTTTGCACTTTTTCAATTAATTTTGCAATAGTAAAAGTCTTACCTGTCCCCGTCGCTCCTAAAAGTACTTGAGCACGTTCACCTCTCATAATACCATCTTCCAGCTGACAAATAGCCGTAGGCTGATCACCCGTCGGTACAAATGGTGCTTCAACTTTGAAAGGGATGCCCCCTTCTTTGTATACAGTTGTTAGTTTAGGTACAGTTGCCATTACAATCACCAGTCTTTACTAAGTATTTATTATTTATTGATAGTCATTATATCACATAGTTACGCGATAAAAAATACTTTAATCGAACATACATACGATTATTTATTTTTTCTCATTACTTTCTTGCACCATTCCCACAACAAAAACTTATCCTCGACTAACTCGATATAATGCAATTCATCACCTGATGGTACTAAAATAACACCAAGTATCGTCTTTTCTTTGACCATCTTGATTTTTCGTTGTTTAATGCGTCCATTTCGTAATAATTCTATGATAAAAGAATGGGGAGCAGTCTCAAGGGCTGATGCTAATTGCCTAGGATGATCTATAGGTAAACCATGTACATTCAGCAGAATATCTCCTGGTTGCAAGCCTGCTTTATAGGCTGGACTATCAATGACTGTATCTAAGATCATCACCCCTTGCGCTGGTGGCACATAATGAGGAGAACTCTCGAATTCCTGGCGACTATCAAACTGAATGAACAGTTCATGACCTAAGGGAGATAGAAGAGCTGCTGTCAGCTGCAGCCATTTATATTGAACTGATAATAAGGCAACGGTTAGCAGCGTTAAACTATATATGGCTAAATACATGGCAGACCTACATCGCCTCCTTTGAGGCGAACTAGCAATCGCAAGATCAGTATAACCCAAGGCTGCCACAACAGGGATCATGGCATACATCCATTGATGTCCTTCAGGGAGCGCCTGAACCACAGGTAATAAAGGCCACCAATCAGGCATACTGATCATACTGGCAGATATCTTAGCATTTGGTACAGCGACAGCTGACATCAACACCAAAGGGAGGGGCCAAAAGTTTTGCAGATTAAAAGCTCCAACTAACTGGCCATCCGTGCGCCGTAAAATCACAGGAATGTTCCCATAACGCCCGCTCATGACAATCAATAGGCTTTCCGTAATGTGCAAAATTGCTACAAATACCAGGACCTGAGGGACATCAACAATAGGCCAACCAAATAACACCTTAGATAAAGCAACTAATCCTCCTGCATACGCAAAGCATAAATATCTCATGTTAATCGCCATGAGTACAATGGCGACAGGCCAAATATAACTAAGCCCTAATTGACTAAGATTAACCCCCATCAATGTGAGTAAAAAACTGCCAATTATACCGCCCACACTGCCAAAGAAAATCGTCATTGTAACTTGCTGCGGGAGTGAAAAAGTATCAACCCCGAGCATACGTCGCTGACTTTTCTGAACTTGCCAATACTGATAGATAATGAGCAGAATGACTAGCCAAAACATAGGCTCGAAATAGACTGCAACGACACCACTGATCATGAGTTGTAACATGTCCTGCCACGGAAACATACTTTCACCTCTAATCTAAAAAGTATTAAATGGGGAAAAAGCGGCTAAGGCCAAAGCCCGCCGCTGATACTCTACTATTTGATTATTTTTTCTTTTACAACTTCGATTGCTTTATCTAGCTGCACATCCTTTTGCGCATCTTTTTCCATTTCCACTTTAATATCAGGTTCAAGACCAATGCCATTAATTGAACGATCATTTGGTGTTAAATATTTGGCAATTGTCAGCTTAATTCCACCACCATCTAAACGAAGTATGGTTTGAACTGAGCCTTTACCATATGTTTTAGTACCAATTAGAGTGCCTGATCCTGTATCTTGAATGGCACCTGACACAATCTCAGAAGCACTAGCGCTCCCCCCATTGACAAGAACAGCAGCTGGATATTTTACTTTTTCCAAACTAGACGAATGTACTTCGCGCTGACCATCCCGAGTTACCACGGATACCACAGGACCTTTCGGTACAAATAGATTGGCAACCTTCACACTTTCTTGAAGTAATCCACCTGGATTATCTCGAAGATCTAAGACGACAGCTTTCATACCTTCTTTTTCTAGTTCTTGATATTTACGTACTAAATCACTGCCTGTATTCTCATTAAACATCGAAATACGAATATAACCAATTTCATCAGATAACATTTTTCCTGATACCGTCTTAATTTGAATACTAGAACGAGTCAAAGCATAATCTTTTAAGGGTTCATTGCCGCGACGAATCGACAAGGTTACAGTTGATCCTTCTGGTCCTCTAATTTTTCCAACAGCTTCATCTAACGCCATATCTTTACTGTCTTTGCCATCAATCTTGGCGATTTGATCACCACTTTTAATACCTGCTTTTTCACTCGGCGTGCCTTCGATAGGGGAAACAACAGTGAGCATTTTATCTTTCACACCAATGACAATACCCACACCACCAAAAGACCCTTCCGTTTCAATCATAAATTCCTTATACATCTTAGCATCCATATAAATAGAATGAGGATCACCTAAGGAATTAACCATCCCTTTTACAGCACCCGCCATTAAAGTTTCCATAGGTACCGGTTCAACATACCGACTTGTAATAATTTGTACTGCTCTGAAAAATTTTAACGTACTGACTACATCAGTAGAATTACCATTGATAAGGTAGATAAATCCACCAGCAGTTACAGAAAAAGTAAATATTACTAACAAAATAGCACCTATAATGATTTTACGACGACTCAATATACACACCCCAATTCGAGATATGGGCATCGCCCAATTCTTTAATGCAACTTATATATATGTAGAAAACCTAAAAAATATTCTATATACCGTAAGGGCACCCTAGACGGGTACCCTTACCATATCGTGACATTTTATAGATAGCTCAATGGGTTAACCGGAGAACCACCTTGTCGTACTTCAAAATGCAAATGTGGCCCTGTTGAATAACCAGTTGAACCAACTCTTGAAATCGGTTCACCTTTACGTACACGTTGCCCTTCACTTACAAGTAACTCTGAATTATGACCATATAATGTGGAGATACCATTGCCATGCTCAATAATCACAGCTTTACCATATCCACCCATCCAATCAGCAAAAATAACTACGCCACCATCTGCAGCTCGCACCGTATCACCATATTCAGCACCAATATCAATACCGCTATGAAAACGTTGTGAACCAAAAACAGGATGACTTCGCCAACCAAAAGGTGATGTAATTTCCGTAACTTCTGTCGGCCACATCATGGAGCCTGTGCTACCAGTTGGTCCTCCTTGTTTTGACGATTGCCGATTGCGAATCATCTGTTCAATTCTCTGCGATGCTTCTGCCAATTCTTGATAAGCCTGCTCTGATGCATTTTTTTCACTTACTGCCGCATCCAATACACGTTCGCGTTCTTTTTTACTGGCTTCAATTACTTTTTTCTTTTCGTCTATTGTTTGCTTTAATACCAAAATTGATGCCCGATCACGATCTAACTCGGATTTTGTCTGCAACACCAATTCTCGTTCAGCTTTAACTTTGAGAATCAATTCTAGATCTTTATTAATGATCCGTTTTAAAATATCTACACGCGTTGTAAAATCACCAAAATCATTCGCACCAAGTAATACATCTAAATAACTTAGCTGTCCATTTTGATAGATATCACGGATGCGAGTATTTAAGATCAAACTTCTTTCAGATAATTTTTTTTCTGTTGCTGCTAAAATCACTGTATTTTTTTTAATTTGCTCTTCTGTTGCACTTAGCTTATTTTGAACAGACTTGTAATCACCTTGAGCCGTTTCTAATTCAGTCTGGACCTTACGCAGTTGCTCAGATACACTATCAACCTTTTGCTGAGCCGCCGCCGTTTTCTCTTTCTGTTCTTGCATTTGTTGCTGAACTTGTTGTTGTTGTTCCCCAAGTTCACTTGCCAATACAGGTCCTACAACCATGATAGACATAAGCAGCACTAACCCGCAAGCAAGATATCGTCGAAATCTAAACATGAAAAACCTCCCGCTATACTTGCATAAATTTTCGCAGTGATATAGTACTGCCTAAGGCTCCAATGATAGTACCGATCAGCAGTAATACAATACTAATATAATTGATAAATGGATATTGTGGAATCAAGGGCAAAAAGGCTAAGGATTCATACACTTGATGAATCAAAGCACCATAGGTTTGATTCAGGAGCACGACTGCAAGGAGCGCTCCACCAAAACCTAAAATAATTCCCTCAAGCAGAAAAGGCCAGCGAATGAACCAATCAGTCGCACCTACATATTTCATAATACCAATTTCTCGGCGCCGTGCGAACACAGTTAAACGAATAGTATTGGAAATAATAAACAATGCTGCCAAAGCCAAAAAACCAATGAGAATTACGCCAAAGATGCGTATCATTCGAGTCAGCGTAAATAATTGTTCCACGACTTCTTGACCATATTTAGCATTTTCTACGCCTTTTATTTGAGCAATGGCTTGAGCGACAGGTTTAACCTTTTCAGGGCTGTCCATCTTCACCTCAAAGGCATTCGGTAATGGATTGTTACCATCAAGAGCCTTTAGAATGCTCTGCTGTTCACCCAATCGCTCTTTAAACCGACTCATCGCTTCTTCTTTAGCAACAAAAATAACCTGGTTTACTCCAGGAAGTTTAGTAATTTTGGTACCGATTTCACGCATTTGCACATCACTAAGTCCATCTTGCAGATAGACAGAAACCTGTACTTGAGATTCCAAATTAGATGCCATATTGTTCAAATTAAGAACCATAATCAAAAACATTCCCAGAATTAAAAGAGATAAAGCAACCGTACTAATGGATGCAAAACTCATTAAGCCATTACGTCGAATTGAACTAACGGCCTCTTTAATAAAATATTCAATTGTTCTAATCTTCATAGCCATATACCCCTTTGACCTCATCGCGAGCAATCTTACCCTTTTCAATGGCAATCACGCGTTTTTTCATCGCATCAACAACAGTTTTGTCATGAGTTGCCATCACAATTGTTGTTCCACCTTTATTAATGCGTGCAAAAATCTTCATGATTTCCCAAGAAGTTTCGGGATCTAGATTGCCTGTTGGCTCATCAGCAATGACCACCACTGGATTATTGACGATCGCCCTGGCAATGGCAACACGTTGCTGCTCGCCACCTGACAATTCACTGGGGCAACTTCCTGACTTATGTCGAAGACCCACTAAATCAAGTACATGAGTCACCCGTTTTTTAATATCCCGATGTGATGATTCAATGACTTGCATAGCAAACGCTACATTTTCATACACAGTTTTATTAGGTAATAAACGATAATCTTGAAAAACAATCCCTAAATTTCGCCTTAAATAAGGCACCTCTGATGGTTGAAGTTCACCAACATTACGACCATTGACAATAAGTTTCCCTTTTGTTGGAAGTTCTTCCCGAAAAATCATCTTTATGAAAGTAGATTTACCAGCACCGCTTGGTCCTACTACAAATAAGAAATCACCTTTAGGAATGTCAATCGTAATATCAGAGAGGGCGACACAACCATTATCATATACTTTAGAAACACCAGACAAATGAATCAATCTATAGTCACTCTCCCTACGAATCGCCAAGTTTCAATTCTACTTACTAAAACTTTGACATTTTTCATAAAATACCTCTTTTATTTATGATTTTTTTCATAAACCTTACTTTAAAATCTCGACAATATACAATGTTGTTCCTCCTAATACACCAACCAATCCGAAGTACCACCAACCCACCGACAGCCGCTGCCGAATCGTCAGCTTATAATAAAGTAAATTCTCATCAACATCTTGACTTTGCCACAATCTAAATAAGGAAAAGACTAGAATCAGAAAGACAAAGACATTATAAGTATATACAAATAACAGCCCAATCACAATACTTCCTAACCACCACAAACGAGGAGAAATTGCAGCAGCAATACGTCCACCATCCAAGGGTTCACAAGGTATCAGATTAAATAAATTGAGCAAACAAGCTGTATAGGATAATATTAACAATAACATATTATTTGTCCATAAGTAAAGAACCAAGCAAAACAAAGCACTGAGTGTCCCCATCGCCGGACCACCAATCGCAACATTGGCTTCCATTTTCACATTAAGAGGTAATTCTTTTATACGAATCACAGCCCCAAAAAAAGGAATAAAAATAGGACTAGAAACGTGTAGTCCTACCACCTTTGATGCTACTAAATGTCCAAATTCATGAGCAAAAAGTAATAATACAAAACCTAAAGCAAATTTCAAACCAAAAGCCACAGCATAGACCGCGATGGAAATGAGCATCGACAGGGCCATCATCAAAATTGGCCCAAGCTTTAGCATGGCAATACAACTTGCCAAACAAATCACAGTTCGCCGAATCATCTGCCGACCTAAACCAATAACTTGCCAAGCCTTCATACAGCCACCTCCTGCTCCTTACAATGGAATGTTTCTTCTCACTCTATTATCAATAAAAAAAGACTCTCTTCATGTTTATGCATGAGAGAGTCTTTTTATCTATCGTGTCGTTTATTTTTTGCGTCCCACTACTTTTTTTGCAGCAGCGATAATATCATCCGCTGTTAAATGATATTTCACAAGTAAAGTTGGTGGAGTACCTGATTCACCAAAGGTATCCATGACACCGATACGTTCCATTGGCACAGGCATATTTTCTACAAGAACTTCAGCAACTGCACTTCCCAGACCACCAATGATGCTATGTTCTTCACAAGTTACAATGGCACCAGTATCTGTCGCTGCTTTAATAATCGCCTCTTTATCGATCGGCTTAATGGTATGAAAATTTAAAACGCGTGCGCTAATCCCTGCACTCACTAAGGCCTCAGCTGCAGCTTTTGCAGGAGCAACCATAATACCCGTTGCCATAATCGTTACATCTGTACCATCAACTAATTCTACAGCCTTACCATGTTCATATTGATAGTCAGCTGTAAATAGATCCGGCACGGACATACGACCTAAACGAATATAGACAGGTCCCTTATACTCAGCAGCAAATGCTACTGCTTGGCGAGTTTCCTCAGCATCAGCAGGTACAATCACTGTCATGTTAGGAATACTGCGCATCAAAGAAATATCTTCAATCGCTTGATGAGAAGCTCCATCTTCGCCGACTGTCAAGCCTGCATGAGTAGCAGCAATTTTTACATTAAGCTGTGGATAGCAAATTGAATTACGAACCTGTTCAAAGGCGCGTCCAGCAGCAAACATAGCAAAAGTAGAGACAAAAGGAATTTTACCAGAGGCTGCAAGACCTGCGCCAACCCCCATTAAATTTTGCTCTGCAATCCCCACATTAAAAAATCGTTCAGGAAAAGCCTTAGCAAAAACAGCAGTCTTCGTTGATTTGGATAAATCTGCATCTAATACTACGATATCTTTATGTTTTGCTCCAAGTTCTTTTAGTATTTCTCCGTATGCTTCACGAGTTGCTAACCCCATTCTAAACTCCCCTTTCTGGCTATCTCAAAACGTCCACCTACATGACTACTTCTGCCGTGAACACTTGAACGTTTGAATTAGCCTTCGTTATATTTTATTGATTCTCTAAATCACTTAATTGTGCAAGGAATAATTCACATTGAGCGTGAGTTGGTGCTTTACCATGCCAGTCAGCGATGTTTTCCATTTCACATACGCCTTTACCTTTAACAGTTTTAGCCACAATCATGGTTGGTTTACCTTTAACTGTTTTAGCAGTTTGAATGGCATCATAAATTGCGTTTATATCATGCCCATCAATAACAAGCACATTCCAATTAAAAGCCTGCCATTTTTCAGGGATTGGTAAAGGTGATAGGACTTCAGATACAGGGCCATCAATCTGGAGTCCATTAAAATCAACAAAAGCTGTTAAATTATCCAGTTTGTAATGGGCAGCAAACATAGCTCCTTCCCATACCATACCTTCTTCTAATTCACCATCACCAAGGATGGTATAGATGCGACGATCACTGCCATCAAGACGAGCTGCTAGTGCCATGCCCGAAGCAACACTCAAACCTTGGCCTAGTGAACCAGTAGACATATCAATCCCTGGCAAATTTTTCATACTTGGATGACCTTGTAAACGACTATCTATTTTTCGTAATGTTAATAGCTCTTCTTTTGGGAAGAAACCTTTCTCTGCCAACGTTGCATACAGCACAGGTGCTGCATGACCTTTGGACAACACGAAACGATCTCGATCACTCTCTTGTGGGTTCTTGGCATCTACATTCATTTCAGCAAAATATAATGTTGTCAAAATATCAGTCGCTGATAAAGAACCACCTGGATGGCCAGACTGGGCCTCAGTCACCATAGAGACAATGCTAGAACGAATGGATTTTGCATAACTCTCAAGTTGCGCTACTTCTTCTGTCGTAAGTTTTTTAGACATAAATTCTACCCCCTTTTTTTACGAATTGAGACAATATATCACGTTCTCAATTCCAAGTAAGAACGACTAAGGCTTATGACCTCAACCTTTTCACCTCTGTAAAACCTTCGCCCAATACCTCATGGGCAGATGTAACAATAACAAAAGCCTTCGGATCAATTTCATAAATTAACTCTTTTAGTTGAGTCACTTCACTTGTACTGACCACACATAATAACATTTGTCTCGGCTCTCCAGTATAACATCCTTTGGCCTCCCAAAGAGTTACACCCCGATCCAATTCTATAAGAATCGCATCAGATACTTGAGTCGGTTGACTGCTCATCACAAAAAAAGCCTTAGATGAACTAGGTCCTTCCTGAACCAGATCAATAATCTGGCCTGTAACAAACATAGAGATCAAAGCATATAAAGCAAGTTCAGGGCTTTTAAAAGCCACACCAGCAAAAATGATAACAAAAAAATCTGCTGCCATCATGGCTTGCCCAATGCGAATTCCTAGTAACTTATTCAAAATAACAGCTGCTAAAGCCGTACCAGCAGTATTGCCCTTAGATCGAAATACCAGACCTAAACCAATACCACCCACTACTCCACCATATAAAGAACTTAATAACAAATCATTTGTAAGAACTGGAGTAAAAGGCGCTGTCATATCAATAGCCACAGAGAGTACACCAGCGCCAAATAATGTATTGATCCCATAGCGAGCACCCATGATCTTAATACCAGCGATAAATAAGGGAATATTAAATGCGAGCATGATAAGACCAACGGGCCAGCCTAACAAATGATGGAGTACTGTCGCTAAACCACTCACGCCACCTGCCGCCACCTTATTGGGTATCAAAAACATATTCAGACTCACTGCTGTAATAACAGCCCCTACTGTAATTCCCAGATAGTCACGCCATACTATTTTTTTCATGACTTATTCCTTTCTGCATGTTGCCTGTGAAATAAGCTCGAGAGCTAACTCAGCATTGCGAAAAGCTTTATCTCGCAAATAATGACTCTGCTGCGACTTTTGCTGATGACTATCGATCGCAGTTGGCCATAACTGACGTACTTTGTCGAGTAGCTTGTCTACTGTCACATTCTGCAAAGTTCCTGCATTACACTCACCAAGAGTCTCTAGAAATCGTTCAATTTTAGGATCATAGGAAATACCTACCATTGGCACATGCATCACAGCGGCGAAAATCAACGCATGGAGACGAATACCAATTAGTATATCAAAATTGCCAACTAAAGACAATAATTCATTGGTTGTATATTCTTCAGTCAATACAATCCCTTTTTCCTTAGTTCGGCTGGCAATTTTTCTAGAAACAGCAACATCTTCAGGCCACTGCATGGGTAAAAATACAATACGCGCTCCAAACTCAACTGCCAGTTGATCGGCAACTTGCGCCAAAACCTGTTTGTAATGTCCCCAATCTTTCCATTCCCGCACCGAGATACCAATAAGCGGAGCTGTACCTGTGACTCCTGCTTTTTGCAAGATTCTGCGCCCCACTTGTTTATCAACTTGATGCATCGCCAAGACTGGATCAGCAGTCACGTAGATCGGCGGCTTAGTAACTTGTAAGCGCTTGAGTTCATCTTGGGAACCTTCATCCCTTACAGTGATCAAATCCACCATATTGCCAATATAACGCATAATATTTCGCGCTAACCGCCCACGCACTGGACCAATTCCTTGTGCATACAACATAACGGGTGTGTTCAATTTTTTCGCTAGCATCATAATACTTAAATAGTAATATAAACTACGTTCACTCGTAACGTCTTGAAGTAAACTACCACCACCACTGATTAACAACTGACTTTTGGCCAGCAGTCTTGCAATTTCGGGATAATTAAGCCGATAGACCGACGCTACTCCATGACGTTTACGAGTTTCTTCCGGATTACCGGAAATAACAGTAATGTTTATATCTGATGCAAGTTCAGTCAACACTTCGATCATGGCTGCCAACATAGCTTCATCGCCAGCATTGCCAAAACCATAGTATCCTGAAATAACAATCTCACTCATGCTCAGTTGGTCTCCTTCCTAGGACAAACGACAAGTAAGTGAGTACCTGCACGCCAATAACTGCCAGTACACCAAATACTATGCCAACCACCATACCATCCAGCCCGCGGACGAAGGACATAAAGACAGGTGTACGCAAATGGGCAAAGGTTTCCACCAAAGAGCCTTGACCAATCGTCGCAACAACGATCAAAGCATAATGTATCACTCGCGGCCACTGACGATATACCGCCATCACTGCTAGAAAAAATGCGGGATGCCCTATCATAAATTCTTTTTCCCGAGGACGAGCGTACATAATACGTTCTAGAAAAGATCGCATTTTAATCTCAATATCAGGAACAGGTACGCCAGCGGTATGACCAGAACGACCAACAAAGACCCAAGCACCTAATGCTACAAAAGCAAACACTAACAAGGTCTTAATATAAATCGGATAATCAAGCATCTTGACGACCTGCTGCCAAATTCCTTTTGTATCACTATTTTTCGTTGAAAATAAGTCATATCTAGCTAGATATACGGCTGTAATCAAGAGAATCGGTGCAATAAATGTCAGTTTTACACCACGGAAAATTTCCATTTCTAAAAAGAAACGAACATCTCCCAGCATACCAGCTACATACATTCCACCAATCATTGATAACAAAACAGTCACGATAATTCCACCAATACCATGAATCATAATACCCATGAGAGCTCCCTTTTTCGGACTCACCATGTTTTTCCAACGATCAATCTGCCAGGTCATCGCTAATACAGGAAATAAAATTGCACTGGCCAAGGCTACTGCTTGACGAACTACATTACCACTGCCTTTTAGAATGGGTAGCATCAACGCAATCGACAATATAATTAGCAAACCATATTGATAATACGTATTAAAAGGGCGTACTAATGTTAAGAACAATACTCCTGCTGCCACTGCACCAAGACTGATGAGCGCTAACAAGAATGGATTGGGGAAGTAAGGCTTAAAAGTACCTGCTTGACCAATGGTAAATCCTTTTTCCACTAATCCTGTTTTTACACCTGTAATATAGTCGATATTTGTTTCCACAAGATTCTTGCCAGGTTCAGGTTTATCATATTTACGCAGTAGATTCATGCGAATATTTCGTTCCTGATCTGTAACAACCCAGCGTTGAATGGCTTCTTCTGATTTGAGTTTAGGCTGCTCATCTTTTGGAATTACATACATCCGTGCTGCTTGATAATCATTGTTTACAGCCATAGGAACAAGACCTTCTTGTTTAAAAAACTGCAATTGCAACGGATGCTCAATAAGAATTAAAGTCAATTTCTTGGCTTTTACCTGTTCAAGTGTAAGAGGTAACAAATCAGGATAACCCAATGCCTCATCACCAACAAACATGAGTGCTGAGACTTTATCAATGCCAGCTAGACGACCAAATACAGACTTTACATCATCCGCCTGTACTTTAGTATAATTGGTAGGCCTCGCCACTACATAGAAACCTTGATTTACCACATAATGCATCTCATCTGTCGGAAGACCTAAATTCCACTTGATCACTTTTTCATAATTTGCCTTTACTGATAAGATCTGCCCTTCTTTATCAAAGACAGCCACTCGTTCTGGACTCAATCTGAGCATTAAGTCTTCTTTCACCTCAGCAAATACTTGGCGATCATGACCAACGACATAAACATCTTCAGCTTGAATGCGACTACTTTCCACAAAACCACGCCACATTGGATCATTGAGCATACCTGCATGATATTGATTCAAGATTTGCGCTCCAGATAAGGCTGTAATTTTACCACTTTTATTTAACTTTTCTAAGGTAGTTTCATAAACTGCTAAGGAAGTGATACCTGCACTGCGAACTTGCTGCATGAGACCATCTAGTGGTACACCTTCAAGTTGAGCGAGTTCAACAACGTCCTCATATTCCATGACCAACTCAACCTTAGTATTACTTTCTTCCACATTGTGCCGTTGCCAGACAATTGTTAAAGAGGCCATTAAACCAATCAGAATACACACGAGTAATATCCGGTTATAGTTAAACTGTTTCAAAAAATTTCCCACCTTATGTAGAAATACGATTAAGTTTAATGTGAACGATTATCCAAATACAAAGTTACTTTTCCATTTCCCATTACAATATCACGAACACTCACATGAAATGGCAGCTTATTCAGATCAACTAAAGGAATCTCAGTTAGTAAAGAGCCGCCAATATTACCTGTTGTCATATTATTAATTAAAACTCGATCAGTAACAAATTTAATTTTTTGACTGTCACTAATAATTTTACCTTCCAAACTAACTGCCACATTCGCAAATCCGCCAATGGCAAAGGTACTACTGGCTTTTACTTTATCAGGAGTAATCACAACAGTCGCATTTTTAACCCCTTTAACGGATTGGTTGAGATGTTGAGCAAGTTCCTCTTGCCCAACCACTGCCGTAATATCAATATCATCAACTGATTTCAAATCAACAGCTCGACTACTCCAAAGTTTTCCCATATCGAGTTGAGCATTGGATAAGGCAATACTCAACTCAGAAAAAGTAATCTTATCAATCTTAGCATGATTTGCCATAATATGAATAGTATCAAATTTACCGCCAAGCATCAGCAGCGCTGGTTTTGTACTGACAGTTGTACTCGCACGATCACTACCTGCCAAACTCATCAGTCCTTGATTGAGAGCCGCTGACATCATCATTGGCAAAAATAGTTCACTGGCTACGAATAACATCAACACCAATAGGATTACGGCTATCAAGCGTTTTCCCACAACAGTGCGCCTCCCCTTGCCTTGTCTTGTCTTTACTTGCCTTGTTTTAAATAGGCTTCAATAAAGCTTGTGAGTTCGCCGTCCATGACAGCATTCACATTACCAGTTTCATTATTCGTGCGGTGATCTTTGACCAAATTATAGGGATGAAATACATAAGAGCGGATCTGACTTCCCCATTCAATCGCTTGATAATCCCCGCCCAGTTCTGTTTTGAAATCAGCTTGTTTTTGCTGTTCCAGTTCAAATAACCGGGCTCTGAGCATCTTCATACATTGTTCTCGATTTTTAATCTGTGAACGTTGACTCTGACATTGAGTAACAATTCCAGTCGGCACATGTGTCATCCGCACGGCTGAATCGGTCTTATTAATATGCTGTCCACCAGCACCTCCTGCACGAAAGGTGTCAACGCGAACATCAGCCATATTAATATCAATTTCCACATTATCATCAATTTCCGGCATGACATCAACAGCAGCAAAGGAAGTATGACGACGGCCACTCGCATCAAAAGGGGAAATGCGCACCAGTCGATGTACACCTTTTTCAGATTTCAAATATCCATAGGCATTAAGACCTGATATCAATAGTGTAGCACTTTTAATACCAGCTTCATCACCAGCTAAAAAGTCCATTGTTTCAACTTTATAGCCACTCTTTTCTGCCCAACGGACATACATTCTAAGGAGCATTTGGGCCCAATCTTGAGCCTCAGTCCCCCCTGCTCCTGCATGCAATGTCAAAATAGCATTGCTATGGTCATGGTCGCCGGATAACATGAGAGTAAGCTCCAGTTGCTCAATGGTTTGCGTCATACGGCTAATCATATCAACAAGTTCAGGATATACACTCTCATCATTTTCATCCATGCCAAGTTCCCATAACATGGTCATATCATCATGATTGGTCATCAATTGCTGGTACTGGGCTACAGTACTCTTTAGATCATTTAGTTCCTGAGCTACTTTCTGGGCTGCACCAGGGTCATCCCAAAACCCTGGCCCCCCCATTGTATCTTCTAGTAATGAAATCCGTTCTTCTTTGCCAGCAACGTCAAAGAGAAACCCTCACTTCAGCTAATTTTTCTTCAAAAGCAACAATAGACACTCGTAAATCTTCTAATAACAAACTTCTCAACTCCAATAAATTCAAAAATCTTATTGATTGGCTCCGCAGCATTTTTTATATTTCTTACCTGAACCGCAAGTGCATAATTCATTGCGGCCAGTATGTTCTTTATTGACTATCGGTTGTTTTACCTTAGGCACTTCTTCTTCTTCCTCACCGTGAACCGCATGAGCTTGTTGCAAACGGTCTTCTGGCTGACTCACAATATTCACCCTGTAGATATATTTTGCAATATCTTCTTGAATAATCTCAATCAATTGCTGGAACATATCATAGGCTTCAATTTTATACTCAATGAGTGGATCACGTTGACCATATGAGCGAAGACTAATCCCTTCGCGCAAGGTATCCATCGCATCCAAATGCTCCATCCATTTTGAATCAACTACTTTGAGCATGACTACTTTTTCCATTTCTCGCATGTTATCAGTACCAAATAGGGCTTCACGTCCATCATAAGAAACTGTTGCCACACGCAATAATTCTTCTCTTAATTCTTCGCGACTGAATTTAGCAAGTTCATCTGCTTTGAGCTGACCGGCAGGAGCAAAAATTTCCTCACAATACTCAACTAATCCTTGATAATCCCACTCTTCAGAGTAAACTTTTTCATCGGCAAAAAGTGTCATACCGCGATCAATTAATTTTTCAACCATATGAAAAATATTTTCTCGCATGCTTTCACCCATTAAAATTTGACGGCGTTGTCCATAGATCACCATACGTTGTTGATTCATTACATCATCATATTCTAACACATGTTTCCGTATGTCAAAGTTGCGACCTTCTACTTTCTTTTGAGCCTGTTCAATCGAACGGGTAATCAAACTGTGTTCGATTGGCTCATCTTCTCCCATACCTAGTTTTTCCATAATGGTCGCAATATTATCAGAACCAAATAAACGCATCAAATCATCTTCCAAGGATAAATAAAAATGAGAAGAACCTGGATCACCTTGGCGACCAGCACGTCCACGCAATTGGTTGTCAATACGACGACTTTCGTGACGCTCAGTTCCAATAATATGCAAGCCACCAAGTTCAGCTACACCTTCACCAAGAACAATGTCAGTACCACGTCCTGCCATATTCGTTGCAATCGTTACGGCACCCATTTGACCAGCTTGAGATATAATTTGCGCTTCCATTTCATGGTACTTAGCATTCAAAACATTATGGGGCACACCTTTTTGTTTCAGTAAATGACTCAATTCTTCCGATTGAACAATGGATGTCGTACCAACCAAAAGAGGTTGCCCTTTAGCATGACGCTCAGTAATAGATTCAACAACTGCCCGATATTTAGCCCTCGTATTTTTGTAAATAATATCTGGCAAATCTTGACGAGAAACAGCTTTATTCGTAGGAATTGTAATAACATCAAGATTGTAAATTTTACGGAATTCCGATTCCTCCGTTTTAGCTGTACCTGTCATACCTGACAATTTGTTGTACATACGGAAATAGTTCTGGAAGGTAATAGAGGCTAACGTCTGACTTTCGCGTTCTACTTTTACCCCTTCTTTAGCTTCGATTGATTGATGAAGACCATCTGAATACCGACGACCAAACATCAATCGTCCTGTAAATTCATCAACAATAACAACTTCTCCATCTTTCACCACATAATCCCGGTCACGCTTCATCAGTCCCCGTGCCCGCAAGGCTTGATTAAAATGATGAGACATTTCAATATTCTCACTATCATATAAGTTACTGATGCCTAATAGCTTTTCAGCTTTGGCAATGCCACTTTCTGTCGGCGCAACAGTACGAGCCTTTTCATCAATGGTGTAATCTTCTACTTCTTTTAATTTCGGAACAATTCTAGCTAATACATGGTAGAGCTCAGTGGATTTTTCCCCTGGTCCAGAAATAATAAGCGGAGTCCGCGCTTCATCAATCAAAATACTATCTACTTCATCCACAATAGCATAATTCAGCGGACGTTGCACCATTTGTTCAGGGTAAATTACCATATTATCACGAAGATAATCAAAACCAAATTCATTATTTGTGCCATATGTAATATCAGCATAATAAGCTTGTTTACGATCTACAAAATCCAAGCCATGGACAATTAAACCAACAGACAGGCCTAAAAAACGATAGACTTTTCCCATCCATTCACTGTCACGTTTAGCCAAGTAATCATTCACTGTAACCACATGCACACCTTTACCAGGAAGAGCATTTAGGTAAGTTGCTAGAGTACCGACTAAGGTTTTACCTTCACCAGTACGCATTTCAGCAATATTACCTTCATGTAATGTCACACCACCGAGCAGCTGAACATCAAAATGGCGCATTCCGAGCACACGACGAGATGCTTCCCGTACGACAGCAAAAGCCTCTGGCAAAATCTCATCAATCGTTTCGCCTTTCTCCAAACGACGCCTAAAGACCTCTGTCTTACCTGCAAGAGAAACATCACTTAGTTTATGCATTTCAGCTTCTAATAAGTTAATTTTCTCTACATATTTCATCATACGTTTAATTTCTTTTTCATTATCGTCGCCAAATAATTTTTTTAGAAACTTAATCAAAAGGTATCAGCTCCTTAATAATTGGCACATCAAACAATATTTTCATCATTTGGTTTACAGTATATGCCTAATTTTAAATTTTATCAAACTATCTGCTATAAGTCAAAATAAACAAGGTTTTTTCTATTATATAAAGATTTTTTCATTTTATTTCGTATTATTTCTTGAATATATGGGTACACTTGGTAATATAGTTTTAATTTCTTAGTGAGGTGCATTCTTTTGAAAATAAATGACATCAATCTGATTGGGAAGCTGGCAGACCTAAAAGATACAGAGTATAAAAATACCCTTGCGATTAGTATACTCATCGAACTCCTCATCGATAAAGGGATCTTCACGCGAGAAGAATTCACCCATAAATCATGGGATATTGAAAAATCAACCCTAAGTGAAATTATTTCTAAACGTCGTCTTGAACTGCTACACACTTCACAACTCCATCTCGAAAAGAAAGATCCCTGCTGAGCAAGGATCCACTTTTACATTATGCAGAAAGTTGACTTCTTTCTTCTATTTCTTCTTCATCATGACCAAAAACACGAAAGTTTTCTACAACAAAGCAATAAGCTAAGCAACCAAATGACAACAAGCCAATACTAACGATAAATTCCCAAACAGATGGAATATATCCTCCTCCACTCGTTTTGGACATCCCCACAAAAACAATATTTAAGCGATTCAGAACGACTCCACCACCTACTAACAATCCATAGATAAATAATCCAATGCGCGTCTTTCCTGCTTTACTAAACACAATCCCTATGGGAACAATAAGACCAAAAATGATCTCCATCAGAAAAAGATTTCCTTCTAAATTGCCAAGAAATATAAGTCCAAAAATATCACGTTCTACTAAATCATAAATCTTTAAGGTTAAATACATCATCATCGTATAACAACTTATTTTAGCTAGCCCATGCAATGCAGAAACAGAAATCTTATGATTAAAGACTTTACCAGCCAATATGGATTCCACACAAATCATGGCTGGCCCAACAAAAAAAGATGACATTAAAAAAAATAAAGGTATAAATGGCGACCACCACAAAGGATAGAGTTTATGAACAGCAATTAAAAATAATCCACCTAAGGACGATTGATGCACCGTCGGGAAAACCACACCGATAATCATCAACACGGGTAACATTTTCTTAAATAAATTGTGGATTTTCACGCCGATTCGTTCTGTAACAATTTCACCAAATTCAAGAAGTTGGATCGTCGTATAAATTGAAATGCACCAGAACACTTCAAACAGCACGGAAGAACTTCCCCACGATACAAAAGGTCTCCAGAAGTTAAACCATTGACCAATATCTAAAAACAAGCCTCCCATTACAAGCAGATAACCAAATAAAGATGTCAACAAAGCACTACGAGCGATCGAAAGATATTGATCACGATGCAGAATATGCACTATCAAAGCTGTAAAATACCCACCACCAGCCAGTGCCACTCCTGTAAGAACATCAAAAGCAATCCATAGTCCCCAAGGACAATCGTCACTTAAATTCGTGACCATACCGAATCCTGTAATTAAGCGAAAAATTATAACTCCTACACTCATAATGCCGATCATCATCAAGCCAATACGAGATTTAGTCATCGTAAACCTCCAAGGTGCAAACTCAGCTTTCATCTTTTTCTTCCCCCATTAACTTAGATTCATCAATCTGTTTCTTTATTTTTGGGCTACGATCTTTTTTGACTAATTTTTTATTAGCTATTTCGGCGCGTCGCTTCGTATAATAATACAATCCTGTCAATACCATCCCCCAAACAAAAGCCATGCCTGGAATATTTTTGAGAAAACTATGACTGTATGTTGGTAAAGCTGTCACCCCTAAATTCATTTTAAAACCTAACTCTTCAAAAGGTATATCTGAAATATATAGCCAAGCCGTTCCCCCAACTTCTTTTTCACCATATACACTTTTAACATACCCTTCATCCTTAGCAAGAGTATTTTTAGCCTGCAGCAATAGAGTGTTTCTTTCGCCAAATTGCATAACACCTGTAGGACAAACAGCGACACAAGCTGGGACCTCGCCTTTTGTCATACGTGTCGAACACATCTGACATTTTGTTACCAGCGGAAAAGATTTGTCCCATTCATATTTGGGAATATCAAAAGGACAAGCCACCATACAATATCGACAGCCTACACACAAATGAGGGTAATAGGTGACTGCACCTTCCTCGTCTTTCTGCAAGGCTTTCGAAAAGCATGCAGAAGCACATGCAGGCTCTTGACAGTGAAAACATTGCTCTTTCACAAAACGCCGTACAAGCTCATGATTTTTATTTGTTACTTCATGACCATTTACCACTGTCCAATTTTTAGCATCCAGTTTTATATTAGAGCCCATTGCAGGCTTTTCCTTATCATAGCTTAAACCATTCCACAAATTACAGGCTACCGTACAGCTTCCACATCCTATGCATTTTGTTACATCCACTAAAACACCTTTAGCCATCTCATCCACCTCGTCTTTTATCCAACACTATTGATTATGTTCTTTCTATTTTTTCTTGGCAGTCAATTGATGACTGCGGTCAGCATAATGAGTATGAAGCAGTTCTTCAGAAAGTTCACTCCCTGGATAGTTAAGATACTCAGTATATAAATCTTTAATTTCTTGATTTTTATAACTCACCCGTTTTTTATAAACTTTACCATCTAGATTGTACAAACCAGCGCTACGTGCCTTCCTGACCTCATCTGCCGCTGTTAGAGAAGTGCGTGGTTGGCCGCCACCACCGATACATCCACCTAAACAACTCATAAATTCAACAAAGTGCCATGGAGATTTCCCTGCCCGAACTTGATCAAGAATCATTCTGGCATTTTTTAAGCCATGACAAACGGCAACTTTCAATTTTCCGATTCCTGGGATATCAACTTCAGCCTCTTTTACACCTGCAAGCCCTCGTACAGGGCTAAAGTCTAAAAGTTCCTCTGGAGGATTTTCTTTGCTCACTAGAAAATAAGCAGTACGTACAGCAGCTTCCATAACCCCTCCTGTTGCACCAAAAATTACACCGGCTCCACTACTTTCACCCATCAGATGATCATAATGAGCATCTTCCAACTTGTTTAAATCAATGCCTTTAAGTTTGAGTAAACTTGCCAATTCTCTAGTTGTTAATACAATATCAACATCACGAATCGTAGGATTACCATTTTTTTCTCCAACAGCATTCATTTCAGGACGTTGACATTCGAATTTTTTAGCCGTACACGGCATAATGGCTACAGAAATGACTTTTTCTAACTGTAAACCTCGTTTCTCCCTGTAATAACTTTTAACAAGGGCACCCAATATTTGTTGAGGCGATTTAACAGAGGATAAATTACCAATTAAGTCAGGATAATAATACTCACAGAATTTTACCCACCCTGGACAGCATGAAGTAAATTGGGGCAATTTATTATGGTCTCTACCAGTGATACGTTTGATTAACTCTGTTGCTTCTTCCATAATTGTTAGATCAGCACTAAAGTTCGTATCAAATACAGTATTAAAACCCACTTTTTTAAGAGCAGCGACCTGTTTACCCTCTACCATACTGCCAGGTGGCAGACCAAATTCCTCTCCTAAAGAAACACGAGTCGCTGGCGCGGTTTGCACGACTACATGTACACTCTCATCATCAAGAGCCTTTATCACCTTACCAACATCATCGCGCTCCCTAATGGCAGCTGTTGGACACCACTGTGCGCACTGTCCACACCCTACACAAGTGATATCATTTTTTATCGGCAATTCATAGTATCCATAAACACTCTGTACCTTCTCACACACCTCCAAACACTGACCACATAGAATACACTTGCGGTCATCCCTAACGATAGAAGGATTGTTTGGATCAATGGGAATACGTCCTTTTACTTGTACTGGCCAGTTCCCGGTTCCACCATACTGTCCAGGAATCCACCCTTTACCGCCAACTGACTCATTCGTACAACCAGCGATACTAGCGGCCACACCCGTTACGGTAATTCCCCCCATTAATTTAAGGAAATTAAGCCTTGTAACTCCTGTTGTTTTTTTCAATTCCATACTATTCCTCCTCGATTGACCTTTCTGATGACTAATGCCTATTTTGGATATAAAAAAAGCACGCAAAGAAGACTTACTAACTATCGATAGGATAGTTTAGTATCAGTCTTCTCTGCGCACTATTCTCTACACTCTGTGCGACACAATACATTTATTCTTTTTTTAGTACGATGAGTAGCCTTATTTAAATTCTGGTTCAATCAACCCGTAATTACCATCTTTACGACGATATAGGACGTTAGCTTCTTCGGTTTCAGCATTAGTAAATACAAAGAAATCGTGGTTAATCAGATTCATTTGTAAAATCGCTTCTTCCACATCCATTGGCTTGATTGGGAAACGTTTTGTTTTTACTACTTTAGTTCCATCATCTTCAGGAACAACAGTAGTAACTAACTCACCTTTAAAATTACCACCTTTAAGACGACGGGATAATTTAGTTTTATATTTTTCAATTTGTTTTTCAATCTTATCAACTACAAGGTCAATTGAAGTGTACATATCGGCAGTAGCTTCTTGACCTCTAAGCATCATGCCATTAACAGGGACTGTTAGTTCAATAATATGACGACCTTTTTCCACGATAAGAATTGCTGTAATTTCGCCGAGAGAATCAAAATATTTTGTTATTTTACTCACTCGTTTCACAACATAATCCTTCAATGCTGGTGTAATCTCAATATTTTTGCCTCGTACAGTTATGGACATAATCGCCATCTCCTCTCGTGTATCATACATATATTATTCTCCATTAATCACTAAAGTCCTGTCTGAAAATTCATTATTCACTTAAATTATTATGTTTTTTTACAAATAAAAAAAGACTTGACTTGTGCCAAGCCCTCAGACGCAGGCAGAAGTCTTAGTCGTTCTTACTTGCGATCGAGAAAGTTCTATACTTTTTGATTGCGTCAAAAAAACCCGACTATAATAGCCGGGTATATTTGTCTAAATGCAAATTAAGCTTTAGCAACGTTAGCTGCTTGAGGTCCACGTGCACCTTCAACGATATCAAATTCAACTTCTTGACCTTCAGTTAAAGTTTTGAAGCCTTGATCTTGGATTGCGGAAAAATGTACAAAAACATCTCCACCATCTTCTCTTTCAAGAAAACCATAGCCTTTTTCAGAACTAAACCATTTAACTTTACCAATCATTATGAAACGCCTCCTAAAATAAACAATAAACTGCGATCAACCAGTGATCATACCACAAAGTATACCACCACTGGTTATTGCTGTCAACGTGAACACCGCGGCTCTTCTACTACAGTATCTTCGATAGAAAAGCTTGCGTACGTTCCTCTTTAGCAGACATAAAAATCTGTTCTGGCGTACCTTCTTCAACAATACGACCTTCATCCATGAAAATGACCCGATCACCCACTTCACGAGCAAATCCCATCTCATGAGTCACAATTGCCATTGTCATTCCTTCATGAGCCAAACTTTTCATAACATCAAGAACCTCATTTACCATTTCTGGATCAAGAGCTGATGTCGGTTCATCAAAAAGCATGACTCTCGGACGCATTGCTAGTGCTCTGGCAATAGCAACCCGCTGCTGCTGTCCACCTGACAACTGTTCAGGATAAGCATGAGGTTTATCGCCTAACCCAACTTTCGCGAGTAGATCAAGGGCAATTTTCTCGGCCTCGTCCTTACTCAATTTGCGTACTTGCATGGGAGCTAAAATCACATTTTCTAGTACTGTTTTATGAGGAAATAGATTAAACCGTTGAAATACCATCCCCACTTCAATCCGTACTTTGTTAACATTTGCCTCACTATCAAGAGGAATACCATCAACAACGATTGTTCCTTCAGTTGGTTCTTCCAAGAAGTTAATGCAACGTAGCAATGTACTCTTACCAGAACCACTTGGCCCGATAATAACCACTACCTCTTTTTCATCAATATGAAGATCAATGCCTTTGAGTACATGAAGTTTCCCAAATTTTTTATGAATATTTTTAATGTTTATCATCGATTTTATACCTCCGCTCCAAATAATCTACCAAGCGGGAAATTGTAAAAGTCATAATCAAATATATAAATGCGACTGACAACCAAATTTCAAAGGATCCATACGTACGGGCAATAATCAGCTGCCCTCTGCGTGTTAATTCTTCAAAACCAATGACTGATACCAATGAAGAATCTTTCATCATCGCAATAAATTCATTTCCTAAAGGTGGAATAATACGTTTAAAAGCTTGGGGTAAAATAATATGTTGCATCGTTTGTCTCCAAGTCAAACCAAGAGAACGACCAGCTTCCATTTGTCCTTTATCAATCGACTGAATGCCACCTCGAAAAATTTCAGCAACATAGGCACCACTATTAATACTACAAGCCGTAATAGCCGCGATAAAAGGATCAATACGTGTTCCCAGAACAATTGGCAAAGCAAAATAAATCAGAAATATTTGTACCAACAATGGTGTACCACGGATAAAATCCACATACACAGCCGCTAAGGCCTTAATAATCCATGTTTTTGATAACCGAGCAATACCGACAATCATTCCAATTAATAAACCAACACTCACACTAACTGCTGTAATTTGCACAGTAACGCCTGCACCTAACAGCAATAAAGGAAAAGAACGGACAACCAAATCAAGATCAAAATTCATATCTTTTCACCCTTAATTCAAATAATATAAACTTATGCATAGAAATACATAATATGATTATAATCATACAATATAGGACTGTCAATGATATTTAAATAGGCGTGATTCACATCACGCCTATTCAGAGATATTTATTGAGCTTTTTTGCCAAACCATTTCATATGAATTTTATCATATTCGCCATTCTTTTTAAGTTCGTCTAAGGCTGCATTTACTTTTTCTGTAAGCTCTGTATTTTTCTTCGTCATCGCCATACCATATTCTTCAGCATTCATGATATCACCAAGCAATTTAGCATTTTTATCGCCGCTTTTTGCCAAATAATATTCATTCACTGGCAAATCGTTAACCACAGCATCTACGCCGCCAGCCTTAAGTTCCATATAAGCTTCGGAATTACTATTATATTCTCGTACTTTTGCATCTTTAATTTTTTTGGCTTCCTCGGCACCAGTCGTACCAATTTGTACTGCAATATTTTTACCTTCTAAATCTTTAAAGCTTTTAATCGTAGCATTATCTGCTTTAACTACAATCGATAAACCTGACTTATAGTAAGGTTTAGAAAAAGCCACTTTTTTAGTACGTTCTTCAGTAATGCTCATTCCGGAAACAATAATATCAATATTACCAGCTTCCAAAGCAGGAATCAGTCCATCAAAGCCAACATTTTGAATTTGCACTTCATAACCCATTTGTTTACCAATTGCTCTGGCCAGATCCATATCAAAGCCAACATATTCTTTACTGCCTTCCTCTTGGAATTCAAAAGGTGGAAAAGTCATCTCCGCACCCACCTTCAGCACCTTGGATTCAGTTTTAGTTGCATTCTTTTGACCACAACCCGCCAAACCCAAAGACAGTATCATAACCCCCAAGATCAGTAGCGACATCAGTTTTCTAGACATGTAATAACCTCCACAGTATCTATATTTTTTCCCTCTTCCTATTGTACATGGTTTTACAGTATATTCAAGTCTTTTGTACTAAAAAAATAGTACAAATAAAACAACGTCCCATTCTACGCTTTCGTCATCGCATAGAATAGGACGTTATTGATTATTTTTTATTGAGCTTTTTTACCAAACCATTTCAAGTACATTTTATCATACTCGCCATTCTTTTTAAGTTCATCTAATGCTTTATTAATTTTCTCAGTTAATTCTTTATTTTTCTTAGAAACTGCAATACCATATTCTTCAGCAGTTAATGGTTGACCAATTTCTTTCGCATCTTTGCCACCAGCTTTAGCAATATAATAATCATTAACAGGTTTATCATTTACAACAGCATCAACGCCACCAGCTTTAAGTTCTAAAAATGCTTCTGGAGCGCTATTAAATTCGCGAATTTGAGCGTTTTTAACTTTTTTAGCCTCATCAGCACCAGTCGTACCTAATTGTACAGCAATTTTTTTGCCTTCTAAGTCTGCAAAACTCTTAATCGTCGTATTATCATTTTTGACTACAATCGTCAAACCTGATTTATAGTATGGTGTAGAGAAGTCAATCTTTTTACTTCTTTCTTCTGTAATCGTCATGGCTGAAATCGCTACATCAACAGTACCTGATTCAATACCTGGAATCAAACCATCAAAACCCATATTCTGAATTTGCACTTCATAACCCATTTGTTTACCGATCGCTTTAATTAAATCCATATCAAAACCAGCATATTCTTTTGAACCCTCTTCTTGGAATTCAAAGGGAGCAAAAGAAGCTTCAGAACCAACTTTAAGCACTTTAGGCTTAGCCGCTTCTTGCTTGCCACACCCAACTAAACCAAAAGATACTACAAGGACCATAAGCATCATGAATGACATTATTTTTTTAGACACTATGTATACCCCCCCACATATTTAAAATATGCTTATAATTATACATATTCATTGTATAATTAGTCAATGTTTTTTTATTAAAACATTGACTAATTATTGTTATATAATGGAAAGCCTGGATGATAAATCATCCAGGCTTTATAAACTATTCATTTTACTATTTTAAAAAGGACCATATTGCTTAGCTGACCTGGTCTTTGCCCCCACACCCGCCTGCTGGAAGGTTCGCTAATAAGAATTCAATCTCCTCACTACTACCACTCTCGAATCTAGCTAATTAAGCTAATAACTCGGCAGGACTTACCCCTAAACCGCACCATGCTCAGAGCCACTTTGGACTCCTTATGTGGATCGTTTCGCCTGCGACTGGCCTCGACTTTCAACCACAGACCTAAGCAATATGTTCGCAAAGTGTATTATAATTCTTTTAATGATAAATTGCAAGGTTTTTAAGGATAAAATCATCATATATAAAATCGACTTCATATTTTAAGTCTACTTTATCAGATTTTTCTTTTTCCTTAGGCTACATTCTGGACATAATATCTGCTACTCTTTCATCACTTAGAATTCCTTGAATATCCGTTCCCATCAAACCGTCATATTTAAAAATAGACCTTGCGCTAAATTATTATTCTTTGTTAACCAACCATTACTGTTATATGGAGAAGTATAATTTAATGTATCCAGCGCACTTGGTGGTTTTAAATAACTGTTCACTGGCGCAGTAGATATTTCCTTCGAAACACGCTCTACTATTTTCCCCAGGCTAGCAGAGCCGATTAATAAGCTTTTCACTTTATCAGGACTAGACGCTAAGGCAGTAGAAATTTTTTTGTCGTCTAATGCTAAACTACCAGTGGTTTTGTCTAATGTAATTCCGATGCTAGCAAAATTTGAAGACATGGTCTTGCCAACAAGAGATTCCACACCATCTAAAGCCCTTCCTCCTCGCTTAGTCACATAATCGCTATCACTTAATACATCATTCAATTTATTATAATTAGTAACAAGATTTTTTACTGCATCAACTACTTTACTATCGTCTTTACCAACATTAACTTTAATGGTGCCTGTCGTCGTACTATTTAAAGATAATGTTAGATTACCATGATCAAGAGATACTTTATTAGTGGATGACTGATAATTCGTTCCATTGACCACATATGAAGCATCTGCACTATTCTTCACCGTATTAGTCAATTGTAATGTCGTTGCTCCATTACCATAGATATCTCGAATGGCAAATGAGTTCGCAGCCCCTGTATCTTTGGAAATTACACTTAAATATTGATCATTACCTTTTGTTTTTACTTCAGCGCGTACGCCATTTCCACTATTATTAATCGCACTAGCAAATTTTTTCAGTGCCTGTCCATTTGTATCCGTTGCTAAGATATTTACAGATACCTGACGTTCGGTACCACTCCCAACGGTAATTCCCAAGGTAGAAAGTCCTGTAGACACTCCACCATACGCAGAACCTGTTAAGGTTTTTCCATCATTCTGTTGCCCTGTCGCAACCTGACTGACAGAAACATTGTATTGAGTTTCCGTCGCACCACTCTTCGCATCACCGCTCACAGCTGCCCCTGTACTTGTCGATACATACTTTTGATTAAAAAAATTAGCCGCTGTTAGTAGCTTAGCACTTTTATTTGTCTCACTCACACTATTATTAAACGTAGTAATCCGATTACGATATTGCTCTTGTTGTGTTTGAATATTTTGTATTGTGAAATTCGATAAGGCTTGTAACGACTGAAAATTATAATCCGATTGATCTTGTTGTAAATTCCCAGATTTCATATTAGTGGCAGAGGAAAGTGAATATAACTTTTTCCAAATAGAATTTGTACTGAGTTGGGAAATGCTACTCATAATATCCACACCCTTTTCATCACGTTACTTGCAATAATAACTTTGTCTAATTTTATTGTAGCACGTTGACAAATAAAGATAAATATGCGTACTAAATATAATTTGTTATATTTAGTACGCATATTGGAAAATTATCGTTCTTGTTGGCGATATAAATGATGATAAATTCCCTGCTGAGTAAGTAGTTCATCATGGGTACCCGACTCTGCGAGCATGCCTTTGTCAATCACAAGAATCACATCCGCCTTCCTGATCGTAGATAAGCGATGTGCAATCATAATCATTGTACGCCCATTCGCAATTTGATCAAGATTATCCATAATAATTTTCTCTGATTCATAATCAAGGGCACTTGTTGCTTCATCAAAAATTAAAATACTTGGATTAGGTAGTAGTGCTCTAGCAATCGCAATGCGCTGGCGTTGCCCACCAGATAAAGATGTCCCTCTTTCACCAACTGCAGTATCATACCCCTCAGCCAGTTCCATGATAAATTCATGAGCACCAGCAATTTGAGCAACGTGCAGTATTTCTTCTTGAGTAGCATTAGGTTTAGCAGTCGCAATATTATCTCGAACAGAACCATTAAACAAAAAATTATCCTGCAAAACAACACCTATTTGTCGCCTGAGCCATGCAGGTTCAATCTGAGCCAAATCAACTCCGTCAATAAGAACTCTACCAGACTCAGGAACATATAAGCGCTGAATCAGCTTGGTGAGTGTACTTTTCCCTGATCCCGAACGCCCAACAACGCCAACTCGCGCTCCAGCCGGAATATCAAGACTCACTTGCCGCAATATTTCACGACCATCAGGTTTATAGCGAAAAGTCACACGATCCAGTACAATTGAACCTTCAATAGCAGGTAATGTCGTACGATTGGGATTAAAAGCTGGCTCCGTCACATCATTTAAAATATCCCCTAAACGGTCGACAGATACCATGGTTTTCTGGAAAGACTGCCACAGATTAACCAACCTTAAAATAGGTCCAATGACCTGCCCCGCCATCATTTGAAAAGCAATCAATTCCCCCATAGAAAGATTGCCTTCTAATACCGTTCGAGCACCAATCCATAATAAACACAAATTAAAAGCCTGCTGTATAAAACCTCCAATATTACCAGCCACATTGGATACATTTGCGACAGTAAATGCTGTCTTTATCAAGCGCGAAAGCATCTGTTCCCAACGTTGAATAAAAGCAGCTTCAACGGCTAACGTCTTAACTGTCTGAATTCCAGTAATGGATTCAATTAAAAAAGACTGAGATTCACTGCCAATCTGAAATAATCTATTTAATAAGGTCTTATAAATAGGTGTGACTACTAAATTTAGTATTACGAATAATAAAACGACACCTAAGGTAATAATCGTTAGTATGCTATTATAACTAAACAATACAGCAATATAGATTGTTGCAAAAACAACATCTAAGACAACGGTCAAAGCAGAACCAGTAATAAACGAACGTACTTGTTCTAGTTCCCGCACACGAGAAACCACATCACCGACTTGCCAAGTTTCAAAATACTTTATGGGTAAGTTGCTAATATGACGAAAGATTTTAGCACTCAATACTACATCAATTTTATTTGTCGTATATGAAAACAAATAACTGCGCACTCCACCAAGAACAGTTTGAAAAACATTAACCACAATCATCCCGATCATCAACATATTTAGTGTATTAACACTACGATGCACCAATACTTCATCAATAATTACCTTGGTAAATACAGGGCTCAATAAGCCAATCAGTTGCAATATCAATGATAAAAACAACACCTGACCAAACAAGGATTTATATTGAATAATAATAGGAAAAAACCATGATAAACCAAATTTCCTTACTTTCTCCTGAATCACAAATCGTTTCGCAACAAGCAATACCTGTCCAGACCACTCAGAAAAAAACTTATCAAGAGGTACTCCAATGACATTTGGATAATAGGGATCAACCATGAAAACAGTCTGACCATCAGAGCGTAAAACCACGACCCAATTGTTATTTTTTAATAAAAACATGGCTGGTAATGGTAATTTCGCAAATCGTTCTGGCAACCTTTGTAACAAACGAGACTTTAAACCAAGTTCTTTGGCTGCCCTCATCAGACTGAATTGATCGATCCCCTTATCATCCATACTATAAGCCCGTTGCAACTGCTGTTCATCAGCTGGGATTCCAAGTAGCCTGGCTATGGTCACAAGGCATCGTAGAGCGGTATCTATTTTTTCCATACTACCTCTCCTTAAGTGCCTCATTTTTATATTTTCGGAAACTATCTAAGAAGAATTCAATAATTCTTTTCTCACGGATTTTAATCTCTGCATTAACAGTCATACCAGGGGACAAACTGCGTTGCTGATCAATGATATTTATGAAACTTTTATCCAAAGTTAAAATAACTCGGTAAGCCTGAGACTTTTCCTTGCTATCAGGGCGTTCTACAACATCTGGACTAATTTCCTTGATCTCTGCTTCTAACAACCCAAAACGTTGGAAACTAAAAGCATCTACTTTAATAGCCGCTTTTTGTCCAACTTTAACAAAACCGATATCTTTATTAGCGATCCAAGCTTCGACTTCCATTTGTGCATCCTCTGGTACAATCATCATCAACGTCTGAGCAGTCGTAACAATCCCTCCTACCGTATGGATTGCCAATTGATTAACTCTGCCTTCAGTAGGCGCGACAATATTAGATAACCGATTTTTTTCTTGTGCTTTTTTCAATTCTTCGTTTTGTGCCTGTAATTTTCGGCGTGATTCTACCATCTGTGTCGCAATTTCTTTATTTCTGGCTTCACGCAAACCCAGAATTTCTTTTTGGCTACGAATGACAGCCCATTGCGCCCTATCGACTTCTCCATCTTGCGCTTCTAACATCTTATACAGTTGAATACGCTGTGAACGCTGATCTAATAAGGTAAAATAAGCAACTGCATTCTCTTTGGTTAATTGTACAATTCGATCTTCCTTTTCACTGGCAATATCCAGTCTTTCCTTGTACTCTCCTTTGCGCGATAAGGCACTTGCTAACCCAGCTTCCGCTTGGCGGACATTAGTTTGAGCAATCTCTAATTTCATTTGATATTCGCTCATTCGTGTATCATATAAACTAAGCTGATACTCTAAATCCTTCTTATCGAGTCCTGGCAAATTAGTATTTGGTACAAAAGGTTTATCGAACTGTTCAGCTAGTAAACGGTCAATTTCCAACGTATAATAAGCTACATCTTTCTTAAGGCGTTCAAAGTCTGCTTGCGTGATGGTAGAATCCAGCTCAACTAAGAGTTCTCCCTTCGTTACTTTTTGTCCCTCAATCACATGAATATGTTTTACAATGCCTTTATCTTCTGCTTGTACCGCCTTAACATAACCTACAGGAATAATTTTGCCAGGAGCAGTGGCAACCTCATCCACTGTGCCAGCAATCGCCCAACCAAGTACACTGCTGAACCATATGAATAGTGCATAAATAACCATACGGGCAACAGGCGAAACGGGCGTTTCTACGACTTCAACCGCAGCTGGCATAAACTCAGTTTCTTCGCTGGTCAACATATCGTCAAACTTATTTTTCAGAAACTTTTTTAGCATCTCTTATCCCTCTTGTTGTAAATATAAATTATAATATAGACCTTTTTTCACCATTAGTTCGTCATGATTACCACTTTCAATGACCTTTCCATGATCAAGTACAATAATTAAATCACAACAGTGTACCGTAGAAAGACGATGAGCAATCATCAATACCGTTCGTCCAGCGCAAATTGTATCTAAGTTATCTAGAATGATTTTTTCCGACTCATAATCAAGAGCACTTGTTGCCTCATCAAAAATTAATATTTTAGGATTGGTAATGAGAGCGCGAGCAATCGCAATACGTTGTTTTTGCCCACCTGATAACGACATTCCCCGTTCTCCTACGGGAGTATCATACCCTTCGGCCAGTTCTAGAATGAAATCATGAGCGCCCGCTGCTTTCGCTGCTGCGATAACCTTATCAATCGGTGTACTAGCAGCCGCCATCGAAATATTATCACGCACACTACCAGTAAACAAATAATTTTCCTGCAATACAACACCAATCTGCCGACGCAAACAATTGACATCGAGCTGACGCAAATCTATACCATCCAATAGAATTCTTCCTGATTCAGGGAAATACAATCGTTGAATCAATTTGGTCAACGTACTTTTACCAGAACCAGACCGACCAACGATTCCAACCCTGGCTCCTTGTGGAATATGAATATTGACCTGATCTAAGATGAGTTTTCCTTCCAAGCGATAACGAAAATCTATATTTTCTAATATAATATCACCTTGTATCTCATAGTAAACAGCGTCTGATGGTGAATGAGCTGTTTCTGGAACAGCACTTATAACATCACCAAGTCTCATAACCGCCATGGCGACCTGCTGGACACTTGGCCACAAAGCAAATAATTTCATTAAAGTGCCCGTCGCCTGAGAGGCCATCATCTGAAAGGCAATCAACTGACCGATTGTCATATCGCCCTCCATGACAGAGTAAGCACCATACCATAGCACAGCAAACCCTACCATACTTTGAATTAAATTGCTAGTATTGCTAAGAATTAAATTAAATACAGAGGTATCAAAGGCTGTTTGTACATAGCGAGATAACAATTTTTCCCAGCGATGCACGAACTGGGGCTCAATCGCCAGGGACTTCATAGTATGAATCCCTGTAATTGCTTCTACTAAGAAAGAATTACTAAGGGCCGAAGCCGCCCATACAGTCTCTAATTTTTTTTGGTAAATCGGTGTAATGACAATATTTTGCAGTAAGCTAAGCGGCACGACCAATAAAGAAATAATAGTCATCGACACACTATAGTAGATCATCACCCCTAAAAAAATAAAAGAAAAAAATATATCTAAAAGGGCACCTAACGCTGGTCCTGTTAAAAAATCTCGCACACTATTCAGTGCAGCTACTCGAATTAAGGTATCCCCCACTCGCCTAGACTCAAAATATTGTAGGGGTAGACTGACAATCTGTCGAAAAAGCTTGATCCCCAAAATCACATCAATTTTATTCGTTGTATGATTAAATAAGTATGTACGCAAAATACTCGTAAGGGTCTGAAAAAATAGCATCAATAAAAATGAACCAGCTAGTACATCCAACGTAACTAATCCATTATTTGGCAAAACTTTATCAACAATGACTTGGGTGAACAAGGGCATTAATAACCCTAATAACTGCAAAAAGAAGGCAGCGATTAGGGTTTCACCTAATAAATCCTTATATTGAGAAATAATTGAGATAAACCAATCCAAATTCATTTTTCGCAACCATTCTCGCAAACTAAATGGTTGTTCTATCGTAATCAAAGTGCCGTCCCACGCTTGGAGGAATTGGCTAAGAGGCACATATACGGGTCGACCGATTAAGGGATCAACCACCATAATCCGTTCACCATTACATTGACCAACAGCGATATAATGACCATTTTTTATGCGAGTAATGGCTGGAACAGGAATATCTGGTAACTGTTCCACATCTACTGTCTGTACATAAACTTGTAGTTTGTGCTTTTTTAATGCTTGAATAATATTCTGTTCTTCTTTTTCTTCCTTCGGCCAAGCTAAACGCACCTCTTGATCACTGACTGTCCTGCCTAGAGAACGTAGTGCCATCCCCACACATGTAATGGCCGTATCTCTAAGAGCTTCCGACGGCTGAGTTAGCTCTTGTTGCATTTCACTTGTCATTACGTTACCTCACTTAGTCCTGTGTATATCAATAAAACTATTCTATATAGATATGGAGTTCTGACTCTATTAAATTGAAAATAGCACATAGTGTAGAATCTTACCATACTGTATGGTAAGATTCTACACTATGTATTATTTTCCTGCAGAAGGATTCTTCACACTAGTCATCCTATTAAAATCCCGCGCGATTTCACTCATTGACTCATGCAATAAATGAGCAACCCCATTTTTTCTGGCTACCTCATATAGACCGATCAATATATCAATATTCTGATCCGCTTGATGGATGATCCCTAAGCAATATTTTTTCACAATATCTTTACGCCATTTTTGTAAATCTTCTTTAGGATAATCACACACTAGGGCATTCATCACAGCTAGATCAATGTATTCTAACGTCATAGAATAGCTTTCTAAGGTTAAAATTCCACTACTTTTTTCAAACTCATCTGGACATTTTGCCACTACCTTATTATGAAAAGCAATATTACTTTCCACAAACATCCAAGGAAACATCAATTTATTAATATTTTTTAGATACCTTCCTAGATCACCAAAAAACAATTCTTGCTTGAAAATTGTCGTACAAGGTCTACACCACAATTTATCATAATTGGCAAACAGCCATTGTCCGCTAATTTTTGTGCAGGATTGTTCTGAGAAAATATCGATATTATCTAATCCACGTTCTTCCTGTATAAGAGCGCTTGATCCTTTTAACAAAGAATAATTAGCAAAGGAAATACTGATGTCCTCATTAGCAATCATGATTTTTACTGCTGATGTTATATATGTATGATCCGTAAGGTACTCTCCTACATTCATCAGCATAATGTAATCACCATTTAAAAGTTGCTTAACAAGTTCATAATTGGCCTCAAAAGGGACTTCCGCATATTGAACGGTCTTACCATATAATTGTTTTTCTCTTGCAAAATCCATATATTCTGACCAAAAATAGCAATGACTATTTACAATGATCTCAATATAATAATAATCTTGCGCCAATACACTTTCGATGGTTTGGTTTAATATTTTTAAATTTTCATCAACAGTTATATTTTCATTCATTTCAAAATTAATCAAAATCGAAACTTTAGGTACAAGTGGGTATAGTCGCAAATTATAATCAGCAATCACTCTCTCTGGAACAATTCCCCTTAAATCATATTCTTGTTTTAACCATTTAAGATAGATTATTTTTTCTAAGTTCCCTATGCTACTTCCCATAACATTCCCATGCTGCTGGCGCATATGAAGCATTTGTTGCTGATTGTATACAATTTTCCCACAATCTTTCTTTACACCACTTACGATTCCTCTCAAATGTGCATGACTTTCCTGTTGATACTTACGTGCATATTGTTCATCAAAGCACCCTTTACGAATCACATTCATTGAAATAAGCATATTCTCCAGTAGTAAATGAGGATTATAATGCTGTGAAAATAATACAAAGTCTTGGTAGCTCGTAAAACAGGAAGGCATTTGTACCAAATTTTGATATCCTGCCATTTTAAATATCAATAAGGCTGGCTCAAATTTTTCTAACTGTGCCAATATGATTTCAATTGCACCATCAACTAAAAGATCATTTTCACCAACAATCCAAATATATTGACCCGTTGGTTCTTCATAGGCTTGAAAGATTTGATCTACAATGCTAATCTCAGTTTCATTTTTTTTATAAATTAGGGGTAAATCAAAAGTTGAAATCAGCTCTGCCGTATCATCAGTTGAGTTATTATCAAAAATATGAATTTTAATAAGTTCGCTGAGAGGTGGTTGCTGAGTAATTTGCCTTTGTATCGAGTCCAGTAATTCTGTTAACTCTAAGCAGCAGTTTCTTGTAGGTATGGCAATGGATAGTTTTTCCTTCCTTTCCATGATAGCCTCCAATGTTAAATTCCTTCTCCCACGGAATATACTATTTTCTCGATTACATGTTTAGCTTGATCCTTCATATGCGGGCCTACGGGTAAACTCAATACTTCATTTGCCATTCTTTCAGCAATAGGATAATACCCTTTTACCCACCCATATTCTTTATATGCACCTGACAAATGGGGAGGAATTGGATAATGGATCAAACTACCGATTCCATGCTGCGTTAATTTTTTCTGTAATTCATCGCGTTTTTGGCTACGAATCACAAATAAATGCCATACAGGTTCTGCCCATTCCGGAACATAAGGTAAAAGAATTTCTTTACAATCGCCTAATTCATATAAATAACGTTGAGCGACTTCCATTCTGCGCTGATTCCACTCATCAAGGTGCCTAAGTTTTACTCTCAGCAATGCAGCCTGCAATTCATCAAGACGGGAATTATGTCCGACCACCTCATTATGATATTTTACACGAGAACCATAATTACGGAGGACTCGTACAGCATCGGCTGTTTCATCATCGTTAGTCGTGACAACTCCAGCATCACCAAAGGCTCCTAAATTTTTACCTGGATACATACTGATACCTGCTGCATCTCCCAAACCACCTACTCTTTTACCATAACATGTAGCACCATGAGCTTGGGCAGCATCTTCTAACACTTTTATATGATACCTTTTTCCAATCTCATTAATGGCAGGCATATCAGCAGGTTGTCCATATAAATGTACTGCAATAATTGCCTTGGTTTTTTCAGTGATTGCAACTTCAATTTTATTAGGATCGATATTATAAGTACGTTCGTCTGGTTCTACTGGTACAACTTTTGCCCCAGTATAAGTAACCGCTAACCATGTGGCAATATACGTATTGGTAGGAACAATGACCTCATCACCTTCGCCAATTCCCCATGCTTTTAAAATTAAAAATAAAGCATCTAAGCCATTGCCCACTCCAATACAATGTTTGACATCACAATATTGAGCAAACTCCTGTTCAAATGCTTCTACTTCTTTGCCAAGTACATACCAACCCGATTCCATGACCCGTTGATACGTCATATCCAGTTCATTTTTCAGTTCTAAATAAGGTGCTTTCATATCCAGAAATGGTATTTGCATTACTTCACCCCCGATTTGACTGCTGCTACAAACTCATCATAATCTCGATAATAATCAGCCTCATCATAATATTCCGATGCTAAAACCATCAATACTGAACCAGATGAAAAGTTAACAAGGTCACGCCACGTCATGGATGGTAAATATAATCCTTTATAACTCCGGTTCAGATTCACTGTCTTTTTAGCAAAACCATCATCTAACACTACATCGAAACTTCCAGACATGGAAATAATAAATTGTTGTAAATTTTTATGAGCATGTCCACCTCGCGTTTCTCCACCAGGAACATCGTACAGATAATACACACGTTTTATTTCAAAAGGAATATGCCTTGAACTTTCAACAAAAGTTAAATTTCCTCTCGGATCATGTATTTTGGGTAAATCTAATATTTTACATTGTTCCAAGCTCATATTGCTTCCTCCTTATTTCTAATAGCCCTTTAGCAAATATCACCTAAAATTATTTAACAGTATCGCCATAAGAAAGGGTTTGTATTAACAATTTTCGTGCAATACATTCCTCATAAACTATGATCGCTCCATTCAAGTCTCCTATCTTAGTCAACATTCGTGCCAAGGATAGATAATAAATAGTCTCCTCTGGTGCTGCAGCAATTGCACGACGCAACAATTCAACCGCTAGTTTATAATTTTTGGCATCAAATGCTAACTCTCCAAATAAAGACAGTATTTCAGCATGCTGTGGATATTTTTCTAGCATTAACTGATACAAAGTGGCTGCCGTATTTAAATCACCACTCCGATGAGCCGATACAGCCATCTGATAAATTTCTTCACCCGTCCAAACTTGATTTTCCAGGATGTTCATCATTTCCACCTCTGCTATTAAAATGCAATTTTAATTCGTTTATCATCTATATACTGATTAAGCTCTGGCATGAGAGAAAAAATAGCCTGACGATCCACTTGCAAATTTAAATGGCATAACTGACAAATATCTGGCGTTCTCCCTTGCAAAAATTCTCTGCGCACCTTAACTAACTGCTCATCGAAATAATAGCTTGTTAGACCTGTAAAACGTCCCAGGGAAATTTCCTTAAAATCAGTGCAACAAAGAGCCATCTCACCATTTGCTCTAATGCTAATCCGATCAAATGGCTGCATACAGGTTAATTTTTTTTGCCCCTCAATAAATTCAAAGTAATGGTCTTTCAGTTCTTCTACATAAATTCGTTCAAATAGTTGCCGCTTTTCATTCCAATGTTTCAAAGGCAATAACACATCGATACGAATGCTATCGACTAAATGACTCCAACAGTTAACAAACAAATTTACATTGGTTTTTCTAGTCAATAAGAGATTGACCTCACGAATCGGCCTCTGTACACCCTTACTCTCCAGTAATTTAATTTCGTGATCTAATCGTTCCATATTGTGTTTCACACTTGCAAATGATAATCCTTTGCGATAAAATTCATAACTTTCTTGATCCCATCCTTCGATGGAAAGTAACAAATTATCACATTTTAATAGATCATCCATAAATTTATGCGCCAATGCCATATTCGTAATACAATGAATTTTATAACCCCATTTTTTCAAAGCACTCACATACTCTCCAAAATAAGGGTTCATTAAAGGTTCTCCTGCGGCTGCTAATACGATCGTTCGTATGGAAGGTGTCTTTCTCAGTTCGTACAATACTTTATCAAAAATATCCGGAGTCATCACGCCCGAAAGTGGTGTTTGCAGATGCTGACGTAAACAAAAAGGACATTTTGCATTACAATTATATGAAATATCAATAAGCGCAGAGGTTACTTGGCAATAATAACTATACATCTTTCCACCCACACTCTATATGATTTTATCTATTTTAAAAACTCCTATTTATAAAAACGTAAAACAAACTTACGATCTAACTTTTGCTAAGTGAGTTTATTTCATTATGATTTAGACGAATACTTTGATAATAAATTAATCATTTCGATAAGTTTAGGACGGCAGATTTCTCGATATTCATTTTCTAATATTGATACCATGATACCACTGATATATTGACCATTATCATAAATGTAGTCTCTCAAAATACCATCTTGGTGATAACCTAAATAAGAACGCAATTTGATCATGCCTTTATTATCTTCTCGAATATCACCACTAATTTTATGCAATCCTAATGTTTCAAAGGCATAATCCAGTAATAAGACTTCAGCCTCAAAGGATACTGGTGCATTGCCGACAACAGACTGTTCACCAATTAACAACCTTCCAATGATTGCATTCCGGTGAGTTGTACTAATATCATGAAGAGCAATCATACCAACAGGTAATTGCTGGTACTCAATGATAAAATTCAAATCTCCAGCTTTTTCTCGGACTGCGATCCAATTTTCCTGTTGTTCTACAGTCTGCGCCCCCTTATTTAGAAGTCGTGCACGATCACTGAGTCTCCATTGCAAAGTAATGGGAGCATCCTCAATCCTTAACGGTCTCAACGTCGTAAGTTTACCTTTTAATTCCATATCCTTAATCCTTTATGCTTTCATCGTTCTTGCGTAATTTTTTAAAGCGTTGGCTATGTTGTTCATCTTTGGAAACAATCAGAAAACGCATGGGAACTTTATATTTAGCCAATTTTTCCAAACAGAGCTTACGCAGGCGCTCCTTTAATACGCTGTGGTCTTCTTCCCCATGAATTGAAATACGAGCATGAACGACTTGTCCTAATAATGGATGCCCTACACCATACACCGAAGCCTCGCAGATATTTTCTGCCTCTAGCAGCACTGTTTCCACCTCGACAGGAAATACTTTCTTGCCACCAACATTAATAATCTCTGACTTACGTCCTAAAAAACGCATGTATTCGCCCTTAACCTCAACTTGATCACCAGTACACATCCAGCCTTCATCATCAATCGGACTGGGAGCATTGAGATATCCCACCATATTAGCCTCAGAACGTACCCATAATATATCATCAACGATTTTTGTTTCAAAACCTTTACCACCAATTTTCACCCAGACGGAGTCATCATGTTCTGACTTTGAACGTAAGACCCCTAGTTCCGAAAGACCGTAGGTTTGCTTAAGCTTAGCATTCGGAAAAGCCTCTCGCACTTTTTTCAAGGTTACAGCTGACATTAATTCTGTACCATAGGTAATTAACTTGATGGATGATAAATCAAAATTCTTATAAACACCAGAAGCAAGAAGAAAATTGAGGAAGGTTGGCGTTGTAGGTAGCAAATCAGCCGAAGATTCTTCGATCGCACGACATACAGCTTCGGGAGTACGCTCACCGACACACACACTCATTCCACCATAAGCAAAGGTTGATAATAATGTATTAAATCCGCCAAAATGATCCATTAATAAAAAAAGGACTGTACGCCAACCTTGGCGGTTAACGACAAATTTCTTCATGACATACTCACAATCTTGGAGAATTCCCTTCGGCACACCTGTTGAACCGGAGCTAAATACAATGAGGCCCGGATGTTCCCTCTCCAAAAAAGACTCTACTAATGAAGGTATCTGAACATTGGAAAACTCTTTAAAATGAAAATCATCATTCATATCAAAGCTAATCATACATTGGACACCAGCAATCTGAGAAAATACAGGTATTTCTTTTTCAATTTCTCGCGTAAAAGGGACAATAATAGCTTTTTCCTTCATGAGCGCATAGAAAACCGCACAACTTTGAGGAGAATAATCGCCATGTACAGCGCAAATTGTCCCTTGACCGATCCCTAATTGATTGAAACGACCAATCCATTCATCGATAAGACTTACAAGATCAGAGTAAGAAAAGACCGTACCCTTCCAGTACATGGAAGATTTGTTTCCGTGTTCTCTCATTCGAGATATAACTTCTTTAATAGCCTCCATTCTTTACCTCCTTGAAACAAAATGAACTCTTTGGCAACTGTCTATTTTATATCCAATTAATAATGCATCCACCCCAAGAAAGACCTACACCAAAACCAACAGCCATAACACGCATTCCTGGTTTTAAAATACCTTGTTGCTCAGCATCATACAAAGCAATAGGGATCGACGATGAAACCGTATTCCCTTTTTCACTCAGATTGCAATATCGTTTATGTCTAGGTATGTGTAACATAGCATTTAAATAATCAAGAGTAATTTTACTCCCTTGATGGAAAACGAATAAATCAATATCATCCATCGTAAGTTCAGAGCCTTTTAATAAAGAACTGACCAAGGAAGGTACTTCTTTCTTGATAAAATCAAGTACTGCCGCCCCATTCATAGAAATGGCTTTTTCTTGTGCTTCGTTTTCTGCCGTTTTTCTAGCCCCACCTTCTGAGACCATAAAATGTTTCGCGCCACCCCCATCAGTTCCCATTTGGCAGAGGCCTAAACCATCTTTGCCTGCTCTTACAAGAGTAGCCGCAGCTCCATCACCAAAAAGGGTTATCGTCCCACGATCATCAGAATTCATTAATTTTGAATAGGTCTCTGCCGTAATTAACAAAACAAACTTAGCCGCCCGAGATCTGATCAGAGCTTGGGCTAAAAAGAGACCATAAACAAAACCAGAACAAGCCAATGTATAATCAAAGGCTGCTACATTTCGAGATAAACCAAGTCGTTCTTGTAACAAACAGGCATTGGGTGGCATGGGATAGTCTGGCGACTGGGTACAAAAAAGGACTGCATCGATTTTTTTTGGATCTATATCAAGTCGAGAAAATAGAGCATGGCAGGCTACCTCAGCAATATCTAGTGCAGTTTCGTTATCAGCACACCAGTGGCGATTTATCACTCCCGTCCTAGCTGCAATTTGATCCATATTCCATTCGGGATGTAGCATTGATAATTCAGCATTACTGATACAACTTGAAGGCAATGCGTACTCGATACCAGCAATATATGCCTCTGTCATAAAAGCCTCCTTTTTGATTATGAGCATGACTTTACTTTTCGAACTTATTGTATTCAGGTGGGCTGAGATGAATTTTCTGCCACCAAACCTTAGCTTCTTCTATAGGCCATGGTCGTCCATGTCCTGGAAAAAGAATCACTGATCCAATGTCCATCGCAAGCAGTTGGCTAATAGATTGTGTGATCTCCTGTACGCTTCCTCCTGGTAAATCAGTACGCCCAACATGTTCAAATAACAACGTATCACCAGTGAAGAGAACATCTCCCAAAAAATAACAAACACTTCCTGGAGTATGTCCAGGTGTTGGAATCGCCAAAATTGGACAGTTGGCAAAAGGTATGACTGGCAAATCTTCATATAAATGGACTTTATCAGGAACAGCAATCATCGCCCCAGTAAATCGTGCAGCATAAACGGGTGCCATTCTTAACAATCTTGCATCTGCTTTATGCAGATAGCACTCAACAGAGAAAATCTCACATAATTCTTTTACAGCCCCAATATGATCATGATGAGCATGGGTCAAAAGAATACCTTTGACGATTCCCTTCTGCAGATTTATTGTTTTAATAATATCCTCAGCATCACCACCTGGATCGATTAAAAGCATTTCCCTTGTCGGAATATGTTGTACAAGATAACAATTTTCTTTCCATTGAGCCCCTGTAATGATTCTAATAATCTCCCATTGGTTCATTGTGAATTGATCGGTATGCATAGACTTTACACCACCAATCCCATATGAACGACTTGTCCTGTTACACAGCTACTTTCGGGAGCCGAAAAAAATTCTACAACATTGGCAACTTCACGAATCGACAACACTCTTTTTATCGTTAATTTCTCCAAGGCTCTCGCAATAATGGATTCACCTAACACTTCAACTAAATCAGTCATAACCATTGATGGAGCTAAGACATTGCACGTAATACCCATGGGCGCCAGTTCCTTGGCAAGAATTTTCGTCATTTCAACAATTCCACTTTTCGAGGCAGAATAAGCCGCAGTCCCTTCTTCATGAAGCCCTACCGCCATTGAAGATAGAGTAATGATACGTCCACTGCGTTGCATCATCATGACTTTCGAAACTTCCCGGCACACCTGAAAAGTTCCTTTAATATTTGCATGAAATACATTGTCTAGCACTTCATCAGAAGTCATAGTTAAAAGCAAGTTCGCGGGTGCGATCCCTGCGTTACAAATTAATACATCAATGCGACCAAATTTTCTTTTTATGGATCGAATCCATGCCCGCACTTGAGCGGAATCCCCAATATCAACTTCATCATGACAATAAGCATCATTTAGAAAAGTAGTAGAACCTCTGCTGCATCCTGCTACCAGATAGCCGTGGTTAACAAAATACTCTGCCAAACCACGACCTATTCCTTTACTGGTTCCCGTTATAACCATTATAGGCAGTTGATTCATTTCAGACTCCTACTTTCCTGCCGCATAAACAATATAGTCAGCTAATTTACCAGCAGTAAGATACTGATTATCAATATTAAATTCATGAATTTCACTCAAAACTAAATATATTTCTTTCTCGGCTACACTACTGATGCGATCCTCAATATCAGTAATGAACATTACAAAAGCAATGGAATCGAGTGGTGATCCCGCGCCAAGTATCACGGTCTCTTCCTTAATTTTAATTTCCTGTTCTAACATTCCAGACCGATGTAAACTACTAAAAGCATCCTGAAGAATTTGAAAAGCAATTTCTTTTGTCATAATGATTGTCCTCCCTTATATAAATAACTCCATCCTGTCTTATACTGTAAATAACTCCATATCATATCCTCCTCGGGCCAAGAAGATATTTTTTCATATTCTGTTAAGATGGCATGTATTGCTGGTAATGAAGAATAAAGATCTTGTAAACCTTCATTCCATCCATCAATATGATCCGATTTAATCTTTTTTGCCAACTCATTTCCCACTTTATTTCGGAGGGAAACATCTTTGATTAACGCATCAATTTTTTGTTCATAGGTTAAATGATGCATAGGAAAAAGATCTTGCTCTCGCCCAAAAGATACATCATCAATTTTCAATAATTTTGCAATTTGCTTCTCAAAGCAGACGACTGGTAACCCTTTTAATCCTGCTTCCAAGGAGGCTGTCAAAGATCCGATAGAAAATGAATCCAAATAAAGATCCGCTGCACAATGAAATACATCCAAATCATACTGTGTACCCATGGCACATACTCGACCATTTGTCTGAATACGTAGTTGTCTCCACTCGTCCTCATCAGGCGGTCCAATCACCAATACTATAGCATGAGGATGTTTTTGTACTAATTCGTACAACATCTGTAAGAAATTATAATTCCCACAGGGTGTATACTTATAAGTTGCAGCAATACTTAACAATAGGACGGCATCCTCACCAATTCCCAGTTTTTCTCGTGCACTCTTTCGTGTATAGTGAGTAGCAGACTCCGCCATGGGAATGGACAGTAGCATCGAACGTGCTGTTCCTCTACGTTTTATTGTTACATCTTGCCCTGCAGGGCGAATCTCAGCAACCATATCCGCAATAAATGCACCAATCCAAAAGACATGATCAGCATGATTTAGCAACATAACAGGTGGACCACCATCGACACCAAAAGCAATACTTGGAATCACATCCCAGGGATGAATATGTAACACAATCACATCAGCCCAAGAGTATGCAACCTCTCTAAGTACCTTCGCCGTGAGAAGCAATGTCAAATTTTTTTGCCCTAAATCAAGATACCATCCTCCTGACGATTCCGCAATGTCTACAATCCATTTTGGCATCACCGGTCCAGCCCATAATGAAATGACAGAATGAATAGACTCAGAGTCCTGCTCCATCCACCGTGCTGCTAACCGTGTATGACCGCCGGTTTCATACCCCTCACTAAAAACATGCAAAACATGTCTTTTATCTCCTACCCTCTTAGGTCCATTTGTAATGGATTGCTTACAGATGGTATTCAAATTTTCTGCACAACATTTTAATATATTTTCTAGATCAGGAGAGAAAAATAGGCCTGTATGGTGATAATGTGCATCTTTCCCCGCCTTTTGTACAAGATCGGCTGCTTTTTCCCAGTCGCCAGATAACATTGCTTGTTCGGCGTCAAAAATATGTTGATTGAGTATATATTTCGAACGACTAAGTAATTTTTTTGCTAATGTAATATCATCTTCGGTAACAAGCCATTGACGTAAAAGCTCTGTTTGTTCTTCCTTATGTACTCGATCAGGTATAGGAGTTAGTTCATACACAGAAGGAAATAAATCCTTTGAATACTCATTTAAAAAAACTTGCCGATATTGTTCATAACCATTACTTATATTAGGCACTCCACTATCATGAATACACCAGGGCGTCTGTTGCTCAGGTATGCCTACTGCATAACCAGCTCGCAGAAACTCTAGACTCTGTGATATATCGTAAAAATGCCAACCTGTAAAAAGATCTTCTCGCCAAGTTATATCATATTGAGTGATCAAAATAAGTCCATCAACACATTGAACTGGCGCATAATCACCGTGAACATCATTAAATTGCAGTAATTCCATCCGATCCTTGTGAGTATCATAAGCAGTGCCATATAATTCTGTGGATTCCCACCACATCCCATTGGAAGGTAATTTCTTACAACCGATTACCCCCATCAACCCAAGATTGTCATGATTCTGAAATACTGTAATCACATCTTGAATGAAGTTTTTGTTAATAATAAAGACATCTTGATGCAAATAAACTTTATATTGGGCATCGGTAGAATGCATCGCACTATTGTACCCTTTTGTGATGGATGGAGCATGTTTAATCTGAATCTTTTGCACTTCAATTCCTTCAGGAATAATTAAGTGATCGATATACAATAATGATTCTTGATAGACTCTCTCATCATTAACACAGGTAATAAAACAAATCTTATTCTTATTCATCATGCCTCCATCATCTCACTCACCCGAAGTGGTCATCAATTCCGTCATACCCTGCTGATAACAAGCGGTCGCTACACTCTGCAACAATTCTTCTTTCTTGATCATATCTTTATGAATAATATAAGCTACATCCTTGGCTGCAATGATTTCCCCCATAATTAACTGTGCAAGTTGCTCAAGATTACGTTCTTTGTCAATATCATTTTCAATCCTTCGTAACATAAAAATGACTTCTTGCACATCAACCACTTGCTTACTGGCTGACTTTAACTGACCAGTGTCTTGGCTTTTAAATTTTTCAGTCATGGACAAAACTCCTCTTTCTGCCAAACTTCCTCACTCTATCACTTCAATGTGAACCATAACCATTCTACTGAAAATATCGTGTTTCAGTTTCTACTTTTTCCTTTGTTAACATTGTTAAAAATTGATAGGTGGATGCAAGTGGATCTTGAAGCAATTGAGAGATAAAAGCTGGATGTAAATTATATTTTTTTATATTGATTTCACTTTTATTTATGTCACGTTGCAAAAAATACAGTTTTTCAATCGTCATATCTAAATTGTGGATTAGTTGTTGCAGAGTCTGCAAAGTAAAGAATCTAAGATGGGTTTGTTCTAAAATTCCAGAGTCAACATATTCAAAATTTCCATGCAATAATGCAATTCGAATGGCACCAAATGCAATGTTGGGTACAGAGATTATAATTTTAGTTTTTAGCGAAATTCCTTTCAAAAGCTCTGTTAAAAACAGTAAGGGATCATCGATATGTTCAATCACATCAGCCAATACAATAAAATCATACTCTTCCTGTGCAATTTCATGAATCACATCTTGGGCAAAACCAATATGAAACTTACGGTAACGCTTAGAATCCCAAGCTAATTGGGCAGCCCGTTGATTAGGCTCAATCCCATCAATAATCAAGTTTTTATGTTCCGCATGTAATACATGAGCGAGCAAACCTGCTCCTGCACCGATATCCAAAACTTTAGAGCCGTCAGGAATTATTTTTGAAATTCGATTTAATGGGTTAGGTTCATCTTGTAAAACATTCATGACCATTTGCTGGTTATAAGAGTAGGTCTGATCTAACCGTTTAAACATTTGACACCCCCATATGTAATACTCTACAAAATTAACTGCGTAAGTCTGTTACGATTTCCTTAATAAATAATATTTTAGCAAATTTCTCATTGATATGTCCCTGATAACCAGATTGCCGAATTTCTTCTAATGACTGAACATCATAGCGTAAAAACAAGCGAATGAAAAAATCAATATAAACTTTCGAGAAATGATTAATTTGCAGCTTATCAAAAAGATAAAAATACTCAAATAAATTAATGGTTTTATTATTTTCGCAAATTGTTGTCATCTTTGTTTCATTGATGGCATCAATACAGATTAATGGTTGCTGTGTATAAACAAAATTCGGATTTAAACTCAGCAATTGAATATAAAAATCCAGATCCACCAACCATTTTAATTGATCATCAAATAACAAATCACACTTTCTAAAAATAACTGCACTTGGCGCACCAATAATATTAGCCAAAAATAAACGTTTAGGATCTCTATAGAGTAATTGAATTTCTTCAGTTGGAAGTATATGGCTAGAAATATAAACATCCTGTTCATAATGACGAGATGAACAAAAAGCCACCCCTGCTTGAGGATTTTGATCGAGCATCTCCACAAATGCACCTAAACTCTGTTCATCATAAAACCAATCATCATGATGGAGAATTTTAATGTATTCTCCACTGGCATGTTCCATCGCAAAATTCCAATTTGCAGGGGAACCCAATTGCTGTTCATTTTTGATATATTTAATGGTGAGCATGGAAGAAAATTCATCGACAACAGGCTTTAAACAATCATCCCGTGAGTCATCTGTGATAATGATTTCATAATCCTTAAAACTTTGCCTATCTATTGATGCTAAACACCTTTTCAATAAAGCTGGTTGACGATAAGCAGGAATACAGATTGACACTTTGGGATTTTTTCTTTCATATCCAACTGGCAAAGTAATCCATTGCTTTGGAATCAAATCCGAGATATTTGAAGTCAAATCGTTAAACCACTGCTCTGGTGCAATCACAATTTTATTCAAACTTTCGTTGAGCCACCCTCCCCACCAGCTATATGTGCTGTTGGCAATAATATTATGGCGACAGCGGCTCATGAGCCATAAATCTTCCTGACTTCCCTTCCCCCGTGTATGCTCGACGATCACACAGTTAGGTAGACTCGCAAATTGCTCCTTGCACCACTCTGTATCATCGGAAAAAATATAAAATCTAACATCTGAATTTTTTTGTCCAATGTAATGAATGGCACGTTGATAATATTCCATTCCCAAGACAGCATGATATGCGGCTTTTCCAAGATAATCACCTCGACGCACGTGAATGGCAACGGATGGCTGTTGGCTCATTTTCATGCCTAGACTCAAAGTTTCACTTGATAACGTCTGGCAGCTAGGGGTCAATTCTTGGCGAATGGTATCACTAAACTCCTGAAAGTATTGTTCACTTTGCCAATATCCCTCTGCTAAAATTACAGGTTCACGCAAAGAAAGTACTGCAGGATCAAAATTAAAATGTCGTTCTTTCCAAACAGAAATACCTTGAATCCCCAGCCTAAAACCAATTTCTTTCAATTCATCGAAGGAATGAATCAATCCTGCTTGTATATTTAATTTATCCAGTTCATAAGAACGCTGAGTATCGACCGCGTAATGGCGTAGATCCAGATATAGTTTTTTACCTGTTCGTAAAGCCAATGCCCTACCACACGCATATTGAAACATCTGATTGCCCAGTCCACCAAGTAGCTGTACTACAATCATATCAAACCTCCGCTATCATCTAGATCGTCAATCTTTTGCTGTTTCTTAATTAATTCCTCAGTCCACGTAATCTGCTCTTTGATGACTTTGGCAGGACTACCTCCAGCAATACAATTGCTGGGAACAGATTTAGCAACAACAGCCCCTAAGGCTACCACACTGTCCTTACCTATTTCCACGCCCTTTAGTACAGTCACATTTTTACACACCCAAACATGATTTCCTACAATAATATCACGCCCAAAATTCACTCTCTCCCGCGTAGTTAAATCAATCACGGAATGAGTATCGGAAGTCATAAAATTTATGCCCGAAGAAAATAAACACTCATCACCAATGATAATCTGAGTATCATCATCAGCATACTCAAAAACCGCACCATTAATGGTCACTAATTTTCCTAGTATCGCTTTGCAACCACCACATTCGTGATAAAACTTAAAATGGGTGTAAAACAAATTATTCGATTCATTAATAAAAACTTCATTATTAGAACCTGTAAAATGGAAGTAACAATTTTGTAAATTTACATTTTTACCGATCGTGACTTTATTATTACTTCCTTGGAAAGCAAAACTAACATTGGTCAGATTGCATTGATTCAATTGGATTCGATTATTAAGAATTGGCAAAAATTTCAATTCATCGACGTAATCACTATCAAGAGTAGCGTTTATCATGGATTCAATACCAAAAAAATCTCTAAATGGGATCTGGGGTATTGCCTCGCCTATCACTTTAACTTCTGCGAATAGCTTTTGTATTTTCCCTTGTTCATTTAGTTCAAAACATAAATAGTCATAGGGTACCCTGATCATTTCCCGTTCAGATTGAACCTCTATACAATCCTGTGCCAAAGATAAAATTTCATAAGACAAAGATTTTCCCCAAGGGGTAAAGTGATTGTCAACGCCTATAAAACCGACTACTTCCACACCATTTTCCTTAAAAAGTCGACAACGTTTTTCCCACGTCGATACTTCGCCAACTATAATAAGTCGCTGTGCATCCTTCTCTTTTCTTTCCTCTTTGGCAGTGTGTACCTCTTCTTGCTTTGATTGTTTGTCTAGTATAAACATCACTTGCTGATAAAGATGTTGTATACGTTCCTCTGCGATAAGAACCTGACAAACTGCCTGCCAATATCTCATCAATACAAGAGTAAATTCAGGTTCTGGATAATACAACCGTTTTGCATTAGCATTTTTTAATACAATCAGCCAATTACCTACGGCCTCAATAAATCCTAAATCGGCTGGAAATTGACTTAAATGCAATGCTCTGTGCACTAATAATTGTTCCTGGCTAGGTTCAATTCTCAATCTGTTAAGCTGCTCTACATAGACTTTTTCTGCCGTTCCAATTTGTACATCACTATATTGATGACTAACCTGTTCTTCAGAAAGCCGGTAATACAGCAATACCTCATTTATATTCGCTAAATTTTTTTCTGCAGCAAGATCAATCCACAGTTTATAATCTTCCCCATGATGATATCCTGATGAATACCGATGTTGTACACTACCAGATAAAGCATCGGCACGGAGCATGACTGTCGGATGCGCAATGGCATTATAGAATAACAATAAACATTTTAGGATTTTGCTATCTAAGGGATAACTATTTTCCCCCATGATCCTACTTTGGCTCACACCAATGGTCTCCATCCATGTTCCACAAACAGCGATATCTGGATGTTCTTGCAGATAAGTAAGCTGCTTTGCTAAACGTTCAGGCTTACTAATATCATCTGCATCCATTCGAGCAATAAATTCACCTCTAGCAACATCAAGACCACGGTTTAAGGATTTAATCAAACCCATATTATGTTCATTCTTTAGTAAGATAATCCTGGGATCATGATAAGATTGTATAATTTCTAAACTCTTATCCGTAGAACCATCATCAACAATCAAAAATTCAAAATCCGTAAACGTCTGCCCTAAAATACTCTCAATCGTCTCTCGCAAGTAAGTCTCACCATTATAAACAGACATCAAAACAGAAATGCGTGGTGTTAAGGGTCTTCCTTCTATCACCCTGATAAAATTTTCTAACATTTTTTCTTCCGTAAACAAATTAGCAGCGCGCTCATAACACTGCTCTCCGATGATCGAACAGCGTTTTCTATCAGAAGCCAACAATTCGATCATCCTAGCAAGCTCATGTACAGTATTTTCCGTATTCAAATTCGGGTCTGGCAATACAATTCCCGCATCATGTAAAATTTCTGGAATACCACCGACAGCACTGGCAATGACCGGCATTTTTTTAGCCATTGCTTCCATAATGCTTAAGGGTAAACCTTCCGTAAATGACGGCAATACAAAAATATCCGAGGCATCAAGTAAGTCGGTAATATCTTGTCGATTTCCTAGTACATGTACTTTTGACCTTAATCCTGCCTGAGTCACTATCTTTCCTATTTCTTCCTCTCGTTCACCCGAACCAGCCCAAACAAAAAACAGTTTGTCCCATACCTTCGTCCGATGCAAACGTTGTATCGCAGCCAATTGCAAATCAAACCCTTTTAATGAATCCAGCCGTGCTGCTGTAAAACAAACAACCCCTTCTTGGGGAATGCCTAAATCATTACGCAGGCGATTCCGAATCGTCATATTGCGAGGCTGAAAAAATTTAGCTGGTCGCCCAAGGTAAATAACCTCGCCCTGATCTGATGGCAAACGAAATAAACTCTCCAAGCACTCTTTACTAGCGTGACTCACAGCAATCACAGCATTGGCTTTTCGATAAATCCGTTCTCGTTCATCAAGTAACAGGGCAAATCGTTCTGCTAAAAAAGGTACTGTTGCATGTTCTACTTCAATAAAAGGTATTTTTAGCTCAATCGCCACACGTTTTGCAGCAAAATTGGAAAAAGGACAACAATCACTAAAAATAATTAAATCTGGTTTTTCTGCTGCAAAATATTTTTGAGGTTCATCCGTTTGCTGTACGGTTTTGCCAAATTCTTTAATCGTATCGTAAGCTAACCACAGATGCTTAATTCCAATGAGCTGCCGTTCTTTCACCCATGAATGTTCATTGTAGGTTTGCACAATGCTAACCTGATAACCAGCCCGGCGCAATCCCACGGTTAATGCATGATCAAAATGCGCCGCTCCGCCAAAACAAGGATCATCAGTATACACAAGTATATGTTTAGTAGCCGGCAATACCTTGTCAGTTAAAGGAATCGTCGCGAATCCATCATAGCTAGTAAGATACTTATAGGAAAAAGGTAAACTTTTATTTCCTTCTATCGTTTGTACTTCTTGACTCGGCATAATCACAAAATCCCAAACTTGCTGAAGATTGGTTTCATCTATCGAATTGCAATGCACACGTGGCAAATCTAAGAGATCCTCAATTAATTCATCATAACCCTCTTCTTTACGATACAATATGTCAACTTCTTCTTGCTTTCGATGTAGTTCCTGAATTTGTTGATAAAGATCTAGCCGTTTAGGAAAACTTTGACCACTGACCAAAATATTACGTTTCATTCGCGGCTCAAGAGTAAGGTCATATCGCGGCTCAACCATGCCATGCCACACCAAATCCAATAATTGCTGGCGTTTTTTCTCTGGCGAATGATTTGCCCAGACTTCTTGATAACCAGCTAACGCCATCTGAAAAACTTCTTGGGGGTGATCTAACAAATACTTGCTCTTATCAACTAAATCATGAAAAGAATCGTAATACAATAAGTGTTTTCCTTCTTCAAATAATAAATCCATGCCAGAATGAGGAGAAGGACGGTCTGCGAGTAGCATCCCGCCTGCAGATAAAACTTCAAAGGTTCGAAGTCCCACATTACTATTTAATGTACATTCTAAACTAATCAAAGATTGTGCATATGCTTGTAGCGCTTGTATACCAGGGATTTGCAGCACCTGCAAGGGAAATCCTTGCTGCTGTAAACCATCCAAAAAATTTTTACGTCGTGGATGAAACCGTCCTGTCTGACCAATAAACGTCATCACTTTCTGACGTTTTACCGCAAAAGGCATTTCTCTTGCTAACGCATTGAGTCCTGGCAACCAAAATATATTTTTACATCCTGCCTCACGAAAAAAATGCAAATGATGCCGATTATCAAAGGCCACTAGAAAATCCCACGGTTCAGACTTAGCATAAGCTATCACTCTTTCAATCGGTCTGTCCATATGATGTGTATCTGCAATCAATAATACCTTCGGTCCTGAAAAACATCCTAGATTATATGGCTGGGCTACACAACTGGAATCTGCCCAAACAACAATCATATCAGGCTTTTGATGAGCAGGTAGCCTATCAATGACTACCTTTATATCAAATCGTCCTGCTGGAGTCTGAATATGAGTATAACCATGTTCAGAGTGTCTCGTCGGCCAATTCGGACCACAAACAACCTGCTCATCAGATAAAACAGCACAACCAACATAGTGCTCGCTCGTATGAGTGCAGTACAAAATACGCATCGTTCATTCCTCACTTACATGAATTATCGGTTTTCTTATTTGCTTAGGCATTCTTCCCACATACTACGATATTGCTGCTCTAACTCTCGCGTAAATTTAATTCCGTCCAAAAGAAGAGAACTAGGCAGCTGCTGACTCAGTTTTTCACGTACTCGTCGTAAGCCTTCTACATCAGTTGCCAAATTTACCGCAAGCTCAATATATTCCCTTTCATTGCTGGCAATCAATTCTGGCAGACCCGAGTAGTGTAGTAAACTGGTTCCTACCCTTGACACGTGACTATCACCAGTAAGGGTTATAACTGGCACTCCCATCCACAATGCTTCACATGTCGTCGTTGTGCCATTATAGGGAAATGAGTCCAAAGCAATATCAATTTCTTGGTACATATCCATATGACTACTATGATTGAATTGATACCCTTGCAAGATAATACGCCCTGAATCAACGCCTTGTGCTGCAAAAAATTCTTTGATTTGTACCTGCACAACCTGATCGGCATGCCCAATTGATTTTAGAATAAGCCGAGAATTGGGCACCCTTCGAAGAATATGACACCAAACATTGAGTACCTGAGAAGTAATTTTCGTTAAATTATTAAATGAACCAAAGGTCACTCGTCCACCATGCTTGGTATAAGGCAGGATGAGTTGTTCTGAACGAGCTACTTTCGGTGAGTAACTCAAAAAACAATTGGGCATTCGTATAAGTTTTTCCGTATAAAACTCCTGAGTCATACCTATCGGATCAGCATAGTGATCTGTAATCCGATAATCTATGGCCTTCATCCCAGTTGTATTGGGATATCCAAGCCAAGTGACCTGAATTGGTGCAGGCTTGTGAGCAAACATGAGTAACCTATGACCTGCGGTATGACCAGACAAATCGACCAAGATATCAATGCCCTCTTGGTGAATGTGCTGCGCTACTACCTCATCACGCAATTGACTAATATCTATCCACTGGCTTGCCAAGCTTTTAAACTGCTGTGAAACAGCATCCAGCACGTTTCCATTATTATATAAAAACACTTGAAAATTAGCGCGATCATAATGTTGCAAAACAGCCTGCATGAAATAGGCTACCGAATGTTCCCGAAAGTCAGCAGAAACATAACCAATTTTTAGTACTTTATTAGTTTTAATCACTGTTGGATAAGTAAAATATTGTCGCAACGCATTAGCATGCCGCTCCCCCCAAGCACAATGTTCTTGAAAAATGACTTGATGGCTATAGGTTGGCAAACAATTCAATGTGGATAATAGATTGCTATGGTTTTCAATTAAAGTCGGGTTAAGCTCTGTGACTCTACGATAATACTCTAATGCTCTTGTGCTATTACCACTCATCTTATAGGCAAATCCCAATCCTTGCAGAATTCCTGTATCTTGAGGATAAACGGTCAAACCTTTTTCCAGCAAGGTAATCGCTTGGCTGCATTTACCACATTGAGTAAAAAAATCACTGACTTCACAAATAAGATCCTTCGATTCTCCTGATAATTGCAAAGCCTGCTGATAAAGACTACTAGCTCTATCAGCCTGTCCCAAGCTTTTATAGCCACGTGCCAAATTAATATTAACGCCTAGATGATAGGGCCTAAGGTTATACGCCTGTTCCAAATAAATTGTTGCCTGCTGAAGATCATATTTTTTTTGATATAATAATGCCGCATTATACAACGCTTCAAAATAACCAGGATCGATACCTACAACTTGCTTGATGAGTGAAATACCGCCTTCAAGATCTCCCCTTTGCCCCATAATCAATCCCAAACCATGTAAGGCAACAGTTTCCTGTGGTTTTAGTTGAAGGACTTTTTCATAAAATACCTTGGCACTGGCAAAGTCACCAGCTGCTAGTGCAGCATTACCTTGTACTAATTCGTGTTCTAATTCCTTCACATCAAAGCTTGCACTGCTATCGTCAGGTAAAACCTCACCCATCCTATTTAAGTGTCGTTTCCACAATTTATGATATGTACCTTCAAGATTCTTAGTAAATGCTCTAGTCTGCATGAGGGGTGATGCCAACATTCGTGGGCGGAGTTTTTCCCTAATTTCTGTTAGCTCCCTACGATCACTTGCTAATGCTACTGCAATAGCCACATATTCATCAGCAGTAACGGCAATACACTCTGCTAGTCCCACATTTGATAGCAAACTCACACTCACTCGTGATACATGGGCACTGCCAGCCAATGTAACGACGGGAACTCCCATCCACAGTGCCTCACAAGTCGTAGTTGTTCCATGATAAGGGTAGGTGTCTAAAGCAATATCCACCAAATGGTATTGTGCTAAATGTTCCTGATAAGAAGGGATTTGGCCAAGCATAATAATTCGTTCATTTTCGATCCCCATAGCATGGAACATCTCCAATGTCTTTTCTCTAACATAGGCATCAGCAAAGCCACTTGCTTTAATCAATAAACGAGAATGATCAACACTGTTTAAAATCTGTCCCCATAGTGAAATCACTTGATCTGATACTTTATTAAAATTATTAAAAGAACCAAAAGTGATATATTTTTTCTGCAAACAAGGTAATTCACTAACAGGCGGGCTATCTACTCTTGGAAGATAGCACAAAAAAGAATCCTTCAAACGTATCAATTCTTCTGAATGAAAGACCTCTGTCATCCCTATTGGATCAGCATAATGATCCGTAAAGCGATAGTCCATAGCAGCAAGTCCCGTAGTATTTGGATAACCAATCCATGTAATTTGTACAGGAGCTGCCTTTCTCGCAAATACCTGCATACGATTATCAGCCGTATGACCAGCTAAATCTACCAGAATATCAATCTCATCTTTGACAATCAATTCATAGGTCTGTTCATCGGTCAAACGTGAAATATCTTGCCAACTATCAACTAGATTCCGAATTCTAGCCGTAGCCCCATCTGGAAATTTGACATCCGAATATAACACGACTTCAAATCTTTGTCGATCATACTCTTGCAAAATTCCCTCAATAAAAAAAGCAACTGAATGATTACGAAAATCAGGCGATACATATCCAATTTTCAGTCGTTGCTCCCTTTGCCCCTTATCTCGCTTTTTAACAGGCAAGGAACTCCCTGGGTATAATATAGATCCATGACAACGATCCCACTGAAGATGTTCCTCATAGATCGCCTTTGAATCGATAGGATCTAAATAGGCCAATGCCAACAGAATGTTGCTATGTAATTTTGCCATATGAGGATTGAGCTGAAGAGCCTTACGAAAATTCGCTAAGGTTTCTGCAGCTTTCCCCTGTTTGGCTAAACAACTGGCTAAATTGCAATAGGTAATGGCTTCATCAGGCTGAATTTCCAGTGCTTTTTCATAAGTTTCAATGGCTCTTGTGACATCGCCTGCTTCGGTAAACAAATTTCCCAACGTATTTAATAGATCAACTGCAGTTGGCATAATCACTAAAGCTCGTTCAAGATACTCTTGTGCCTCTTTGCGCTGCCCTCTCCCTTTATAAACACTGCCTAAGCTTCGTAAAGCTTCTAGGTTGTTGATATCAATCTTTAAAATTTCCTTTGACCATCGAATCACTTGTTCCCAATTACCATTTTCCTGACAAAGTTGTAAAAGTTGCAAATAAGCCGACAGATAATCGGATTGAATTTCAACCGCTCTTTCGAGAAGTTGCACAGCCTCATTCTTCTTACCATTACTTCTAAGTAATATTGCAAAATTATGTAAAAGAGCATGGTTTTGTGGGTTAAGTTCAACAGCCCTTTGATAATGCTCTACGGCTTCTACGGACTGACCTACATGATGTAAGATAGCCCCTAAACTAGCATGGGCTTCTGGATGATTGGGTGCTAAAGCAATCACTTGCTGATACGCAGTGATAGCTTCCTGCCATTGCTGTTTATCTTTAAGATTGGTAGCAAGTTGATAATAAGCCATCACATTGAACGAGTTGCTTCTCAATTCTTTCGTAACAGCTCCTCCTTCAATCCTTTGTCTGATCCGCTGCCCATCCGTTGCAGGATTTGCAATTAGCCATTCTTGCCACATTTTTTTATACTCTATTTCAACATTGTTTGCCATATCCTTCCCATTAAGTAATGGTGATGCACTCATTTTTTGTCGTAAACCTTGACGTAAGGCAGCTAAGCGGGGTAAATCATTTACCAGATTGACAGCAAGATGAATATAGTCCCCTGGACTACTGGCTATCATCTCTGGTAAACCAACATTATGCAGCAAACTAACGCCTACACGTGATACATGACTTTTACCAGCCAAACAAATAACAGGTACCCCCATCCACAACGCATCGCATGTCGTCGTCGTCCCATGGTAAGGGAAGGTATCAAGAGCAATATCCACTTCATTGTAGTAATCGAAATGTTCTCGTATATTGCTACATCTTTCAGCAAAAATAATACGTTCTTCAGAAATTCCATGATCCTTAAACATGGATAGCAAATGCTGGCGTACACCGTCATCACCCAAGCCACGCGCTTTTAATAACAAACGTGAAGTAGGTACCCCTTGCAAAATATAACTCCATAATGCAATCAATGGCTGTGTTATTTTAGCTAAGTTATTAAAGGATGCAAAAGTGACAAACCCTTTTGTCAATGCGGGAACTTGCGCAGGCTCGGCAATATCCTGCCGTGGCGTATAACACAAAAAAGTCTGTGGCAGCCGCAAGAGTCGCTCCGTATGCAGCATGTCCGTTTCCCCTATCGGGTCAGCTATCGCATCGGTAAAACGATAGTCAATCTGAGACAATCCCGTAGTATTCGGGTAACCAATCCACGTAACCTGCACGGGTGCCGCTTTGAGGGCAAATAACGCTAAACGATTTTTTGAGCAATGACCAGCCAAATCAACTAGAATATCAATTTCATCCTGTCCAATCAACGCTTTTGCTTCATCATGGGTAAGATTTGAAATATCACGCCAACCATCAGTATGATTATGTAATCTAGCCGTTGTTTCATCAAAGTAATAAGGATGAGCACTATATAGAAAAATTTCAAAATCCTGATGATTATGATTGATGAGTACAGCTTCAAAAAAATACATAACCGAATGGCTATAAAAATCAGGGGATACATAACCTATCTTTAGACGACGGCCTGATATCCGTTCATTCGGAAAATCACTTGCTGATGCTACTACAGGAAATTTTCTGCCCCATTGTTCATGTTCAGCAAATATCGTCTGTGGACTAAAAGGTAAATAATTCATTGATAATAAAATATTACTATCAATGGCTGTTATTCCATCAGTATTAACCATTTTAGCTTTTTGATAAAACTCTAATGCTTGGTCAGCTCGCCCCTGTGACAAATAGGCATGTCCCAAATTATTGAGTAAAACGCAATTCATAGGTTGTTTTGCTAAAGCTTGTTCTAATACCCCTCTGCCTTCAGTGATACGCCCTCTGTCTAATAAAAGATTTCCCAAATTATTTGCCGCTTCAATCATTTCTGGGATAAGTGCTAATGCTTGTTGATAAACATGAATGGCTTCATCCCAACGAGTAAGCTTTTCATAGGCAAGACCTAGAAAATTATATGCTTTAGCGTTATTTGGCTCATAAGCAATTGCCATCTTTAAGTGAATAACAGCTTCTTCATAATTACCTTGCCGCTCATATAATGACCCTAGGTTACAAAGTGCTTCCACATAATCAGGTTTCATCTTGATAGCTTTTTGATAGGCAACTACCGCTTCCCCATTTCTACCTAGCTTTTCAAGAGCCACAGCTTTATTATTATATAAAATCCCATCATTAGGATTTTGTAGTAATGCAGTTTCAAAAGAGGTCAACGCCTCTTTATAATTTTGTTTTAGAAAAAATACGCACCCCAATAGGTATAAGACTTGAGAATTTTGTGAATAATTTTGTTCAAGATGACGCAATAGCCCCATTGCCTCATCAAGCTTGCCATCTTGTAAAAATTGTTTGACTTGTGCGAAATCGCGCTGTTCTTTTCCGACCTCCTGCACCTGACCATGTGCAGGTAGTTTAGTGTGCGATTGATTTTGTTGCTTCTTTTTTGCATTTTTAGTAGCTCGTTTCATCGTCTCCCCCTAATCAACCTGCGAATTTTATCCCACGTTACTAATACATATTCTACAAAGATTCTACAAAGTTAGACTCATATCCTGCTACCATTTTTTTCATTTTTTACACTAATTTTAAATTTAGAAAGACAGTATTCACTATATAAAAGGTCACAACCGTAACGATTGTGACCTTTTACTATACTATTGAAGATTAGCTACATAGACAAGTCATTAAGCCCATGAACTGCCAGTCCAGAACATAGTATGTGCACTATTCTTATCATTTAGATGCATACCAGTATGGGTGAAATTATTGTATCCCCAAAATTGATCGCCACCCACTAAATTGATACTTCCCAGATTGGCCGACGTACCACTAAAGCTAATTGTCAGATCGCCATTAGTCTGTTGCACCGTATTGAGAGTATAGCTTGCATTTGTACTGCCATCATAGTTAAAGCTTAACTTAGTGAAGTCAGTACCTCCACCGCCATAACCAACTATATTAATCGTGCTTAAATCCAAATGGGATGACACTCCAGACTGATAACCAAAGTTTACATTTACCGCACTCGTACCCCAGTAACCAGTGTTAAAGCTGACAGCATCCACGCCACCAGAGAAGGTTGTGAAATTAACGGATGTAACTCCAGCATTCACTTGTACATAATCAGCACCTGTACTACCAATCACTTTTTCAAAATTGGTAAATCCTGTACCATAACCACTGTTAAAGTTAATGGAAGACGCATTCGCCATAATTAAAGTGTCAATGCCACTGCCACCATTAATACTGCTAAAGTTAGTTGCACCTGTCCAAACAAAGGTATCATTACCAGATCCTAAATCAATACTCGTATAACTACTCGAAGTTTTTAACCAATCAGCTCCAGAACTACCAGTCACACCTTCAAAACTAGTAAAGGTTGTACCATAACCGGTTGTCAAATCAATGGATGTCGCTTTGGAGAATACTAAGGTATCCGTACCGCTACCACCACTGATGCTTGTAAATTTCGTCTCACCATTCCAAGTCATGGTATCATTACCAAGTCCAAGGTCAATACTCGCAAATTGAGTCGTGGCTGTAATATTATCAGCCTGTGAACTACCAGTCAATGCTTCAAAGTTCTTAAATACGGTTCCAGCACCTTTCGTAAAGTCCACTGTCGTTGCTGCTGAGAATACTAAGGTATCAGTACCTGTACCAGCATCTACGAACGTGAAGCCACTTACACCATTCCACGTAAACTGGTCATTACCAAGACCAAGATCGATTTTTCCATACTGGGTATTTGCCGTTACAAAGTCATTGCCTGTGGAACCTGTTAATGCCTCGAAATTACTAAATTTCGTACCATAACCACTGGTCAGGTCTAGCGTTGCACCACTTGCCATCACTAAAGTATCTGTACCGCTACCACCGCTAATGCTCGTAAAGTTCGTAGCACCAGCCCAGGTAAAGATATCATTACCTCCTGACAGATCCACGGTTGTAAAGTTAGTCGTTGCTTTAACAATATCTGCTGTAGAACTACCAATCAACGTCTCGAAATTGCTAAAGACAGTGCCATAACCTGCAACTAAGTCTAAGGTAACACTCTTACCTAAAATCAAGGTGTCTGTGCCACTACCACCGCTAACACTTGTAAACTTCGTCTCACCATTCCACGTTATGGTATCATTACCAAGTCCGAGGTCAATACTACCAAATTGAGTGGTTGCTGTAATCGTATCGGCCCCAGAACTACCAGTCAATGCTTCGAAGTTCTTAAATACGGTACCAGCACCCTTAGTAAAATCTACTGTCGTTGCTACTGAAAATACTAAGGTATCAGTACCAGTGCCAGCATCTACCAAAGTGAAACCACTTACACCATTCCATGTGAAAGTATCATTGCCTATACCAAGATCGATTTTAGCATACTGAGTATTCGCCGTTACAAAGTCATTGCCTGATGAACCTGTTAATGCTTCAAAATTACTAAATTTCGTACCATAACCACTGGTCAGGTCTAGCGTTGCACCAGTTGCCATCACTAAGGTATCTATGCCGCTACCACCGCTAATGCTCGTAAAGTTCGTAGCACCTGCCCAGGTAAAGGCATCATTGCCGCCTGACAGATCCACGGTTGTAAAGTTAGTCGTTACTTTAACAATATCGGCTGTCGAACTACCGATCAACGTCTCGAAATTACTAAAGACAGTGCCATAACCTGCAACTAAGTCTAAGGTAACACTCTTACCTAAAATCAAGGTGTCTGTACCACTACCACCGCTAACACTTGTAAACTTCGTCTCACCATTCCACGTTATGGTATCATTACCAAGTCCGAGGTCAATACTACCAAATTGGGTTGTTGCTGTAATGGTATCGGCCCCAGAACTACCAGTCAATGCTTCGAAGTTCTTAAATACGGTACCAGCACCCTTAGTAAAGTCTACTGTCGTTGCGGCTGAGAATACTAAGGTATCAGTACCTGTACCAGCATCTACTAAAGTGAAACCACTTACACCATTCCATGTGAAAGTATCATTCCCTGCACCAAGATCGATTTTCGCATACTGGGTATTTGCTGTTACAAAGTCATTGCCTGAGGAACCTGTTAATGCCTCAAAATTACTAAATTTCGTACCATAACCACTGGTCAGATCCAGAGTTGTGCCACTTGCCATGACTAAGGTATCCGTACCGCTCCCACCACTAATACTCGTAAAGTTCGTAGCACCTGCCCAGGTAAAGGTATCATTGCCACCACCCAAATCGACTGTTGTGAAGTTAGTCGTCGCTCTAACAATATCTGCCAATGAACTACCAATTAAGGTCTCGAAATTACTAAAGACTGTGCCATAACCTGAAACTAAGTCGAGGGTTGCACTCTTACCTAAAATCAAGGTATCTGTACCACTACCACCATTAACACTTGTAAACTTCGTCTCACCATTCCACGTCATGGTATCATTACCAAGTCCAAGGTCAATACTACCAAATTGGGTCGTAGCTGTAATGGTATCAGCTTGAGAACTGCCCGTTAATGCTTCAAAATTCTTAAATACGGTACCAGCACCCTTAGTGAAGTCTACTGTCGTTGCGGCTGAGAATACTAAGGTATCACTGCCACTGCTAGCATCGACTAAGGTGAAGCCGGTTACACCGTTCCAAGTGAATTGGTCATTACCAAGAGCAAGATCGATTTTTCCATACTGGGTCGTTGCTGTTACAAAGTCATTGCCTGAGGAACCTGTCAATGCTTCAAAATTACTAAATTTCGTACCATAACCACTGGTCAAATCCAGCGTTGCACCAGTTGCCATCACTAAGGTATCTATACCGCTACCACCGCTAATGCTCGTAAAGTTCGTCGCACCCGCCCAGGTAAAGCTATCATTGCCTCCACCCAAATCCACTGTCGTGAAATTGGTCGTTGCTTTAACAATATCGACCAATGAACTACCGATTAGGGTTTCAAAGTTACTAAAGACTGTGCCATAACCAGAAACTAAATCGAGGGTTGTACTCTTACCTAAAATCAAGGTATCTGTACCACTGCCACCACTAACACTTGTAAACTTTGTCTCACCATTCCACGTCATGGTATCATTGCCAAGTCCAAGGTCAATACTCCCGAATTGGGTTGTAGCCGTGATGGTATCAGCCCCAGAACTACCAGTCAGTACTTCAAAGTTCTTGAATGCTGTACCAGTACCTTTCGTAAAGTCCACTGTCGTTGCGGCTGAGAATACTAAGGTATCAGTACCTGTACTAGCATCGACCAAGGCAAAACCGCTTACACCGTTCCAAGTGAACTGGTCATTACCAAGACCAAGATCGATTTTCCCATACTGGGTATTTGCCGTTACAAAGTCATTGCCTGAGGAACCTGTTAATGCCTCAAAATTACTAAATTTCGTACCATAACCACTGGTCAGATCCAGAGTTGTGCCACTTGCCATGACTAAGGTATCCGTACCGCTCCCACCACTAATACTCGTAAAGTTCGTCGCACCAGCCCAAGTAAAGCTATCATTACCACCACCTAAATCTACTGTCGTGAAATTGGTCGCAGCTTTGACATTATCTGCCAACGAACTACCGATCAGGGTTTCAAAGTTACTAAAGATAGTGCCATAACCTGCAACTAAATCGAGAGTTGTACTCTTACCTAAAATCAAGGTATCTGTTCCACTACCACCACTAACACTTGTAAACTTCGTCTCACCATTCCATGTCATGGTATCGTTACCAAGTCCGAGGTCAATACTCGCGAATTGAGTCGTGGCTGTAATGGTATCGGCTTGAGAACTACCAGTCAAGGCTTCGAAATTCTTGAATGCTGTACCAGCATCTTTCGTAAAGTCCACCGTCGTTGCCGCCGAGAATACTAAAGTATCAGTACCTGTACCAGCATCTACCAAAGTGAAACCACTTACACCATTCCACGTGAAAGTATCATTCCCCATACCAAGATCTACTTTAGCATACTGGGTCGTTGCTGTGACATAGTCATTGCCTGAGGAACCTGTTAAGGCTTCAAAATTACTAAATTTCGTACCATAACCACTGGTCAGATCCAGAGTTGTGCCACTTGCCATGACTAAGGTATCGGTACCGCTACCACCGCTAATGCTCGTAAAGTTCGTCGCACCACCCCAGGTAAAGTTATCATTACCGCCACCTAAATCTACTGTCGTGAAATTGGTTGTAGCTTTGACATTATCCGCTAATGAGCTACCGATCAGGGTTTCAAAGTTACTAAAGATAGTGCCATAACCTGCAACTAAGTCGAGGGTTGTACTCTTACCTAAAATCAAGGTATCTGTGCCACTGCCACCACTAACATTTGTAAACTTCGTCTCGCCATTCCACGTCATGGTGTCATTACCAAGTCCAAGGTCAATACTACCGAATTGGGTTGTTGCGGTAATAGCATCAGCTTGAGAACTACCAGTCAATACCTCGAAATTCTTAAATACCGTACCAGCGCCTTTCGTAAAGTCTACCGTTGTTGCGGATGAGAATACTAAGGTATCTGTACCTGAACTTCCATCGACTAAAGTGAAACCACTCACACCATTCCAAGTGAAAGTATCATTCCCTATACCAAGATCGATTTTTCCATACTGGGTATTTGCTGTGACATAGTCATTGCCTGAGGAACCTGTTAATGCCTCGAAATTACTAAATTTTGTACCATAACCACTGGTCAAATCTAGAGTTGTACCATTTGCCATCACTAAGGTATCTGTACCACTACCACCGCTAATGCTCGTAAAGTTCGTCACACCTGCCCAAGTAAAGCTATCATTGCCACCACCCAAATCCACTGTCGTGAAATTAGTTGTAGCTTTGACATTATCCGCTAATGAGCTACCGATCAGGGTTTCAAAGTTGCTAAAGACAGTGCCATAACCAGACACTAAATCGAGGGTTGTACCTTTAGCCAAAACCAGAGTATCCGTACCACTACCGCCACTGATGCTGGTGAATTTCGTTTCACCATTCCATGTCATGGTATCATTGCCAAGTCCAAGGTCAATACTTGCAAATTGAGTGGTCGCTGTAATAGTATCCGCTTGTGAACTGGCAGTCAACGTTTCAAAGTTCTTAAATACGGTACCAGCACTCTTAGTAAAGTCTACCGTCGTTGCTGCTGAGAATACTAAGGTATCACTGCCACTGCTAGCATCGACTAAGGTGAAACCACTCACGCCATTCCACGTGAATTGGTCATTACCAAGACCAAGATCTACTTTAGCATACTGGGTTGTTGCCGTTACAAAGTCATTGCCTGAAGAACCTGTCAATGACTCAAAATTACTAAATTTTGTACCATAGCCACTAGTCAGATCTAGTGTCCCACCACTTGCCATGACTAAGGTATCCGTACCGCTACCACCGCTAATGCTCGTAAAGTTCGTAGCACCTGCCCAGGTAAAGTTATCATTACCACCACCCAAATCCACTGTCGTGAAATTGGTTGTTGCTTTCACATTATCCGTCAATGAACTACCGATTAGAGTTTCAAAATTACTAAAGACTGTACCATAACCTGCAACTAAGTCGAGGGTTGTACTCTTACCTAAAATCAGGGTATCTGTACCACTACCACCGCTAACACTTGTAAACTTCGTCTCGCCATTCCACGTTATGGTGTCATTACCAAGTCCAAGGTCAATACTACCGAATTGGGTTGTTGCTGTAATGGTATCAGCCCCAGAACTACCAGTCAATGCTTCAAAGTTCTTAAATACGATACCAGCACCCTTAGCAAAGTCTACCGTCGTTGCTGCTGAGAATACTAAGGTGTCAGTACCTGTACCAGCATCTACTAAAGTGAAACCACTTACACCATTCCACGTGAAAGTATCATTCCCTATACCAAGATCGATTTTCCCATACTGGGTATTTGCCGTTACAAAATCATTGCCTGAGGAACCTGTTAAGGCCTCAAAATTACTAAATTTCGTACCATAACCACTGGTCAGATCCAGAGTTGTGCCACTTGCCATCACTAAGGTATCTGTACCGCTACCACCGCTAATGCTCGTAAAGTTCGTAGCACCAGCCCAGGTAAAGCTATCATTGCCTCCACCCAAATCGACTGTCGTGAAATTGGTTGTAGCTTTGATATTATCCGCCAATGAACTACCAATTAGGGTTTCAAAATTACTAAAGACTGTACCATAACCTGCAACTAAGTCGAGGGTTGTACTCTTACCTAAAATCAGGGTATCTGTACCACTACCACCACTAACACTTGTAAACTTCGTCTCGCCATTCCACGTCATGGTGTCATTACCAAGTCCAAGGTCAATACTCCCGAATTGGGTTGTTGCTGTAATAGCATCAGCCCCAGAACTACCAGTCAACGTTTCAAAGTTCTTAAATACGGTACCAGCACCCTTAGCAAAGTCTACCGTCGTTGCTGCTGAGAATACTAAGGTGTCAGTACCTGTACCAGCATCTACTAAAGTGAAACCACTTACACCATTCCACGTCAAAGTATCATTCCCTATACCAAGATCGATTTTCCCATACTGGGTATTTGCCGTTACAAAATCATTGCCTGAGGAACCTGTTAAGGCTTCAAAATTGCTAAACTTTGTTCCATAACTACTAGTCAGATCTAGCGTACCACCACTTGCTATCACTAAGGTATCTGTACCGCTACCACCGCTAATGCTCGTAAAGTTCGTAGCACCAGCCCAGGTAAAGCTATCATTACCACCACCCAAATCCACTGTCGTGAAATTAGTTGTAGCTTTGACATTATCCGCTAATGAGCTACCGATCAGGGTTTCAAAGTTACTAAAGATAGTGCCATAACCAGACACTAAATCGAGGGTTGTACTCTTACCTAAAATCAAGGTATCTGTGCCACTGCCACCACTAACACTTGTAAACTTCGTCTCACCATTCCATGTCATGGTATCATTGCCAAGTCCAAGGTCAATACTTGCAAATTGAGTGGTCGCTGTAATCGTATCCGCTTGTGAACTGCCAGTCAACGCTTCAAAGTTCTTAAATACGGTACCAGCACTCTTAGTAAAGTCTACCGTCGTTGCGGCTGAGAATACTAAGGTATCACTGCCACTGCTAGCATCGACTAAGGTGAAACCACTCACGCCATTCCACGTGAATTGGTCATTACCAAGACCAAGATCTACTTTAGCATACTGGGTCGTTGCTGTGACATAGTCATTGCCTGAGGAACCTGTTAAGGCTTCAAAATTACTAAATTTCGTACCATAACCACTGGTCAGATCCAGAGTTGTGCCACTTGCCATCACTAAGGTATCTATGCCGCTACCACCGCTAATGCTCGTAAAGTTCGTAGCACCTGCCCAGGTAAAGGTATCATTGCCGCCTGCCAGATCTACTGTAGTGAAATTAGTTGTTGCCTTAACAATATCTGCAATAGAACTACCGATCAACGTCTCGAAATTACTAAAGACAGTACCATAACCTGAAACTAAGTCGAGGGTTGTACCCTTACCTAAAATCAAGGTATCCGTACCACTACCACCACTAACACTTGTAAACTTCGTCTCACCATTCCATGTCATGGTATCATTGCCAAGTCCAAGGTCAATACTTGCAAATTGAGTGGTCGCTGTAATGGTATCCGCTTGAGAACTGCCAGTCAACGCTTCAAAGTTCTTAAATACGGTACCAGCACCTTTAGTAAAGTCTACTGTCGTGGCCGATGAAAATACTAAAGTATCAGTACCTGTACTAGCATCCACTAAGGTAAAGCCACTGGCACCATTCCACGTGAAAGTATCATTTCCCATACCAAGATCTACTTTAGCATACTGGGTACCTGCGGTTACATAGTCATTGCCTGATGAACCTGTTAAGGCTTCAAAATTGCTAAACTTTGTTCCATAACTACTAGTCAGATCTAGCGTACCACCACTTGCCATCACTAAGGTATCTATACCGCTGCCACCGCTAATACTCGTAAAGTTCGTAGCACCAGACCACGTAAAGGTGTCATTACCTTCTGCCAGATCCACTGTTGTAAAATTAGTCGTTGCTTTAACAATATCTGCTGTAGAACTACCGATCAACGTCTCGAAATTACTAAAGACAGTGCCATAACCAGAAACTAAGTCGAGGGTTGTACTCTTACCTAAAATCAAGGTATCTGTACCACTACCACCATTAACACTTGTAAACTTCGTCTCACCATTCCACGTCATGGTATCATTACCAAGTCCAAGGTCAATACTTGCAAATTGGGTCGTCGCTGTAATGGTATCTGCTTGAGAACTACCAGTCAATGCTTCGAAGTTCTTAAATACGGTTCCAGCACCTTTCGTAAAGTCCACTGTCGTTGCGGCTGAGAATACTAAAGTATCAGTACCTGTACTCGCATCGACTAAAGTGAAGCCACTTACGCCATTCCAGGTAAACTGGTCATTACCAAGACCAAGGTCGATTTTCCCATACTGAGTATTTGCCGTTATATAGTCATTGCCTGAAGAACCTGTTAAGATCTCAAAATTGCTAAATCTTGTACCATAACCACTGGTCAGATCCAGTGTTCCACCATTTGCCATGACTAAAGTATCTATGCCGCTACCACCGCTAATACTCGTAAAGTTCGTCGCACCAGCCCACGTGAAAGTATCATTGCCACCTGCCAGATCTACTGTAGTGAAGTTGGTCGTTGCTTTAACAATATCGGCCAATGAACTACCGATTAACGTTTCGAAATTACTAAAGACAGTGCCATAACCAGAAACTAAGTCGAGGGTTGTACTCTTACCTAAAATCAAGGTATCCGTACCACTACCACCGTTAACACTTGTAAACTTCGTCTCACCATTCCACGTCATGGTATCATTGCCAAGTCCAAGGTCAATACTCCCGAATTGGGTCGTCGCTGTAATGGCATCGGCCCCAGAACTGCCAGTTAGTACCTCGAAGTTCTTAAATGCAGTGCCAGCACCTTTAGTAAAATCTAATGTAGTAGCAGTTGAAAATACTAAAGTATCAGTACCACTACCACCATCTACTAGGGTAAATCCACTCGCACCATTCCATGTAAAAGTATCATTCCCCGTACCAAGATCCACTTTAGCATACTGGGTACTTGCCGTAATGTAGTCATTACCTGTCGACCCATTCAGCACTTCAAAATTAGTAAATCTTGTACCATAACCACTCACAAAATCAACTGAAGCTGTCGTTGTCAGATTTAAAGTATCTGTTCCTAACCCACCGTCAACCAAACTATAACTCGTTGAACCATCCCAACTTACAGTATCATTGCCTCCTTGCATATCCACTGTAACATTACTAGCGCTGGAAGTACTTAAACTTATTGAATCAGCGTTCGTAGTACCATTGAGTGTTGCCATTTGTCATCCCTCCCTAGATTAACAATTTTCCTCATAGACATATTAATTTTGCTATTATGAGCCATATTCTTAATATAAAAGCAAAAATAAGCCTTATATTTACACTATACTACAATTATATCGAAATATCGGTAAATAAACTTAACACTTATTTGGTAGGATCTTCATAAAAAAACTCCAACTCTCATTAAGAAAGTTGAAGTCTTTTAAAATTATCTTTTCCATGTCATACTACTGACAATTTCTCCAGTTTCGCCACCATAAGCTCCCGCCACTTGATGTTGGCGTTTGCCAGCATTGATTTGAAATTGTAACGTATGGTGCAATAATTGACTATCTTGCCCTATTTCAACAAGCAGTTCCTGCCCTTGGGCGGAAGTTTTAAATCCATCATCATCTATTTCATTAATCATAACCTGCAGACGCTCACGCTGATCCATTAAATTATAGAATAGGTCCATATCTTTCTTGTCCAAAAACTTCAGCATTTCTTTGGTCAAAAAATGATAGTCTAACCACAGTTCTTTTGCTGTTTTTTTTAACATGTTACTTACCAGCAACTCGCCCCATGCGAGTTTGTTTCATTGCTGCTACCCAGGCTTCTCTAAGCTCAAAAAGAATCGTCTTTGCCTGCAAGAGCTGCTCTTTGTCTTTTTTGATATTACCTTGGATTAAACAATAGATAACATAGTCATATAATGGCATCCAAGTTTTTGATATTTCATAACTGGTGTCTAAAGTAGCCATAAATTCTCTCACGATATCTTGTGCGCGAAGATTGGAATTATGGGCTTGTTGCATGTTCCCTTGCTCCATCGCTGCTACGCTTTCAGTGATGAAACGAATGGCTCCATTATAGAGTAGTAACGTTAACTCTTCTGGTGAAGACGTCATGATTTGTTGATTTTTGTACGTATTGGCCATATTTGTATATACCATAATATATCCTCCAAACAAACTCAGTGAACAATTATCCTAATTGTTGAGACAACCAACTACTCTGCTTACTCAACTTGGAAAAAGCTGTTTCCATAGCATTAAATTTCGCATAATATGCTGACTCCATATCATCATCACGCACTTTTGCTGCCGCAATTCTTTTCGTATATTCTGCCATTTGCTTGGCAATATCACTTTTGGTATCTGTCGTAGCGGTTGCCGTTGTGCCCGATTTGGTGCTCAAAATATCCATGGTCGCTTGTAACGTATCATATAGTCGTGCTGCTATCCCTTGCGTTTGCGTATTGGCTTTTGTTTTTCCGTCCACTGTCGTCGTTGTTCCGACAGTAGCAAATACCTTAGTTAAAACTGTAGGATCATTGGTGATGGCTGTTCTCAGCTTTGTTTCATCGAGATACAGTTTTCCTTTTTCCGTATAGGCACCTGTTGAAAAGCCAATGGATGCTGTACTCGTATACTGACCTGTGATGCCTGTAACTGGATTGGCAAAAGCATTACGCATACTAGTGACTAAGCTATTTAAAGTAGTGTCGTGATATAACATACCGCTTTTGGCTTTAACGTTCCACGCCGTAATGTCATCGTCACTCATGGAACTCTTCTGATCATCCGTCAAGGGTAAGTAGGAACTATAACGCGCCTCATCTAGTTTCGCATTAAGAGATGCTAGGATCGTATTATAAGATTCCACCAAAGATTTAATATTTGCTACCGTTTTATCAATATCACTGGTAACAGCAATCGTTGTCGCTTGTTGCCCTAATATGGTCTTGGTTGAGTCATTGGGGTCCTGAATATTTGTATACGGTGTAGTACTTGTCAGATTATATACCACACTGGCAATCGTAAATTTATTACTTGATTGAGTCAAAGCCTGTCCATCTAAAGTAAACTGGGCATCCTTCCCATTTCCACTAGTATGGGTATAAGTAGTAACAGGGGGAACTGCACTATCCGTACTACTTGTCATTGTCATACCAAGCTTTAATTTAGCGATAAAGTCATTAGCGTTGGAATTACCAGAAAGGCTAATCCCAGCAGTAGACCCTGAATTCGTGGTAGACAAGAAAAAGCGATCTAAAGTCGTATCATAACTAGCCTGAACATTCGTCCCTGAACTATTGATTTTGCTCACAAGATCATTTAATGTCATAGTACTCGGATCAACGGTGATCGTTTTCGTTGCAGTACCATTTTTAACAGTAATATCAAAAGCAGTCGCCGCTACACCAAGTTGAGTCGCAATCGTCCCCGTTGCTCCAGTCGTAATCGTACTACTACTAGTTAACTTAACACCATCTGCTAACTGAGAAACGACTAAGGAATGAGATATATTACCAGCATCAGCTAAAGCCGTAGCCGTAGCAACAGATGTATTACTCGATGACACCGCTTTCGGATTTAAAGTAGCTCCTAATTTATAGTTGAAGACAGAATTACGAAAATTACTAATGTCTGTATATATGGAATTATATGCTGTTTTTTTCCACTCTAAGACGGTTTTTTTTTGGGTTAGTCCTGCACTGGAAGCCCGTTGAGCCGTCATTAAACTTTTAACAATTGCATCAACATCCATCCCTGAGCCGGATAAACCGTAAATTCTAGACATACTAACAACCTCCCTCAAAAATCCAGTTTATATTTTTTTATCTAATAAAAGTCCTACATACTCTCGAATATTCGCTATGGTATCTAAAAATTCATGGGATGGAAATTCTTTTAAGACTTGTCCACTTTTTGAATCAACAAATCGTACCATAAGTTCTTGGGTTTTTTCATGAAGAGTAACCTGCATGCCCGCATTAGAAACTTGTAAAAAATGATTCATTGCTTCAGTCATCTGTTTTACATCGTCTACATTTACAGGTTTTTTTTCTGTTTTATTCTCATTCGAAGGAGTTTCTGATTTTACTGCCGATCCATTTTTATTTGTTGTACTCACAACTTGAAATTCAGAACTACTTTTCATGGCAGGAACAGAAACTAAGGTTGGCGCTGGAGTGGAAATTGGCGTAGAAACAGGGTTTATTTTACCTTTCAATGCACTTATATCCATTACTTAAACACCTCTACATTTTCTCTATATTATACTTATCGTACGGAATACAAATAATCTTTAGAAATTATTAAGAAAACATTAAGAAAATAGGTAATTAGGTTGGTAATTTAAAATCTAAGGCATTAATGCATTTTTTGCTAACATTAATTCTTTGCCGTGAATAACTAGCCTGGTACGCATGTAAAATAATCGACATTGCTTTTTTTCCCTCTAAACCATTTACAAGAGGTTCTTGGTTAGTCTTGATACTCTTAATCAAATTGCCATACAATGTCGTATGACCCCATCCATAGATATGATCAATCTCTCGATTACACTCCTGTTGAATTTCCTCTAAGGTATCCTTCTTGTCAGCGAACTGCCAAACCAGAATCTTATCTAAGGCTCGCCCCCCAATCACAACAGTACCTTTTTCTCCTAAAATAGTTAAGGTTTCTTCTAAGTTCTGCGGATAGACGCAAACTGTCCCTTCTACATTTCCAATCGCACCACTATGAAACAGAATCTGGATACTCCCATAATCCTCTGCTTCGATATAAGGATGTATATAGTTCGCAATCATAGCTTGAATCTCAGCCATATCACCACCTAGCATCCATTGTAATAAATCAATATTATGAATACATTGATTCATCAAACAACCACCATCCTGGGTATATGTACCACGCCATGGAGCCTGTGCATAATAATCTTCATTTCGATTCCATAAAATTCGAGCATTCCCCGCAAAAATTTTACCGAATCGCCCTTCTTCTACAGCCTGTCTTAATTTTTGTACAGGCAGATTAAAACGATTCTGATGAGCTACACATAACTTAACCCCATGATCTCTGGCACATTCGATCATAGCATCTGCATCTTGCGTTGACAAAGCCATAGGTTTTTCTACTAATACATGTTTTTTTAACGACAAACAAGCTAATGAAATTTCAGCGTGATTACCTGATTTTGTACAGATTGTAACAATATCCACCTGTTCATCTTTTAACATTTTATTATAATCGCTATACATTCTAGGCATATGAACTTCGAAGGAAGCCTTTTGCATTTTCTGAATATAGTCCCGTGCTTTTTCTTCGGCATTTTCAATCACGACATCACAAGTCGCCACCAACTCTACTTCTGAGCAATTATGAACCAAGGCATCTATATGTTTATAAGAAATGCGTCCACAGCCAATCAGCGCAACCTTTAATTTCTCCACATTCTCACATCCTACAACTTTTCAATATTATCGCGATTAACTATATTCTTAAAGGCATTTTTAGTATCAAAAATCATACGAGCGTGTTTTTGAATAAACTCATAATCATATTCTGTATGCATGGTCGTCACAATCACCAAATCTGCATCTTGCAGAACCTCCGCTGTCAAAGCAATGGAACGATATTCTTTATTATTTAAGGTAAAATCACCAACAAAAGGATCATGATAAGATACACTTGCCCCATTTGCTTCCAAATGACTAATGACATGTAAAGCTGGGGATTGTCTAACATCATCAATATCCTGTTTATAGGCAACACCTAAAATGAGAATGTTAGAATTTTTTAGTGCTTTACCAAATCGATTGAGAATCTTCATACTGCGTTCTAACACAAATTCAGGCATATAATTATTAATTTCACCAGCTGTTTCAATCAAGCGAGTATGATAACCATATTCTCTAGCTTTCCATGTCAGATAAAAGGGATCAATAGGAATGCAGTGCCCTCCCACACCAGGACCGGGATAAAAAGGCATAAAACCATAAGGTTTCGACTTGGCAGCTTCAATCACTTCCCATACATCAATCCCCATCTTATGACAAAGAATCGCCATCTCATTAGCAAGTCCAATATTAATATTACGAAAGGTATTTTCTAAAATTTTCTCCATTTCAGCAACAGCTGGGCTGGAGACTCGCTCTACTTTTCCTTCCAAAATATTTTCATATAAAGTAGCAGCAACCTCTGTACAATCACTAGTCACACCACCAACAACTTTAGGTGTATTTTTAGTATTATAAAGTTGATTACCTGGATCAACTCGCTCTGGCGAGAAAGCCAAATAAATATCTTGCCCTACTTTTAGGCCTGTCTTTTCTAAAATAGGTTTTACAATTTCTTCTGTCGTCCCAGGATAAGTCGTACTTTCTAAAACAATTAGCATACCAGGATGTAGATAGGAAGCGATATCTTCGGTTGATTGTATCACATAAGAAACATCAGGTTGCTGATAGATATCGAGAGGAGTAGGAACACAAATTGCTACACAATCTACATCTTGAATAAAAGAAAAATCTTTAGTCGCTGTTAGCCTTCCACTAGCAACAACACATGTGAGTTCTTCAGGAACAATATCCCCAATATAATTTTGACCTGCATTCACCATATCGACTTTTTGCTCTTGCACATCAAAGCCAATGGTTTTATAAGCCATTTTAGCTTTTTCTACTGCAAGCGGTAAACCAACATAACCCAAACCAATGACACCTAACACAGCGGTTTTATCTTGAATTTTTTTTATTAATAGATCTTTCATTCTCCCACTTCTTTCACAATATCATCAGTCTTTATGTATTGACTACCACATGTTAAACACGTCGTATGACTATCTGTAAAATAAATTTTCTCACCGCATTGACACATCCAACCCACTCTTTTTGCCGGATTCCCCACGACCAAAGCATAGTCAGGCACATCTTTCGTAACGACTGTCCCAGCACCAATGAAGGCATACCTGCCAATAGTATGTCCGCAAACAATGGTTGCATTAGCACCAATGGACGCCCCTTGTTTCACCAACGTTTCTTTGTACTCATTTTTACGACTTACATGACTGCGTGGGTTGATCACATTGGTAAAAACACAAGAAGGGCCTAAAAAAACATCATTTTCACAAATCACACCTGTATAAACAGAAACATTATTTTGGATTTTCACATTATTACCCAATGTTACATTTGATGAAATAACGACATTTTGCCCAATATTGCAATTATAACCAATTTTACAATGGGGCATAATATGAGTAAAATGCCATATCTTTGTTCCTTTACCAATTTGGCAAGGTTTATCGACATAGCTGGATTGATGTACAAAATATTCTTTTTCCATCTTATTTTCCTCTTCTAGTATAAAATTCTTTAATTGAGTTTATTATATAATCCTGTTGCTGTACTGTCATCTCGGGAAAAAGTGGTAATGCCATTGTGCGTTGACTGAGCCATTCACTGTGAGGCAAATCACCTAAAGAATAACCTAGTTTATGCTTACCCATTTGATAAACTTTTTGTAAATGCAGTGGAACAGGATAATAGGTCCCTGTAGCAATACCTTTTTGATTTAAATAATGAGATAGTTCTTCTCGTTCTTCACACTTAACGATATATAAATGATACACTGATTCGACATGGCTAAGTGTTTCTTGGGGTATCAAAAAACCTGTTTCTAATAACCCTTCCTTTTCGAATCCTGCAGTATATCTCATACTTAATCTTTTTCGTGCCTGATTCCATTGGTTTAAATATTTTATTTTAATTTGTAAAATAGCTGCTTGCATAGCATCTAATCGACTATTCATGCCAATCAGGAAATTATAATATTTCGTTGGATCATAAATCGTAGAATTTGCTGATTCTGTATTTCCAATGCCAAAATCCACGATTTCACCAGTCAGTTGTTCATAGGCTTGCTTACCATTCATACCGCTACCATGTACCCGCAAAGCTTTTATAACTTGGGCAAGTTTATCATCATTCGTCGTCATCATGCCACCATCGCCATAGGCACCAAGGTTCTTAGTTGGATAAAAGGAAAAAGCGGCAGCATCCCCCATACTCCCTACTTTTTTCACCCTTCCGTCTGAAAAAGTATAGGTGGCACCAATTGCCTGACATGCATCTTCAATTACAAATAGATTATATCTTTTCGCAATTTCTACAATAGGTTCCATATCCGCTGGTTGACCAAAAATATGTACAGGCAAAATAGCCTTAGTTTTACTCGTAATGGCTTTTTCAATTTTAGTAGGATCGATATTCATCGTATTCGGATCAACATCGATAAAAACCGGAATTGCTCCTACTCTAGAAATACATTCAGCCGTCGCAAAAAAAGTAAAAGGTGACGTAATCACTTCGTCACCTGCTCCAATGTCCATTGCTTCCAAAATGAGAATTAATGCATCGGTACCACTGTTGCATGAGATAGCGTATTTGACTTCCAAATACGAAGAAAATGAATCTTCTAATCCATTTACTTCTAATCCCATAATAAAAGATCCTTGGTCTAGAAGATCTGCTGTTTTGTTTAAAATATCCACTTTCAAATTTTGTACTTGTTGTTGTAAATCCACTAAAGGTATCCTCATAAAAATCACATCCTATATTTGCGAATGAATACATTTTTATCACATATAGAAGAAATGCTATCAATATCAGTGTAAACTTCGCATTTAATAACTATTTTATAACATCATTTCCCACTGTAGCGACATACCTTTTTTTACATCAACCTTCACTTTTTTACCCAAAATTAAATCATAATACTTAGGACTTAATCCAAACCCTGGACGTATTATTCTGATATTTTCTTTACTTAAAATATCTCCAGCTTTAATATCTTCAGCAACATATATAGACCTTCTAAACTGCATTGATGCCTTTTCCGCTACCGAAGATTCATAACACACTTTCCCTAGCCCTTGCCAGGCCCTTGCAGTTTCTTCCACCAATACTTTCATCTCATCTGGTTCTAACGAGAAAGCTGAATCAACACCACCATCGGCTCGATTTAGGGTGAAGTGCTTTTCAATAACAGTAGCTCCTAGTGCCACACTAGCCACTGCAACTCCAATACCCAAGGTATGATCTGACAGACCAACTTCACAATTAAACAACTCTCGCATATGAGGAATAGTTGTAATATTCGAATCTTCTGGATTAGCAGGATAACTACTTGTACACTTTAATAGGACAATATCATTACAACCTGCTTGTCGAGTTGTACGAATAGCTTCATCTATTTCAGCAACTGAAGCCATACCAGTAGAAATAATCATGGGCTTACCAGTCTTAGCTACTTTGCGTATTAAAGGTAAATCGATATTTTCAAAGGAAGCAATCTTATAGAAGGGTACATCTAAAGATTCAAGAAAATCAACTGCTGTTTCATCAAAGGGTGTACTGAATCCAATCATACCTAGTTCCTTGCAACGATTTAAAATAGGTTTATGCCATTCCCAAGGTGTGTAGGCTTGTTGATAAAGTTTATATAATGATGTTCCTTTCCACAAACTATTAGAATCAGAAATATGAAATTCCCCTTCGTCTATGTCAAGCGTTATAGTATCAGCAGTATATGTTTGGATCTTTAATGCATTGACACCTGCATCAGCTGCCGCCTCTACTATGGCTAATGCACATTCAAGTGACTGATTATGATTACCTGACATTTCGGCTATAATAAAAGGTTTATTCTTTCTTGAAAAGATATCTTGAATACGTATTTTATTCATATTAACCTCCGCATATATGTCTACCTAAACTAAATGCTTCTGCAGCTTCCACACCAATCGTAGCACCACGCCATTTTGCAAGATATTCAACAGCGTTAATCGATCGAGGGTGAGGCCACTCTCTCATTTCTGATTGATATGCTTGCAATGCTTTTCTTTTCAATTGGACCGTATCTGAAACATCTACAAACCAATTAGGATTAAAGCTTGAATTTAAACTAGGAACTTGCCATTCTGTACTAGAAGCTACTTCAAAAAATAAAATAGTTTTAAACTTCACACCAGGTAATGGTCGACATGCTGTTATAACTGCACGATTAACAATCTGATGATCAACATTCACATCACCATGATGATGCGTATAAACTATATCAGGATTAAATTTTTCTATGAAAAATTCTATAGTTTTTACTACATCTAATAAATCTAATGAGTCCATACGATTATCAGGAAATGTACCAAATGTAACTGTAGATACACCTAATATGTCATTTGCACGCTTGGCGCTTTGCTGCAATTCTAAAAATAATTTACTATGTTGTTCACGATTGCGAATATTATCACGACTTGTTATACCTTCACCAAGAATAACTACATCTACTTTATCACCAGCTTGCACGTGTTTTGCCATAGTAGCCCCACAACCAAGCACTTCATCGTCCGGATGGGCAGCAATAACAAGAATTTTTTTTGCTCTCATAATATTTTTTTAGCAACATAAGCTATCACATGCTTGCTGACATTAAAACTTGCATTTTCTGCAAAAGTCGCTTCAAGTCTTTTCGAAAATTTTTCTTCCACCTGTTCATCATAAAAAGTAGATGCCTTCCAATAGCTCAATACTGCATCAACGCTTGGGTATCGTATTTCATTTTCAAATTTATATTCCTGAAAAGTTAACCCTAACTCAGTTAATAGTGGTGAGACCTCGCTTGCCATAAAATCACCAGAACTATATTTTACAAAATCAGGAATTTTGGTATATTTTTCTAATATTCTAAATAGCTGATGGTTATTTTCTCCATAAGGACCAACAATTAGAATAGTCCCCTCCTGATTTAAGTGTTGATAACACTCTTTTAAAGTATCAACAACACTTCTAGAATAATATAAACCATAGTGACATGATATCAAATCGAATTTCCTCTGGATAAGACCTGAATCAAAAAACATTTTTTCCATAGGAGTACAAATAAATTCTACGTTCTTCTCCTTCAAATCACCTGTAATTCTTTTCCGTGCAACCATTAACGACTCTGCCGAAATATCAACACCCACTATTTCTTCAGTATTAGGTCTCTCTATATAATGCATAATTTGGTTACCAGTTCCGCAACAAATATCTAATACAGATTTAAAATTAATATTATTTAAAATATCTCCAATAAATCCATTAAAATCATTCAATGCATACTTATTATTAATGCCTGAACGGCTCTCTAGATTTGCTGATGAAATTGCTCTTTCCATCAAAATTTTATCATCATTCATTCTTTTCCCCTCCACTATTATTCAGTTTTCCTGTATACCTTAATAAAATATTCGCAGCCATGAATCTTAATAAAGGCTGGATATTTCTCATTATCTACTACACGTAAAAGGTTAAATTGCTCACGAATTGTTTTATCTATATCTAACTGACTATCCTTAGATATTCTTCTAGGATAATAAGTAGCCATTCCTTCTTGTCTAACAGCATCTTTGATAATACCAGGATATCGACTTATAAATTCCATACACATCTGAATGGTGTATTTTGCTTGACATTCATGAAGTTCGCTTAATAATTCTGTCCCTTTAAACTTCATTGTTGTTTGCAGGTATATTTTCCCACTGTCTACCGCTTCCGCAGCTTCAAATAAGGATATCGGAATTTGCGTTTTCCCCTCTAATATTTGCCATGTTAATGGCGACCAGCCACGCCCCTGAGGGAGCGCACTCTCGTGAACAACCAAATTATGATGACTCTTTCCAAGTATTTCTTTTGGTATAATCTGTGAACAACTTAAATAAAAAACCATATCGCTACTTTCTACTTCACGTACATCATGCACCCATTTAACAAGATGATTTGCATTGCTAAGATCTTGGGTCATTGCAGAAATATAAGTATTGATCCAAGAATTTTGATCAGAAACTATCATAATTTTATATTTCATATCCATTAAATACTTCACAACCTTATCGATTCCTTTTCCATCTACAAAATCTATACCACGCTGTGATATAAGCTTCAACCTCTGTGGCTCCGACATTATTTTCTCGAGTTGAATAGCTATAGTATCTATATTTATAGTATCTGCAACACCTAAATCAATTAATAAACCTAACTGTTGAGCATCTTCTGTTAAACGCTCTTGATTATCTGCAATTCGTACTACTAATGATGGCAGACCAAGACATAATCTTTCCCAAGTCGTACTGCCACCAGCACCAATTGCTAAATCAGCCTTAGCCATTAATTCTGCCATATTATTGATTTGACAGTAAAAAGTAGTATTAGGAATGTGATTACATAATTTTTGGATTTGCGTTCTATGTGGATTAATCTTACCTACAATGACATCAACATAGAGATCATTACGATGTAGTAATCCTATGGCCTGCAATGCTTTAGACGTTTCATTAGTTGGATCACTACCACCAAAGAACACTATGATACGCCTAACTATCCCATCACGTACTTTTACCGTTTTTCTAGCTTCATAAAATTCTTGCCGCAATAATGCATACTGAGGGCCTAATAAGGTTTGGCAATATGCAGTTAGTAATCCATTATAGCGGGTTTGCATATCCCTATATAAATTTTGATCTAATAATAAATCACAGTCATGGTAACGATTGGCTAAATCATCAAGTACCATTATTTTTTCTGTATGTTTTCGCACCCTCTGCTCCCAGAGTATATCTAAACTATAATGATCAACGATAAGCCAATGTATCTTTGTTGTTACATTTATTTCTTGTAAAACTTGATCGGCTTGCTCAGCATCAGTTTGCCATCTTTCGCCCGCCCATAACGTTCGTTCGTCTATAGCATCATTTCCTAGTTGTATCTTATAGGGTAAGCGATATACCTTATAACCTTTACCTGCAATAAAATCACACATATGACCAGGTAATTCGCGACAAATAAATAGTATCATTATTCCTTGCTCATGTAAGGCATCGGCTAATGTCAAACATCGCATGACATGTCCTGATCCCATGGTTAGGGAAGCGTCTACACGAAAAACGACTTGCATATTATATTTTCTTTTCAATTAAAAACCAAGTTAAATCATCTTGAGGAAAAGTAGGATCACCATGATAAGCGAATCCATAATCAACTAATTTCAAATTAGAAAATCTTTGTATAAATTCACCAGCAAAATCACGCTTAAATAACTTCCCATTATGCCCACGATAACTAACTTCCACTGGAGATGGATTATAATATTCAGCAATCATTATATATCTCCGACTAGATTGATACAGCAAATCATAAACTTGTGGCAAACAATCAGGATTTATATGAATTAGCACTCCTTTGGTAAAAGCTAAGTCATATTGATTCTCTGGAATGAAATCTAGAATTGATTGAGGATAAATTTTAGTCAAATTCATTTTTTCAAGTTCCATAACCGCAGTAGGATTTATTTCAATTGCATGTAATTCACCATTAGGTACTAAACTCTTTAAAGCAAACAGATTTAAACCTATGTTGGCTCCAAATTCGATAATGGACTGTACTGATGATGTTTTGGAAAGTATTTTGCTAAACAACGCCAAATTACTGGCGATAAGACGTTCACCGTTATTTCGCTTAATATATTGATTTCCAAATTCACCAGCCCAAAACTGTTCTTGCTCCGTTTTGAATCGATTCATAAACCTGCTCCTCTCTCTTCTGATCTCCCATAAATAATTGAAACTATTTTTCTATTAATTATCTTTATAAGCCCTATAATATGTAGTACGAATTAATTCTTCGTCTTTAAGCCCAATTTTCAAGGCCTCATTCGTTCTTTTTAACCCAGCAACTACATGATTTTCAAATTCATCATCACTCATTTGAGTCATGTTAACTCGCAAATCCTGGCGATCCCCCATTGCAAGCAAATATGATTCAGGATCACCCTTGATCAGTCCTTTTTCTATCGCATAATCGTACATAACTGAACCTGGCTGTGGTAATAAATACCCGCTTGATGGATAAATTTTGTTTTCTATACAACAATCGAAGGTTTTTCTGATTGTTTCAGGAGTTTCCTGGGGATATCCAAAAACCAAACTAGTATATGTTGCCAACCCAGCCTTGCGAAGAAGTTCCGTTTGCCTAGAAAACTGAGCCACTGAAACATGCTTATTCATCGCCTTTAAAATTTCTGGATCAGATGACTCTAGTGAGTAACCCATTGCCAAACAACCGGCTTGTTTCATTTTTTCAATAATAAGAACATCTTGCTCCTCATCAAATAGATTTCCTCTACACGTTCCCTTCCAATAAAAATGAACTTTTTCCTCCAAAACTTTCTCTGCAAATTCTAATGCTTGTTTTTTTGAAAAGAACGTAAGTTCATCCCAGAACTGAATATAATTTAATGAATAGGTATCAACCATATGCTTGATTTCAGCCACAATGGCTTCAGCTGATCGATATCGATAAGGAACATTTTGAAAAACATGATAACAAAAACTGCAGTTAGCTACACAGCCCCTTGCCGTATTGACTGGCAACGCTCGTATCTCTTCTCTTGGTATAGGTAAGGGATCATCTGCACAAATCCGCGAATTTTCAATATATATCTCGATATCGAAGATGGAGAAATCAATAAAGGGGACTGTTGAAACATCTTTAATCACAGGTCTAGGCGGATTATGAATTACATTTCCTTCTCTCACAAAACAGATTCCAAGAACTTCATCAAGAGGTCTATTTTCATGAATTGTATGTAGTAAATCTACAATGGTTTCGTCACCCTCACCCATAACGGTAATATCTACTTGGGTTTTGTTTAATATGATGTCAGGAATCGACGTAGCAACTGAATTTCCCGCTATCACGATTGCATTAGGATGATATTTTTTCACCACATTTGCAAGGGATTTTACAAACTTATAACCAGTGACAATACACCCCATACATACAATATCGTACCTCTTAGCAGAAATTTTAGTTTCGATTTCCTCGTCACTATACCGATATCCATCAATATCTAGTAAATCAAATGCAAATCCTGCATTTTTCATCGCCGTAGATATATATCCTAGACTAATAGGAAAAAATTTTTTGATAGATTCCGGCCTAAGACTTATATTAACAAGTAAAATATTCACTGAATCCGTCCTCCTTAAAGTAGCAATTCACTATGCAATATATCACATTTTTTTCTGTTCAATATGTGAATTAATATTTTTCCATGCAGGATATTGATCTAACAATTCTATACAATCTTGTAAGGTAAAATTCTGCTTAATCGGGTATAATTGTTCAATCATTCTATGAATGAGTTGAAAATCTTCCACCGTATCAACTGTCCATCGGTGTGTGCTCAAATTCTCAGTATGAAAGACATTCGCCAAACGATATCTATCTGGATGACCGTATATAAAAGGTGTCACATGTTCTTTATCTGACATTTCAATTGCCTCTTGGTAAGCTTGATGAAGAATCTGAAATGAAAATACCTCTGTATCAAGACCACGCGGATAGGTACGTTTCAAAGTATTAGATACGTAATCATAATCACTTTTATTTTCTTTGTAAAAGGCTATGACTTTATCTACTACTGCTGGATCAATCAATGGACAATCGGAGGTGAGACGCACTACATGATCGGCATTATATTTTTTAGCAGCTTCATAGTACCTTTCCAAAACATTCAACTCTGACCCACGAAAGTAAGATATTGATAATTTTTCACACAAATCGACAATCGTTTGGTCATCATCATTGGTAGTTGTAGCAATAACAATTTCGTCAGCCAATTTTATCCGTTTCATTCGTTCTATTTGATAAGTCAATAAAGGTTTACCTAATATTGGCATTAACACTTTAGCTGGTAGTCTTGTAGATGTCATACGCGCCTGGACAATAATCACCGTTTTCATTTCAGCACCTCTTTTATGGATTGAATAATATAGTCTTGCTCTTCATTGGTCAATCTATAAAACATGGGAATGCTAATCGCTTGCTCATAATACTGCTCAGCAACAGGAAAATCACCATGACTAAATCCTAATTGTCGATAGTATGGCTGGGTATGTACAGGTATATAATGAACATTAACACCTAGTCCTCGGTCACGCAATTCCTCAAATACTTGTCTTCTACTTTTACTACATAACTCATTATTTATTTTTACTACATATAAGTGCCATGCCGAATGTATATCATCATTTTGATAAGGCAAAGTCAACGGCAGCCCTTGTAGTGCTCTTGTATAATATTCTGCCTTTTCCTCCCTCTTATTAATAAACTCATCAATGCGTTTCATTTGACTAATTCCTAACCCAGCCTGAATATCCGTCATACGATAATTAAACCCCAGTTCAATCTGCTCATAATACCAAGGACCATGAGTATCATTCATCATATCTTCTGAATTGCGGGTAATGCCGTGACTTCGCAATCGAAGTAGTTTTACATATAAATCCTGCCGATTGGTAACTACTATACCACCTTCACCTGTCGTAACAATCTTTACTGGATGAAAACTAAATACCGTCATATCAGAATAACGACATGAACCAATTTTTGAATCTCGATAACTGCCACCAATAGCATGGGAAGCATCTTCGATTACAGTAAAATCATACTCTGCTGCTAAAGCAGCAATCGTCACCATATCACATGATTGACCAGCGAAGTGTACTGGAATGACAACTTTAGGAAGTCTTCCCTCTATCCGTTCATGGCTTAATTTTTCAGCTAACTTTGTAGAGCTCATATTATAGGTTTTCTCATCAATATCAACAAAATCTACATCTGCGTCACAGTATAGCCCGCAATTAGCCGAGGCTACAAACGTATTTGGAGATGTCCATAAACAATCACCAGACTGAAGTTCTGCTGCCATACAGGCAATATGCAAGGCAGAAGTAGCACTATTTACTGCAACCGCATATTTGGCACCACAATATTCAGCAACCATTTGTTCAAATCGTTCTACAGTTGGTCCTTGCGTCAACCAATCCGTCTTAAGTACATCAACTACAGCCTCGATATCCTCTTCACTAATATCCTGCCTGCCATAAGGAATATGACGCATACTAAATCATCTCCCGCAATTCATCTACCGTCAAGAAATGTGGATTCGTCCCTGAATTGTATTCAAATCCCTGACTTACTATTTTACCAACTTCCTGTAACTGATTCACTCTATAATCTAGTGGAGAGAAAAATGTAATCGTAGGTTTTATTACATAATGATCAGGAAATTCCAATGTCAAATGTGAATCATCAATAGGGCACATAATTTCATGAAGTTTTTCACCAGGACGAATACCAATCACTTTTATCGGCATATCAGGTGCGATTGCTGTAGCAAGATCGATAATTTTGCTCGATGGAATTTTAGGTACAAAAATCTCACCACCTTGCATTCTTTGAAAAGATTTCATCACAAACTCTACCCCTTGTGGTAAAGTAATCCAAAAACGCGTCATTTTCATATCCGTAATCGGAAGTACTTCTTCCCCATTAGAAATAAGTTTTTGAAAAAAAGGTACGACGGAACCTCGTGATCCCACTACGTTACCATAGCGAACCACAGAAAAACGTGTTCTGCAATCACCTACTACATTATTCGCAGCAACAAACAATTTATCCGAAACTAATTTAGTAGCACCATATAAATTAATTGGGTTAGCAGCTTTATCCGTCGATAAGGCTATCACTTTTTCTACGTTATTTTCAATGGCTGCATTAATTACATTTTGTGCTCCATTAATATTCGTTTTGACACATTCCATAGGATTATATTCTGCTGCAGGTACTTGTTTTAAAGCTGCAGCATGAATAATATAATCTACACCGTTAAAGGCTTGTTTTAGCCGTTCAGCGTCACGAACATCACCAATAAAATAGCGCATGACAGAATCGCTAAATTCCTGTTGCATTTCAAACTGTTTGAGTTCATCACGAGAAAAAACGATAACTTTCTTAGGCTTATATTTTTCTAAAACGGTTTTGATAAATTTCTTGCCAAATGAACCTGTACCACCTGTAACTAAAATACTTTTATTATTAAACATCTAAGCCTCCCTCTGCAATTGTACGTCCTCTGTAAAGCAGGCTCTTAATTGCATTTCAACCTTCAAAATTCTTACCCATTCTTAATCGTTACACGTCCAAAATGTTCACCAAAAACAGTATTTAATAATTCTCGAAAAATAGGTTCTGGCAAATCACGAGCTGGGTTTATAATTTTCACAGTTGCAGGTATATATTTCTTCAAATACAATTCTTGTATTCTGCCTGAAGGTAAATCTGCTATTATGATAAGATCAGGATTTTCTTTCATTATTTCTTGGAATGAATTAATATTAACTCCCGATAAATATTTCCCAAAATTTTCTACATTTTCATCGATAATCCCCACTATTTTTTTATGACAGAGTTGAGAAATAAACTGAGCCATATATTGTGCAATTTTATTTATACCTAAAATTGCAATTTTTTCCCCAGAAAGCCCATTCAAATATTCCTGTAAATTTTCATATTGTATGTTCTCATGTTTTTCATAAGATATTTTTTTTGAATCTTCTTTTTTATCATCAAATAGGCAATCAAGCTCTTTAACCCACTGATCAACGCCTTCTTTCAAATATCCAGTAAATACTTTACATGCATTTTTTCTTGCACTCTGCCGAGCGTTATCATTCCACCACTCATCAATTTCTAAATAACTACGATTCAATAATTGAGCAGCCGAAGCTGGATTATCATATAAAATCCCAACAAAGTGTAGTTCATCAAAACATTTGACGGCTTCTGGATGTAAGAAATTTATATATTTTTTGTAATCGAAGTACAAGATAGCCGGTTTATTAAAAAGCAAAGCTTCCGTAAATGTAGTTTGAAAATTATCGCATACAATAACTTTGCTTTTTTGCATCCGTGCAGCTAATAATATTTCCCAACTTTCTAAAATGACATCTGGAGCAAATGACTTCCACCTTTTTTCACAATCTTGTCCCCAATCTCGTGCATATAATCTTACTCTTACACATTTTTTCAAATTGGGAGATAAGGTTTCCCAAAAAATCTGCTGATTATTAGAATATTCATTAGGGCTTAATGTGATTAGCCAGCTAAATGGCCCCTGATATCTTTTGATATTAGAACTAATAAATAATATATCGGAAAGATTCTCTAACTTTTCAAATTCAATACGAGCACAAAATTTAGGAGATGGAAGAACTTTCACTTTATTATTATCTTTATGTGTAATCAAGCCTGCAGCATAAAATCGATCACAGATTTTTTTCTCATGCTCTTCAAAATCAGAATAGGTAGAACCAGCCACTGAATGAGCAACTGCTATTAATTTAGTCCCATTTTCAGCACATGTAGCTGCCCACTGATTAAAAACGGCATCTGCATTATATGAAACAGCGGATAATATTCCTCTGGGTATTGTAGAATATACTGGATGTTCTTGATATTTTTTTTCTATATATCGATATCCTTCAATATAGGCTACAGGCATATTATTAAATATTTGACTAATAATAAAGTCTTCAAACTGATTTTCTGCCTTAATATTTAATTTCATCTTTTGTCTCGTTTGCTTGCAAATATTAAAATCAGGTAAAATAAATTCCTTTATCCAATGGCTTTCAATTGGGAAATGACACTTATTGATGAGCATCAGATCAACCATCTCAGAAAAATAAGACATATTCATAATAAGTGTGTCTGACTTTCGAAGTATTTTATTTTCTATCCTAATAGTATTATGATTTATACCCTCATTTTCTATTTGATACACCAATTTTTTGCTTGGGAAATTTTTACCTATAAATTTAAAAATCTGAGAGTAAATTTGCAAATTATAAAAATCATCACTTAGATAATTTAGTGTTTCTGTAAAATCTTTAGGTACAATATAACAACTTTCATCCAAAACTATAGACTCTAAATTAGGATCAATCTCCAACGCGTGTACGATCGAATAATAGCGATCATAAACAGCAAATATGTAATCATTTAACCATCGCCCGATAATAATTCGCCAATAACGTTTACCATAATTTACTTCATGCAAATTATTGAAAACAGGTACCATAGCTTCTAAAATTTTTTCAGTTGTTTGTTCCACTTCATGTAAGCATTGATGAATTTTTTCTTTGTTAGAGAAAACACTTGGCATTATTTTGTAATTTATATCTCTATTACGTTTACTAAAACGGTAACATCCTTCTTGTAAAAATAATATCTGTTTTTTTTTATCCCAAAATCTTTCAATTGCAGTTGTAGCAAGAAAATACATTATTTCACCTCGTTAATGTTGCCTTCTTTATTAATAAACATTGTAATAACTCTTTTACAAAATTCTCTATCCTCTTATCAGGTATATAAATATCTTTCAAATATAAACTCTCATATTGGAACACCTTTTCACTATGAGCCCCTTCAGGAAAAATAACTTCAATATCTTTATTGTATTCTTTTTTAATTACCGACTGAATTAGATATGCAAACTCTCGAATACTTAATTGATCTTTACCATGAATGTGTAATAAAGGTACTTTCTCCATTAAAGGATATACTGTTTCAATAACTTTACAAATATCATGGACTTCAATAAAATTTCTTCGTTGAAAACCAGGTGTGTTCAATATAATCTTGCCCGTCTCTACAGCTTCCTTACAGAAAGCTAATGGTATAAGACTCCAACGTTTGCAATCTTCAATTGGTAAAGGCACTCCAAAAAAATTGCTAGGTCTTATAACCGTTCCCAATATTTTTTTAGTTGCAGTATACATTTGAACGTACTGTTCTGCCTGCAAATGACTCATCCCATAATCATTCATTGGGCATGGCATAGCTTCTTCATTAATAAGACCTTCTGGATCACCAAATACATGAAATGTAGAAAGATATATGAATTTTTTAATATGATTAGAAACACAAAAATCCAAAGCTATTTTAGTTCCAATCACATTTTGATATATACTTTGATATGGATCTTCACGACAAGCGACCTCATGCGCAGCCGCTGCATGAATAAACAAGTCAACATCCATTTCGGTTTGAATACTCGCAGTCTTGGGGTTATTAAGATCAAAAAATAAATCATCGCCTTTTAGTCGAGTTGCTTTTAAAACCTTCCAACCTAAGCTTCTAAAATATTGGCAAGCAATACCACCAAAATATCCATTGGCACCTGAAATAATAACCGTTTTAGATTTCATTTAAAAATCACCATACTTTTTATCTTTTTCTGATATGCTAGTAGGATTGCTAGGCCATTTAATCCCAAAAGCTAAATCATCCCATCTCACACCCTGTTCACATTCAGGATGATAAAATTCACTCACTTGATAAAATACAGTTACATGATCACTCATCGTAAAATATCCGTGAGCAAATCCTTCTGGAACATATAGCATCCTACGATTATCAGATGATAACTCAAATGCTTCCCATTTTTTAAACGTAGGTGATGTCTCTCTTAAATCAATAATTACATCATATATTATGCCATTAAGACATGATACTAATTTAGCTTCTTGATATGGCTCTTTCTGATAATGCATTCCTCTGAGCGTACCAGCAATTTTATTGTATGCTAGATTACACTGCACTAAATTAGCATTCAGTCCATGTTTTAAAAATTCCTCTTTGCACCAAGCTCTTGCGAAAAACCCTCTTTCATCTTGAATAAATTCTGGCTCGATAACATAGGCATCAAATAGCGTAGTCGGTTTAAATATCATCATAGCACATCCAATCTATAAAAATTCATTGCCCCTAACTCATCAATTTCATATCAATTACTTCTGAAACTATGATTATCTACATATATTTCTTTCTGATACATAGAAATTTGTTCTAATGTTATCTTTTGAGGATCTTTAAAATCATAAAAATTTTTATACCATTCAACTGTCATAGCTAACGTATCTTGCATCGTTAAAAGGGGTCTCCACCCCAACATATGCACAGCTTTTGTTGAATCTAATTTTAAATAATAAGCTTCATGCATGTGATTATCTTTTTCAGTTTTCCATGTAGCATTATTTCCCCATAAACGACATAAACCTTCTACAACTTCTTTTACTGTCCATGCATGGCTATCGTTAGGACCAAAATTCCATCCTTCAGCGTATTTCGAACCATTTTCCCATACCTTTTGCGCTAAAAGTAGATATCCTCTCAATGGTTCCAACACATGTTGCCAAGGGCGAATAGCATATAAATTTCGAATTAAAATAGGTTCATTTTTAATAATTGCTCGGATGCTATCCGGAACAATACGGTCAGCAGCCCAATCTCCTCCGCCTATTACATTTCCAGCACGCACACTTGCAATCTTTGCAGTATTTTCTCCTGAAAAATAAGATCTCTGGTAACTGGATGTGATAAGTTCGGCACATCCCTTACTACAACTATACGGGTCATATCCTCCCATTGGCTCATTTTCACGATATCCCCATACCCATTCACGGTTTTCATAACATTTATCACTAGTAACATTAATAATGACACGAATACTATCCACATGACGTGCTGCTTCCAATACATTTGCCGTTCCCATGATATTCACAGACAATGTTTCTATAGGAAATTTATACGAATGTTGTACCAATGACTGGGCTGCCATATGAATGACTATATCCGGCTTATATTTTAATAGAGTTGTTTGCAACTTAGAATAATCCAATACATCACCTTGAATTGACTGCATTCCTTCTTCAATATGTGCCATATTAAAAAGCGATGGAGTTGAAGGCGGTTGTAGGGCATAACCAACTACATCAGCCCCAAGAAATTGGAGCCATAAACTCAACCAACTTCCTTTAAAGCCAGTATGCCCTGTAATAAATACTTTTTTACCTTGCCAAAAGCTGTTCATAATCACCAAACCTTCCAAGGTGCCATTCCAGTTTCCCAAAGTTGTTCAAGTCTGACTTTATCCCGCAAAGTATCCATAGGCTGCCAAAAGTCATTATGCTGAAAAGCTGATAGCTGATTGCTTTTCGTCAACCTTTCTAATGGTTCACATTCCCATATTGTAGAATCCCCATCAATTAACGCAAAGACATCAGGCTCTAAGACAAAAAAACCTCCATTAATCCATCCTGATTCTCCTTGCGGTTTTTCATAAAAATTAGTGACACGATTTTCATCCAATTCTAATACACCAAACCTAGCAGGAGGCTGCACCGAAGTTAAAGTCGCCATTCGTCCCTGTTTGTAATGAAAATTCACCAATTCTCCTATATTTACATTACTAACTCCATCACCATAAGTAAAACAAAACGTTTCGTTACCAACAAAATCTCGAACTCGCCGGAGGCGTCCTCCTGTCATAGTAGACTCGCCAGTATCCACCAAAGTAACTTTCCATGGATCAGCATGACGCTGATGTACTTCCATAGAATTATTAACCATATCTATTGTCACATCGGACATATGTAAAAAGTAATTTGCAAAATACTCTTTAATCAAATATCCTTTATAACCACAACATATAACAAATTCATGGATATTATATGCGGAATATAATTTCATAATATGCCATAATATAGGTTTACCCCCAATTTCAATCATCGGTTTAGGTTTCAAATGAGTTTCTTCTGAAATGCGTGTACCCATTCCACCAGCTAAAATTACTGCCTTCATATAACATCACTCCCTTCCGAGAAAAATATTAGCTTAATTATATATTTAATGAGGTTCTCAATGCTTGATATGCTTCTGGGTAGCTCTTTTCTATACTATTTAATAGATTTATAGCAATGTCTTCTTTTCCATTTGTATAATACGAAATAAAACACCAACGAATATATTTAAAAACTCTAAACGTAGTCCATTGATTCATAACCTCTGGATACATTCCTCTTTGTAAAGCCATTTCTTTTACTTTTTCTAACTCAATAAGTGTTTGGGCATCATCTTCCGGTATTAAATTATTGGAAGTACTAGCACTATGATATCTGTACACTGCTACATGGTCATCAATTACCCCTACGTCTCCTGCTAACATCAATTTTAAGTATAGCAACAAATCAAAGGCTAAGGATCTTTCAAGCAAACATCCTAGCTTCATTGCCACTTTTCTATCAAATAAAGATGTAACGAAACCACAGATATGTCCATAACCCGGTTGCTCGTAGTAGATGAAATAATCCATTCCTTTTGTTACTTTAGGCGTGTTAAGATTTGTATTCTCTATTTTATTAGTAGACATATCTAATAACTTACAATTAGCATGTACTAGAACTACACTGGGATTTTCCAACAATAATTGTACAGCTTTGCTTATATAGCTGCTATCAATAAAGTAATCATCATCTCCCATAATTAAAGCATAGTCACCTGTAGCCAAATTATATAATGAATTATAATGATTATAATAAAATCCTTTGTTTTCTTCATTCCTGTGGTATTTAATTCTTTTGTCCAATGAAAAGTCTTCCAGAAGTTCATTTGTGCCATCAGTCGAAGCATTATCACTTACTATAATTTCAAGATTTTTATAATCTTGTGCCAAAACACTTTCTAAAGATTCTTCTAAATATTCTCTACGATTGTATGTTGGAATAATAATACTCACTTTAGGCATAGAAAAATTCTTATTTATAGCAACTTGAGTTTTGTTCGTGCAATCAAGTATTGCAGTAAACTCTTGAGGAAACTTAGTTATTTTACCATTGCTACTTTTGAATAAATCATTAGCAAAATCTAAAGTAGTTTCCCCTTGTAGATAGTGAATAATCTCTTCTGTAATTTTTTCACCATAATTATATATATTCTGTAGTATTACCCCTCGGTTTCTTAAAGCTGTGATTGCCTGTTGTCTAGAAATCAGATCATTCGTTAGGCAATGATAACCTGATACTAATAAGGTCAATAAATGTAGAGCTATCTTTTTGTCGTTCATACTACCACATAAAGTAGAACCATTAATGCGCCTGACATATACATAACTGTCTGAAACTACTATTTTCTTTTTAAGGTTACTACTAAAAAAACGACTTAACCTTACATGATCTTCTCCTATAGTGAAAACTTTTTCTGCGCTACATTCTGCCATTTTTTTTGCATTATAGACTGCACCAGCATTAAAGGCTGCAATTTCACCGGTTAAGAAAAAATGTTTCAGTACATCTTCACACAACATATCATTAAATTGAATGCGGTCATATCCAAGCTGTAATTGATTTTTTTCATCTAAGTTCATAATATAACGAGGAATAATAATAGCACAATCCGCTTGATTGATTTTCTTCATATCAACAACAAACTGATCATCATTTAAACAAAAAAGAATATCATCATCATCTAATGACAATACATTTTTAGTGGGGCTATTTTTTAAGCAAGTATCCATTGCTACTGCTAATCCCTGATTTCCTGAATGATGTATAATATTTCCTATTCCAAATTTCTTATTAAGTTTCTTAATCACTGCCGTATGCTTAGCATCAGAATGATCATTTACAATTATTTTGGGCATTAATCCAAGTTTATAGCCTTTTTCTAAGTCAGCCAACAACACTTCTGATCGATTATAAGTTGTCATGATCATGGTAATATCTTTTATATGTTTCAAGTTCTTCACTGTTTGCTTTTGCTTAAATTTTTCAGAGACAGCAATTAAAATATCGGGGACAGCTTTATTTTCCTCTTCATCATTTGGAGTTTGCATGTTAAAGTTATGCAGTATTTTTTTTATACTGGAAATTTGTTTTTTACAAGAAAGTTCCATTTCAATATACTGTCTGTAGGTTAGCGATTCATAGTTTTCATCTGTGATCATACCAACGGCTTCTTCTTGTGTACTAAATAAATATTGTTTTGGATAGTGATCTTTTAATCCTTCACAATTATGCAAGATAGGTTTAATACCTGAAGCCATCGCTTCTGCGGCTGCATAACACAATCCTTCATCAATACTAGAAATAAGCATATAATCAATTTTTTTAAACCATTCAATTTTTTGCTGTGGATTTTTCCATCCTTCAAAAACGATAGATCGCTCCAACTGGTATTCTTTAATAAAAAATTGTAAATATCTCAGTGTTCTCTCATCTTGGAATTCTCCTGCTAAATATAGCTTATATCGAGAATCCATCAAATACATTTGGTAAAAAACATCTAGAGTTAAGGGTATATTTTTCTTAAAATTAATATATCCTAAATAACCTATATTATAGCCTTTTTTCCTTTCTTTAAAAGGATATAACGCTAAATCGACACCGCATAATACTAAATCTACTTTAGTATTATGTAGCTTTTTCTTATCGATTTTCTCTTGAAATATTCTTAAAATATGAGGTGCTACTACAATTAATTGATTAATATTTTCCCAATTGGCATTTAGTATCAAATCAGAGTAAACTTCATAACCATGTATCCTGCATACGATATATTTATTTTTCGCGATCTCTAATTTACTGCCATGAATGACTAATTCATCACACCATTCAAACCAACAAATATCTGCCCATTTCATTTCGTGATCAATTTGCCCTAGTTGGTCTACAATAACTTTTTTTATCTCGTAATCATCCGATAAACCATTTATCACATCACCAAGAAAACTATCCATTCCTTGTTTTACAAAAAATGCAATTTTTTTCTTATTCTTACTTTTCTTTGTTTCTGCAACTGCAAACTCTTGCAATCTCTGTAGAGCCTCTATAACTAACTCATGGTATTCATTTGTATTTTGATATGTACTCAACTTCAGATACAACTCATAAGCCTTTTGCTGTTTTTCTCGTGCTTCATATACGTATGCTAAATTATATATCACATCAAAATTATTGTTATCGATTTTTAAACCTTGCTGTAAAATGAGTTCTGCATCCGATAATCGATTTTCAAGTATGGCTATGATCGCTTGTATAGAATAGATTTCTACATCGTCAGATGCCATATTATGATACTGGCTACTTAATTCACTAGCCTCGGCTACCCTTCCTAGATCAATTAATTTTTTGATATTTTCTTTAATCTGTTTTTGATATTCCACGTACTTTAACTCCTCTGCCAAATAAGATCTAGACTTTTTCTAAGTCAGCAAGTATAGCAAATTAGTTTTCATATTTTTTTTGGTAAATTTCTGATTTTTTAGCTAATAATCTCAAATTATTACCAATAATACCTTCACACTCCATCACTATATCCAATGCATCATCGAACTGTTTACTCTCAATATGCGTTTCTACAATATCTAGTAATTTTTCAATTAATTGCGCTAGTTCTGTATCCGTATCTTGCTGCGATAGAGATTGTAAAATAATTTCAATCCCCTTGCTCATTTCAGGATACACGGCTAAGGCTTTTTTTAAGTATTGAACTTTTTTACTACTTTCTCGAGAAAAACGTTCTGCGAGAACCATATACATAATAAAGATTTCTTCCTTATTTTTCAGATCATAAATTAATTCTTCTTCAAATACGATCGCATTATAAAGAATCTCTAAATAATATTTACTCTTCTCTATATAAATAGCAAAAACACCCTTGTATTCCTGTTGATCTAACACTCCAGAAAACAATAGATACTTCGCCATATTTTTCTCTATTCTAGCCATTTGATAAGGTTTCGTTGGATTCCCAGGTAAAACACTTATAAAATTACGGCATATTCTAACAAATAAAGTTTTATCAACTTCATCCATATAAGTCATATAGTTAACTAAAGTTTGTTCTGAGAAATAAGGACTTACTCGCCATACTTCCTGAGGATAGGTTTCCATCATCGAGACAAAGATCGGTGCATAATAAGTTGGTAATTGATTGATCTCTCCGCCTATATTCTCTATGATATTTAACCATTCTTGACAACTAATTTTTTCATCACCCAATCGTACTCTATTTAAAAATCCGTATAATCCGGAAACCTGTTGAAAACATTCACTGAATTTTTTCTTTCCCTCATAATTTAATTGTTGCCAGTGGTGCTCAATTTCCTCTTCAATCTTTGTTATATCTTCCTGTCGTTTTCTAGCTACGATTTCCTCATAACAAACTTGGCAATTTTCATATTTTCTATCGTTTAAATCAATTTCAAATACTAGTCGTTGTATTTTATGCGTAAGGTCAGCATTGCTTACTGCCATACCTAGTACCTGATCGATATGTAACCTAGCTCTTTCATAGTTCTTGCTTTTATAGGACATTAGTGCCATATTATATTGATCATCTATTTGTCGATCAAGAGTATAATGAATAATCGACAAATTCGAACGTATTTTCAATTGAGCAAAATTCTTACTTAATTCTTCATGTTTATGAAAATAAGAATAGGCTTCTTCATACTCACCACGTAATTCATAAAGTTGCCCCAAAAAATAGTATAAATCTACATATTCAGGTTCTAACTTTATACCCTGAAGCCCAATTCGAATACTTTCATCCCCTGATTGACCATTTACTACATAAGCTTGCAATAAGCCACCATATAAATAGATATGCTTTTTTAATAATCCGTAATCATGTTGAGACTGAAAGTATGTTTTTTCCAATTCACGTAAAGAATCTTTCTGATCACCATGCATAGAATAAGTAATCGCAAGTTGATAACGATAATAGATATTTTTAGGGTCTTTTTCTAATTCTTTTTTTAATAAAGTGCTTGTCCTTTGAAACTTTCTTTCCATTAGTGCCTTATCTGTATAGAGGTAACCATAATGAAGTAATGCATCGCCACTATCAATGACAGTGCCTTTATACACTGGTTCATTATGAACTACTCCTTTATAACAAAATTCACGGTTTCTCCGAAAAATCCGTGGCGATAACGCTCCTACATGGGATTCAATATTCAATTCAGTAATATTTTTTACCTGTAACGCTAAAACACCGACTTTTCTATCAAGTCCAGAGCGCAAGTGTCGAATAATTCCATCTACACTTTCTAATTCTTCATCTGCATCAATAATAAAGACCCATTCACCAGTGGCATACCGAATTGAAATATTACGCATTTCAGAGAAATTGTTATTCCATAAATGATAATATATTTTATCCGTATATTGTTTAGCAATGGCCACGGTCTGATCTGTTGATCCTGTATCAACGATCACTAATTCTGAGGATATTTCTTGCATTAAGGGCTGCAAACTATCTAGACATCTTGCCAAATTTGCTTCTTCATCTTTAACCATCATACAAATACTGAGTATCGGTTTCATCCTTTACAACCTCGCCCTCTTGTTCTTTCTCTTTAGAATGCATTACTATAATAAAAGCCAGAAACATTATGTTTCTGGCTCTCATTATACAAGATCAAAATTCTCTTAATTTTAACGAAGAAGTTGAAGAACACCTTGTGGTTGTTGATTGGCTTGTGCCAACATAGCTTGAGAAGCCTGATTAAGAATATCACTCTTCTTGAAAGCTGTCATTTCTTTTGCCATATCTACGTCACGAATACGAGATTCAGCAGCAGTTAAGTTTTCAGAAGAAGTTCCTAAATTATTAATCGTGTGTTCCAAACGATTTTGGATAGCACCAAGATTAGAACGTTCAGCCGATACTTTTTTGATAGCAGCATCTAAAGTAGTTAGAGCAGAAGAAGCACTGGTTTGGCTACTAACATCCACACCACTAATGCCGATAGCGGCACTACGCATGTCTTTAATCCCAAAAGTAATCATTTGATTTTTATTTGCACCAATCTGGAAACTCATTCCACCACTACCTGCGGCACTGGTTTGAGCACTGCTAAGACCAAGATCGGCTACATCCGTATTACCAGCACGATCGGTCAACTCTACTGGACCGCTATCGCTACTGATTGAGAATTTCCCATCATTGGTAGCAACAACAGATACATCTTTAATAAATCCTTCTTGACCAGCAATTTTGCCTGTCGCTGCATTAACGGTAGCTATAGAAGCATTAATTGCAGTCGCTAAAGCTGTGGCTGCAGTAGTCATAGCTGTTGTACCACCAGTAGCAACAGAAGCTAAACTAACAGACATCAGAACTCCATTAACTTTAAGATCAGCTACGTTAGCTGTACTAGTACCATTATACGTACTCGTTCCAACAGTTCCTGCAGTATGGGTAAATAATGTTGCCATCACCCCACCAGTAGCACTACTTGTATCTACCTTAGAGTCAACACCTTGAGTTCCACTTTGTAGTGTAATAAGTCCACTCGTTCCAGAATTAGAACCAGTAATATGGGCAACATTTTTACCTGAGCTATCAATCGCAGCATTAATGGCATCAGTGATAATTTGTGTGGCTTTCGCAACTGCTGTTGTATCTGCATTTGCTGTAGCAGTTGTTTTTAAGAAAGTCTTATCAGCATCACTCAAACTAGCCCAGTTCACTTTAATATCAGTTCCATCAATATTGATGGTCTCTTCTTTAGCTAAAATTGTATCAGTTATCATACCTGAAGTAACCGCGATGCTTGTATTCGTAGCAGCTACCATTTTAGCAACAGCAGTACCTGTTGTATTATTAGCACCAACAATACCACTTGAAGAATTCAAACTACCATTAAGCAATTTTTTAGTATTAAACTCAGTATCATTACCAATACGGTCGATTTCTGCAGTCAATTGTTTTACTTCTGTCTGCATAGCAGTACGGTCATCAGCAGTGTTAGTGCCATTCGCTGATTGGTCAGCAAGTTCACGTACACGTTGCAGAATGCTGTGAGTTTCATTTAATGCACCCTCAGCAGTTTGTACCATGGAAATACCATCTTGGGCATTACGAGTGGATTGATCCAAACCACGGATCTGAGCTCTCATTTTTTCAGAAATTGCAAGACCTGCAGCATCATCGGCAGCACCATTGATACGAAGACCTGAAGACAATTTTTGCAAAGATTTAGTAGAATTATTTTCATTTACACCCATTTGACGTAGGGTATTAACAGCTGTCATATTGTGATTGATAATCATGATATGTTTCCTCCTTGATTTTTATACTAGGCGTCCTTGCCCAGTTTATTTTAGTCTACAGCACCTCTCCCTCCGGCCGGTTGGGAGAAGACTAGCTAGTTGACCTTTACATTATATATATCGTTAAGGTTGTCCAATTACTTAAGGGAAACTTAATAATTTATGACATTTTTTTATCTTTTTTTTAAAAAAATAATTTATTTTATTTTTTAATTTGCATTTTTTCCAACATGTCAATTTGTGGGATATTCACTAAACCTGCTGCTTGTTTATTCTCCATTGCAATTTCATCATAAATCTCACCGCGGTAAATCTTAATTTCTCGTGGAGCATCAATCGCCAAACGAATACTATCGCCTTTAATCTCCACGACGGTCACCACAACATGATCTCCGATGACAATGCATTCACCAGGCTTGCGAGTCAATGCCAACATGACTACTTACCTCCCTGAGCATCTTGCTGAAGAATCCCATCAGGAAAAAGTGAATGGCGTGTTCCATAGTTGGTCTTTTCCAAAATAATCTGCCGACCAATACGCTCCTGACTGTTGATGACTACAGGTGCTAATAAGTTAGCAGTCATATCTTCTAGCTTTTCTTTCACTGTAGCAATTACAAATACCTGTGGTGGATTTTCGGAGAATAGACCTAGTTCATGCGTTACTTCATCATCAATTTTAAATTCATATTCCTTAAAAAAAACAAACGGGTCTGCCAATAAAAAAGTCAAATTTGCTTCGACTGTCGACTGCAAAAAAGAAAAGGGACTATCAGGGGCATTGGCAACCAAAATAAATTTCTTTTCTTCTGGAAAACCTGGAATACCATGGGGGAAGTTAATGATTTCACTTTCATCAATTTCTAGTTTACCAAACCGCGTCGATTGTATGATCATATTTTATGCCACCTTGCTTATTTTGTTTACTATAGGAAGTCTGCTAAAGAAACCTGCATAATTTTCGCAGCAGCCTGAAGAGCGGTTTGATAGACAGTCTCACTCGTTTTCAAATCCGTAACAGCTTTTGGAATATCCAAATCTTCATTACTTGCCAAATCCTGAGTAATAATTGTATTGTTACCTTCTAGCATGTTACCTGCCATTTCATACATGGACATCCGTGATCCTAATGCAGTTTGGGCTTGGAGTATCGAAGCATGATCTGTATCAAGATTAGCCAGTCCAGTACTCGATAACCACTGTTGATCAGCACTAGTTCCTGACATAAGATGTTGTTTAATTTCAAGTAAATTATTTAATATTTCAGTGCCGCCGCTTCCAAAAACATCTTTCCCTGTCAGATTTACACTATCTTGATTAGGGCTGACCATACCTGGCTGCAGAGGCATAGAAATCTTATTCAGATCACCATCATAGGTAACGACATCCCCTGAACGCACAAAAGGGGTGGTTTTATCTTTTTGTCCAGCAAAAATATAACGATCGCCAATTTTGGTATTGCCAATATTCACAATTTGATTAATAAGACCATCAATATCAGTACCAATGGCTTGAACTGCCTGTTGGTCATTGGTACCATTACTGGCTTGAACTACTTTTTCTTTGATGCTGGTCATAATAGAACTCAAATCTGACATAGCTCCATCTGTTGTCTGCATCCAAGATTGAGCATCCTTGGCATTCTGCGTATATTGGGTATTTACGGAAAGACTAGTATTATTACGCAAACTTCGCACAGCCTTAATCGGATCGTCCGAAGGTCGATGAATAATTTTACCATCAGCTAGCTGTTCTTGAATTTTACTTTCTTTTTCCAAATTTTTTGTAAGACTATTTAAAAAATTATATGTCATTGTATTATTAGTAATACGCATCTAAGCCTACCTCCTATCTACCGACTGTACCCGTACTATTGATTAATTTGTCAAGCATTTCATCCATGGTGGTTAGTACTCTTGCAGCCGAGTTATAACCCTTTTGAAATTTAATCATATTAGTCAATTCTTCATCCATATTGACGCCAGCAGTCGATTCCCGCCAATTGGTAATTTGAGCAACAAGAGTCGTTTGATTTTCTGTTATCCGCTTCGCATCTTGTGATTGCACACCCAAACCAGTAATTAAAGATGAATAATAGTTATCAAGAGAAGAATTTCCAAGGGTGCTACTAATATCAGTCTTCAACCTAATACCAAGTTTTACTGCATTATCTCCACTAGCATTCCCTTGAGTACTCAAAGTCTTGGCAGCAATTTTAGCGAGCCCAGTACTTGGATCAAGAATCGTAGAATTGACCTGTAATTCTGTAACCCAGCCTCCTTCCCCATCTTGGGGTGACCAATTTTCATATTTTGTTCCATCGACACCAAAAAAATTAGTACCACCTACAGTATCATTTAATCCATAACCTGCTTTGTGAACATCATTAAAGTCTTGCAGTAAGAATTGACTCACTTTATCCAATTTATCCAAATATTCTCTTACTCCACCTTGGCTAGAATCGCGAGAATCTATGAGTCCTTTCATTTCTCCACTGCTAAAATTAATCACTTGACCACTACCAGCAACAACCACATTCTCCACTGAATATCCATAATAACTATCCTTTGATTTTACGGTATCCAATTTCTGTGAACCACTGGCATCTACCAATGTACCCCCTGAACTTTGAATTTGATAATTACCAGCTTTATCTTCTGTTACTGTAATATTCATCATAGTCGAAAGTTGATCAACGAGCAGATCACGGCGATCTCGCAAATCATTGGCATGATCTGTTCCGCCCGCTTCAACAGTCACAATTTGATGATTCAAGCCACCAATTTCACTAGTAATTTGATTAATACTACTTACTTTGAGGTTTATGGATGTATTGATATCCGTAATCATATCTTTCAGTTGTTGGTTCGCATGCTTAATCGCATTAACAAGTTCAACTCCACGTTGTTGAACTGTTGTTCGCGTACCATTATCAGAGGCATTCGTAGAGAGAGTCTGCAAAGAGGTCCAAAACTGATTCAATACTGTTTGTACTCCTGTATCCGATGGTTCTTGAAATACTCCTTCCACCTTGGTTAGTGAATTTTGCATTGTCTGCCCATAACCAAGCGTTGAAGATTCTTTCCACATTTGCTTATCCACAAAGCTATCTCTAGCTCGTGTAACCGATGCAATATTTACACCTGTTCCCAGCTGAAAATTACCATTTCCACCATATAAAGTTTGGGGATTGGTGGTTACCAAGTTAACATTCTGTCGTGAATATCCCGCCGTATTGGCATTGGCAATATTATGCCCTACTGTCTCAAGAGATGCTTGTTGGGCAGAAAGTCCCCGTACCATTGTATTTAATCCACTAAAAGCAGAACTCATCTTATCACTTCCTTACACTCTCGCATCAAACGCTGTGCGCTTGGGTGCTTGCTCATTATTTTGTCCTTTAGCCGCATAGGTGGGCCCTACTGCCGTTTGGGAGAGAAGATTAATATTATAATTAATAAAACCTAAGGCCTGCTTAATAAGCTCAGTATTAAGTTTATTAAGTGATCCTATCTCCGCCATCACCTTACTAAATTCTTTCTTGAAGATTTCAAGTTTCTCAATAATAGCTGGTTGAGCAACATTCGTCAATTCATCAAGAGAAGCTCGTCCATCTCTCATACCATATAGAACCATAAGTTCCTTCACAAGTTTTTCTCGAATCTCTTCTAATTTTCCAACCTGTAAAATTAAAACTTCTTCGCTTTTTGTCACTGTTTCCAATTCTTGAGGTTTAGCAGCCACCAAGATTCGATTTTTTTGCTGACTTAGAGTTAAAATAGCTTGATATATACTGAGCATCTGACTCAGCACGGCCAGTAATCCTTCCCACTTTTCATTCATGTTACCACTCCTCTAAGCCCAACATCATCCATAGATTCCCAACATTTTTTCAGCGATCCCTTGAGAATCCACTTGATAAGTACCAGCATCAATTTGGTCAGAAAATTCCTTAACTTTGTTTTCCCTTACGTCAGATAGACCTTTAGCGGCACTTAAAAATTGACTGAATTCTTGGGCACTTGGTGATAAAATAAACTCATCTTTCCCTTGAGCAATTTGATTCTTATCACTTTTGGTATTTTTTACTCCTTGGTTTTGTTCTCCATATACTTTAAGAACATTTTGAATTGATTTTCCTGAAATAATCATATGATTAGCACCTCACAATCTGCGCGTTGAATCTTTATATAGTTATTATCGACAAAAATGGCCGGGACATTAATCCCTGCCATTAAAAAATCTTATTTATTTTTTAATTTCATCATTTGTGTACATCCGTAGACCAGTCCGTTGATGTTCATTACGTTCTTCAAATGCCCTATTTTCATTCACTTTGCGAACTTGCTCTGCTAATCCACTTCCACAACTCCCACATAGCCGACCTTCATAAATAGGTTTGCGACACATTTCACAAGGATAGCCAATCATCCCATCACTAAAAAGCCGACCGCTTTTGAGCATGCGTACAATGATTTTTTCTTTAACACCAGTCGCCGCATGTATTTCTTCGATTGTCGCCTTACCCGTTTCTCGCAGAAATTCACCAACAGCATGTTCGTGAATTTCTTCTTGTGCATAACACTCAGGGCACAGTTTGCTTGGATTTTCAATGCATAATTTTCCGCATTCTAAGCAATTCTTAATCGCCATCATCTTTTCCCCACTTTCTACATGATAAATTCTATTTCTTATATGCATTATTATCTATATGATCAATTATATCAATCTATTTCGATTCTGAATATCAGATTTTTTCACTTTTCAGTGTGCACCACTGGCGATCACAAGAGCTTCAACACGAATTGCTCCAGCTTTTTTTAGAACTTTGGCACATTCATCGAGGGTCACACCCGTCGTAACAATATCATCGACAAGAATCACATGCTGTTTGTTTATGATTTCAGGTCGGGAAATCATAAACGCATCTTTCATATTTTGTTTGCGTTCACTAAGATTAAGCTCCCATTGTGGAATGGTTGGTCTTATGCGTAGTAATAGTTCAGGCATCCACGACAGATTTGCACTTCTTGCCCAGTTCTTAAAAATAGCCTCAGCCTGATTATAACCTCGCTCTCGCAGACGTTCTGTATGGAGAGGCACAGGAATGACATATTGAAGAGGGATAAACCCATTTGCATTACTATGTTGCTTTAAAAGCCACCGAAGATAGATGGCATATTTTTCTTGTTGGCGAAACTTCATATCATGAATCAGTCTTTTTAAAGTACCTGTATATTCGCAAATGACTTGACAAGAGTCAAGGTTCGTCAAACCATGTTTGCGCAGATTGAACTCTCGCAGTTCTACGATCTGGGTAAGACACATTGGGCACCAAGCACCTTGTTCATCAACTTGTTTCTTACAAGCAGGGCATTTCGGAGGATAGATGAAATCTAGAAGAGCAGTCCAATAGGCAGTCAACAGTTTTCACCTCTTTCATTAGATCCCCTCCCCTACTAGCCTTTCTGCCAACAACGAATAGCGCCGTTTAGTGCGGTCGTTGGATAGAGCGGTATTAAGGGCGGCTTTACTTCCTAATAGTATAACCTGCTCTTTGGCTCTGGTAACCGCTGTATATAATAAATTGCGTTGTAGCATCACATAATGACCAGAAATGAGTGGCATAATGACGACTGGATATTCACTGCCCTGACTTTTGTGTACACTCATGGCATACGCTAAATGAAGTTCTTCTACCTCACCCCGTTCATAAATTACATCTTGTTCAGGATAACGAACAGCGACCCGTCCTTGGTTGATGGCTGTAATAAAACCAATATCTCCATTATAAACGCCTTTTGTATAATTGTTTTTCATTTGCATGATTTTATCGCCTTCTCTAAGGATCTGATTGGCACCCACGATGGATGCTTTCCCGTCAGCCTCTGGATTGAGAGCCTCTTGCAAAAGTTTATTGAGATTTTCCACACCACATACCAAGCGATGCATCGGTGCAAGAACCTGAACATCATAAGAAACATTAAAACCTTCTTGAGGAAGTTTATCTTTACAAAGAGTAACGATTGCTTGAGCTACGGCCTCACCGTCGTTGATTTCAGCAAACTGAAAATCAGTGCTACCAAAATCAGGAGTCATACCCCGATTGATCTGATGGGCATTCATAACAATCATACTTTCTCCCGCCTGACGAAACACTTCAGTCAAACGCACTACTGGCACCGTGGCAGAACGAATAATATCCTTCAGTACGGAGCCAGGCCCCACTGCAGGTAATTGATCAACGTCTCCTACCAAAATAACACGGCATCCATCAGGAATCGCCTGCAAAAAAGAATTCATCAACGAAATATCCATCATAGAAACTTCATCAATAATAACCACATCAGCTTCAAGAGGCTGATCTTCATTCCGCATAAAGAGAGGGGCTCCTTCCACTCCTCCTGTGGATTCCAGCAAACGATGGACAGTCATGGCCTCCCGATCCGTGGTTTCACTGAGTCGTTTAGCTGCTCGCCCAGTAGGTGCGCCCAGTAATATTTTAAAACCTTGTGTTTCAAGAACAGCAAGCATTCCTCGCACAACGGTAGTCTTACCTGTACCTGGGCCACCCGTCAATACTAAAATGCCATGCATCAGCGCAGACAATACAGCCTCACGTTGAGCCGCTGCCAAGGTTATACCTGACTGCCCTTCCCAATGAGCAACAATTCCTGTAAAATCTTCATTTGGCGCTGGTTTTGCCCGATCTTTAAGGAGCAGCAGCCGCTCTGCCACCTGTTTTTCGGCATAGTACAAATAGCGAGGATAAATAAGTGTCATACCATGAAAATCTTCAATACAAAGCATATTGGCAGCAATGAGTTCTGACACATGCAAAGCTACCTCTCCAGGTTCAACAAGAAGCAGTTTAGCCGCTTCCTTCACTAAAATATCCTCTGGTACACAGCAATGGCCAGCTTGAGAAATTTGTAATAAAGCAAAATCAATCCCTGCCGTTAGCCGTTCTTCATGATTGCGCTCCACACCAAGGGACATGGCGATTTGATCTGCCGTGCGAAAACCAATGCCGCGGACTTCCTGTGCTAATTTATAAGGATTTTCCTGTAAAATTTCAATCGCCATAAACCCATATTTCGCAAAAATTTTACCTGCATAGGCCCCTGTTACCCCATTCATTTCTAAGAATAACATCACATCGTGCATTTCCGACTGCTCAGAATAAGCTTTATGAATGGCCTCGGCCTTCTTTTTGCCAATGCCTTCAACTTCAAGAAGACGATGAGATTTTTCACTAATCACTTTCAACGTATCAATGCCAAACTGCTTTACAAGACGAGCTGCCATGGCTGCTCCAATTCCCTTAATGGCTCCTGATGCTAAGAATCTTTCAATGCCTTTCACGCTAGAAGGAGCAACTTTCTTATAATTTGTTATTTTAAATTGCCGACCAAAACGCGCATGTTCCACCCACTCGCCTGTTAATTCCAGTTGTTCGCCTACAAGGGGTGATAACATACTGCCAACAACAGCTACAGGACTATTTTCATTGGATGGTTTGAGTTTAAATACGACAAACCCATTTTCTGCATTCTGAAATATGATATTTTCAACGATTCCTTCTAAATGTTCCACGTGCACTACTCCGTTATCTTTATCTTTATTTCCTTGGTATTCGCATCTTTCTGTCTAAATCCTGCTATTGGGGCAAAATACATGGAGATCAATCACTAAATAGTGCTAGACATGGCTCACTATTCAGTGTATCTTTAAAAAATAGAAAGTGATTTATGATTTTTCTTACCTATACTAATCATCGAAAGGAGTTATCACTAAAATGGCTACTTATAACACGGAAGGCGTCTGCGCTAAAGAAATTGATTTTGATTTGACTGACGGCATTGTCAGCAATGTTAGGTTCAAAGGAGGTTGTCCTGGAAACCTACAGGCCATTAGTTCCTTGATTGAAGGAATGCCTGCTGAAGAAGTCATCAAAAAAGTTAAAGGCATAAAGTGTGGTAATAAAACCACTTCCTGTACTGACCAATTAGCAAACGCCTTACTGCAAAAATTGGCAAAATAAAACAAAACCCGGAGCATCTCGTATGAGACACTCCGGGTTTTAGTTTACCCTTATAGTTTGGTTGCTATGACTTTTGCTAATTCATTGATACTACTCGAGAGCTGTTCAAGTTTGCCCTCCATACGTATCAATAAGTATAAACAAACGACCATAGGAAAGCCATAATTTCCAGTATAAGTTAATAACTGTTCCATACCACCTCTCCTTTTCCAGCAATCCCTTACACTAAGCCAATACGAGGGAATCATTGCTAAGGATGCGAGCTTCGACCACTTGAACTAAATCACCGCTTGTGGTGCTGAAAATATTTTTCGCGATAATGTTTTGCATCACAGCATGAACTTCTGCTAAGGTGATATCATCCTTTGGTTCTAACATACGCAGTACCACACTTTTACCTGTTTCATTCCGAAACTCCATTTCCAAGGTTTTGACCATTCGATTTCACCTCCCTCCCATTCCATGTATTCCTTTTTATAACCATACATTTTTACAAGATCCTTTAGAGAGTAATTAAATTTCCTTCGTCCATACGAGAAATACTCGTTAAGGGATACTTTTGCAAAGTTGCCATCCCTTGAGCGACTGCGTAAATATCAGCATCAATCGCATCTGGTTTTACGCTTTTATAGGTACGTTTAAGGTATACAGGCTGACCGCCTGTATTCACTCCATTTTGCAACGTAATGATCACACGACTGGTTTGCGGAACTCGATTCACTGCCATAAATTTCACCTCCTTTCTGACTTATCGGTAAGGCACTCAGTAGGGCTCCTTCCTCCGCCTCCCTGTCAGTGTTTAGTGCCTTATGCCTCTATACATTCCAGAGCAGAGTTTTTTTAAACGGGTCAATCCGCGTTTACGCAAATTATAGACGCCTTGAGCCGTGATCCCTAATTCTGCTGCCACTGCTATTAATTTTTCATCACCGATTACTGTTCGCAAAATGACCTGTCGTTGTTTATCTGGAAGAACTGCGACGATCATCATTAACTCTTGGGATAGATCGCGCATTTCAACTTCACTTGCTACATCCGTATTGTCAGCCAATTGTTCTAATAAGCAACGTCCTTCCTCTTGATTCCCCTCCAACTGACCTTCATGCTGCCAACGGCGACGTTCTCCTTTGAATAAATTCCAAATGGCATATTTTACCCGGCTTTCAATATAGCCAGCAAACTGAACCCCACAATAGGCATCATACTGTTTGATCCCTTGGACAACGGCTAGCCAGCCTTGAGACTGAGCATCTTCCGCAATAGGGCGAATATGAGGCTGAAATGCGTATTTTTTTACTAAACCTGTGAACCGCAGACAAATGTCGTAGATCGCTTGTTCATTACCTTCTTGAGCTTTTTTAACTAATTCCATTAACTCCATTTCTCTCATCCTAAGGGAGAAACCGGTTCCTCTTGTATTAGCGCTTGCTTTACTCTACCATGAGCTTTTAGGCAAAACAAAAGCCGACCTGAGTGTCATTCAACACACAAGTCGGCTTATAATAAGAGGAATTTGAACCTTAGGGTCTTTAGCTCTCCGTCAATTCCAGCCATGCATCATATTTTTCGGCTAAGTCAGCTTGGACTTTACTATACTCAGCAGCCAGTTCATGACTGGCTGCTTGATCAGCATGGCTCGCAGGGTCATTTAAACGATACTCAATGGCCTTAATATCGGCCTCAAGCATAGCAATTTCCCCTTCTAGTTTTTGTAAATTTTTGAGATTTTTTTCACCATCGGACTTTCGTTGACGAGGTTTTTCTTGTTTCTTAGTCGCAGCTTCGGTCCGGGCAACGACAACTTGGGCAGCGGCTAAGACTTTGTTTTCTGCTAGCTGCTTTTCCCGATAGTAGCTATAATTACCTACATATTCTTTTAGATTGCCATCGGCGAGTTCCATCATACAATTGGCTACTTTATCTAGAAAATAGCGATCATGAGAAACGGTTAGGAAAGTACCAGGAAAGCTCAAAATAGCTTCTTCTACCGCTTCTTTGGCAGGAATATCAAGATGGTTAGTCGGTTCATCTAAAATTAAGAAATTAGCTCCTGTTAGCATGAGTTTCATAATAGCAAGACGAGCTTTTTCACCACCACTTAAATCACCAATGATTTTAAAGACATCATCACATTGAAATAAAAAGGCGCCTAGATAATGACGAGCCCGTTCTTCGCTAAAGCCAAACTCAACCATGACTTCATTGACTACTGAGTTTTTAGGATTTAGCCCTTCATGTTCCTGTGAAAAATAACCAACCTTTACTCGACTACCTAGTTTCACCCGTCCATTGACTGGTGATAATTCACCGATCAGAAGTTTGAGCAATGTTGTTTTACCAGCCCCATTAGGTCCCACTAAAGCTACTCCATCACCCTTACGAATGAGCATTGATAACTTTTCAAAAATAACTCGTTCACCATAAGCCGCTGATACTTCTTCTAGCTCTGCTACCCGTTCAGCACACTCTCCAGGTGGATTAAAACCAAAAAAATCAAAGCGCGCAACATCCGGTGGTAATACAATGCGTTCCAAACGTTGAAGCTGTTTCTCCCGTCCTCTGGCCTGTTTGCATTTAATGCCTGCTCGATACATCCGAATATACGCTTCCGTTTTTGCAATATGATCTTGTTGTTTACCGTAAGCACTTTCAAGAGCTGCCATACGTTCAGCCTTTTGCTGCATATAAGCAGTATAGTTTCCTTTATACCCTGTGAGTGTTTTATTTTCTAGCTCAATCACCCGATTGACCACTTTATCCAAAAAATAACGGTCATGGGAAATAATGAGGACTCCTCCTGAATAACTTGCCAAAAAATCTTCTAGCCACTCGACCATAGCAATATCCAAATGATTCGTTGGTTCATCTAAAAAGAGAAAATCAGGTTGTCGGATCAGAGCCCTTGCCAAACAAATTCGTGTTTTTTGTCCACCGGAAAAAGTGTCTAATGTACGCGGAAAATCCTCAGCAGTAAAGCCAAGACCAAAAGCGACTCTGCGAATGATATTTTCATATTCATATCCTCCGCCTCGTTCAAATTTTTCTACGACTTGGGCATAGTCTTTCATAAGTCCAGCCAGAACCTCTTCATCCTTTTCCTTAGCAATGACTTCTTCCAGCTCACGCATTTTCTCCTGCCAATTTAAAACATCCTCATAAGCTGAACATAGTTCTTCATAGAGGGTCTCATGATTGAGGCTCGCATCTTGCTGAACATAACCGATTGTTTCTCCCGATGGTACAGATACTTGTCCACCGTCTGTCTGCTCTAAATTCAGCAAACAACGCAATAAAGTCGTTTTGCCAGTACCATTTGCTCCAATTAAACCAATTTTATCCCCCCGCCCTAGTTCAAAACTAACGCCAGTAAATAATGTTTCAATACCAAAAGCCTTATTCAGACCTTCTACACGTAAAATTCCCATCTATCCACCTCAACATACCCCGCAAGGCTATCTATTTCTTCTAATATTATACCTGCCAATGAGAATATAAGAAAGCAGTAGTTATAAATACCAATAGACCCGAAGAAGCAGCCCCCGAGTCATAAAAAGAATAAGATCCAAAGATGGTCCTTATAAAAGAAGTAAGGCGTATCGTATATGAAGAATGAAATTCTCCATACACGATACGCCCTATTTTGATCTTCTCTATTCGATTGTACAAATGGCGTCAGGACGACGCACAAGAAGTGCTGCTGTTTCGAGCACTCTAAATACATGGTTCATATTTGTTGGTCCCATATAGGACGTGACCATATCTTGACCCACTGCCAAGTTTAGGTTGTGTCCGCCAGTAGCGACTATCACAGCTTTGCTGCCACTGATCACATTGGAATAATATACGCCACCAGAAATCAAAGCCTTGACTTGGTCAAGTTCAAGCATTCCTGTGTTGCCATACATTCTGACCATCCGCCCAAAAAGTATTGGGCTGACAACCATAGCATAAGGACCATAATGTCCAGCTTCACTCAACGCCCCAGCTGCTTTTACGACATCAGCCAATGCAGTGCCTGTCTCATCCCAATTACCAATTTTCACGGTTAAGCGACCTTGAGCTGTGAACAAACCTTCATGCCCAAGTTCTTTATTACCATTGAAAATCAAATCATCTTCCTGAACAGCCATATAATTAGCTGCTACAGCAGCCGTACTGACATCAAGAGGTAATCCCAAATGACGATCAGCTTCTACATCGCGCCACATAATCTTAAAATCTTTGTATAACATAGGTAAGTTAATCGTAGCACGGGCAGTCGGTTCTACAACATAGTCATCCTGCTCCCCAACCATATCAATGCCTGTAGGCGATTTACCGCTGAACAAAGAATAAGGAATGCTATAGACTCCTGATCCGAGTGGTCCAAGAACTTCAATAACCTTACGACCAACTAGCATACGACGAGCTGTATTCACCACAGCCTCATCAATTCGTGCCCATTCGCCATCATTTAGGGGTGCTGATTTACGATCTAGAATATCCATCTCTTTAATCCTCCTTCTTTCAATCAAGCATGATCTTTACATTACTTTTTGCCGAACATACTGCCGACTGTCAAAATTTTACCTGAATCTTCTTCAGTAGCGACTCGTTCTTCCGCAGCTACAGTATGATCTTCAGCAAATTTTGCCCGTTGAATGGCATCAATTCGAGATATGGCATGAGTAATCTCTGCAACATGCTCTTTTTCATCGTCACGAATGTGTTCCAATAATTCCCGAATTTCCAAGTTGTCAATTCGATCAATATGGGCTTGATATTGATTAATAGCCTGTAATTCTCCAATAAGATCATCACGTAACAAAATCAAAACATCTTCTAACCCAGTATCTTTTCCACTCGCAGTATCTGTTTTTCCATAGGCCATAACATCATCAACCTCCTTCTAATTATTGAATCTTAGGAATTAAAAACCCATAAGGCCAAACTCCTGTTCAATAGTACCCATTCGACAATATAGATATTTTTTCCTTGTAGTAACTTTGTATATTTTTCTAATATTCTTCATGGTTCATCTCAACCACGCGACATTTCACTTCATCACAAATCATGGAACAAAAAGGACAGCGCACAGTATAATCCCCACAGGAACCAAACATACCACCACATCGGCTACATTTGTAACCTTCTTCTATGTCAGAAGCGCGTTCATTCAACATGTATTGCACACCTCCTCAATCTTGCAGTCAATACTCAGTATATGACAGTAGAGGCATAACTATACATAAAAAAACCTTCATCATTCTTACGTGCAATCAAGAAAATAATATACATTTTGACCTGCAAAAAATTTATCAATTAAATTTTTCTTGCTATATTTTCCAATTTTTGTTAGAATTTAATCATCTCCAGAGAACATGCGTTTGAATAAAGGAGGATGTATTCATGTTTATACAAACGTCTCATTATGATTCCATTGCCGCTATGATTCCAACATACACTCCAGAAGGAGACATCACAACCGTCATTGCTACCAATGGTCATCAACAAAAGGTCAAAGGGCGTGTCCGTACAGTACTCAATCGTTTAGCACGCAGTTACTCTACAGATCTCGTTGCCCTTAAAGAAAAAGTGACCTTGGCGACTGAGAGATCCCTGTTACAGCCATTACCTCTCGCCCCTGGACTTGTCCTCTTCCCTCTTAAACTAAGGCTTCCACGTGTATCTGGAGATCAAACCACAGGGTACATCAATTTTCATTCCGTTATTGACGTTGTAGAGAACCATATCCCTCCTTATCATTCCACAATCAGACTCATTGGCGGTACAGAAATACCTGTGCTCTGGACAACCCACACTGTTAAACAACATTTGCAGCAGGCCAGACTCGCTATATCCTACACCGCCTATGATCCAGAAATACCTCCTGACTTATCCATTCATATCTATCATGCCATTAAGGGACTCTGCCGCCTAGCATCATTTCGCCACTCTCCTCACTAACACTTCGTGACGATCCCCTAGCAGAGCACATACTGTCACCATAAATTCATCCGTACTCATACGGTGACTCAAATCTAGCATATGTACGACTTTACCACGACACAAAGGAACGGCTTCACCAAGTACCCGCTGCCCCGCAGGTACGACCACGACTGATAAAATATCACTTTCATTCGCTAAGCGTTCTAAAATAGCAGTTGTAAAATCATTGGAACTCATATCAAGAACCACAACATCACAATCAATGTCTGAATTTTCAATTTTCCATAGTAAATAACGAAATAAATCCTCAACATCTTCGTCTAAGTTGCGGACAACTACAAGAAAGCTACAGCTAGGCACAGGAACTAATCGAGGTTCTAGCCACCATTTCCAAGCATCATGAAGAAAACACCAAAAACCATACATGGAGAGTGATAATAAAATAACACTCATAGTATAGGAAAAAAACAAAATATCCTACCCCCTTTGTCATGGGATAGGATATTTTATGCAACATTCTATAAAATGTCACTCCTAATCAATTAATACAATCTTATTTTTTATCGCATACAATACAGCTTGCGTACGATCCGTCACACCAATTTTACGAAAAATATTCGTTAAATGATTTTTTACGGTTTTCTCACTTAAGAATAGGCTTTTGGCAACTTCTTGATTATTCATTCCTTTACATACCATTTCTAAAACTTCAAGCTCGCGATAACTCAATCGATCTTCTTTAGATCGTTCAATCACTTTTGCATTTTCTAAAGCCTTCATATGTTGGCGGTTAATCTCAAAAAACAATTTTTTTGCTAAAGAAGGATAAATAAAAGATTCGCCTTCATAAACCGTTCGAATGGCCTTCACTAATAACCCTGGTTCAATATCTTTTAAAAGATAACCAAGAGCTCCTGCTTTTACCACTTCAATTACATAATTTTCATCATCATGCATGGTGAGCACAATAATTTTAACCTGTTTTTGTTCTTCAGCCATTTTACGAATGACTTCTAGCCCATTCATTTTAGGCATATTTATATCCAATAAGAGAATATCTGGTGCTAGTTCTATCGCCAGCTCCACAGCTTGTTCCCCATCACCAGCTTCACCAATCACTTGCAAATCTTGTTCTAATTCTAACACATTTCGTATGCCTTGCCTCAATAGGACATGGTCATCAGCAATTATAATTTTAATCGGCACTACATCCACCTCAATGGTCTAATTCTACATAAAGTGACAAAATCCTGTTATAAAAAACAGGATTTTGTCAGATATTTTATGAACTTTTAAAAATTGACTACTTACTAAGTGCTGTTAATCGTGGTCCCATCAATCGTTTATAGGCTTCTACACCCGGTTGGTCAAAAGCATCTACATTAGCAAGTTCCCCTTCATAAGCAATGGATAAAGCTAACAAATAAAGCAACTCACCCAAATGATAAGCATTGAGTTTAGGTATAATGAAATTTGCATTAAAACGTTGATCACTCATGAGAGCATCTGCATTAGCAACTCGCGCCACTTCAAGAGCCTGGCTTAAATATAAGGAAGATATTTCCGCGAGCTTAGGCGCTGAAGGAAATACATTAGGAATGACAGCATCTTTCTCCCACTCTGCCACTTGTACAAACTGAACGACTTTATTGCGTTTACCATCTTGGTGTTGTTGAGTTTGAGCATGCATATCTGTCGTGCCTACAGCTACAATCGGAGTGCGACCATAAAATACCTCATTGCCTTCTCGATCAGTCCGTTTACCAAGAGATTCAGCAAGCAGTTGAACATACCATTCAGCCACTGATTTTAGATAATCGGCATAAGGCATAAAGACTTCAATATCGCGACCATATTTTTCCGCAGCAATAAATTTGAGCGTTGCATTCAGCATAGCTGGATTCTTATCCATATCAGGACTTTGGCATACAACATCCATATCCCGGGCACCAGCCAAAAAGCTATCAATATCCATTCCAACGCAAGCGGCTGTCACTAGGCCGACTTCAGAAAAAATACTGAACCGACCACCAACTCCATCAGGAACACTAAACGTTGGCCATCCTTGTTCATCAGCGAGTTTTTTCAGTAAGGTGGATTTTTCGCCCTCCGCTGGATCAGTCACAGCTACGACCTCGACTTCAAGAAGAGGCGCTTGTTTACGCAAAGCATCATAGATCACCATAAAAGTAGACATGGTATCAAGAGTACCACCTGATTTAGAAATAACAACCAAAGCCACTTTATAAGGTTCAGTTTGCCCATGAAGAGCTTTTAAACGTGCTTCAGCTAGCAAATGTTCTAACATGTCAGCAGTACGGCGCGCATCAATATTATTACCATTAAAATAAAGTTTAGGATATCCATCCCGCTCAGCTTGTGTCTTAGAATTCCAGAACTCACCACAATGAACATCAAAAAGTACTTTGTTACCTAAAAAAGAGCCACCAATGCCAAAAGATACGACCGTATCCACCCGGTTACGCAGCGACTGCCCAAAAGCTTTCAGCTTACCAATGGACTCTGGACTATTGAGATTACCTGCTTCTACATAAGGCAACTGACTAAAGAGGACTTTTTCGGGTGTACCATCTTTAGATAAATGTCCCCGAATTTCACCCGTAGAACGCATATGAACGACAGCCTTATGGGCTGCTGTGATCTGCTCACGTAAAGTTTCAATATCATGATCAGTCACTTTACCTTCACCGTAGAGATTGCCATATTCAAAACTAAAACCCGATGGAAGTGTAATGGAAGATTTGTTATTACTCATATCATCATACCCCTCTTTTCACTTATCATACCCATTAGGATGAGACTTATGCCACTGCCATGCACTGGCAATAATCCCTCTTAAGTCACTTTGCCTAGGTATCCAACCTAGCTCAGAGCGAATCTTAGCTGAAGATGCGATGAGTACACCTGGATCACCTGCTCGACGTCCATCCTCAACCACAGCAAAATCAACACCTGTGACATTCTTAGTCTCCTCAATAACCTGACGAACACTAAAACCATTCTCTGATCCTAAGTTGTAAACCCGCGACTGACCACCAGTAGTCAAATGTCCAAGAGCCTTCACATGAGCATCCGCCAAATCAATCACATGAATATAATCGCGAATGCAAGTACCATCTTCTGTATCATAATCAGTACCGTAAATACGAATGTCTGACCGCTGACCTAAGGCTGTTTGTAAAATCAATGGTAATAAATGACTTTCTGGTGCATGATCCTCACCGATCTGTCCTCCAACCAAAGCTCCTGCCGCATTGAAATAACGCAAAGACACGTACTTAAGGCCATAAGCCATCGAAAAGTCTGCTAACATACCTTCAATGACTAATTTTGTCCGTCCATACACATTAGTGGGCCTAGTCGGCATATCTTCACGAATGGGACACTCTTCAGGTTGGCCATATACAGCTGCCGTAGAGGAAAAGACAATTTTATCAACTTTGCATTCTCTCATGGTATCGAGAAGAGATAAAGTCGCCACCACATTATTATGATAATATTTGCTCGGCTGGGTCATAGATTCTCCGACTAAACTATCAGCAGCAAAATGTACAACAGCTTCAATATGATGACTTTGAAGTACCTCTGCTAGCAAAGTACCATCCCGTAAGTCCCCCTGAATAAACAAAGCCTGATCAGACACCGCTGCCCTATGCCCTTTGGATAAATTATCATACACCACCACATCATGTCCATCTTCAATGAGTTGGTGTACCGTATGAGATCCAATATAGCCTGCGCCACCAGTAACTAATATCTTCATGTTATTACTCCTTTTATTCACACTGTTTTTTTACGTCTTTACCATTAATCAAAGGTCGTAAAGTCTTTAACAGATAAGGTAAAAATTCATCGCGAAGTTCTGGGCGCTTTAAGGCAAACTCTACTGTGGCTTCTAGATACCCTTGTTTATCACCTACATCATAACGACGACCATGAAAATTATAAGCATAAACGGATTTTTTTTCTACAGCCAACGTCCGTATAGCATCCGTCAGCTGAATTTCCCCACCTTTTCCAGGTGAAGTATTTTCCAGTATGTCAAAAATGTCTGGTTGAAGAATATAACGTCCAAGAACAGCTAGACGTGAAGGAGCATCAGCAACAGTCGGCTTTTCTACCAAATCTATAGCCTGCCATAGATTATGTTTCACAGCCTTGGGATCAACAATACCATAGTTACACACTTTATCTTGAGCAACTTCTTGCACGCCCAAAATTGTTCCTGGAGAATCTTCATATACACTCATCATTTGCTTAAGACAAGGCACATCAGCATCAATAATATCATCACCGAGGAGTACAGCAAAAGGTTCATTACCGACAAACTGCTTAGCACAGAGTACAGCATGGCCTAGCCCTTTCGCTTCTTTTTGCCGTACATAATGAATGGTCACATCAGAGATTTCTTCTACTAAATTGAGAAGATCATATTTTCCTTGAGCCTTCAGGGATAGTTCGAGCTCTACAGCTCGATCAAAATGATCTTCAATAGCCCGTTTATTACGTCCTGTAATAATCAGAATTTCTTCAATCCCTGACTGAATGGCCTCTTCAATAATATATTGAATCGCCGGTTTATCTACAATCGGCAACATTTCTTTGGGTTGAGCCTTAGTGGCTGGCAAAAAACGGGTCCCGAGCCCGGCTGCTGGAATGACAGCTTTACGAACAGTGCGAATACTTTTGGGCATCTGAGTATCATCCTTTCTTCTTTAAACTCTTTTTATCTTACTATCTTTCGTCAATCTGTAAAATTAATCCTGCTAAACGGCAAAAGAAAAATGTCCTGCCAATTCAGACATGGCAAAAATATTAGAATACTCAATGATATAACATTGATAAAGATCTCGTAGCAATAGATTATCGATTGCAGTAACTCCTAGCCAATTTTGATAACATTTCTACTTGCTGAGACAACATTTTTTTTAAGTCATATCTCTCTATAATCGTTTTTCTAGCCATCGAACGTAGTGTAACCACATCCTTTGGATTATTAAGCACATCTTCAATCCGTCCAGCAATTTTTTCAGAATCAAAAAAATCTACCAATAGTCCATTCACACCATCTTCAATGACTTCTGTAACAGGTTGATTATTCGACCCTAACAGCAAGCATCCTACGGACATGGCTTCTAGCATAGACCAAGATAAAACAAACGGACGAGTAAGATAAACATGTACAGATGATGCCTGCAGAACTTGCAGATACTGATGATAAGGTAATAAACCAGTGAAATGCACTCGTGACATATCTAAAGTAAGTTTTTCCAACATGGCTTCTTTATAAGTTTGACCATTTGACAATGGACGGCCATAGGCAACCCGATCTGCCCCTACAATTACTACGTGACAATTAGGACGGCGCTCAAGAACCAAGGCCACAGCCTCCATAAATTGAGGAAAACCTCTATAGGGCTCCATTCCACGCGCTACGTAAGTAATCAACTCATCTACATGAGATAAATCAAGCTGTTGCTCTGGCAAAACTAATCGGCTACCAAGTTTAGGCTGAAAGTAGGACGTATCAATACCATCGTGTAAGACAGTAATTTTATTTCTATATTCTTTTGGAAACTGTTGATACTGCCAAAAAGTTGGTGTAATTCCCCAATCTGAACTATATAGATCAATGAGAATAGGCGCATTATTAATCCTCAACTTGGTTATATCATCTGAACTTGAAGGAGTTGATGTATCAAAGTCTGCATCCGATCCATGAGCGTTGTAAAACCACTCAAAATAGCCCATAAAAGGGGTCTTAGGAAATACATCTTTCATAAACAAAGTAGGGCCCCAACCAGAGTGTCCGAAAATGACATCAGGAGTAAATCCCTGTTGTTTAAGTTGATCTGCCATGCGATAAGCACCTTGCGCTTGAATAACAGCTCCTTCTAACGGTCGAACATACCGATGAGTATCATTACTGACGTCTCTGTGGGTAGTATACACCGCCTTCTGTACACCCTGCATATTGCCTTCCTGCTTCATCGTTCCAAAAATCACTTGATTTTCAGGATTACTAGCTAAATTAGCTGCCAAGTGCCTAAACTGTGCGGGAAAATTGGGGTGTAAAAATAATACGCGCATAATCTAGTCCTCCTCTGATTGCCCTATAATAGTATTGGTAATTTGAAATAATACTTGTTCATAGGCAAATTGAGCCTTACGTCCATCAAACAGTATCTCTTTTGCACGTTCTTTAATTTGTTGACTGACTTTGCACCGCAACTCCCCATCTTCAGCTAGCTGTACTGCCCAATCCACATAAGCATTCTCATCTTTAGCAATTCCTGCTTCAATTTCTAGTGCCCGTAACAAATGTGACCCCCAACGAGTACGAGCTTGGGAACCTTCTTGAGTAATAATAGGTAATCCAGCATATAATGCATCCATATTCGTTGTCCATCCCCCATAAGGATAGGTATCTAGCTGAATATCTGCTATTGTTAACAAACCAATGACATCACCAGTCTTGGCGAGTGGTGGCAAAATAATAAGCCGTTTCTCTACACCAGCTTTACGCGCTGCTAAGACGAGGCGGCGCGTTACACTATGATCGACTGTGATAGGATTTTGAAATGGTTTAAGAATAATCCATGCCTTTGAAGCTTTTTGTAAAATCTTCATCAACAATTGATCTCTGTCTGGACCATGTTTAATACCATTCGCACATGAAATAAATACTACCGCATCTTCCGGAATATTTAATTTTTTGCGAGTTGGAATATTCGTTGGATTTTCTGGTGGATATTGTGCTGCCCCTAAATTAGGTAACCGTATCAATTTTTCACGATAATGACTGTCTGCTTCTGGTGCTTCAAAGTCACCACTAATATAATATTGAATAGTTGGTAAGCCAGTGGTAGTACCATGACCGACTAAAGCACACTGAACAGGTGCTAATTGTAAACCTGCTAGCATGTAGGTGACTGAATCCATGCCAATATCCGTATATATTAATAAATCAAGTTCACTTTCCGAAACCTGCTGAGCAATAGCACCGATATCATTCAAATCAGGAATTGTATAAAAATGTTCACTATTTTCGATAATACTATCTGTCATTTCATCTTTTCGCTCACCAAGTGCAAAAATAAACAGTTCAAATTGATTACGGTCGTGATGAAGGATTCTATTGACCATATAATAACTTACTGCCTGACTACAAAAGTTGCGAGAAATATAACCAACACGGATTTTTTTAGAACTTCTACTCTTGTTGCGATGCCCTCTTATATTAGAAAAGTGAGGATAGATCTGCTGCATAGAATGGCTAATAAAATCACCAAAACTAGAAAGAGCCTGGACATGATTCCCACCTAAATAAGATACACGCCAAAATCCAGCCATAATATCTTCCGTTAACGTGTTAAAAAAGGCTTTTGGGAGGGGCTGTGGCAATGCAAGAGCTACTTTACTCAGTTTTTCTCCATAATATAAAAGTTTTAAGCGTTGTCTTTCTGTGCCATTAAAATAAGGAGTAGCGACCATCCAAAAAGCTAAACTGGCTTTTAGAGTACTCGGTATAGGAGCATGGAGAACTTTCTCAACATTGATCGGATATTTATCTGCTGAATAAGGCTGATACATACTGGCTAATAGCAGCTTAGGGTACCACCCTTCTGATTTTTCAAGAAATTCTTCTATCTCCTCACAGTTTTCTGGTTTTATATTAAAATTACCTGTCAAATGTAGCGGTGAAAAGGCATTTAAAAATACCTGCCGCCATAATTGCAATAAGATTATTTGCCCATTTCCTGGTATTTGAACAAAACTCTCTAAAGATGTTTTTATAAAATATTGACGTAATTTTTCACGTAAACATCTGCAAAAATATAATATAACTCGAAACTCGGTCTTAGGCATTCCCCCACAACGCGGTGGCATATTTCTACTCTTTAACCACAAATCAATCACTTCAATCAACAATAAGCTCTGGGTTTCCACATCAACGATTCGCAAACAATAACTTAAATATAAATCAACATATAGGCCTCGTTGAAATGTCTTATCTTCTCTACGACCATAAAGCTTATTCTTGAATTCCTTAAAGATATTACCCCAACCCCGACTCTTAGCAATTTCTATTGTCTGAGGAATTTGATATGTCTCTAGCAATTCCTGATACTCATCCGCTGGTTTTTCCTTAGGCATACTTTTGACACGTTGGCCAATTAACTCTTGATAGAGATTTAGATACTGGTCTGTCATCCGACTCGCATCAAACTGATCAACGATATACTTTCGTGCCAATTGACTAGTACGCAAAATAAGTTCCGGATTATCTAAATAATGTTGGATTCCTGCCGCTAAACTGCTACTACTGCCTCGTTGTGCAAGATAGCCAGTCTTTAAATGCTCAATAATCTCTCCATTTCCTCCAATGTCAAAAGCTACAACAGGCGTTCCACATGCCATTGCCTCACAAATCGCAAGACTTAAGTTCTCTACCGTTGATGACTGTACGAATAAATCGGCAGCTCCATAGTATTTTGCCATAATCTTCGGATCCCCAATATAAGAGATATTTTTAGTCTCTATCGGTAAGGAATCTATTATAGACTGATCATAAGTTCCAATATTAAGCAACAGTAAGTCGGGATACTGAATATGAAGTTGTTGCAGAGCTTCTATTAAGTAACTCCCACCTTTGATACGACTATTAAAACCACCATGGGCTGCAAACATAATAATTTTTCGTTGTAAGGGAAGCCCTAACTGATTTCGCAGTTGAATTGAATTACCAGGATGAAAGATATTTATATCAATCCCATTATAAATTAACCGCATATCATGTCCTTGCAAGATACTATTTTGCGCTTGTTGATGAATCCATTGAGAGGGGTTAACAACCACAAAATCTGCTACTTGATAAATATTTTCTTTTAACTGTTGCATGAATTGTCGATTCGGCCCCTTATGTGGTTGATCTAGAGAACAGTCGCTACATCCTTGTTTCCACCCATTGCATGTATCTGTCTGCAAACATCCTGCCGTAAATGCCAAGGGATCATGCATAGTCCAAACTAAAGGTTTCGCGGCTAAAAAAGGAAGAAGAAGATAAGAAAAATATCCTCCATTAATACAGTGCAGATGTACAACATCAGCTTCTATAAAGGCTGGGTGTTGAAAAACTCCAAGGAGTGCAGCTGAATATAAATCAAATATTCCTTGACTCTGCTGTTTCGCGAGCAACGTTCCTTGCCAGGAAATATTTGGAATAGAAATAGGAATAACTCTCACATCGTTAGTCACTTTGCGATGGGCAAAGATATGGTTCTGGTGCCCTAAAGCAGCCAGATTTTCCATGATCGTCCAAGCAATACGTGCAGCCCCTCCCTGATAATCAAATAAATTAATATGTACAATTTTAATTGTATTCATTTTTTCCTTCTCCACCTAGCCTTATATTGCTACCAAAAAATGTCTAACTCTTCTAATTGCTGTAGTTTCTGAATCGCCCTGTTATATTGCGCTCGTGCTTCCGTTATATATTTTTCTGAAATTTTTGCACTTACAGACCAATACAGAAAGTTTCGAAATAATACTTTTCGTTCTTCCCAAACACTCCGATTTACCAACCCTCTAACACTATGCTGAGCATCGTCTTGATAAATAACTAAAGGCTTAAAAACAAAAGCAATCTCCGTCTGCGTTGCAATACGAAGCCAAAAAGCATAATCTTCGCACACTTTTAAATCAGGTTCCTCTGGAAACCCAAGGACAATATCAAGTAAGGAATGATGTAAAAGTGCAGAGCTACATATAACCGAATTTTGATCGAGCATATCCTTAAAGGAAAGCTTCGCTCTCTCGATTCCAAGCATGGTTCCTACAATGCCTCTTTCTGGAAACAATCGATAGGCATTTGTCGATACGGCTTTACATCCTGTTTTTTTTGCCCTACTCAACTGCTGATCTAGCTTATTCGGCAACCATTCATCATCACTATCTAAAAAAGCCAACCATTGTCCCTGGCTTTCTCTAATGCCACGATTCCGCGGAATAGCAGGACGCCCACTTCGAACCCCAGGTATCCACTTTAGACGAGGATCAGGTATTGATTCCACAATTTGTTGGGTATAATCCGTCGAACCATCATCACATACCAGTACTTCCACTTTGGAATAAGTTTGATTAAGAGCACTCATAATAGCCTTTTGAATCACTTCACTCCGATTCCATGTCGGTATAATTACAGAAATTAACTCCACAAGATAGACTTCCTTTCACTGCGCTTTTACCGTAGCTTTTATCTTTAGACCTTGCATCACAATTTTTATATTTAATTTGCTAGTCATTTCTTTATCTCGACTTATAAAAATTCGCTATCCTTCCCCTATTTCCTGTTATTTTTAAGAATATACCTATTTTTAATAATAGATAAAAAAAGGCGGCAAAGTTAAAAAAATTTGCCGCCTTTTCTATATTATTTACCTCAAACTCCCCAAGTCGGATTTCCCGCGTTCCATTTCACAGTACTATAAGTGTCATTGGAATAGAAATGGAAATTTGGATCATAGCTGGTACTCACACCAAAATTATTAATGGTCAACGTATCACCAGTACCGTAACTAATCAATAAATTACTGCCACTGGCTGATAAAGTAGGCCGCGTTGCAAGATTTCCCGAAAAATTAATAGTGTCTTGACTATTATATATGTTACTACCAATTGTATCATTACCATCCCCTGGTGAGAACCAATATTGATCATTTCCGCTATCACCATATAATAAGTCATTCCCTGCATTGCTATATAAGACATCGTTACCATAATTGCCATAGAGGCTATCATTACCGATTCCACCATAGATTAAATCATTACTATATCCACCATTGATATAATCATCGCCGGAATCACCGTATAAGGTATAGTTGGCATTGTAAGATCCATAGATCATATCATTGTCATTACCACCATGAATGATAGCACTAAGGTTTGTGCCATAATAGTTATACCCAGCTTGCAGATAGTCGTTACCATTACCACCATCAATATAATCATTGCCGCCATTACCGTAAATCGTATCACTTCCTCCCAGGCCATATATGACATCGCCATAATAAGAGCCCGTAAGATTGTTGGCAATATCGTTTCCATACACATTGTGTATAAAAGTATTACCACTGATAGTAAATGGCGAACCAACCGTATCACCGAAATAGAAGTTCGATGGCCCATTATGAACCCAATCTTGAATGGTAACAGAATCATTATTATCACTGCGAATCACCAAATCATTACCAGATCTGACTGCTGTTAGGCTTGTAGGATTAATTCCAGAAAACAGTATGCTATCATTTACATTATCAGAATTTGTAGCAATAATATCATTGCCAAATCCACTAGAACTAAAGACATAAGTATCGTTACCTTGACCACCTGTGAGCAGATCATTCCCAGCTCCGCCATCCATATAGTCATTGCCAGCATCACTATACAAGGTATCGTTACCATAACTGCCATAGAGACTATCATTACCGATTCCACCATAAATTAAGTCATTGTTAAATCCGCCATTGATATAATCATTGCCAGCATCACCATATAAAGCATTATTGATATTGTACGCTCCATAGATCGTATCATTATCATTACCACCATGAATCGCCGTAGTAACATTTGTGCCATAATAGTCATAACCTGCTTGCAGATAGTCATTGCCATTACCACCATCAATGTAATCATTGCCACCATTACCATTAATGGTATCATTTCCGCCAAGGCCATATAGCATATCATCATAATAAGAACCGATCAGATTGTTGGCAGTTTCATTTCCATACACATTGTGTACGAACTTGTTACCACTGATAGTAAATGGTGAACCAACCGTATCACCAAAATAGAAGTTCGATGGCCCATTATGAACCCAATCTTGAATGGTAACAGAATCATTATTACCACTGCGGATCACCAAATCATTACCAGATCTGACTGCTGTTAGGCTTGTAGGATTAATTCCAGAAAACAGTATGCTATCATTTACATTATCAGAATTTGCAGCAATAATATCGTTACCAAATCCACTAGAACCAAAGACATAAGTATCGTTGCCTTGACCACCTGTGAGCAGATCATTCCCAACTCCGCCATCCATATAGTCATTACCAGCATCACTATACAAGGTATCGTTACCATAACTGCCATAGAGACTATCATTACCGATTCCACCATAAATTAAGTCATTGTTAGATCCGCCATTGATATAATCATTGCCAGCATCACCATATAAAGCATTATTGATATTGTACGCTCCATAGATCGTATCATTATCATTACCACCATGAATCGCCGTAGTAACATTTGTGCCATAATAGTCATAACCTGCTTGCAGATAGTCATTGCCATTACCGCCATCAATGTAGTCACTGCCGCCATTACCAGTAATGGTATCATTTCCGCCTAGACCATATATGATATCTCCATAATAAGAGCCCGCAAGATTGTTGGCAATATCGTTTCCATACACATTGTGTACAAAAGTATTACCGCTAATAGTAAATGGTGAACCAGTCGTATCACCAAAATAGAAGTTCGATGGCCCATTATGAACCCAGTCTTGAATGGTAATAGAATCATTATTACCACTGCGAATCACCAAATCATTACCAGACCTGACTGCTGTTAGATTCGTAGGGTTAAGTCCTAAAAACAATATGCTATCATTTACATTATCAGAATTTGCAGCAATAATATCGTTACCAAATCCACTAGAACTAAAGACATAAGTGTCGTTGCCCTGACCACCTATGAGCAGATCATTCCCAGCTCCGCCATCCATATAGTCATTACCAGCATCACTATACAAGGTATCGTTACCATAACTGCCATAGAGACTATCATTACCGATTCCACCATAAATTAAGTCATTGTTAGATCCGCCATTGATATAATCATTGCCAGCATCACCATATAAAGCATTATTGATACTGTACGCTCCATAGATCGTATCATTATCATTACCACCATGAATCGCCGTAGTAACATTTGTGCCATAATAGTTATAACCTGCTTGCAGATAGTCATTGCCATTACCACCATCAATGTAATCATTGCCACCATTACCAGTAATGGTATCATTTCCGCCAAGGCCATATAGCATATCATCATAATAAGAACCCATCAGATTGTTGGCAGTTTCATTTCCATATACATTGTGTACGAACTTTTTACCACTGATAGTAAAAGGTGAACCAATTGTATTACCAAAATAGAAGTTCGATGGCCCATTATGAACCCAATCTTGAATGGTGACGGAATCATGATTACTATTACGAATAATCAAATCATTACCAAGGGTTGAGATCGTTAGAGTACTTGGATCAATACCATTGAATAAAATACTATCCCCCATGTTACTGCTATTGGCTACAATACTATCATTACCAAATCCACCATAACTAAAGATATAAGTATCATTACCTAGGCCGCCATACAGCAAGTCATTACCAGAGTTACCGCTAATAACATCATTGCCAGCATCTCCATAAAGGGTATCATTTCCATATCCGCCAGTGATGGAGTCATTACCATTACCACCATTAATCAAAGTGGTCGCATACCCCATCAATGTATCATTGCCATCACCACCCGAAAGTGTGTCATAACCTCCTCCGCTCATAATGCTATCATTACCCGCTGAACCGAGTAAATTATCATTTCCATTTGAACCATAGATCTCTTTCCCTATCGTTGTAGTTCGTTCCAAATGATTGTTGACGATATTGTAAGACCCTTGTGTCGAAGCAAAATAGAATTTATTAATTTGAGATCCGCCACCAACATACCACTGTTTCAGAGTTACAGAATCACGAGCATTACTATAATAATATCCATACTGTATCACTAAATCATTCCCATTACGGGATAATGATAAATCTACAGGATAAATATCATTGCCAAACACAACTGTATCATTGCCATTATCAGTTGCCGCCGCAATGATATCTTGACCATAGGAGGTACCATCGGAAGAGAAAGGAGTATTACCACCAAACCAATATGTATCGTTGCCAGCTCCTCCAATGAGATAATCTGAACCAGCCCCACCATCTAGTAAGTCATTTCCGATACCACCATCAAGATAATCCATCCCACCATAACCACGTAAAGTATCGTTGCCACCAAGGCCAATTAATTGTTGTTGATTATCATTACCTTGTAGTAAATCACTAGCAATACCACCGTTCACCACTGATATGCGCACTAAATTATTGACTGCTGCCGCACTTAGACTAAAACCATCAGAAAAAGAGAAACTCGATACTTGTCGCTCAGTCCCATTAAACCAGCCAAGAATTCGCGTCACTTCTTGCCCACTTATGTAACTATTAGTATTATAAGTGCTTGTTACAACCAAATCATTACTACAGAAATCTTTAGAGAATGTAAAATTACTAACTGTGGCATTAAATTTGACAATGTCATTTCCATGGTCAGTGCCAGCCCCTGTATAGTTATCAATAATGGCGGAACCAGCGGAGCCAGAATAACCATATCCACTATCGAAGGAATAAGTGTCATTCCCCATACCGCCTATTAATTTACTAGATCCACTTTCTGCAATTAAAGAGTCATTACCAGAACCACCATCGGCAACCGTTAGAGGACTAGAACCCGAATTCCCATAGGAATAATAACCACCAACTTCAAGTACATCATTGCCAGCACCACCGAGTAATGTATCATTACCCCCACTATAGTCCTGAAGATAATCATTACCATTGCCGCCATCTAGTAAATTGCCACTGCCAACATAGATCTCTAAGGTATCATTATCATTACCACCATATAAATAACTTGCTCCTATACTGAATGAACTTGAACTAGAGTCATAACCACCATCTACGCAGAGGTTATCATTACCGTCACCGCCATACATAATGCTATTGCTATTTCGGTCACTGAGACTATCATTACCAGCATCACCATACATAACGTCATTACCGCTATCGCCTTCTATATCATCGTTACCAATACCACCGTAAATGGTATCATTACCAGCACCACCCCAAAGCATATCATCACCAGCATAGCCATAAAGTACATCATTCCCACTCAGTCCATCAAGAATTTCATTTACAACCTGAGTTTGATTTCCACGTAAAATTTCACTACCAGCAGTACCTGCTATATAGTCTTGAATGATCATAACATCATTGCTATTATCGCCAATAAAACGAGTTATTTTCCCACCAGCATTTCCATTGAACCAGCCTTGCAAAGTCAAATTATCGACAATTCCTGTAGCATTTCCAGTATATTCATCCATTTCGCTAAAAGACATTACCAAATCAGTACCTACTTTTCTGATTGTCGGATGTCCACCACTCGACAAATCAAAAACAATCGAATCGCCTCCATTAGCAGAGTCAGCAACAATGGTATCATTACCAAATCCAGCTCCGAAGTAATAAGTGTCATTCCCCGCTCCACCACTTAATAAATCATTACCAGCTTTACCTTTGAAAAAATCATTACCATCTCCACCATATAAAGTATCAGCACCTGCTCCCCCATTCAGAGTATCATTACCGCTATTTCCGTACAGCAGGTCATTACCATTACCACCATATAGCTTATCATTACCATTACCACCTTGAGCGCTATCGTTACCATCACCACCATATAACCAGTCACTGCCACTTCCGCCCATTATACTATCGTTGCCATTTAGTCCAAAATACAAAATATTATCTGAATTACCGCTATAGTTCACATTATCATTGGATAGATCACCAGCATACAAACTGAAATATGCATTATCATTGCCATATTTATTTCTATAACTATGAATTTGATTGTTCGTACCGTTGTACCAACCTTGAATAGTGAATGAAGATTGGGTAGAACTTGAATCATTACTAGCAACAAAGTATAATACTAAATCATTCCCAACCCGTTGAGCATGATCTGGAGTATCCCAATTACGGGCAAAAATAGAGTCGCCCACATTATCATTCATCGCCATAATGGTATCATTACCAAACTCTTGATTATAAACAGAGCCGCTACCAATGCGGTATACATCAGCCCCCGCTCCGCCGGATAGAATATCGTTCCCCATATCACCTTTCAGGTAATCGCTACCAGCATTACCGGCTAAGGAATCGTTACCCGAACCACCATACAATTCATCAGATCCATCTCCACCATATAACATATCATCGCTACCAGCCCCCTGAAGGATATCATTGCCGATTCCTCCATAGAGAGTATCTCGCCCTGAATTACTTCCGAATAAGAAATCTGAGCCCGACCCGCCAGTAATAAAATCATTACCATTGGCGCCCAAATATAGAATGTTATTCGTATTTCCAGTAAAGTTTCTTATATCATTGCCATAACTTCCTGTATATGGTTTATAAGTAACAGGTGAGCTATTAAAATAATAGTATTTAGAGCTATTACTCATAGTTATATTTCCAATTTGGGTACCAGCACCGTCTAACCACCCTTCAAGAGTTACATTAGACCAATGACCAGCACTATCCGAAACAGATAAAGAAAGATTACTCCCATTCAATTGATATTTATCAATATTGTCGACAATAAGAGTATCGCCGGCATTATTAGTATCATTCATGATCATATCATTACCAAATATTACATCTGAAAATTTATAGGTATCATTGCCAGATCCACCACAAAATTGATCATCGCCAGTTCCGCTAAAGAAAAGATCATTCCCTGCTAAACCATATATAACATTCCGATTTAGGCCGCTACTGGTAAGAGTATCATTGCCCGTTGTACCTACATTGAGAATAAAATTATCAGTCCCCTCTGAATCAATCACACTCACATGATTAGGCCGATATTGGCTCCCATCATACCACCCTTGTAATGTGAGCTTGTTCCCACCACCAAAATCAAGAACTAAATCATTACCAGTTTTAGAAAACGTAGGTCCATGATCATTGCTTCCAATATCGCCAATAAATTGTAAGGTATCGAGATAGTTATTAGCATCTTTCGTAATAAGGTCGGATCCCATTCCCGTTCTAAAGATATAGGTGTCAGCTCCAAGTCCCCCTGTTAACGTATCGTTGCCTGCACCACTGTCGATTAGGTCATTGCCTTCTCCACCATAAATACTATCTGTCCCAGCTCCTCCATTCAGCGTATCATTACCAGACCCGCCAATTTTCGTAACAATCGTAGATGACATTCTTATCCCTCCTTGATAAAATTAGGTAATTAAACTTATCCTCTTAACTAATATTTTTTGTTAGAAATTTATAGTTATTATTTATTTCTCCTTAATCTATATTTTACCTTTATTAAGGGTAAAGTAAATCTATATTTTACCTTTAATGGATAAAAAAGCAGCGATGAGCCCTAAGCTCATCGCTACTTTTCTCTTTACATTTCCGCTTGCTGACAATGTAAATTATAATAAAAACCCTGACGTTTGAGCAATTCATCATGATTACCCATTTCTACAATATTGCCACTCTCCATGACAATAATCATATCACATCTCCTAACCGTCGATAAACGGTGAGCAATCATAATCATTGTCCGTCCTTGAGCCATACTGTCGAGATTATCCATGATAATACGCTCCGATTCATAGTCTAAAGCACTCGTAGCCTCATCAAAAATCAATATACGTGGATCAGGCAAGAGAGCTCTAGCAATTGCAATCCGCTGACGTTGACCACCCGATAGAGATGTCCCTCTTTCTCCTACATTAGTATCATACCCTTTCGAAAGTTCTTTGATGAACTCATAAGCCCCAGATATATGAGCCATTTTTTGTATTTCCTCTAGGGTCGCTTCTGGGCGAGCTGTTGCAATATTTTGGCCAATAGTGCCATTAAATAGATAGTTCTCCTGTAGTACCACACCAATCTGGCGACGTAGCCAAGCTGGTTCCACCTGTACAAGATCGACGCCATCAATGAGAACTCGACCAGATTCTGGTACATACAGTCGTTGGATAATTTTGGTCAATGTACTTTTACCTGATCCAGAGCGTCCAACGATCCCCACCCGCATGCCAGGTTTTATGTGCAAACTAACTTGCCTAAGTACCTCGCTCGTATCACTCCGATAACGAAAAGTCACCTTATCAAAGAGAATCTCACCACGAATATAAGGCAATGTGGTACGGTTTGGATTAAATGTCGGTTCATTACTTTCATTAAGAATATCCCCTAGCCGATCTACAGAAACAAGGGTCTGTTGAAAATACTGCCACATATTTACCAACCTCAGTATCGGGGCAATAACTTGTCCTGCTAACATTTGAAAAGCAACTAATTCACCTACCGTCATTTTATTGTCCATCACAGCATGGGCCCCAATCCACAATATAGCCAAATTAAAAAGTTGTTGAATAAAGGAGCCGATATTCCCTGCAATATTTGCCAAGTTGGCAGTAGCAAAAGCTGCTTTAGCATAATGGGCTAATAGTTGATCCCATTTTTGTATAAATTGATATTCGACTGCCAAAGATTTTATTGTTTGAATACCAGTAACAGACTCAATTAGAAAGGCTTGATTTTCTGTACCAGCCTTAAATCTTTCATTTAAACGTTGACGAAAAATTGGCGTTACCGAAACATTGAGTAGAATATAAAGAGGTAAAGCGACCAATGCGATTAGACTCAATGTGTTACTATATATAAACATTACAGCAATATATACAACGGCAAATACAATATCCAACACAACGGTTAAAGACGAACCAGTAATAAATTGACGTACAGTTTCTAATTCCCGTACCCGTGAAATAACATCACCAACCTGCCAAGTTTCAAAATATTTAATTGGCAAAGCCGTAATATGACGAAAAAGTTTAGAACTTAATATTACATCCACTTTATTGCTGGTATTCGTAAAGAGATAACTGCGTACTGCTGTCATCCAAACCTGGAAAATAGCTACAACCACCATAGCAAGTACTAAAATATCTAAGGTGTTGAGACTACGATGTACTAGTACCTTATCAATAATGGTTTGGGTAAATAAAGGTGTTGCCAACCCAAATAGTTGCAATATAAATGATACAAGCAATACCTCGCCTAGGATTTTTTTATAGCGCAAAACAACGGGTATAAACCAACTCAGATTAAATTTTTTTACGGTTTCGACCAAGCCGACCCGTTTCGTAATCAAAATAACCTGCTGACTCCAAACATTAAATAGGTTGGTGATTGGAATACTAAAAGGCTTTGGATTATAGGGGTCACTCATAATTACTCGATCACCCTCTACTCGAACAACTACCGCATAATTACCACCTTTCAATCGAACTACGACTGGTAATGGCAACTGAAGAAATTTTTCTGGTTCAGCGATAATTAGCCTTGCTTTGATCCCTAAATCTCTGGCAGCCCGGATAAAAGTAATATCGTCCATACCACCCGTACCCACTACATAGGCACGGCGCATTTGTACAACATCTGCAGGAATCCCCAACATTTTTGCCACTGTAACTAGACAAAGCAGAGCCGTATCCATCTGACGTGGTTTTTGGCTTGTTTTTTCGTTATGTTCTTGTGTGCTCATTCTTACCTCTCCCTTAATGCCTCACTCTGATACCTACGGAAGGGATCAAGGAAGAATTCAATAATGTGTTTTTGTCTTATTTTAATCTCAGCACTCGCAGTCATGCCAGGTCCAAAAAATACTTGCTTATCACCTACTTGGATTTGATTCTTGCTCAATTTGAGCATCACACGATAAACCCGTCCTTTTTCTTTGTCCTCAATAGCATCAGGACTAACTTCGGACACAATCGCATCAACAGTACCATATTTTTGAAAACTAAAAGTTTCGATTTTCACTTCTGCCTCTTGGCCTTCATGAATAAAACCAATATCTTTATTTGCAACCCAAGACTCAACAGCCAAGGTAACATCTTCAGGTACAATCACCATAAGAGCTTGAGCAGCTGTAACCACTCCACCTATAGTATGGATTGCCGATTGAGTCACCCGACCATCTACTGGTGCTGTAATATGAGATAGGCGTTCTTTTTCTGCTGCTTTTTTTAATTCTTCACTATATGCCGCCACCTGTTTACGATCTTCTACGAGTTTGGTATCAATATCACGATCATGTTCAGCAACAACGCCAGCTAAGTTTTCTTGACTCTGAATTATAGCTGATTTTAGGCGATCAATATCAATGATTTGTGATGCTAAGTTTTGTTGCAATTCTAAACGTTTGGACCGATAATCCAATAATGTAAATTCAGCAACAGCATTTTCTTTCACCAATTTGTCAACCCGTTCTTCCCGATCTTTGGCAATATCATACATAGACTGCAACTTATCTTGATTCACTTGTGCAACCTCTAAACTCACTTGATTTTGCCGGACGCTAGCTTCCGCTGCTGCTAATTTAGCACGAAATTCACTTTGACGACTCTGATACACATTAAATTGAAAATTAACATCTTTCATATCAAGATCAGTCGTGATTTGCGGCGCAAAGGTTATACCAAGTTTTTCAGCTTGTAGTCGCTCCATCTCCAAATTATAATACATAAGCTGCTTCTTTATAGTCGCCAGGTCAGCAGCTGATACGGTAGTATCTAGTTCTAATAATATCTGTCCCTGAGTTACTTTCTCACCATCTTGTACACGTATGGCTTTGACAACCCCTTTATCTTCAGCCTGCACCACTTTGACAGCTCCTACTGGTATCAATTTGCCAGGTGCTACTGCCACTTCGTCTACATGACCTAGGATTGACCATAAGATGATTAAAACAATCAATATGAAAATTGTCCACATCACAATACGTCCAGCTGGTGATGGTGGTTTTTCTATCACTTCTAGCACCGCTGGCAAAAATTCTTTTTCGCTAGGTGACAAGCATCCTTTAACGTCTATATCAAAATATGTTTTTAATGTTTTTAGCATATTTATACCTCTTGTTGTAATGTATGTAGATTATAATACAATCCTTTTTTTACCAGGAGTTGATTATGTGTGCCCTGCTCAACGATATGTCCGTGATCAACAACTACTATCAAGTCGCACCGTCGCACTGTCGATAAACGATGGGCTATAATGAGCGCCGTACGTCCTGCTGCAATTTTATCCATATTTTTCATAATAATTCGTTCAGATTGATAATCAAGAGCACTCGTTGCTTCATCAAAAATCAAAATTCGCGGATTAGCAAGTATAGCTCTAGCAATAGCAATACGTTGTCGTTGGCCCCCTGACAGAGCCATCCCTCGTTCACCGACTCTAGTATCATAACCTTCTGATAACTCCAAAATAAATTCATGAGCTCCAGCAACCTCAGCTACCTGAATGACCTCTTCCATGGATGCCCCTGGACGAGCAGTAGCAATATTCTCTCGCACACTACCATTGAACAAAAAGTTTTCTTGTAATACCACACCAATCTGGCGTCGTAGCCAAGATGGATCCATGTGCGCCACATCTACTTTGTCAATAATAATACGACCGCTTTCAGGTAAATACAATCGTTGTACCAGTTTCGTCAGGGTACTTTTCCCTGAACCAGAACGACCAACAATACCAATCTTCATACCCGCTTTAACATGTAAATCAATGTGTTGTAATATAAGTGGTCCCTCGGGTGTATAGCGAAAGGCTACCTTTTCAAAAGTAATACTGCCTTCTAGGGCTTTTAAATCTACTTGTACCTCAGGCTTCGTAGAGGCTTTCTCCTGTGGGGTGGTGATAATATCTCCTAATCTTTCAACGGATAATGCTGCTTGTTGAAACTGTTGCCACATTCCCATCAATCTTTGCAATGGTTCTCCAGCTTGACCTGCCAACATTTGAAATGCAATCAACTGACCAATAGTCATTTGGCCTTCAATAACCATATGCCCACCAAACCATAATAATGCAAAACCGGATAAACGTTGAATCAAGGAAGTACTATTACCCAATATAATACCAAATATTGCACTGTCAAACGTTGTTTTAACATAACGCGACAACAACTGTTCCCAACGATGATTAAACTGCGGTTCAACAGCTAGGGACTTTATCGTGTGTATACCTGTCACTGTTTCGACCAAGAAGGCGTTGTTCTCTGCCCCAGCAGCCCATACAGCTTCTAATCGTCTTTGATAAATAGGAATAGAAATCAAATTTTGAAGGAATAATAATGGTATTGTTGCCAAGGAGATCCAAGTGAGAAAAGGACTATAATAAAACATCACAGCAATAAACACTACAGAAAAAAATGTGTCGATCATTGCTGTTAAGGCACTACCAGTCATAAATTCTCTAATACTATTTAAGGCTGATACACGCATCAGTGTATCACCAACCCGGCGCAATTCAAAATATCTAAGAGGCAGGGCTGTAATATGACGAAATAACTTAGATCCTAAAATCACATCTACTTTATTCGTTGTATGAGCAAATACATAGGTACGTAAAATACTCAAAACCATTTGTAATAATCCAGCTACCAATAATACAATTGCCAATACATCCAAGGTAGAAGTACCATTATAAGGCAAAACTTTATCCACAATGACCTGAGTGATTAATGGGGTCACAAGACCAAACAACTGTAGAAAAAACGTTGCCACCATGGTTTCAGCAAAAAATTTCTTATATAATAATAAAGCAGGTGCGAACCAATTAACATTAAAACGACGTCTAAGTTGTCCTAGACTCCAAGGCTGGCTCAGAATAATCAATTGTCCGCTCCACTGTTTTACGAACTCTTCAACTGCTGCAGTCTGACTAAGCCTCGCCTTAGGGTCAAATAGAATAATTTTCCTATCTTCACAACGTCCTATGACCATATAACTTCCATCTTGCATGAGAACAATTGCTGGTATTGGTTGATTGCTTAGCTCTTCCGGCTTTACAAATCGCTGATAAGCTTTTAATTTTAGAGATTTAGCTGTCTGTAGTAAATCCTTAGAGTCCATTATTTTATCACTATGATTATAAGTACGGCGCACAGTCTCTTCATCTACCATTACTCCTAAGGCCCGTGCGACAACTACCAAACATACTAGGCCAGTATCCACTGGCTGATGACCTATAACATATTCTTGTTGCTTTACCATTTCTGTCATAATTCTGTTATACCTCGACAAAATTGTTTATTCATTTAAAATGTCTAACTAGTTTTATTCGACAACGACTATAACTTACCTTTACAAAATTCACCTATTTTTACAACATAATAAAAAACTTAAAATTAAACAGCTGTAGCATGATGCTACAGCTGTAATTTATAAAAGCCCTCAAACCATCTTGTAGGATTCAATGACTGTGAGTAATTCTCGAGTCTTCTCTTCCATAACGATAATATCTCCCCGACTTTCTACATTGAGGCGAAGCAGTGGTTCGGTATTGGAAATGCGTACATTAAATCGCCAAGTTGAAAACTCTATACTGAGTCCATCAGTACGATCCACTACAGCACCATCAACTACAAATAATTCTTCGATTTTTGCTAAGATCTGTTTACCATCACTGACGGTGCGATTGATTTCTCCACTGACGGGAAACCTTTCAATTCTAGCTGCTACAAGTTCTGACAAAGGTTTGCCAGCGATGCTCATATTTTCTAGAACCAATAACCAAGGAATCATGCCACTATCACAATAAGCAAAGTCCCTAAAATAATGATGGGCTGACATTTCTCCACCATACACGGCATCTTCCTTACGCATACGTTCTTTAATAAAGGCATGACCGGTTTTACATAATATAGGAACTCCTCCAGCTTCATTGACCATTTCAATCGTATTCCACGTCAGACGAGGGTCATGAATAATTTTTGCGCCGGCGTAACGGCGCAAAAAAGCCTCTGCCAAAAAGCCTACGATATAATACCCTTCAATAAATTCCCCTTGTTCATCAAACAAGAAACAACGATCAAAATCACCATCCCAGGCAATACCAAAATCTGCACCATTTTCCCGTATAGCAGCAGAAGTGGCTGCTCGGTTTTCAACGAGTAAAGGATTGGGAATACCATGGGGAAAAGTACCATCAGGTTCATGATGAATCTTGATAAATTCAATAGGCAATACTTTTTCTAGGGCATCAATGGTTGGCCCTGCACAACCATTCCCAGCATTCACGACCACCTTGAGAGGCTTTATATTGGCAACATCCACATAAGTCAAAAGATGCTGAGTATACTCTGACATAATATCATAGTCTTCAACATTCCCTCTGGTGTTCTTCTCAGCTAGTTCAGTTGAGAAACTTCCTGTAACCACTAAATCCTCCAAGGCTCTCAGCCCACTGTCCCCACTAATCGGCCTTGCTCCTTTGCCCACCAATTTCATCCCATTGTAATCCATAGGATTATGACTGGCCGTCACCATAATACCGCCATCAACACCAAGATGAAATGTAGAAAAATAGATCATTTCCGTACCACATAAACCAATATCCACAACATCACAGCCCATATCCGTCAACCCGCGCACTAAAGCCTTAGTCAAACTCTCACTAGACAGTCGTATATCTCTACCAACTACGACACGACGCGCCGCAAAAAGTTCAACAAAACCTCGTCCAATGCGATATGCCACTTCTTCATTGAGTTCATCAGGCACGCGACCGCGAATATCATAGGCTTTAAAAGCCTCTCTTTTAAAAATCTCTTGTTGTCCCATCATTTATACTCTCCCATATACATCATCAAATCGTACGATATCATCTTCTTCTAGATATTTACCGTTCTGAACCTCGATAATTTCGAGAGGTATACGACCTGGATTTTCTAAACGATGTTTAGTGGATAGAGGAATAAAGATACTTTCATTTTCATGAACTAGCTTTACTTCATCACCAAGAGTTACTTGAGCTGTACCACCCGTCACAATCCAATGTTCACTGCGATGATAATGCATTTGCAGACTCAGCTGATGTCCTGGATTAACCATAATCTTCTTCATCTTGTAACCGGGACCTTCTCCAAGGACAGTATAACTCCCCCACGGTCGATACATAGTCGTATGCTCATCAGCCTCGCGCCGACCGCGTTTTTTTATTTCACCGACCAAGTCTTTCACCTTTTGGGATTCACCTTTCTTGGCTACTACAATAACGTCATCCGTTTCCACAACCAATAAATCCTCAAGACCAATGCCCGCAATTAAACGGCTACGACCGAGCATCAACGTATTAGTACAATCAATGGTCATGCAGTCACCTTTTACTGCATTGCCATCGGCATCTTTATCCAGTACATCATAAATGGCATCCCAAGAACCGATATCATTCCAGTAAGCTGTCAAAGGAATCATCACTACTTTTTTAGACTTTTCAGCAATGGCATAGTCGATGGAAATATTGGGCATAGTCTCAAAGTTCTCTAAAGCACTAGCATAACCACTGCCTACCAGTTCATAAATTTCAGGCTGATAGGTACTGAGTTCCTGCATGAAGTGACCAATAGTGAAAGCAAACATACCAGAGTTCCAAAAATAAGAACCCGATGCTACATACTGCTCAGCCGTCTCTTGGTCTGGTTTCTCCTTGAAAGACTGAACCGTATAACCTGCACCACAAGCAGTACCCGCTTCAATATAGCCATATCCAATTTCAGGCTTATCAGGCTTAATACCAAAAGTAACAACACTCTCTTGCCGCGCCATTGCTTCTGCTTGACGCACAGCATATATAAAAAGCTCTGATTGTTTGATAATATGGTCAGAAGGAGTAATAAAGAGAACGTCCTCCTTAGCCGCACCTAATTCATCTATACAATACTGAGTTGCTAAAGCAATAGCTGGCGCCGTATTACGTCCTACTGGCTCCAATACAACATGAGCGTCTTCCGCCCCACAAGCTGCCAGTTCAGCCTTGACATGATGAATGTATTCTTTATTGGTTACAATCACCATATCCGTAGCCTTGGCCACAGGCATAAATCGCAGTACCGTCTGAGCGAGTAGCGACTGATCGCCACCGATTTTCATAAATTGTTTAGGAAAACAAGTGCGAGATAACGGGAATAACCGAGTACCACCACCACCTGCTAGAATAATAATTTTCAAAGCGCCACTCCCTTTTCTTAGCAATAATGCTCTTTAAACCAATTATAAGTCTGCTCAATACCATTTTGAAGTGAAGTTTGAGCCTGCCAACCCAATCCACTCAGTTTACTCACATCAAGACGTTTTACTGGTGTACCATCTGGTTTACTCGCATCATATACAATTTCACCTTTGAATCCAGTAACATCAGCCATCATAGCTGACAATTCAGCAATCGTCACATCACTGCCTGTACCAATATTTACAATCTCACGATCACTATAATTCTTCATCAAGAAATAACATGCATCTGCCATATCATCTACATACAAGAACTCACGCCGTGGCTTACCACTACCCCACACAGTAACCGTCGTACTACCTGTTTCTTTTGCCTCATGAAACTTACGAAGTAGTGCAGGCAGAACATGTGAATTTGCCAAATCAAAATTATCATTAATACCATATAAATTAGTTGGCATAACAGAAATAAAATCATCACCATATTGTTGCCGGTAAGCCTGGCACATCTTAATCCCTGCAATCTTAGCAATAGCGTAGGATTCATTAGTCGGTTCTAGTTCACCAGTCAATAGATATTCTTCTTTTAATGGCTGCATGGCAAACTTTGGATAAATGCATGAACTACCCAAAAACATCAATTTACGTGCACCATACTGATGCGCTCCTTGGATAACATTATTTTGAATCAGCAGATTCTCATAAATAAACTCAGCAGGATACGTATTATTAGCATGAATCCCGCCCACTTTAGCTGCTGCTAAAAAAATATATTGTGGACGCTCTGTACGAAAAAACTCATCCACCAACACCTGATTCCGCAAGTCAAGTTCTTGACTTGTTCGCTGAAGAATATTACTATACCCTTCAGCTTGTAGCTTACGTACAATAGCAGAACCCACCAATCCTCGGCTACCTGCTACATAAATTTTAGCATTGATATCCATGACTATCCCTCCTAGCATTAAAAAATCAGATCCTTCACATTACTCATTAAAAGAATTTACACGATAACCATGATCTTGACACAATACATCGCGCTCAGCTGATTTTAAATCTTCCTCTACCATCATACTAACAAGTTCTTTTAATGTCGTCTTTGGAGCCCAACCTAATTTTTCTTTTGCCTTAGTCGGATCACCCAATAATAAATCCACTTCTGTCGGACGGAAATAACGAGGATCAACCTGTACTAACACATTACCTGTAGCCACGTCGATTCCCTTTTCATCAACCCCTGTCCCCTGCCATGTAACATCAATACCAGCATGCTTAAAGGCAAATTCCACAAATTCTCGTACTGTATGCATTTCACCTGTAGCAATTACAAAATCCTCTGCTTGTTCTTGTTGCAACATCAACCACATTGCTTTCACATAATCGCCAGCATAACCCCAGTCTCTTTTTGAGTCCAAATTGCCCAAATATAAATTTTTCTGTAAACCGAGCTTGATACGAGCTACTGCCCGAGTAATTTTGCGGGTAACAAAAGTTTCACCACGGATCGGTGACTCATGATTAAATAAAATACCATTACACGCATATATTCCATAAGCTTCACGATAGTTGACAGTAATCCAATATCCATACATTTTAGCTACTGCATATGGACTACGTGGATAAAAAGGAGTAGTTTCTTTTTGTGGTGTTTCTTGCACCAAACCATACAATTCGCTAGTTGATGCTTGATAAAACCTAGTCTTTTTCTCTAAACCTAAAATACGAATCGCTTCTAAAATCCGTAGCGTTCCGATACCGTCAGCATTCGCTGTATATTCAGGCGTATCAAAGGAAACCTGTACATGACTCATTGCAGCTAGATTATAAATTTCATCTGGTTGTACTTGCTGGATAATACGGATTAAATTTGTAGAGTCAGTAAGATCACCATAATGCAAGAAAAAATTAACATCCTTTTCATGTACGTCTTGATATAAATGATCAATCCTATTTGTATTAAAAAGAGAACTACGGCGTTTAATACCGTGTACAATATAACCTTTTTTTAATAAAAATTCTGCTAAATAGGCCCCATCCTGACCTGTAATACCGGTAATTAAGGCTACCTTGTTCACTCTATCATTGGATTTCATCGAATCTCACTCCTATTTTTATTTGATATATATATATTCTAGGATTTTATCAATCTCTACAATATAAATCTCTCGTATAGATTTTATCTACCACATCTTTCATATCATCTGACATCCTGTTTACGATAATCACATCTGATATTTTTTTGAATTCCACTAAATCTCTAATGACTCTTGAATTATAAAAATCATCCTCATTTAATGCGGGTTCATAAACGACGACTTCAATCCCTTTGGCCTTAATACGCTTCATGACTCCTTGAATGGATGATTGTCTAAAATTATCCGAATCTGTTTTCATGGTTAATCGATAAATGCCAACGATTTTTGGGGTCCTGGCTACTATCATATCTGCGATATGGTCTTTTCGCGTTCTATTGGCATCGACAATCGCAGCCATGATATTATTGGGCACATCCGCATAGTTTGCTAATAGTTGTTTCGTATCTTTTGGTAAGCAATATCCACCATAACCAAAGGATGGATTGTTATAATGGCTTCCAATACGAGGGTCCAGACATACTCCTTCTATGATTTGCTGCGCATTTAATCCCCTTACCTCTGCATAAGTATCCAGTTCATTAAAGTACGCCACTCTCATCGCTAGATAGGTATTAGCAAACAGTTTGATTGCTTCGGCTTCTGTGGAATTAGTAAATAATACAGGAATATCTTCTTTAATGGCTCCTTGCACTAACAAGTTCGCAAAAGTCTTTGCTCGTTCCGATTGTTCGCCTACAATAATGCGGGAAGGATATAAATTATCATATAAAGCCTTACCTTCTCTTAAGAACTCCGGTGAAAAAATAATGTTATCGGTTTCAAACATCTTTCTTACTTTCTCAGTATAACCTACTGGAACTGTTGATTTGATGACCATCACTGCGTCCGGATTAATTGATAATACATTGGCGATAACAGCTTCCACAGTCCTCGTATTAAAATAATTCTTATCTGCATCGTAATTGGTCGGAGTGGCGATAATAACATAATCTGCATCTTTATAAGCTGTATAAACATCCGTTGTTGCCGTTAAATTTAAATCCCTTGTTGCTAAATACTCTTCAAGTTCTTTGTCACAGATCGGTGATTTGCGTTTATTAATCATATCCACTTTTTCTTGAATAATATCAAGCGCTATCACTTCGTTATGTTGTGCTAATAATACAACATTGGATAAACCAACATAACCTGATCCAGCTATTGTAATTTTCATTCTACAGCCCCTTTCATGTCTGTTCTTTCTTGGGAAAAATAATTAACAACTGCTTACTGATTAAGTAATTTTAGCGTCTTTTTTCATGAAACTGTCTCATTTTTATTCATTATACTTCTGAACATCAAGGCCGTTGTCTTCGCAAAGGATCCCTCTCTTAGCATTCTGTAAATCCTCCTGTACCATCATGAGTTGAAGAAAAGTCGTGCCCCCCTGCCCTGACATCACTACAGTGTGGGATAGAGTACGGAGAATGCCAAGCTAGAATACGCCTTTACGCTTCCTTCATTCGAACTCCTTCGGTACTAGACGGTATTGCTTATTCATACCTAATAAGAATGGTATGTACATCGTCACATAATTTACCGTAGGCACCAATAGTGCAATAACTACACCAAGTTTTATACTCCAATTTGATATGCCAATAACTTGCAATGCCTTCCCAGCAAAATACAATATTTCCAAATGTATCGGAAAAATGGCTAATGAATTATTACCAAGCCAAAGGAAAAAAGATTTGAGCCCAGTACTTCTATACAATATTCTGTACAGAAAGTTTAATCCACAAAGTGCTGCAATAACTCCCGCAATTGCGCCCGTGATTGCCAACAGATAATTTCCGTATTGATCTATATACATATAAAATGGAATACTATTGAGTTTAGTACAAATACCTGTAATCGCCACTCCACTGACCATCACAACGAGTTTAACTATTATATTCTTTTCACTTATCATCCACTTTATCAGTCTAGCACCAAAATAGCCCAGACAAATAAATGCAGTTGCCATTATCGAGATATCCAAAGTGAATGGAAGTCTTTCAAATGATACCATACTATGCAGCCATGATAATATGAACAAAATAATTGATACACAAATGCCTAAAACTTCCTGATATTTGCCTGTTTCATCTATTAGTTTATTTATTCCATAAAAAAATATATTGCTGACAAACATACACGGCAAAAACCATAGCCGCAAGGATACTCCGGGATAATCAACAGTGTTAAGACATGTTAGAATGCTGACTATTGCTTTTGCTAAATCAATATGATTATGTTTCAACGGAATCACTGCATATGACAAGATTAGATTAACCATTTCAAAAGCAAAGTACGGCACAATTAATCGCACAAACCGTCCTTTTGAAAAGTCAGAAAAGTTCCTTTTTGATACTGATTGGTTTATGCTATACAAATAGCCTGATATCACAAAGAACAACGGCATATGAAATGCCAGTATGTAATTACCGCCCCCGTATCCACAATGATGCAAAAGTACTAATAGCACTGCCCCTCCTAGAACGAATTCAAGAACTTCAATGCGAGATTTGTGGGAGCTTGGAAACTAAGTATTTGTTTCAACCACGTCATGTCATCGACCTCCCAAAAACAACTTTCTTGTTATACTAAATTTTTCAATCAAAACAGTTACAAAAAAACTGACTGCAAGTATAACCACTGTTTCGGCAAGCGTGAACAAATAATTAAGCTCTAAACTCTTGGTAATTCTAGGTACTACATATGCAAACAAATATCCACTGAAAATATAGATTCCCAATGACTTTTGACCAATTTTAGCTATATATTCCCACATTTTTTCAAATTTTAACCATGACAGCAACTTCATAACGACAATGAAAATACTGGCACTTCCTGCCAATCCAATTATCCACCGGTACATATCTATAAGAAGTTGTCTTTCAATATTCTTGCCCCAAATTGTAATTCCAGTAGTATAGACATAGCTGTCTCGCTTATACAGAAGCAAAAGACCAACAAATATTAGTATGATAATATAAACTGCCACAGTTCTTTTCCTCTGCGCTATCATCTGGATCCGATCCCATAAGTTTTCGCTGTTCCATAAATAAGAAATGATAAAATAGGGAAACATATATTTATATAGATGCGCATTAAAATTGTCTGGAATCAACAATGATATGATACAAATGCCAACGTAAGCCATTATACTTCCTTTCAAAGTTCTTTCAACCACGACGACAACTACTGAACACCAGAATATTGCCCACAAAAACCATAACGAGTATAGGTACTGTTTCACAAGAATAATTAGTAGAGATGATAAGCTAGGAACAGATCCTATTATCAATTTCACTGTCAACAGCCCAACCTCAATTAAGGTCGTCCAGATAAATAATGGTAAAATTACTTTTGTTAACCTACTCTTCATCACTTCTTTTGCGGAATATTTTTTCATCGTATAATAGAATAAGTAACCACTTACCAGCATAAAAAGCGGCATATGAAAACTATAAATGATTTTAAATAATGGATTTTCAAAATACTGTGCGTTTAAGTAGTAATCTCCTCCACTTCCATATTGAATGCAGTGTCCCAAAACCATCAAGATTATCGTAATTCCTTTGATTGTGTCTATATACTGATTACGATTAGAGATTATTGACAATTCTCTGCCTTGTGAAGCCCCTCCCATACAACTACCTCCTTACTACCATCTCCAGCGAGTCGTTACAATTGGTTAAAAAAATATTTACAAAAATTCAAATGTTTCTGTTCAATTTGAATCGCAATATGCATCTTCAGTGCGGTACAAGACAGGAAAAACCACAGTAATCATGTCTATGTAGCACGATTGCAAAAAACTGCCGATTTTGCCTTTCAAGACTCATAAGTTCATAGCATTTGTCACCACCTTTTCAATATACTCAAGATTGTTTTAGGTCCAAACATTCCAATTGCAAAAACTATTAATGCTATCCCACCCGCTAAAATAGCAATCATAAAAAACGTAGTCCACAAATTAATTATAAAGTAGTTTTTAATTAAAATTGTACCAATAATAGAAAATATAGCACAAATGACAGCTCGCGCAATTGGCGGATAGAATGTGCTCCACTTTACCTCAAGGTTATGACATGCATACAACGGTATAAAAACGCCGACCCATATTATCTGCAATACTGAACTTATGATTGGTAGCGATACCAGATCTGGTTTAAACAGAAAATAAGTTATGACAGCGCATAATACATTTACTGTCCCAGTACACAAAATATATATAGATGGTATTTTTACTTTATTCATTGCGATATTCAGGTTAGATAATGACCACACGCATGCAATTATAAAATGCGGCATAATTGTTACGATTGACAATTTTTGCAGATATTGCGCATCTTCTCCAGGTATCCAAAGTGTAAAAAATTCTGTTCCCAAAGCTATAAACACGGATATCACAGCACAGGTAAACATCCCTATAATCTTCTGCGATTTTTTTATCTCTTCAATCAAGCTTTTTTTATCATTCTGTGCATATTTATATATAATGACTGGATAAAAGACTCCTGCAAGCATTGTGATTATCCCGCTAATTAAATTTGGAACAGTTTGTACAATTGAATACGAGCCCGATGCCTCAGCCCCATACAGCAAATTCGCTAACACAAGTGACATCCCCGCCAAAAGTATATTTCCCAATGTATTTATTGAATTCCATACACTTGATGAAATCAGTTCCTTTGTGTGTGAAAATGAAAAGTTCTTTCTTGAAATATGTATTTCAGGCAACAACATCTTCGTATATATTCTCTGAAATACAACGTTTATTAGCGCAATAATAAGAGTTACAACACCGACATATACAATCGAAGGGGAGAAAAACTTATAAAACACATAAAATAAAACAAGTTTAAGTATCCCAGTAATAAATTCCTGCATCGATCTTAAATCTATTCTATTTTTTGCGAAAGTTGCAATTCCGTAGACAGATGACATAATGTTAACCATCATTGCTGCAAACACCAACGCAAACAACTGCTTAATTGTTGCAACAGAGCTTAGTGGTATATCAAGGAATTTATCTAAGAATGCCACTATGATGACTACAGGTACAAATAGCAATGAGTCCATTATTGCGTTTGAGATAAACACTGAAGAGTAGTACTTGTTTGCGTTTTCTTCATCGCCTTTAACTAAGAATACAGTAATAAAACGACTTGCCATGGAACTCATACCATTCATCAGTACACTCATACAACCCACGAAAGTATTTGCCATAGGATAGAAACTATATGCCTCTTTGCTAAGTACAGTGATTAAGAATGGTGTCAATACAAATGCTATTATAATATTGGATGTATATGAAACAATATTTGCAATCATATTTAAGGCTACTCGCTTGTTGCTTGTCGCGTTTAATTTTTTCAATTTATATTTTTCTCCCCCCCCTACTAAATAGCCATATATCAGAATAGGCTGTTCTACCTGCGATAATAGGAATAATAACACTCGTCTTTGTAGAGGAGGCAGCAAAGGGCTGTGCTTGAAGGCAACCAACTAAGCTAAAAAACGGGGTTAAAATCACAAAAACAACTCCAACTTTGCACCTATCATATCAATAATAGTTGCATAAAGGGCTTAAGAAAGAAACAACTATTTTCAGGTATGGGTTATGATTATTTTTGATTATAGTAGCTATAAATAATCTTGAGAAGGGTTCTCTTTGTATCTTATTATTGCGGGATTTCCTATGACAATAGAATTGTCTGGAACATCAAAATTAATGAAAGCATTAGCAGCAATCAAAACATTGTTTCCTATACGAATTCCACCACATACAAATGCATTTGTACATATCGTCACATTATCTCCTATGGTTGGAACACCCGCTCTTTTTCCACTACGAATACTCCCAATTGTACATCCCTTAAATAACGTTGCATTTTTCCCTATTACTGAACCAGCATTAACTGTTATATTAAAAGGGTGTATTAAATTAATGCCTTCTCCAATATTAGTAAACTCAATTTCAAGCCCATATTTTTGCCCTAATTGTCTTTTGGCAATATTAAACAATATAGCTGTCGTCTTTACTTTACACCCCGATGCGATTCTTCCATAGAAGCAAAAGCGCAAATGAGGTCGAAACAAAAGACGTATTGCCCCCTCTATCCAATTCCAAGTCAACCCACTCATTCGTTTATAGTCCGCTTGCCATTTATTCATCTATAAACTCATTCCTCTCGTCTAGCTCGAAACTAAAACGCAATTTTTTTGTATGAGTAATATTTTGTATTCTACCCTGACAAAGATACTAGTTGCTTCAAATTACGCAAAGATTAGTATGCTACCTTAAGTACAAGTTGAGCGCATACATATACATGTATGTATGCGCCTTACTAAAGCAAAGGATAATTTTCAACGTTTTTACCAAAGTTTCAACTTCTGAAAAAAGCAAAATCTGCTACCGTAAAAGAAAAGTGCTAGTCAGTAGGAAGAACTGATGAAAAAAGTTCTCCCTGAAGTATCCGTCGAATACCATTTAAGCAAAAATTAGCAAGTATTTTCCGCATTTTTATGTCTTCTGAATCTTACGACATAATGCAGATTTCATCTTTTCTCGCTATGAATATTCAAATTCTAATATTGCCAGATTGTTTAATCCAGTCCAGCAATGATCACTGGCATTTATTACAACAACCATACGCTTCTTCATTTCTTTCCTTTCTGATTTGGTTTACTGGTTTAGACATCAAACCAACCAACCACAACGGAAGCCATGAACACAGCCATTGATTCAACACCACTTTTTTATCCACATTTTTGGTTCTATGAAGAATAATCAGCGTAGAATACTCTTTATTGTGTTCAGATTTATTAAATATACGGTATTTTGCATAATATTTTTCAGGAATACGCCCATATTGTGTTGGATCAAGATGTGGATGTAATCCATACTTTTTGCTTAAAAGACTGAGAATCGACTGATCAGATCTGTGTCCCATAAACTGAAATCCATCGACAGAAACGTTTTCTTCTGGCACTATGCAAGCAGGTTGTTTACAATAATTCAGCCACTCTTTTACAAACCTCATAGAAACTTCAGATTTTCGCACTGCAATAAAATTAGCTTGAATTTGGTTCGTTTCTTTATATTCATCGGAATCACAGTTCATAATCCGAAACAAAGACGGGTTCGTAAATTGCTTTTCAATCAGCGGAATATCCGATACCCAAATATCCTCGTTGCTCATGCTGTCAATAATATACTTTGAACTTTTAATAAAGAATGAGCCCGCATCGCAGTAAACCAAAACATCGCCATTTTCGATGGTGCATAGTATTTTGTGTATAAAATATGGTTTCCAAAGCCAAAGACCATTTCCGTTACGGACACTCAAAATCACACTATTTTCAGTTGTGAATTTCGGATCAATATCTTCAGGAGTGAAGCGAATGACTTCATCAAATCTACCCATTTTTCTCGCCATCTTCAAACAAAATTCACGTGTTTCACTATATAATTCGTTTGAGTATGTGATAAAGTATTTTTTCATACCACTATTTCTCCCTCAATAGAATAACATTAATCAGATATCCAATTAGCAAATTTTTTTGTATATATTACTGAATCTAACATATCTAATCTTTCTGAATCAAACACCGTATCGCCAGATTCAATCTTTTCCGCAACTGCAGGCCATGGAATATAGTCAATGTCTACATCATACTTGGTAGCAATCAGCTCCGCCATCTCTTTCAGACTGTAATTCTCACCACCAATATTAAACACATCATTGATACATCTATTCGACAGTGCCCCCGCAATTAAAACATTGCAAAGATCACCCATGTAAGTCAGCGTTCGTCTGACACCACCGTCGCCGTACAGTGTAATATTTTCTCCTTTTGTCGCTTTGCTTAGCATAAACTCAGCAGTACCATATGCAGAAGCGTCCGGAATTAAAGTTCCATAAGGGATACAGATACGGAAAATGCAGTACTGTACGTCATAAACCCGGTGGAACATCCCGAGATACTGTTCACAGGCAAACTTGTTGATGGCATATATTGTATTAAATTCCTTCTCAGCATCTTCTTTCAGCTTTCCTGGCTTTCCTTTATACACAAGCCGCGTGGACGGGAAGATGATCTTCGCACTGGACTTCTGAGCAATATATTCATTCAGCAAATTGAGAAGTGCCCGTTCATTGATGTCAATAAACAAATCGTAATCAGTAAACCCATTTGCACTACCAGTCTTGCCCACAAACATGAACACAATATCACAGTCAAATTCGATGTTCTTCACTGATTCCTTCGACAAAATATTGATGCTCATATAATTTGAATGACCATCGATATGAACATCGTTATAGTCATATAGCTTGATTTCGTATTTAACCGGACTCTGATTTAGCACATAAACAACATTTCTCGCTATATAGCTATTTGCTCCGATAACTGCTATCTTCTTCATTTCATCCACCTAATCTATTATTATACATTTTTTATGGTCGTTCTGATATTCGCCATCAAGAATGTTTTCCCACCATTCTTGATTGTCCAAATACCACTGGATGGTCTTCCGAATACCATCTGCAAACATTGTTTCCGGCAGCCAGCCAAGCTCATTGTGAATCTTTGTAGGATCAATCGCATAGCGCATATCGTGTCCTTTGCGGTCTGTTACATATGTAATCAAGCTTTCCGGCTTGCCAAGGTTCTTGCAGATGATTTTGACAATATCAATATTTCTCATCTCGTTGTGACCGCCGATGTTATAAACATCTCCAACACGACCATTGTGTATGATAAGGTCAATTGCCTTGCAGTGGTCCTCAACATACAGCCAGTCACGGACATTCTCCCCCTTACCGTATACTGGCAGAGGTTTGTCGTTCAAAGCATTGACAATCATCAGCGGAATCAGTTTCTCTGGAAAGTGATACGGACCATAGTTATTGGAGCAACGGCTGATGGTCATAGGTAGACCAAATGTACGATGATAAGCATGTACGAGAAGGTCAGCACTTGCCTTGGATGCACTGTACGGACTGCTGGTATGAAGAGGTGTCTCCTCCATAAAAAACAAATCTGGGCGATCTAGTGGTAAATCTCCGTATACCTCATCCGTAGAAACCTGATGATAACGAGTGATACCATACTTGCAGCAGGCATCCATCAGCACCTGTGTTCCAAAGATGTTCGTCTGTAAGAATGCCTCTGGGTTTTCGATAGAGCGATCAACATGAGATTCTGCTGCAAAATTCACAACAATATCCGGTTTTTCCTTTTCAAACAGTTGATAAATCGCTGCACGATCACAGATATCAATCTTATAAAACCAAAAATTTTTACTGTACTTCGGACTATTTTTATCCATAATCGGCGCAAGCGTAGAAAGATTACCAGCATAAGTTAGGCAATCAACACAAATAATATGATAGTCTGGATACCTTTCTAGCATGTAATACACAAAATTTGAACCTATAAATCCAGCACCGCCGGTAACAATAATTTTCATATCAGATCTACTCCTATATTTGAATATTTATTATTTAACCGTGCTGAACAATCTTCCTTCTGCAACAGACTTCAAATGCTGACCATATGGGCTCTTGCCGTATTTATCAGCCGATTCCATTAGCTTTTCCTTGTCTATCCAGCCATAGCGGTATGCAATCTCTTCCGGGGCTGAAATTTTAATCCCTTGCCGTTTCTCAATCATTCGAACGAACTCTGCAGCATCCACAAGGCTGTCCATCGTTCCCGTATCAAGCCATGCAAACCCACGTCCAAGCAGCTTGACATTCAATCGCTCCTCGGTTAAATACATTTCATTGAGATTTGTAATTTCAAGTTCTCCTCTGGCAGACGGTTTAACAGCATTCGCTTTTGTAGAAACACCTGCCGGATAAAAATAAAGCCCTGTAATTGCGTAGTTTGACTTCGGTTTAACAGGTTTCTCCTCAACGCTGATTACCTTACCGTTTCCATCAAACTCAACTATGCCGAAACGCTGTGGATCATTTACATAGTAACCAAACACGGTAGCTCTATTGTTTTTTTCAGCATTATCAACGGCATCCTTGAGATATGTAGAAAAATCGCTACCATAAAAGATGTTATCACCTAACACCATAGCACAGGTATCATTGCCGATGAACTCTTCGCCAATAATGAAGGCTTGCGCAAGTCCATCGGGACTTGGCTGCACTTTGTATTGCAACTTAATACCAAACTCACTGCCATCCCCAAGCAACGCTTTGAAGCTTGGTGTGTCAGTCGGTGTGGAAATAATAAGGATATCCTTTATTCCTGCCAACATAAGCGTGGACAGTGGATAATAAATCATCGGCTTATCATACACGGGTAGAAGTTGCTTCGATGTAACCATGGTGAGCGGATAAAGTCTTGTTCCGGCTCCACCGGCGAGAATAATACCCTTCATTATCTTACCCCTTTTTGTTCTCGTGCTATTAATTTGAATTCCTCGTAGTTCTCGTAATACTGATTTTTCTCATATGGACTGTTGGCAAGAACAAGCAACACGCAATCAGTAGAAAAATCATATGTTTTCATCCATGTCAGTTGTGGAATGTATAAACCTTTATTCGGGCTATTCAACGATACATTCATCTGCTCATGACCGTCATCCACTGAAACTTTGCAGTAGCCGTGAACACATATTAGAGCAAAGTCTGTACTCTTATTTGCGTGATTGGCTCTTGTTGCATCTTCGGGCGTATTAAAAATATAAAAAATCCTTTTAATTTCAAATGGTATTTCCTTTAAGGATTCCATGTAAACCAGACTGCCATCCAGCTCATCGACTTTTTTGAATTCAATCTCTCTGCATTTCATCAATCTAACTCCATCCTTTAGCTTCCTGCCAGTTTCTTAAACTGGTCTATCAGTTCAGCTTGCTTTGAAATCAAGCTATAATTTTCTTTTCTTATAGTTTCATTTTCAATGCATTCCTTGAATCTCAATATTGACTTTAAGAACGCGTCATCCGCAGGCAGATCTCTAAATTCATCTTCATTGCCTTTGCGGATCATCATCTGCGAAACGAATCCTGCAGGAGCTGTCAATACACGGTTGGTAGTAAGGCTACCTTTGCTGCCCCACACCTCAAGCTCACATTTATAATTGTTATCCATGCCGAAGGCAAGCTGTACAGTTACCCCAGCGTCGTTCACCATGGTTGCCGAACCATAGATATCAACGTCAAATTCATCCGTATAATTCATCTGTGCGCAGGCAATGCGAGCTGTTTTTCCAAGAAGCTTTGTAGCATACTTTATGGTATATCCCCCCGCGTCAATCAAAGCCCCCCCGCCAAGAGCTTTATTATAGCGGAAGTCATTTGCTGCCCGTTGCGGAAATCCGAATTTTATATTGTACAGGCGAACATCTCCGATTTCACCGCTTACAACTAGCTCATTGATCGCTTTTAGCTGGTCATGAAATATAAACATATAATTCTCGTGCAGTGCTAGACTACTCTTTTTTGCCAGTCCAACGAGGGCTTTGGTATCGGCGAAGGCAATTGTAGAAGGTTTCTCAATAAGTACATGTTTGCCATGTTCTAATGCGATCTTTGCCCAGTGGAAATGAAGTGCTGGAGGGAGTGGAATATACAGAGCATCTATTTCATCAGAAGATGCGATTTCTCTATAACTCTTATAAATTTTTCCGCCGTAAACATCAACAAAGCTCTGTGCCTTCTCATTTTCCTGTTTTAGCACTGCATCGACAATCTCTGCTGAAGGTAACTTATCGCCAAACCGTTCGGTTGCATTGCACACACCAAGGCCTACAAAATCAAAGCCTTCAGCCTTGGCAAGCGCCGGCATAAAACGGCGAAATGCTATTTCTGACGGGCAGATAACTCCAATTTTTATCATATTCTAACCTCCAAATTATCCTTGTAACTCAGATTTTTAACAAGGATAGTAGATTTCTTAATTGTATGTTGAGACAGTTATTCACCTGTACCAAATAATTTAGTGTACTATAATCCGTCCAAATATACCCATCTGGTAGGCTCTTCAGCTCATCTTTGTCAATCTTCACAATCACATTTCGGTTCTGTTCGTGATAGAAACGACCACCTTCTTCAGAAAGCATCACGTCAAGAATAATTCCCTTTCTGCTTTCCAGATGCTGATAAAATAGTTTCTCCACTTCGTTTCCGCTTTCGACCTCATGCGTCGCTTCCAGTTGTACACTCGGAGCCAACTCAATATTGTCAAAAGTTCCGATTTCAGGTTTAGCAGAGACAAGATACTTTGTAACACCCTCCACCTCGCTGGTAATCAGTCCAAATATCGCTTCGCCGATCGCTTTGAACAGAGGCTGTGTCCATTGCCGAACTTCACGTCCTTCAATGGCAATATCATAGTATCTCACCATAAAGTTGGCTGGTTTTCGACACGTGATCCCGTACTCGTCCACCTTCCAGTCTACGAGTTGGTCCAACGGAATTGTAGCAACAGTGATATCCTGAAACATCTTGTAGTTATTTATATACTGATAAATCTGTGGCAGTGTATCTGCAGGGTTTGTCCTGAAGATGGAGCGGAAAAACGCTTTATCCGTGAACATCGTTTCTATATAAGCTAATTCAGTTTCAGTAAAATGTGTTGTAAGCAGAGGTATACCAGATAATACAGTCCTTGTGTCCATATTCACAAGATTGTCGATCTCCATCATATGTTTGAGTTGTCCCAGCGTCATCCAGCGGAAGTTGGGATGTATTGGAATATCCTCATCTACTTCCATGATCATATTGCGATTCCGCTTTTTATAGAAACGAGATGCCTGCTCGGATTGAATCTGGTCATAGATAACGTTATACTTCGAAGAACTTTCAAAATACTCAAAGTATAGTGGTAGGGTTCCACCATGCGCTCTAGTGAAATTACTCTTTGTTGCCTGAATCGTTGGTGAGATCTGAACACAATTGACATTGCCTGGTTCAATCTTTGCCTGCATAAGAAAGTTCAGAACCCCATTTATTTCTTTACAAATAATTCCAAGATATCCAATTTCAGGTTGGATAATTACCGGTTGTTCTCCCATAAACTCATCGTTCCTGAACAGACGCACACCCTTAATAGAAAAAAAACTGCGTTTACGGTTGAGCACTTCCCCATTGTAATCGTCATAGAACCAGAAGGAACTGACATTAATACTACATTCTTTGATATTCACATATGTTGTTTCATTCAGAGTATTAATCCAGTTGAGAAGATCAGCGGTAGAGTTCATATTCCCCTCTGTATTAGACCAGGATTCTAAAATTTTAGCACATATATTCATCTATTGTTCATCCTTTATCTTTAACAAATTTTTAATTATAGAGTTTACTATGTGCTTCAATAAATGTCTTCGGATCCAGACATTTTTGGTATGCTCTATATGTTTCATCTGGAATAAAAGACTTGTTCAAAGCATCACAAATCGTCTTAGCTAAGGAATCTACATCCTCAGTTTTGAAAATATATCCTAAATGATAATTCTTAATTGTCTGCCCAATACTTCCATGTTCTGGGCCAATGACAATCTTTCCACGTGCTACACCTTCTATCAAAGGACCGCTTGCTCCATCAAACCCCCGGCGATAGGGCAATACTATAAAATCTGCTGCTAAAATACATCGTTCAAACTCTTCGTCTGACAAAAATTTAAGAATCATCGTTGTCTGGCTAATATATGACCCCAAATTAGTTTCGATATATTTTCTATCAAAATCATTTTCTTGACCTGCAATCAGCAGATGAAATGGTATTGTTATCTGTTTAAGAGCATCAAGCAGAATATCCAAACCTTTGTCTTTTCTTGTTCCACCTAATGCAAGCAATACTTTACGACCGTCTGCGGTAAAGCGAAGTGTAGATTGTGCTTCTGCTTGACTTTCCTTAATCTGTAAACCCATATGGGGGTATTTAATATGTTCAATATTCTTTATTCCTATTTGTTGCATATCGTAATACAAAGAATCTGTGTGCACAACTCCATTTGATATTAACTTAAAAATTCTTTTTAGGCTAATATCTCGAAAATAACTTCTTCTTATATGGTGAAAAGTCATAATGATTTTGTACTTTTTCAACCAAGAAAGACCGATACCAAAGTATCGATAAAAAAAATCCCCATATATAAAATGAACCACATCAGGATTCTCTTCTTCAATAATTCTCTTTATTTTATTCATCCAATATATATATCGAATAAAATAAAAGCCTGTTATTGAATCTCCTTTATTTTCGAATGGTATTACATACGTTTTAACTCCCGATAGCGTTGACGGCAATATCGCTAACATTTCGTGATTTAAATTTTGAAGAGTTAGTATTTCCAAGTAAGATTTGTGATGACCTCGTAAAATAGTATCAATATATATAATTTTCATAACCCGTCACTCCTGCACAACCAATTCCTTTTTTTAGCTCTAATACAGAGATAATATATCAACACAATATACATATACCTTGCAATGCCATATGGTGTACCAGAATAGAAATTATTCATGTAACCTAATATTGCAAAATATAGAGCAAACTTGTCAGCCTCATTTAAAGAGAAATGTTTACACCTTAATAAATTGATGATTCCAGACGTCTGGAGAAAGAAATACATAATAGCGCTAATAATACCCATATCATAGATCGCCTGCAAAAACGGAAAATCTATCCATTTTGTATTATATCCTATTCCAAACAGCCACTCAATAAGCGTAAATTTTTCTATCTCTTCAAGCATATCATTTCTGCTACTAACTCTTTCCATACCTGACATATCATCATAACCTAAGCCCAAAAAAGTTACTACTGCATTATTTATAGAGTTAAAGAACCGGTCAAATTCACTATTAACAAATTCGTTATTCAGATACAATATAAAACATATCAAAATAGCTAATATACTCATACCCCATGCTTTAGGTTTGACTCTAATTCGGGTTATTCCACCATTGCTCTTTATAGCAAGTACTAAATGTATACAAGCAATGACAATGACTGCAATCATCATGCCACGCCTTGATGTACTAATAATGTTGAAGGAAACAGGAATCATAAAGATGTATTTAAATATTACATATATTTTCTTTTTTATTTTATCCATCAATGTCGCAATGACATATGCATATGCACCAAGCGCCAATGTAGCCCTATCAGCAATCATTTCTCCACTCTCATTTAAATAGTTCGTAAAATATATCATGTCTGAAGAATTTTGCATAAAATATATAAATAAAACTGTGTTGAGTACGCCTAATACAATTGTAAATCTACTTGCCAAAAAATTTCCATCTATCTCTTTATTGTTACTGCTGAAGGCAATGATTAATGCAATAACGAATAACGTATATATAATTCCGTTGTTTGATTGAAACACTTCAATATCAGCCAATAGAGCAATGATAACAATATAGATTTGATATATAAATAGCAAGCCAAAGTAAATATCAAATGTAGGCAACTTCAGTCTAAAAATGTACTTCCAATCAATTATCAACATAATTGCAACAAACAATATAATCTTGGTCAGTTCAAAGTCTATATTCAAAACCAATTTTGAAATTTGTGATATTTGGGCTGCAACGTAGAGTAATATCAATCCCCATTCCAGCGTATGTTTTTGCTTGTTGTAAATAACTTTCATATCAAGTTTAATTCCTTTCGCTATGTGCCATGGTACACTTATAATTGGGGAAGCAAATGCAACTACAGAGCATAGGGATAAGCGGAAATAACCGCTGTACAGGGATTATATAAATGATCACAAAAAATAGTAGATAGAACTCAAAAACCATAAATATCCTACATCAGTAGTTAATATATAGCTTTTTAAAATTCCAACTATACCTCCATCAAAATATAATATCTTAAATACCGCTAGGCCTCATAACATGCGCATAACTTTAATTAATAAGAAACTACGCTTACGGTTTAGAACTTCACCACTAAATTATCATAAAACGCGACAGTGCTAGTTTAATATTCACATAGATTTTTTCTGGGTCTTTTAATCCATTTCAGAAGATCGGATGTATTATTAACATTGCCTTCAGTATTAAACCCAGAATCAAAATTTTTAACCAACATATTTATTTCCTAGAAAAGTTCTTCTTTCTATTTACAATAACTTTTCGAATTACTCGTATTATTACATCAACTATTCTATTTTTAACTGCAAAAGCAAAATTTTGTTTATATATATTGTTAATCAGCGCTTTTGCCATACCAGAACAATGTAATACATTTGCTTTCACGAGTTCTCCTGTTTTTAGTTTCAAATACGGTATACCTTCATTATATTTCAATTTCTTTATCCCAAGAATTCGGCTAAATTCGTATTCATCAAAAACATAATTATTTGATGAACCAATATTATTATCGAACACCGAATATTCCATAACCTTACAAGTATTAAACACATCATTACGCTGGTTGGCCCACAAGTAGAGAAGTGTCATATCACATACTCCACCTTTTATCCTGTTTTTCTTATGATAATCCCACTTAGCCACCAATTGCTGATAATATTGATTTTTTATCCTATAAACTTCAATAACAAAATGGAGAAAATTAAGAAGTGCTTCTCTTTTCCAATATGAGCAATGCGCACAGTATGACCATCTAAAGTTGTCTTGATAATCAGTCATTGATAGTGCTGCCCCACATTCATGCCTGTGAAAAAATTCAGTAACATCAACATATAGTAACGCGTCACTGTCTAAAAATACAATTTCATCAATCTGATTTCTTAACATATATTCATGCATGATAAAAAATCGCTTAAAACAAATAGTATCAAAATCATATGAATAAGTGGACATCTGTTCAAAGTTATCAAGAAAATCACTATACAAATCTGGTATATATTCTTCACAATTAAACCAATTTTCACAAACTGTACTATTGCTCGCATCACCAGCCAAAATAACTGAGTTATTAAACCTCGTAGCACATTTAATTACCGTTTTAAGATATATTGGATTGCCTTTATGGAAAACAAATACTGGTATATCTTTCATTTTTTTACTCCATCTAAGAAATACTTCTTCGTGCGATCTCATAATATGAAAAAGCCTTCATTCCTTGGGCACTAGCAATTTTTTTCATGTTGATATACTTGCTTTCATCTTCAATAACTGCAGTAAGAATTTTATATATTTCATCAACAGAATCTTCATATAGAAATTTAACATTCCCGTTTAAATCTACATGCGTTGTTCCATTCCAATGTTTAACAATCATAGGAATTCCTTGCCCTGTTACTTGTTCCCAGAAAATCGAATGTCGCCCCGGAAATACTACTAAATTAGAAGCAGCAAAATAATTATATGATTGATTCGCCTGCACCCATCCGATATACTGGATTTTATCCCCATCACAAAAAGTTAACATTTTCTCTTTTAAAACGTCTTCCACTGAACCAAAGACAATAAGTTTAACTTTAGTATTTGCTATTTTTTCAACAGCTTCCATCAGTAACAATGTTTGAGTTTTCCAAGAATCAATTTTTCCGCCTGTCATAATTAAAAAATCATCAGTAGCAATATTAAATTTCTCTCTAATATTTTTTATATTTATACTACTATTCGCTTTTATCACCAATTCATCATCAGCGCCCATTAGCAACAATTCACATTTGTTTTTGGGGAGATTATACATATCAATAAGGAAATCAACTCGTGCAGGAAGCACACCATAAAACTTCGTCACATAAGGCTCAATTTTTTTTATATAATGTTTCCATATAATTTTATGAAGAATATTCTTAGAAAGCCAATTCGTTGCACTATTTGAAAAATCATTATGACTGTCAGCAAATACTCTAATACCTGGCCTTTGTTTTAAATATTTTACAATAATTTTAATGTCAACAAAAGTTATATTATGAATAAACAAAATATCTGGCTTTTCTTTTTCAAGAGTCGTATAAAGCCCCCTATAACTCTTAAATTTATGAGAGAAGTCGTCCTTCCCTTTCAAAGGTAGGCGAATCATCTTGACGCCATCACTATTTCCATATTCTGTTCGAGTATCTTTTTGTAATTTTCCGCTTGTCCCAAAAACCCATTGTGATGTAATCATAGATACTTCGTATCCAAGTTTCACATGGTATTTTGGTAAAATATTATCTTGATAATTCCACTCATCCGTTACAGGTCCACACAATGCAATATGAACTATTTTGGTTTTCATTTTATCTTTCAACTACCTTATCAATATGTTTTCCTGCTTCATATAGGTGTAGCAGGAAATCTTGTCTTCTAAATCTCTTTAAAGCATACTCTCTACATTTTGTAGAATCAAGATTATTTTTTCTGCCACATGCAATTATTAGTTTTTTCATCATTGTCAAATCATCATATGCCGCCAAATTTACATTTGGACTCAAACCTAAATAAGACATTCCCGATTTATCAAATGCCACTATCGGGGTTCCGCAACCCATGGCTTCTAAACACGCGTTCGACATCGCCTCACCAGAACTTGTAGTGACATAAACATCAGCCAAAGAGTAATACTCGGCCATTTCATTCAAATCGGCAACATATTTGATTGGGATAAAATTAGATGGAAGATCTTCAGTAACATCCTTATCATAGCCTATATTTATAAAAACTGTATTAACATCAAACATTCTTGAAAGTTCAACAAATTTGCTAATACCTTTTCTTTTGTCCGATGAAAAACCGACTGTTAGCACTACTGTACAATTTTCACGTATCATCAATTTTTTTCGAACTAAAGCTGTTTCTCTCGGATAATATAGGTCATCTAAATCAACCCCCATATCAAATGCTATAAAGGGTATATTTCTGGCTAACGCTGATATCATTGCTTTTTTTTGAATATATTCCACGCCAGTAAACACTAAATTTGTCCACCCCATATATACTTGCTTTTTTTTATTAAAAATTAATTCACTCCTATCAAAATAAAGAGAGGACGGGTAGTCTCTTACTTTGGGGCAATTAGAACATTTGATTTCAAACTTTCGGCAATCTTCTGAAAAGCAACATTTCCCTAAGTAAGGATATTCATCAAAAAGCATGTACACTGTTTTTTGATTTTTTAAGTTCAAGTATTCTAATAATTTAAATTCATTGATATAATAACCATGCAAATTAAACAGATAAACATAGTCCGGCTCAAACGAATCAATAAAATTAATCAACTTATTAGTTTCATGATTTGAAAAAAAGCCTTGTAATCCTGTTACTCTAGCTAGACCAGCATGAACTTTCACCGCATTCTTGGAAGTCAATCGTATTATATTTTTATCATCTTGCGCACTCTCTCTACCGTGGAAGAAATACACATCATGCCCTTGTTGAATTAAGTATTGATAAAAATCGTAAACGATATTACCTGTACTCCCTTTTTTGCACCAAGAATTTATTAATATGTACTTCATCTGTTTCCCCCGCCATTGTTAAGCAATATCTCAATCATGTATTTTGTAATAATTGCTATTCATTGAAATTCATCTTCTAGCTAGTTCTTAATTTCCCAGTTTCTGTTCATTGACTTCAAAGTGATCACCACAGCTCAGAATTTCCTCTATATACTTTTTAACTGACACATCTTTCGCCAGATTTTTTTCCAGAAATTCCCGACCTCTTCTACCCATAGTACTTATTTCTTCATCATCTGCATGGTTAATAAACCAACGGATATTTCTATCCACCTGCTCATAGTCACCCGGCTCACAGACAAGACCGCATTGGGTTTCTTCCATAATTAGGCGGGCTTCTGCCCCATTTTCTAAAACACCAAGCACTGGCTTACCTGTGGCAATTTCTCCATACAGTTTCGATGGAACCGACACTCCCTTGATCCCCTTTGCACTTACACACCAGTGAACATCAGCAGCATTAAGACTATAGCTAAGATCAGCTTTATCTTGATATGGAATAAAAATCACATTCTCCATATGATTTTTGTCTTTATATAGAACTAGCTTGTCACGAATACTTCCGTCGCCTACAAATGCAAACACAACGTCTCGTTCATCTGCGGTCTTTGTTTCCTGTGGGAATTTCTTGATTACTCGCATCAAATTTTCAAGATCGTAATATAAGCCAAGATTTCCACTATACATGAAAATGAATTTGTTTTCTAATCCATACTTCTTTCGGAATGCAGTTACATGAAAATCTGTCAATTCCAAGGGATAGATTGCTTTCTCATCTATCCAATTATTCACAAATGCGTATTTGGGGATATCTTTCCCCTCAAACCTTCTTTTCAGTGTTTCCACCATATCCCGACCAACAACAATAACCTTGTTGGTGTGTTTACAACTGAATTTATCAAACCACAGCATCAAATTCAGAATCATTTGGTTTTTGCTGTAACCTGTGGCTATTATCTGCTCTGGATTAAAATCCTGTATGTTATATATATACTTGGCATGCTTCATCCATTTGCCCCACACACCAAGCAATCCACCAAGGATCGGCGGCTGTGAAATGCTGTAAACATAGTCAACTTCTTTTACCTTTCTGGTTGCCCACATAGCACGAAAGAAGTAAGTAAGTATATTCTTTACCCTGCTGTTTTTTCTGGTTTTATCAAACTCTGGTACACGAACACGGATTACATCTACACCGTTGATGTTTTCAAAGTAATATTTTTCACCTTGATATTGGGGAGCAATTACTCCGCTATAAGATGGCACCACGCAAATAACAGTTATACGAAAATTACTCAACATACCTTCCGCCAGTTCCTTGAGAATCTGCCCTGTGGAAGCCACATCTGGATGATAGTAGTGCGCATAAATAAGAAGATGTTTGTTTTTCACCCTGCAGTTTCTCCTTCACAAATTCAAATTAATAGGCACCTTTTTTCCCAAAAACTACATTTATAGTTTTAATCAATAACACCATATCATGCCACACCGACCAATTACGTACATACCATGAATCTAATTGCAAACGCCCTTCAAACGCAATTTCATTTCGCCCACTCACTTGCCACAAACCAGTAATACCTGGTACCGTATATAAAATAGTATTGGCGAAATAACCCATCCTAGCTTTTTCACGTGGCAAATAAGGTCGGGGCCCCACTAAACTCATGTTACCTTTTAACACATTTATAATCTGTGGCAACTCGTCCAAACTATACTTCCTTAGGAATTTTCCAACATGAGTAACACGGGGATCACCATTTTTCAATTTTGCAAATTTATCCCACTCTTCTTTAGCTTCAGGATTCTGAGCAAAATATGTTTCAAGCAAACTATCAGCACCTACATGCATTGTCCTAAATTTATAGCATGAAAACTCTTGTCCTCCTTTGCCTAACCTTTTAGCTGTATGCAAAGGAGATCCTTTTGAATCATATTGTATGATAAGGTAAATCCCTAATAATATGGGTAATATAAGAATAAAAACAATCATTCCAAATACAATATCAAATACTCTTTTAATAAAACGATTTCTAAATAGGGATAGATTGTTGCGTGCCTTTAACATAACCGTCTTTTCATTATATAAGGTTTCCACTTCCATGTTACTCAACGGAATACCAAATAAATCGGGTACAATAGTTAAATTTCTCACATAAGGCTGAATTCGATAAACCAAATCTAGCATTTCTTCTCGTTCAAGCCCTGGAGTAGCAATAATGACTTCCTGTACACCACTGTCAATCACAGCTTGTTCAACATCTGCAAACAGTCCAATATGTGGATATCGATTAAGTAATGAGCACTCAATATGATTATCCTCAACGAGTCCCACAATTTTATAACCTAAATTAGGTTCATCCTCAAAACTTTTTGCTAATAATTCTGCCGTCTTTCCGGCACCCACAATCACGACTGGTTTTTTCCATAAACCAGTCGCCACTAAAATACGCTTGGTGATATGCCGGGCAGATATTAGATAAAGAAAACTAAATAGCCATGTAAATACCACAAATGCACGAGATATATTTTCTGCCTTACCTGTAAAATACATAACAACAATCGCCAACGTGCTTACAAAAATACAAATTTTAAATATGATTTCTACGTTCTTCCAAAATGGTAATCGTTTTGTATACATCCCTTCATATGACAAAAAAAGAAAATATGTAAATGGATAAATAAAGTAAACATATGTATTATGAACATGAAAGGGATGTAGCATTAAAAAATATTCAGGTAATATAATAGTACGTAAATACCATGCTGTTAACACTGCAAAAATTACTGTTATATAATCAACAGCAGCCAAAATCAAAGGTGCTACATATTGCCCAATGCGCGAAAAACTGCTAATAGAACTTATCGATTGTTTGATAGCTATCGTTCTTGCAGGAGGAGTCAATTCATCATCCCCTCTTATTTCGTTATTTTCTTATTATCACTGCCATAGTAATAATAGTAGTAAGCATGTTCTTCCTCAATCTCCACGCGATTGAGGATTACTCCCAGCAAATGTCCATTGGCTTTCACTAACAAATCTTTGGCCTTTTGCGCCATTTCAGGCCTAATGGACCCCGAACTGACTACTAACGTAATTCCATCCACTTTCGTCGCTAATACGCAAGCATCAGTTACTGCAATAACAGGAGGAGCATCAATGATCAGATAATCGCACTGCTCCTTCAGAGTATTAATCAATTCCTCCATTTTACGAGTGCTTAGTAATTCTGAAGGATTTGGAGGAATGGGACCACTGGTTAACACTCGCAGATTCTCAACTTGCGTATCTTGTATAAAATCTTCTGCTAACAATTCTTCTACTAAAATATTTGTAACGCCGCGATTTTTCTTGCCAAAAATTTTATGTTGTACTGGTTTTCGTAGATCGCAGTCCATGAGAATGACTTTTTTTCCTGACTGAGCCAAAGCTACTGCAGTATTGGCAATAGTAGTGGATTTTCCTTCACCAGGACCAGAGCTCGTAAACATAATGGTCTTAAGTTCACCATCCGCTTTTGAAAACTGAATATTCGTCCGTAGAGTACGATAAGCTTCAGCAATAGGAGATTTAGCTTGTTCATGAACAATCAGCCGACGTTTATTAGTGGTATTCATACTTTTTCCCCTTTCTTGCTTATTCTTAAGTTTTGAATTTTAGACCAGAAATTCCTTGGTTCTCTCAAGGTCATTTTACTATCAAAGTCTGGAATACTCCCAATAACGGGTAAATCCAAATAACGTTGAACATCATCGGCTGTTCGTACAGTTTTATTCATATATTCCAACATAAAGGCAAGACCCAAACCAACAAATAAGCCTAAGAAAACTGCAATGATCACGTTCAAGGTTTTCTTAGGACTGATGGGCTTCTTTGGTTCAATCGCCACATCAATAACTTGTACATCCGTAGGTTGCATAACCTCACTAATTCGTGCTTCTTCGTGCCGTTTTGCTAACATAATATAGATTTCTTGATTAACGGAAGCATCACGCATGACTTTGGCAAGTCCTTGTTCTTTGGCAGGAAGTTTGCTGAGTTCTTGTTCATTCATGCTGATAATGCTTTGTATGGCTTGTTTTTGTGCTGTACGTGCTGAAATTTCAGTTTCAGATTCAATCTGACTTTGGAGTAAACCTTGGTGGATAGGATTCATCGAAGGGGCATTGGCACTAATCACGGATGAAATTTCACGACTCAACTTTCCATTGGTTTCAGTAATCGCAGCTCGCGTAGCCACTACTTCAGGATGCTTATCAGTGTAATTCGCAGATAAAGTAACTAACTTCACTTCTAGCTCTGCAAGTTTCCCTTTATATTGTTGGATGAACGGACTATCTGCTACAAATCCCGGTTTTTCCTTCGACAATTGTTGGTTTGTAGTACCCAGTCGAGCCTGAGCTGCTGCAGTGGCAACGGAGTTTTCCGCTGCTAATTGATCAATTGTAGCGAATTTATCGATCATCGCCTTAGTTTCAGCCTCTGGCGCTACGATTTTTTCTTCCCGTTTGTATTTTTCTAATAGCGTTTCCGCCTGTTCTAATTCTTTTTTGGCTTCTATCAAGCGTTCACCAATAAATTTGCGAATGTTGGTTTGCTCCGAGCGTACTAAATAAGTCATGCGCTCGTTAAAGGTATTCACCAATAAGTTAGTGACGATTTGAGCCTCTTCTGCTGAGGGAGCTGTCACTTTAACTTTGAGTATCTCCGTATCTTTTACAGATTGCGTTGTAATTCGCTTGAGCATGTCCTCATAAGTAGGTACTTTTTCCTTGTCAGACTGAGTGGCATCAATGACCACTTGTACTACCGTACGGCTTTTTAAGATTTCAGCATACGTAGACATAAGTTGTTTGGTTGCGCCTGAATTTCCCATAGGTAAATCACCCAAGAGAGAATCAGCTAACCCCTTAGGTTGTTTAATCCTTAAAGTAGTTTCCGCTTCATAGGTCGGTGGAATAAGGAAACTGATAATGATAGCTAATATAACGGATGTACCGAAAATACTAGCAATGAGTTTACGACGTTTTTTTATGGTTTTCATTATATCTTTTAGATCTATCGTTGTTTCTTCCACTTTTATCCTCCAATTTGTTGATTAATCACTAAGATTTCCTGTTTTAATCATTTATTCTTACAATCTGATAGGTTGCCGAAATCCACGGAAGAATATCCGTTGCAAAATTGATTTTACCATTATCAGTAAGATAGACCACATCCCCTTCGCCAAGAACATAGTTCTGAGTCATATCTCCTTTTTGCAAGATATTTAATAAGTTCGCTTTAATCGGTGCATCCATTTTACCTTTGTGCAAAATCATAACCTGCTTTTTAGCCGCATTTTTAGTATAACCACCAGCAATGCCAATAGCATCAAGTAAGTTATGATCTCTTTCAATTTCATACATGCCTGGTTTGACAACCTCACCAAGGACATAAACTCGTGTTGTGTGAAATTTAAGCACATTGACTGTGACTTTAGGATCTTTGACATAACCACTCAAACCTTGAGTTAGATTCTCTGTCAATGTTCCCGCAGAAGTTCCAGCAGCTTTCACCTCTCCTACAAGAGGAAAAGCAATATTCCCATCAGGTCTAACAATCAACTCTTTAACCTGTAGATCTTCATAACCCCATACTGTTACATTGAGCACATCTCCTGGCCCTAGGCGATATTCTTCCGCATTAACAACCCCTATTGCCATGCTGACTAGTAGCATAGCTAAGATTAATACCGTCCTTAATCTTTTCACCCAAAACCCTCCTGTGTAATATCATGATTTATTATACTTAGTATTCTCCACTAATCGACAGAAACCCTTGTCAAAGGATTAAAGCATAATTGGAAAATGATGTTTTAATCTATACTTCTACATTTAGAAATGATTTAATTATTATAACTCTTGAAAAACATAAGGTAAAGGGAAATAAACTGCCCTTTTTCGACATTTATTGCATCATTTCCATAATTTATATAACCACCCCATCATTCCTTGATTTTGTTTTTGCTGATTGAAATTCCCGATTTCAGGAATCTCAATATCCCGACTATGAATAATATCGCTAGGATTAGTGACCATAAGTTGCTGAGTCCTCTCAGTGCCAATCATCATGGTGATTTTATCGATGGCGGATGTCAAATTCGTATTGCGATTGCGTATGCCATGCGCATCTGAACCGATAACATGAATCATATTATTCCTTAGAAAGAATTCTGCCGTTTCCATCACTCGCGTTCCCATAAGTCCAGTTATACTCGTCCCATTCATTTGGGTCAAGACCCCAGTTCGAATCCACTCCGCTAAAATTTCTGGTTTCTTTGCAAGTTCGGGATATCGTTCAGGATGAGCTAAAATTGGAGTAATGCCCCGCGTTTGTAAGGTGAAGAAGAAGTCATCGGTAAAGCTAGGAATTTCTGATGATGGCAATTCGACGAGCATATACCGACCACCATTAATACAATATGGACCTGGACCTTTGAGTATCTTTAGAATATCAAGATAAAGTGCTACTTCTCCTCCAGGGAAAATATTAATTTCAATCCCGGCTTTCTGGGCTTTTTTTTGCAATCCTGCACATTCTTTGAGAATGCGATCCCAAGTTGGTAGCCACTCACCTTCAATAACATGGGGAGTGGCTACAATATCCGTTGTGCCATTTTGAATTGCTATTTGTAACATGGTAAGAGAGGTTTCCATATTTTTCGAGCCATCATCAATACCAGGTATGATATGGCTGTGTAAGTCAAACATTCAGTCTATACTCCTTTTTCGTTGATTTAAATATTTCATAATCCCTATGAAAACAATAGCAGCTAGGGTGTCAAGAATCACATCGCCAAATCGACCACTGCGACCTGGCACAAAAGATTGATGCCATTCATCTAACGTCGCTAATACTGCGTTCAAGGTAATTGCCCAAATGACTGAATAACTCATTGCCCAATAAATAGCGACCCCCAATGTGCCAAAAGCTATAATATGCCCAATTTTATGAAGAATATAGTCAGGATGAAGAGAGATTGTATAAGAAAAATAACCTGTTGTACCAAATTTAATGGTATACCGCCCAATCAACTTCTTAAACCAGAGTGGTATTGTACTTTCTGGAATGATATGAAGATTTGGGATATTCGATAAAGCGTAAATGATCATAATGAGCCCAGTCACAAGTAACCAGCGCCATAACTTTTTATTCATACGTTTTGAGTCTACCTTTTGTTGTTAAAATTAAACAAAGTTCAAACTTTATTTATGAGCAGATATTTACCATTCCCCCATACGTTGCATAAAATTTAGAATTTATCTCCCTCGCTTTTCCTTCCGATAAAATGAGACACACTTTTGGATTATCCCTATTGACATTATAGCAAAGATAGCTCTTTAAAAAAACAGTCGTAGCCAAAACTACGACTAAATACGCTAGTTTATTTTGCGCCCTAAAGGTTCAGGACGAACTGCGAAACTACCAACATGTGTTTCGAAATGTATATGACCTAGGTTCTTGCGGTAAAACAGGTAGTTGCCAGTAGTTGGCTACCGCCTTTCCCATCAAAATGAGGATGAAAACCACTCAAGGTATCCCGCTCTCGATTTGAGCGCACGACTGTATGCCACCGCATGCCTGATGCAAGATCTAGATCTCCTCTTAGCTGGAGATTACGCGCATGAAAGGTGCCACTCTAGACAAAAATCCCCACACTGTCAAAAAAGATGTACTCGGAACTCATTTATAATGTTTCAATCAATTCTAGCGACATAATCTCTTAATGCTTCCTGCCACGTTCTCATGGGATCACCAATTGTCATACGCAGCATATAGTTATCTAAGACAGAATGAGCTGGACGTTTGGCAGGTCTTATAAATTCTGCCGTCGTCACTGGCACAACATTCACTTTTTTCCCCGCTTGCTGAAAAATTTCGCATGCAAATTCATACCAAGAACACTGTCCTTGACAAGTAGCATGATAAGTACCATAAGCATCACTTGACAGCAATTTGAAAATCACCCAGGTAAGATCAACGGTTGAAGTTGGCGTACCCACTTGATCATCAACAACACGTAGTGTATCATCTTTTTTCGCAAGTGTCAGCATAGTCCGTACAAAATTATTGCCATCACCATATAGCCAAGCAGTTCTCACAATATAATGCCGCCCTAAAATTTGCCTTACCATTTGTTCACCTTGGAATTTTGTATGCCCATATACGCTTTGAGGATTGACTTGTTCAAATTCACGATAAGCTTCTTGCTTCTCACCATCAAAAACATAATCCGTGCTTACATATACCATACGCGCACCTGCTTCCAGGCAAGCTGCAGCAATATTTTGCGTACCAACTACATTCAATCGGAATGCTCCATCTGCATCCGATTCAGCCCCATCTACATTTGTATAAGCAGCGCAATGAATAACGGCCTGTGGTTTTATTTCATTAAAATAAGATTTCACATTTCTTTCATCTGTTATATCTAAAATATCAGAATTCGTCAGTATCAACTCATGATTACTACCCTGTTTTGCAATTTCTTTGCCAAGTTGTCCAGAAGCTCCAGTCACTACTATTCTCATGCTCCCACTCTTCCTCTATAAAATTCAAAGATCATTCATCTGTGGCAACCGTTCAACTTTAATATCTCTAAGCTTTGGATACACTTGATCTTTATCGGATAATACAATGTCTGTCAACGGCCACTGAATACCGATATCTGGGTCACTCCAAATCATCCCGCCCTCAGCGTGGGGTGCATACACATCTGTACACTTATAGGTAAAATATGCAGCATTACTCAATACACAAAATCCATGAGCAAAACCAGGCGGCACCCATAATTGACGATGATTCTCCGAGGATAATATGATACCTGTCCACTTTCCAAAATTCGGTGATCCTACACGAATATCAACAGCCACATCAAAAACTTCCCCCTGTACCACAGCTATTAATTTTCCTTGGCTATTAGGTTGTTGATAATGAAGCCCTCTGAGTACACCACGTGTGGAAAAGGATAGATTATCTTGCACAAACCGTTGCTTAATACCTATTGCCGCATACTTATCTTGACTCCAAGTCTCCTGAAAAAAACCTCGTGCATCACCAAATACCTTAGGTTCAATAATCAATATCCCTGGCAAATTGCTCTCTATAACCTTCACTCGATTCACTCCCATAAGATAAGTCTTTATTTATGATTCTCTTACCAATTGTAAGAGATATTGACCATATCCATTTTTCTTCATAACGTTACCTAATGTTACCAAATTACTGTGAGAGATGTACCCCATACGATAAGCTATTTCTTCAGGGCACGCTACCATCAAACCCTGTCGTTCTTGTATTGTTGCAATGTAGTTGGATGCTTGTAACAGGCTATCATGAGTACCCGTATCGAGCCATGCATACCCACGCCCTAAAGTCTCTACCCGCAGTGCATCTTGCTTTAAATATAAACAATTTAAATCAGTAATTTCTAATTCTCCTCTAGATGATGGTTTTAAAGACTTGGCAAATTCCACAACACGTTGATCATAGAAATATAAGCCCGTAACCGCATAACTGGATTTTGGTCTTTCAGGCTTTTCTTCTAGACTTACAGCCTGCCCATTTTCATCAAACTCCACCACTCCGTAACGTTCAGGATCTTTTACCCAATAAGCAAAGGCTGTAGCCCCTTTGTCTTGCTGAGCAGCAAACTGTAATTTCTGACTAAAACCATAACCATAAAAAATATTGTCCCCAAGTATCAGCGCACAAGGATCATGATCAATAAACTTTTCGCCAATTAAGAAGGCTTGTGCCAATCCATCTGGACTGGGCTGAACTGCATAAGATAAATTGATCCCCCACTGTTCACCAGTGCCTAATAAACTACGAAAACTATCCTGTTCATGAGGTGTAGTAATAACCAATATATCACGAATCCCAGCAAGCATCAAAGTTGTTAAGGGATAGTAAATCATGGGTTTATCATAGACTGGTACTAATTGTTTACTAATGGATTTAGTGATGGGGTAGAGACGTGTTCCTGAACCACCTGCCAGAATAATTCCTTTGGTTATTGACATTTTCCTTTCCCCCTTACGACTCTCCACTTCCCAAACGTTCTCTTCGATAGCTACCATCAGTAACTCGACTGCACCAGTCTCCATGACCTAGATACCATTCTACGGTTTTGATAATCCCTGTCTCAAAAGTTTCTACTGGATACCATCCTAATTCTCGCTCAATTTTGGATGCATCAATGGCATAACGCAAGTCGTGCCCGGGACGATCTTTAACAAATAAGATTTGCTCACGATAAGACAATCCATCTTTACGAGGACTCTTACGGTCAAGCACATCACATAATGTATGTACAATACTCAGGTTGGTTTTTTCATTATGCCCACCAATATTATATTTTTCACCTACAACCCCTTTTTGAAGCACTTTTAAGATTGCCTGGCAGTGATCCTCTACATAAAGCCAGTCACGCACATTCTGTCCTGTTCCATATACAGGCAAAGGTTTACCCTCTAAAGCATTCAAGATCATTAGTGGAATTAATTTTTCTGGAAATTGATATGGACCATAGTTATTAGAACAATTTGTCATCAAAACAGGCAATCCATAGGTGTGATGATAAGCACGAACTAAATGATCGGAAGATGCTTTGGAAGCTGAGTAGGGTGAATTCGGTACATAAGGCGTTTCTTCCGTAAAATAACCTGTCGCACCGAGAGAACCATATACCTCATCAGTTGAAACATGTAGAAAACGAAATTTTTCCTTTAGATCACATTGCAAATTATTCCAATATTTCCTTGTTCCTTCCAAAAGTACGAAGGTTCCATTTATATTCGTTTGAATAAAAGATAGGGGTCCATCAATCGAGCGGTCCACATGAGACTCTGCGGCAAAATGCACGACGACATCAGGCTGATAATCAACAAATATTTGATCAACAGTGACCTGGTCGCAAATATCACCATGAACAAATGTATAACGAGAGTGATGTTCTATCGAACATAACGAATCTAGATTCCCTGCGTATGTCAATTTATCTAAATTAAGAATATGTATATCTTGATTTTTCAATGCAATCTGAATAAAATTACTCCCAATAAAACCAGCCCCGCCCGTAACAAGTACGTTCATGGTATCTCCTCCATGCTAAAATACATAAATTAAATCAACTACTCATTAAAAGAGAAAACTTCTTTCTCTACAGCTTCTAAAGCCTTTTCAATCACCTTATCCATATCATAATAGCGATATTCCCCTAAACGTCCGCCAAAAATAATTTCTGGGGTTGTTTTAGATAATGCAAAATATTGTTCATATAATTTATTGTTTCGTTCATTGTTTATTGGATAGAACGGTTCTTGCCCACGGATCCAAGCTTTGGGAAATTCTTTTGTGATCACACTGTATGGCTCATTACTGCCTACAAAATGTTTATGTTCAATAATACGAGTATATGGGATTTCTCTTTCTGTATAATTAACAACTGCATTACCTTGAAAATTGTTTACATCTAATAATTCATCTTCAAAAGCAAGACTACGATAATCCAATGTACCAAAACATTCATTAAACCATTCATCGATCCGACCTGTAAATACAATTTTCTTTGCTTTTTTCCCCCATTCTTCTCTTACCTTCAAGAAATCAACTCCCAACATAATAGGAACATTCTCGAGCAGGCGATCAATCATTGCATTATACCCTTCAATAGGTATACCTTGAAAAGTATCCTGAAAATAATTATTGTCAAAAGTAAAACGAACAGGTAGTCTTTTAATGATGAAAGCTGGAAGTTCTTTCGCAGAACACCCCCATTGTTTTTCTGTATAACCTTTAATTAATTTATTATAAAGATCATCTCCTACCAATTGAAGAGCCTGTTCTTCTAAATTATGAGGTTTAATGTTAATGTATTGACTTCGTTGGTTATCCAATTTTCCTTTAGCTTCTTCGGGAGTTATTACACCCCATATTTGATAAAAAGTGTTCATATTAAAAGGTAAATTATATAATTTATCTTTATACCGTGCTAAGGGCGAGTTAATAAATGGATAAAATTGCACAAGACTATTAACATAGTCCCAAACCTTCCTATTACTTGTATGGAAAATATGCGCTCCATAGCGATGAACCTTGATACCTTGAACATCTGTACAGTAAAGATTTCCGCCAGAATGAGATCGTTTCTCCATTATAAGACACTTTTTTCCCCTTTGAGTCATTTGATGAGCAAAAACACTACCAAATAATCCAGATCCAACAATTATATAATCATAGTTACATTCTCCCAAACCTACACCCCCACAATCAAACTATTATTCATAGCGGTACACTTCACCATCTTCTGATATCCCTTAGGATAAATTTAAAAAGTTTCTTTTTATATTTCAAAGACTCTTGCTGCTCATCAATAAAAATAATAGGTATTTCTTTTACCTTGAAACTATGGTGATAGACATATACATTGAGTAATCGCTCTGCTAAAAAACCAAATACTCTTCTTTGATAAATATCTTGACTAATGTTTATTCTTTTTTCAACTTCATCTAGGATAGAAAAAAGCCAGGGCATATATTCGTCAAATATTTTTCTGTGCATAATAAACATGTTATAAGGATAAAACCATTTATCTGCAAAAACTTTTTCCATTGAAGATGAATATTCAGGGAAAAGAAGATTTAATACCTCTTTCATTATATTCCAATCTTCGGGAATATGATTTTCTTGGTAATATTCTTCTATACCAATTGGAAAACATCGAGGTGTAGGTAATATCATATCGTATTTACTCAAATACAAATCTAACTTGGCAGGATTAATCATCTTATCAAGATATGAAGTAAAATCTCTACCCGCAATAATCTCACGCGACCCAGGAAAGATACCTCTTCCAGGTTCTTGAAAAGCAAAATAGCGTCGATAATGACAAAGGCCTATAACATCACTGGTTCTGTCATTTTTCCAAATCCAAAAAAGCCCTGTGAGTTCACAATAATTGCTATTTTTTTCAGAAATAGACTCTCCTTCGTCATCACGAAATCCTGGCAACTTAGTATCAGAAGTAGTAGCTCCTACATGGAGAACTTGATAATCAGGATGTACTGGAGTCCAATAAGGTTTATGACAAGCAATATAAAAAGTTGATTTCATCGGTTTATACCTCGATCTCTAAAAAATTCGATTCAGACCTTTCTCTTATAAAAAAGGAATCTATCATAAAAATAGCTAATTAAATAAGAAAGCAAGTTTTTCTAACAGTTCTCTCATGTGATTAGCTTTTAATGTGGTGATAAGTTACTCTATTTACTAAGGAGTGTTTACTAATGAAATTTTCTCGTGGTTTGTTCGACTCTGTTAAGGAACGTATTTTTTTTAAAGGACAATTAGCAACAACGGATCAAACAAAATTTAATATTGGTTTTGGCATTAATGCTGCCTATGCCCGTTACATGGGGGTCGCAATAACATCAATTGCTATAAACAATCCCAATTTAGCCCTTACTTTTCATGTTTTTGCAAATTCAATCGAAAAAATCGATATCGATCGACTGAAGCTTTTATCAAAGCAATGTTGCATAGATATTATACTTTACCTTATTGATGACAAGCCCTTTGAAGGCTTACCCACAAAAAGATATCTTCCGATTCCCACCTACTTTAGGTTCATACTTCCTAAGGTGGTCAATGCCGATCGAGTACTTTATTTGGATTCCGATATCGTCTGTTTAAAAAGCATTATGCCATTAGTAGAACTTGATCTGGAAGATAATATCACAGCAACAGTTACTGATATAAGATATACAGCTACAACAAGATCTAAGGCATTACGTACTGCTCGATATTTTAATGCTGGCGTATTGTTAATCGATATCAAAAAATGGAATTTCAATAACATTAGTGAACAAGCTCTCGACATGCTTTTTGAAACTCCTGACCACTTTGAATTTTTAGATCAAGATGCTCTCAATGTATTATTAGATGGTAAGTCAAAATTCCTCAATAAAAATTGGAATTATATTTTATCTGAGAAAACACGCAGTGGTTCTCAAGATGCAATATTGCTGCATTTTGCTGCAAACCCTAAACCTTGGACAGCTTTATATGACCAAAATATAAAAAGTGCCTATTTCGATTACGAAAAGATCTCCCCCTGGAATGGATTACCTCTCCAACTACCTAATCATTATCACGACATGAGGCCTTATTCCAAGAAACTATGGAAAGAAGGTAACTATATAGAAAGTATCGTTTGGCTTGGCAAATATATAAAGAACAAAAGCATGAAAACGCTTGGTTTAAATGACCAAAAATGACGAAAACTCTCTATGCTTTCTAGTTTAGCTTATCTAATTGGCTACAAACAGCCCGATATACCTCTTCAACGGATAGATCTCTCATACAAATATGTTGTGGACACTTCTCTACATTCATACAATTACAAGGGCTGCAATCAGTCCTATTCCATAATATAGCAGCATTTTCACTTACGGGTTTCCATTTTTCTGGGGAAAAAGGTCCAAAAAGAGCGACTAATGGTATCTCTAAAGCAGCTGCAATATGCATACTCGCTGTATCAACCGTAATAAATAAGTCGGTTCTTCTAAGCATGGAAACTAATTCTCGAATATTCGTTTTACCACAAAAATTGCATAAAGGAACTGCTGTCAGACTTGCCAATTCTTCTACAAATGAGCTATCTTCTTTTGTTCCAACTATAAAAAAATTCACAGAGTACTTTTGATTTATACGATTAATTAATTCTGCAGTACTTGCATTCGGCCAACTTTTTAATTTATTTCGGCCGGCTAAGCAAAGTCCAATGCGAAGCCTTTTAGGTTCTGTAATTGCGGCGAATCTTAGTTCTGCATCTTCTGCTTCTTTAGTCAATTCACACCCTACGAATGGCCTTCCAGTATCGGTTACCTCTAATCCCAAAAAGCCACGAATGATCGTTAAAAAGAATTCAGATACAGGTAGCTCTTGTACATTGTCAATATTTACAATTTCATTGTACAAACGGCTAACGATCTTACTAGGTGCAAGAGATACACCCCTGTAACCAATTCTTTTGGGTATTTGGGCAAAGTAAGTAAGAATAGCAGCTTTTGCCTTTTGATCCATAGCAATTGAAATGTCAAACTTTTTATTCTTTATTCTTCTAATCAGTTGTATATAATACAACCAAGATGTTTTTAAACGTTTATAATCTAATTCTAATACATCATCAATCAACAAACTATTCCAGAGTATTGGAGCAAAATTTGACCGAACCATCATAGTAATATGTGCATTGGGAAATTTTTTTTTATAAAGAGCGATCGCACTCGTTGAAATGATCATATCTCCTAATGTATCTCCAGTATAATAAAATAAAACTTTATTAAATGGCTTGTCAGAAAAAATCATTAATCCTCCACCTTAGAAAGTATAATAGCTTTTAAGCTATTTTTTCATCATTAAATTTAATGGTATTTATTCTCATATATTATATCAAATGTTAATCCAGTATTTTTTTGTATTCTTGACACATTTTCATAATCGTAAATTCTTGATTTACCTTAAGGAATGCATGATTAATAATGTGATCTATGACCGGTTCATTTTTATTATTAAAACAAAACTCAATTTGTTCCGCTAATTTTAAATGATCTTGGTGTGGTACTAAATAGCCATCTACACCATGTTCAATAATTTCATCGACACCTGGAACATTTGTTGCGATGGTTGGAATTTTAGATGCCATAGCTTCACATAATACGAGGGGTAGCCCTTCATAGTGAGTTGCTAAGATAAACAAGTCCAATTTAGGAGCTAATTCCAGAAATTTTCCTGTCTCAAATTTGATCGCCTGTTCCAAATTGTGTTTTTTTACATATTCGATACAGTTGGACTTTTTCTTGCCATCCCCTTGAAAAATCAATTGTATTGGTAATTTTTTCTTATGAATGATATATTCCATTGCTTTGATTAATGTCATTTGATCTTTTTGGGTAACAAATCGAGCAATCATACCAATGGTATATGTTTCTTGAGGCTCTTTTTGCACCTTAAATTTTTCAATATCGATACCATTGTATATCACATTTACTTTTTTAGCATCTGCTCCTTGTTTGATCAGGTGTTTTGCCACACCATTGGACACGCAAATATAAGATAATGTATATTGATCTGTTATTTTGAGTAGCCAACGCCTAAAAGGAGTGTATTTTTCCACATTATGTTCAACATGGATTAAGGGTATTTTTCTGAATGCAGCTGCAAATTTTGTCCACAGATGTGTACTGTAGCCATGTACAATAATCATGGAAGGCCTTGTCACATTCAATTGTCGCGCTAATCGCCAAATATAATCAAGAGCCAAAATATCCTTTACAACAATTGCATTTTTGATTCCAGCTTTGTTATATTTTCTAAGTACAACTTCTGAATCATAAAACTGACTAAAATAATCAGCGAGCATCATTGCCACATTTAGGCAACCAGAAGGTGCTCCTGATACAATGGTAAGTACTTTTTTGATCATGCTTGCCTCCTCAACAATTTTGTATTACTTCTTCTTCTCGAATCGTAGTTTCGCCTTTTCTTGTGCGTATTTAAAATACCAATATAAAGAACCTAAAAAATCCTTTTCATGGAATAGAGCGCGACCAAGCATTTTCATTTCTTTATAGCTACGCGGCTGACTATCTAAGGGAACATCACGCCAAAGAGATTCTTTTGCATAGTGGGTAAAAGTAGTTGCTAGAGGATGTATACACCACCGATGCCAGGGTTTCTCGCGCGACGTATAATGAATCAGAACCGTGTCAGAGGGTATTTCTTTGATCTTTTTTTCTAGATTGCACATGAAGTCCCATTTGCTACTTACAAATTTGACCTTACCATCTAAAATTACATTCAAAGCATCTTGATCTAGCAGATTAAAGACTCCGTAATTTTCAACCAGAAGTTTCATCGCTTGATTGGAAACATCATTTTCCTGCCATTTATTAATATCGATGCAAAGAACACCTGCATTAAAATATTTTCCATTTCGCAATTTCAATTTTTCAATTTGATTTTGAATAAATGGAGTGTTTTCTTCTTGCACGACTGCAATGACAGAGTCACCCATCTTTATATCCATAAGTTCTCTTATATTCCCTACACATACAATATCTGCATCAAGATATAAGACCCGATCTGCTATTCCATATAACACTTTTGCTAGAAGAAAACGATTATAAGTAGCATGTGAATATTGCCAAGTTGTCGGTAGCTGATCAAAAGCTCTTTTATCAATATGATAGAGATGAATTGTCGTTTTATATATCTTAACTAGTTCTTCTAAGCGGCTAATATCAATCTCATGAATCGAATTAACAAAAATATGAAATATGATGTTTTCATTTTGATTATTCATCAGCAACGAGGTAATTGTAACCCCCATCGGTCTCACAAAATTAGCATCAACACCAAAAGCAATATGTATCTGATCTTTGAGGTGATTTTCACGATTGTCACCTGCAAAAACTTCCTGCCTCGCGATTGCATTTTTTAAGATATCCAATTACATCGCTCCTTACTGTAACATTTTATTTTAACCAACCTTCCTTTTCCATCACATCGATGACTTGCTGTGGATGAATATTCTTCATGCACTGCTTATATACGGAATTCCTACAGTCAAGACGTTCACAAGGTACACAAGACAAGTCAGCCTTTAGCACAGAAGCATGGCAAGGCGCCCACCTCTCTGGGGATGTGGGACCATACAAAGCAATGATGGGAATTTGGGCTGTTGCAACAAGATGCATAACCCCTGTACACAACGAAATACAACCTGCAGCATATTGAGCTAAAACGGCGACCTCACGTAAGGTAAAATATCCAGCAGCACTATATTTTTCACCTGCAATACTAGCAATATATTGTTCATCATTTTTTGATCCTAAATAAACTGGTATAATTCCCTGTTTATTGAAATAAACGTTTAGCTCGGCAAAATATTCTGGCGGCCAATTTTTATTTTCTGATAATCCTCTAGCCGCAATCAAGATTAGTTTGTTTCTTGCAAAATCATTTTCTTGCAGCCAGGTATTGATTTTATCAAGACTTCCATCCTCAACAGAACCAACAATAGGTTGAATAGTAGGGATACTGATCGTGCTATCCAAATATTTTAGGTAACTTGTATAATCTAATATTGCATTTTCAGCAAGTTTTTTCCGAATAAAGATTCGATACTTACCAATTGTGACTTCAAATCCCTTATTACCCAATCGGCATCCTGCTTGAAAAGCAAGGATGGTCGATGTAATCCGTTCATCAAGAATGAGTGCTTGTTCATAATTTTTACTGCGTATCTGTGCTAATATTTCTTTTTTCGTTGAACGTTGATATCCAAAAACCTCATCGATATAAGGGTGATTTGTCACAACGTCAACAGCTTTCTGAGAAACTAGAATTCCGATCTGCGCTGTTGGAATATGCTCTTTAATGGCCTGAGCTAAAGGCGTAGTAAGTACTACGTCACCAATTCCCAGTCGATTGATAATGAGTATTTTTTTCATATACACCTACACCAAACTTGCATAAAGATTTTCAACTTTAGCAATCAGACTTTTTAGAGTAAATTTTTCAAGAACAATCTGTTCTCCTCTAGTCCCCATTTTTTTTCCTAATTCTTCGTCTAACAAAATGGTCGAGATATAGTTTGCCAGCTGATCCACATCCCCTGGTTCAATCATAAATCCATTTTCACCATGTGTAATCATTTCTGGAACTCCAGCAATGTTCGTTGCGATCACAGGTTTTCTCATTAACATCGCCTCGAGCATATTGATCGGAAATCCTTCCATGTCCGAGGGTCTTACAACAATATCTGATATGGCAATGAGTTCTGGAATATCTTCACGATAGCCAGTAAAGATAACAAATTTATCTAAACCGTCCTCAGCAACTTGTTTTCTAAATCGCTCTTCATGTTCACCGCTACCTACTAAAAGTATTTTTACATTTGGGCATTTTTGCGCTACAGCTTTGGTGGCTGCAATCAAATATTGCTGCCCTTTTGATTCATATAAACGAGCAATTAAACTGACTACTTGTTCGTTTGCTTTTATGCCAAACCCTTCACGCAACTGATTGAGTTGATCTTTAGGATATTTGTCTACATTATAGCGTTCACTATCGGCTCCGTTATAAATGGTATGGACCTTATCAGGGCTAAAGCCAAAATCTGCAATGAATCGCTTTTTTAAAAATTCACTCACGGTAATAATATGATCAAATATTTTTCCGTAATAAGATTTAAACACCGCTCTATTCCAAGGATCATGAATCGTTACCACAAAGGGTATGCCAATCATCCTCTTAATATAAGACGCAAGATAGCCTGCTGTACGCTGATGACTATGTATAATGTCAATTTTCTTATCTTTGATCAATTTCGCAAGTTCTTTGCTTACGATTACATATTGAAATGGATTGGCCGAACGAAAATTAAAAGACCACTGTTCTTTAACTAGTTCATCCATTTTTTTTGATTTTTCTCCATGCACTGCTAGATATACATTGTGGCCTTTTGCTGTAAGACCTTTAATTAAATCAGTCACATGGGTTTCTGCGCCACCAACCCGCCACGGCTGAGAAAACAAGATCAGAATATTCACACTCTTCCTCCATTACTTCTATACTTTATGATTAAAAGGATAGTACACTCTTTATACTTTCAAATACCCTGTCAGGATGAATGGTCGACATACAATCTTCATCTTTAGGGCATACTTTTTTCCAACATCCTTGACATGGCACTGGTGCCAATACTATTTGATGCCCCTTGCCATAAGGACCATTCCGTTTAGGATCCGTCGGTCCAAATAGAGTAACGACTTTCGCGCCTACTGCTACTGCTAGATGCATTGGCCCAGTATCACCACCTATAAAGGTCTGTGATCCTTTTATCAGATAAGCCAATTGTTTCATCGTCGTCTTACCCGTCAAATCAATAGGTGGCACCTTAGTGTTAGCAATGATTTCTTGAGCTAATCTTTGATCATTCGGTCCGCCGACAATCACAGGAATCAGATTGCAATCATACAATTTATCTACTAATTCAGCGAAATGAGTTGTTGGCCAGCATTTCGATGGCCAGTTAGTCCCAGGGGCTAAAACAATGTATGGGTTCTCCAATCTGAGTCCAGCATGATTAGCAATCATTACTGTTTTTTTTGCTTCTAATTCTGTAATATATAAGGGAAAAACAACTTCATCGATTTTACAGTTGAGGTGCCGGGCTACATCAAGATATCGTTCTACCACATGCCCTTGTTCATGCTCACCACAAATACGCTGACCTATGAAGTGACTCAATTCTCGCGCATTACAGTAGACCAAACGCTGCGTGGCACCACTTAAATAGGATATAGCCGCACTTTTGAATAATCCCTGGAGATCAATCGCCAGATCAAATTGGCACGCCTTTAGTTCTTTGGCAAATGTATAACCATTGGTTAGTAAACCTGCGATAGATTTAAATTTCGGCTTATCAAAAATTATAATTTCATCAATATCAGGATTATTGGTCAATAAATCATATGCAGGTTTCTCTACTACCCAAGTGATACGAGAATTAGGATATTTTTTTTTAAGAGCATGAGCAACTGGCAACGCATGTATCACATCACCAATTGCACTCAGCTTAACAATAAGGATATTTTTATAGTTCATCAAAATACCTCATATGCATTTATTTTTGCATCTTTTTAATCACATTACTTGTTGAACGCCCTGGAACTTCTGGAATTAGAATGGTTTGACCACCATACTTCGCAGCAATAACAGCCTCAGGGAGATCCTTTATATCATAATCTCCACCTTTGACATAGATGTCTGGTTTAATATGAGCGACTAGTTTTTCTGCTGTAACTTCTTCAAAGATCACTACATAATCAACAGCAGAAAGAGCCGATATGACTTCGGCTCGGTCTTCTTGAGTGTTTATTGGACGCGATGGTCCTTTAAGAGCTCGCACTGATTGATCACTATTAAGACCCAGAATGAGGCAATCGCCAAGGTCCCTAGCCGCTTTTAAGTATCGTACATGACCTGCATGTAGAATATCAAAACAACCGTTAGTGAAAACAATTCTTTTTCCATCCGCTTTAAACTTTTCCGCGATACTCTTTATTTCATGTTCATCAATTATTTTCATAATGCACCTACTTTAAAATGTTCTCTATATGCCTGCCTATTAAGCAAAATGTTCTCCAATCCCACGGCGAAGTTCATCTTGTGTAGTCGTTGCTGTACCTGGTTTCTTTACGACAATACCAGCAGCGAAATTCGATAGGCGAGCAGCTTCTTCATAGGATGCTCCAGCTGCCAATGCAAGAATCATCGTTGCCACTACTGTATCGCCTGCACCTGTTACATCGTAGACTTCACTCTTATTTGTGACAGCAATCTGCGTAAATTTTCCTGTTTTTTCAAACAGTCCCATTCCATCCGGACCAAGAGTAATGAGTACAGCCTCAGCATCTAATTTCTCAAGAATTTCATTACCAGCCCTTATCAGTGAGGCTTGATCAACAATTTCATACCCTACTGCTGCTGCGGCTTCCGATTCGTTTTGTTTGACCACCGTCACCCCATGATAAGACATAACATTATACCGCGAATCGACAATACAAGGAATATGATTTTTCTGGCAAGCATCAATCACACTTCTTATAATATTGGGCGTCACAGTATTGCTGCCATAGTCACTAAGCACGACACCATGCATGTCCCTAATATGCTCCTGAATATAATCATTGACTCTTTGCTCAATTTCAACATCCAAAGGTCGCTTATTCTCTTTGTCAATCCGTACTACTTGTTGACGTACTGTTGCCTGCCCACCTGCCATAACTCGCGTTTTTGTGATGGTGGGACGACGATGGTCCTCAATCAATCCAGCAGTGTCTACTGTTTTATTGTGCAAAATTCTACTCAGTTCCTGGCCTGCAAAATCATTGCCGACTACACCAATCGCATACACATGTCCACTTAATGTTGCAGCATTATGCACGACATTAGAAGCGCCACCCGGGACAACATTTTCTGCGGCATGCTCCAGTATAAGGACAGGCGCTTCTCTTGAAATACGAGATATTTTGCCCTCAAGATATACATCTGCAACCATATCTCCAATGACCATAATTTTATATTTTTGTAGTTTATTAATAATTTTCAGCAGTGAGTTGTATAGCATAACTAAGCCCCTTTATCATTTTACCATTCTACGGTAGATAATTTCAAATTCCACTGACCTCGTTTAGCTCGATATGTGAGATCAGCATCTATGCAATGCAAGTTATGTCGCCATGTATAATCCATATCCTTGATTTTACTCGCATCTAGATAGTAATCCATTTTGACACTTGCACTATTCCTTGCATCAATATGATACGTCAAACCAGCAAAAAGTTCACGACTCGTATCAAGTCGATCATAATCATATGGAGATGTCCCACTTTGATTATTATAAGCATAAGTCATCCATGTTTCAAACCGTTCATTCGGCTTTACTGTTACCGTAGTATCGATGCTCCAAATATTATTGGTTGATTTATCATATCCATAATTTATGTTTTCGAAACCAGAGCCAACCACTAGAGTTGTTTTATCGTTTAGCTGAATTGGATCACGGCTGAAATACAATTTATAACTTTGTCGCCATCCCGTAATCGCCCCTTCGCTCCACTTACCACTGGTCGCAGTAAAATCGCCTATCACTTTGCCAAAACGCTTAGAATTCATTTTTAGCATTAACTCTGGTTCGCGTTCAACCCACTCATCATCACCATTTTTTTCTTTCCCTTGATAAAGTTTGATCGTATAGTCATTTTGCCGGCTAGCAAAACCATAAGTGGGCATGAAACCTTGCTTAGAGTAATAATCCGCATCAATAAACGCTGTTAGTCGATCAGCAAGTGGGTATTCAAAATATTGAGAAATACTTAAACCTGTGGAAGAGTCATATCCGATCCGGGGAAAAGCACTTTTTTGCTGACCTGGAACCAATGATGTTTCGTATGTCGCCATTGAATAAATCATCATCTTACCGATCCAAAATTTAGCATTATGGACAATCATCTTTTCACCGGGCCAAATTTCAACTTTCTCCGCACTAATATGGTAATCAGGAACAACCGCAGGACACCGCGTCACTGTACCATCAAAGGCCACCATTTTTTCAGGAGAAAAGTCTACATTCGTACCTGAAAGATATTCTTTACCTACTTTACCTTTCACTTCATGCATATTCCCGATACGACTGGTATAATTATAGTGAGTCCCTGTACCAACAAGCGTGGTATCTGCTTCTTTCAATATCGCTTTACCGTCTATCCAAATTTCTGTCTGCTTCGTATTACCTCGCACCTCTTCAGTTGAAATCACTTGAACATTTTTGGTCAAAACCACATTGCCTTTTGCAAATAAATCACCTGTCAAATCACTAAAAGATAGTTCATCCGCTTCAACCACAACTGGTAATTTAACGGCATTAACATCCGTTGATTTATTTTCCTGTTTATCAGCAGCCTGCCCTGTCATGACAATAGATGTAATGAGCATACAGAGGGATGCAGAGAACATAAATTTCTTAATTTGCATATTTTTCTCCTATCGAAAATTGTATACTTTCTTATCTAACATTCTACAATTATACACCTTTTCCTGCATAACTTCACTGGACAATATATAGAAAAAGCCGTCCTGCGACGGCTTTTTCTATATTATATACCATTTGTGACTTTATATACCATACAAGGTAACTTGCTCTTTGATTTGAACATAGACCTCTGCTCCAGCTGGAATTTCAACATCCTTGCCATGGACAAAGGCACCTCCAACAATGCCAACAGGGCCAAGAATCATCATACCAGCAACAGAAGCACCTGCAGCAGTCGCCAATGATTTGTTCTCAGCTTTGGCTTTTTCACCAAGTATCGTATGAATTATTGAACCATCAATCGCATCTACACTATCAAAGCTAATCTCCAGTTGAGCATCACGACCAAAGTTTTTGGATTCTTCCACCTTGCTTACTTTACCTGTTCCTTGGGCACCTTTCGCAATGATCAAACTTCCGTCGACATATATATCATCTGCAACTTGAAACACAACGACATCGCCCGTGCGACTCACCTTAGTATTAAGCGGGGTAACCAGCTTAATCTTTAATAAGTTATCTTTATTAACAGTTACATTATGAACAACTAATTTTCCATTAGCATATGCAAATTTAAGCAATTGATTTAAACGATCATCAAAGGGTCCTGCCGTTGCATTGCCCAAAAGAACACGTTCAAGATTTTCAATGCGTACCTTAACTGGTTGGACTGTAACCATATGAGTCAATGACCATTCAGCTGCATTCATTTTTATTAAAAACGAAGGAGCATTATCAAAATTGATGCGACAATAAGAATAAATTTTATCAACGCGGCTGACTAAGGAGCCCGTATTTTCTTTACCCCAAATATCTTTTTCCAATTTGCTAATACGCTCTACTAGAGGTCCCGATTGTTCCGAGCCATCAAAAAACTTTTCTACAACAATCACTTTATCTAATACTGCCATATCTGGCATCGCCTCAGCAAAAACCAATCCCATATTTGAACATATAAACAATGTAAGTACCAATACGCTGATCATTTTACGCAACATATAACACAGATCCTCCTCGTAATTTTTATACATAATTCGTGATAAAGTTAATAATATCCTGCTTTCTAAAATATAAAAAGCGAAACTACCATTGGCAGTTTCGCTTTTTATAAAAATCTAATTCGATAAAATTAGAAGTTGTAACTAACAGTTGCGCGGAAAGACGTATCTTTCACATTATCTGCTAATTTTTGTCTATCTGTATAGAAGATGTGAAAAGCAGTATCTTTGGTAAAGCTATGGTCGGCACCATAATAGAAACCTTTTTTACCAGAATCAAAAGTAGTCATGTGAGCAATATCAGCATTTGCTTGTACTTTATAATTATAAACCCATACCGTATTTTTAGAATCTGGTGCATAGGATAAACCTACAGCATACCCTTTGTTGTTATCATTTGCATCTGATTTAGCATATTCACCCATATAAGTAGCTTTACCATCAGCATAGCTCGCATCAGCACCATAATAATTTGTATTTTCAGCAGCTTTATATTGAGCAAGGGTTGCACCTAAAGTCAACGCTTTCGTTGGATTGTAAGAAGCGCGTACTGAATAGATTTTGTTATCAACAGCACCTTTATTGTTTTCTTGAACAGCAAGGAAATCAAGTGACGTTACGCCGCTCTTTCCTTTAATATTGATACCGTCAGCAACACCCATATCTTGTTTGCCAAGGTAACCGCTTGCATCATAAAATAAGCCAAGTCCACCGATGACAGGTGCTTGTTGACCTAATTTATAAGTAAACCCTGCGTTATTGTACAACAAACCGAATTGGTCAATCTCACCAATAAAGCTTTTACCACCAGAAAAATCAGGACCCACATTAGGATCGCTAAGACCTTCAGCTGCAAAACGAGCATACACACTCAAATTTTTAGCAACTTGGCTTTTCGCATTCAAAGTAAAGCGAGTAATGCTACCGTTTTTTTCATTAGCACCATTAGAGCTGTCTGCACGATAACGGTAGGATACGGAACCATCGATATCTACTGGGTTTGCCATTACTACACCTGTAGTTAATGTGATCATGGCAGCAACAGCCGCTGTAAGAACTTTCTTTTTCATGTTATTGTCCTCCTCAGAACCTTCTTTTATTTTTCCAAGGTCCTATCGTCCGCATCCCATTCCAATAAGTGTCCATGTTTCCTTACTTTCCTAGTCAACTTTCAATATCACTTGGTTATATAAAATATCTGATGTTGATCAGATATTTTTATAACATTAGGGGGATCTTATGTAAAATTCGAGATTTCTGATTATAATGGTTATAATGATTATTCTAAAATTATAAAAAAATAACCTTTCGCATGTATTATGCAAAGGCTACATTGCCTTACTGTATTTAGTTACATTCATTGTACCATGTTATGTCCATATTGTAAACACAAAAGTATTGAAAATAAAAATTACTTTGGCTAAAACCACTTTCTACAATGTCGTTAGAAAATGAAGAAACTGCTGACAGAATGAAATCTGTCAGCAGTTTCTTATGCCATAATTAGAAGGAAAGTTCTACTTGTGCACGGAATGTTTTAACATTAACATCGTTTACACCTGTAGCAGTTTTACCAGTTTGGTACCAAGTAGCAAACTTAGCATTTTTCATTGGTACATAGTCGTAACCGATACGTACGCCTTTAAAACCTTTATATTCAGTTTCATCGTTATTCAACCAGTCACCAGTTGCTTTTATTGTAGCGTTTGGTTGGTATTTACGGTAGCCAACATAAAAATCATTGGAACCAACAACATTAAGATCAGCGGCCTTATATTGAACTTGAGCATAAGCTGCTTTGTTCAAAGTATCGAGGTCGGATTTAGCATATGCTGCTTGGAAAGCAAAATCTTTGCTAAGTTGTTTATCAAAACCAGCTTCATAATATTTAACAGAGTGATCAGCTGTATCAGTCCCTTTTATGTAGTTGGCTTTAATATTAGTATCTTTATTGTATGCCCATACAAAGTCAACAGCTTCGATTTTTGAATCAGGACGAGTAGCGCCATTAACAAAAACGTCATCAGTTTTACCAACATTCAATGTAGTTTTTAATACGTTACCAAAGGCAACTTGCGCACCACTAATTTTTCCATCAAACAATACGCCATAAGTAGGTAAATAGCTGAATTTACCAGCTTTAATTTTAGTGCCAGCAATAGGACCAGTTACGTATAACTGTTCGAATTCATCGTTATTACCAGAATTCAAGCGACTATGTCTCAAATCTCTATTATATTCGCTTTCACCTTGAATTGACCAATCTTGATTTACTTTATAACCGTAGAAAAGGTCAAGATTGATATTTTGGTTTTGAACGCCATTTTTAGCTGATGCGGTATTGTCATTTTTGATATGGTCATAACGAATACGAGCAGTACCACTGATGTCAAATTTATCAACTTTGTTTTCTACTTTTGTTACACGAACATTCAAACCCTCAAGTTCGCTAGCGAACTCTACAGAAAGTTGATCGATGATTGCTTTTTGAGCTGCATCAGCTTTGTCAGAACGAGCCATTGCTTTAGCAACGATTTGAGCCATTTCATAACGGCTGATCATTTTGTCGCCTAAGTATGTACCATCGCCATAACCATCAACAATACCAGCTTGTGCTAATTTTGCTACAGAAGCATATGCCCAATGTTTTGCAGGAACATCTACGAAAGGATTTGCTGCTGCGAAGGAAGTACCAGCCACACCAAGTACCATAGCTGCTGCTAAGGATGCTACTAATTTCTTTTTCATAATAAAATCTCTCCTCATGTTTTATTTTTCACATGGCAATTAATCCACATGAAATCGACCTAAGGAGAGAGTTATATTGAGTATCCACGTTTCCTCAATACCTCCTTATAACCTTTTTGCATGCCAATCATTACCTTGTTAACTAGTATATTCTACATTCACTTTATAATTCCTTCTTTTTTGTTAAATTTTTGTTATTTTTAGAAAATATCTAATTAATTACTCATCTCTTTATGTAATTAATAGAAAGAAGCTCGCATTAATAAAAATGCGAGCTTCTTGAAGAGTCAAATTAGAACATGTAGTTAACTTGTACTCTATCATATGTTTTGCTAACGCCATCTACACCAGTTTTAGCATCTTTGATGTTGAATTGGTGAAGAGCATTGAAAGTAATGTTTTTAGCTAATGTATAGTCAACTTGAGCTACCCATGATTTCAAACCATCAGCAGCAAGTCCAACATCAGCGCCGCTCATTCTGTGGAATGGACCTTGGAAAGCATATGGAAGTGCATTACCTTCGAATTTATTGTTTTCAAGGAAGAAACCAAAAGAACCAGGATTAGCAGCACTTGCGCCTTTATATTGTACGCGAGCAACTGTCGCTGTAGGTGCAGAACCACCATACAATGTTTTAGCATCTTTAGCTGTATTTTTGTAGTATTCGCCGATTACTTTAACGTTTTTGTCAAAGGTATATACAAGGCTACCACCAGCAATGTTGTATGCATCTTTAACAGTACTTCCATTACCATCAGAAGATCCTACATCAATATTTTTGAAGTAGTCTGCAGCTACTTTAGCTTTACCAAATTGGTGTGTTGCTTCAGCAAATGCAATGTTTTTAATGTTTAAGCCATTTACGATAAGGGAACCAGGTGCTGTATTTCTTGCTTGCGCATAACCAAGCATTACAGTAGTATTACCGTACTTACTGTTTGTCATGATACCATCTAAGTCACCAGTTGTTCCAGAAAGGGAAGTAGTTGGTCCCATGTTCAACGTATAACGACCAACTGTGATATCAGTATTTTTGATCAAGTTTTTAGTCGTTAACGCCATATCTGTTAATCTTTGATTTGTATCTTGATTGAATTTATCATCTTGGAATACAAAACGAGCATACAAAGAAGTATTGTCATTGATTTGGGAAGTCATGTTTAAACGGAAACGATCTTTGAATTGTGCAGCATTTGCTCTATCTGCAGTGTTATTCCAACGAACACGTAGATCGCCAGTGAATTTAAGATTGGATTGTTTTGCTTCCAATTTAGTTACACGAACGCCTAGTTTGTCCAATTCATCGGAAAACTCAGCTTCTAGTTTGTCAAGTTCAGCTTTTTGAGCTGCATCAGCTTTGTCAGCTTTAGCCATTGCTTTAGCAACGATTTGAGCCATTTCATAACGGCTGATCATTTTGTCGCCTGCGAATTGGCCATCGCTATAACCATCAACAATACCAGCTTGTGCTAATTTTGTTACGGAAGCATATGCCCAATGTTTTGCAGGAACATCTACGAAAGGATTTGCCGCTGCGAAGGAAGTACCAGCTACACCAAGTACCATAGCTGCTGCTAAGGATGCTACTAATTTCTTTTTCATGTAAAAATCTCTCCTTAAGTTTTATTTTTGCAAGGCAAGATTTCTACAATAAGCCTAAGAAGAGTCAATCATTGAGTGTCCATGTTCCCTCAATATGGTCTTATCAGGATCTTACTATGTTAATCATTACCTTACTGTCTTAGTATATTCCCCATTAATTTCATTATTCCTGCTAGTTTTTTTATTTTTATCAAATTTTTCTCTCTATTTACAATATCTTAACAAAGTATCGCTCCGCCAGTATCAGTGCCACATAATCATCAACAGGTCGAGGAGGAACTTGCATAGTAACAGGAATCAATCGTTTTAACCCTCGCGGAGGATTTTCGCTCCAATAACGTCGACGGGCTTCATCTGTAGAATTCCTTTCATCAATCAGGATTATGGCTAGCCCTTGATGATTCATTTTAATTTTTTCTAAGGATTGTTTGGCCTCTCGACTAGACGTTCCATCACCAATTACAATCAGGCTAACACTATACTCAGTGATGAATTTTTCGATTTTAGCTGTTAGTTCATCCGTCTGAATGACGGACTTTATCAATATACCTTTTTCTTTGTGAACAATGGCAATCCCGCATTTTTCTCGCCCTGGATCAATCGCAATAATGATTTCATCCATCATATAACTCTCCTATCCCTTTTATCATTTCTTCGCTATGACTACCATTATTCCTGCATAGAAAAAAGCGCCCACAAGGGGCGCTTTAGAAAAAATTTTATTTTAAAATTAGAATTTTACGTTGACAGCTGCGGAAGTACGAGTATCCATGTTATCAAAGTCTTGGTATTTAACATTAAGTGCTGCATTTTTACCAAGGTTTCTGTCATATTGATATTCCATACCTTTAATTGCTACATCAGTTGGTAATGCAAGAACATCAGAACTGGAATAAGCATTATATACACCAGCATCTGCATCTCTATGAGTTACGCTAAGACCAAGGTTGTTGAACTTCACACCAAAAGCAGTAGCGGCTGCATTATTGGTATCGTTTTTAACGTAGTCAGCATTAGCAGTCACATTGCGTGTAAGAGGAGCAGATCCGTTGATTGCGTACGCTTTGTAATCACCTTGTTTCATGTAGTCAGCAGTTACTGCTGCTCCAAGAAGATTACCACCGTATTCAACACCATACATACGCTCAGCAACATTAGCAGTTCCTGTACCAGTTGCAACAGTTGGTGTAACACCACCAGTTGTTTTACCAGCGTAGATTTTAAGAGCACCAGCTTGAGTTGCAAGACCATTTAATGTGTCATCAAACAGAACACCTGAACCTAGTTTAACATCTTGGCGACCAACAGTATTTGTCAAACCAAGAGCATTGAAAGTTACATTAGCAGTATCTAATTTGGCTACAACGTCATTATTGTTAGTACTGTTAGGATCAAAAGAACCACTTAAACGTGCATTAAATTTAAGATCATCATTGATTTTACCATCGAAAGCAACCCGAGCACGAAGATCTGATTTATCACCAAACACATCACCTGCATCAGTATAACGAACGCGAGCATCGCCAGAGATTTTTACCATATTGTCAATTTGATTTTGTAATCCTTCAACTTTTACACCCATCGTATTTAACTCAGTTGCAAATTCTTTGGATAATTGATCAACCATTGCTTTTTGATCAGCATTTAGAGATTTAGTCATTGCTTTTGCTACAATTTGCGCCATTTCATAACGAGTTACAGTTTTATCACCTTTGAAAGTTCCATCGCTGTAACCATCGATAACACCTGCTTGAGCTAATTTGCTTACTGCATCATAAGACCAGTGTTTTACAGGTACATCAGTGAAAGGATTAGCAAATGCCGGTACAGTGAACGCCACTGTCAGAGCAGAAACCACAGCCACTTTTAACATTCTTTGATTCATTTTCATTTGAGAAATCCCCCTTAAGGTTTTTTTATTTGCGGGTGTTACCACCAACATGAGAGAAGTTCTCCACTGAAAGAAATATCAAATGAGTATCCATGTTCCCTCATCGTATACTTTCTTTGCAGTAAGATCACGATCATGTCCCTACCGCTTGTTGCAGGTCTTGTTTACATAATTCTATATTTCTTTCAAAATTCCTGCTAACATAGTGAGTGTAATTTTTGGTATTTCCTTTTAAATCAAATACTGACTATATAGTCATTTATTTTTAAAAAAAATATTAATTTTACATAACAAGTTTATATTATACTATTTCGCCATAAAAGCAAAGAATCCTGCTTTTAAGACAGGATTCTTTGCTGGTATATTATGTGAATCTTAGAGTTGATTGTTGCATCAGAAATTAGGGCGATCCTTGGATGTGTATTTCAATTTTGAGAGGCCCTGCCGTATAGGTCTCATTTTTAGCCGTAGCAACAAGGGTCACCTTCCCATTATAACGTTTAAGAGTATTAACGGCATCATAGAATTCAGTACCGCTAATGGCGCCCACTGTCCCCTGTAGAGGATCAGGAAGTATGCCTTGCTTAATCGCCGCAACATTTACTTTTTGCAAAAAGAGCATCACACTTTCTTCTGGCGACATGGCATTTCGCCCCATATCAACAATCTCCATATGAACAGTTTGACCTGGACGATAGATATAATGATTGGGGAAAATACTAATATTCCCTATGACAGGTTCACCATACACTGTATTACCGCCTGCTGAAATGCGAACAATGACATCTTGATGAGTGGTTGTGACTTCAGATATGACTTTGTCAAAATCAGATTGAGCAATCCATAGAATTTCAAGATTTTTATCCTTAATATCCAATTTATCAATAATAGTTTGATTGGTATTATAGATAATATCTGACAAAGCTTTCACCGTATCATTATGATTTTCACTACCAGGCAATACTGTGGTTGTTAATATCTCTCCAGCGCGATAGATGATAGACCCTTCACGAACAACCTGTAGCCCTTGTTTTAATTTGCTTGTTAATTCTGTTAGATTATTGATGTCGAGCTGCAAGTTACTTTTTGCTTCCGTTAGGTCTTTAACACGCATATCAAGTTCATTTTTAGTGTTTTGCAGACGATTGATCGATTGCTGGGCAGCATTGATTTCTCCACGAGCTACCGCATAATCACGCTCAGTCTGCTCAAGCTGAAGAGCACTCTGATCCCGTTGCGCCATAACAGCAGATAGTTCACTCGCAATAGCCGCAAGCTGATTCGTGGTCTCTTGCACTTTATTGGTCAACGTTGCATATTCAAGGTTTTTTGCCGCAAGAGCATTACGACTTCGGTCAAGTTCACCGTTTTGGGTCGTCACTTCTTGTGAAAGAGTACTCAGTTCATTTTTTAGGGCTTCCATGCCAAATAAAGCTGTACGCACATCACGTGATACCAAGGTTAAAATCCCAATGGTGGATATGGTAATGAGAATGCCTGTAATAATGGTTACAACAATAGAAGTATGCTTGGGGCGCAACCCAAAAATCGTAAGCTTTTTTTTACCGACCTTTGTACCCAATTTATCGCCAATATAGGCAATCATCCCTCCCGTAATGGCAAGAACAGCAATAAGGGCTATACCAAACATGATGAACTGACACCTCCTTTCCTCAAACAGAATCACCCTCGACTATGAAAAAATTATCGTGAGGCTTTACGGACGAGAAGAAAACCGACGAGAATACCAGCAATATCTGGTATCCAAGCTGCCAAAGCCGGAGGAATGGCACCACCTTGTCCAAGGGCAGTGGTAATGGTCATAATCGTATAATAAATAAAGATAATAATGATGCTAATACCAAGGCCTATGGAAGAACTTGACCGATTTGGTTGAAGTCCTAGTGGAGTGCCAATCAGGGCAAAGACGAAACTTGCCATGGGAATGGCGATTCGTTGCTGCAATTCCACTTCATAGATATTTGATTTAACATATTCTCTCTTCAGCACCTTAATATGCTGCTTTAACTCTACAATTGTCATTTCATCTGGTTTCTTCTGTTCACTAGAAATAGAACTTGGCGCTTTAGTAATTGGCATGATTTGTTGATCAAAGTGTAGAGTCCGATCTATCTTACCCTCTGTCGTCAAATCATGGATAGTACCATTATACATAATCCAACGATTATCTTGCCATACTGCCCGATCGGCATTTTCCATTCTAACTAAATGCTCATTCTCAAACTCCTGTATGGATACAGCGTACATTGTATTGCTGCTTTGTTCAAATTTACGCGCATAAGTCAGCCGTTCCAATACCCCGCCTTTCACATCTTTAATAATAATATGATCTTGAGATTTTGGTGCTGTATTTTTCTGAATTTCATTACGCACAATATTATTGTAGGCTGCATTGGATTGAGGTACAACAAGTTCCGCAAAAGCCACAGCAAAGATGCTCACAAAAAAAGCAACAATAAATACAGGTGTCGCTAAGCGATAAAAACTAATACCACCAGAACGCATGGCCGTAATTTCACTTGATCCTGATAGGCGGCCAAAGGCTAAGAGAGCCGCAAGAAGCATGGACATAGGGAAAGTCAATACGATAATGCTTGGCAGGCTATAAATGAATAGCTTGATAACCGAATTCATAGATGCACCATATTGGGTTACATACTGAGCAATTCTTAGCATCGTACCAGTACCAATAAAAACACTGGAGAATGAAGCAATGCCGAAAATAAAAGGCCCTAGTAATTCCTTAATAATATATTTGTCAAGTATGCGCATGATTTTCTCCCTATTTAAAGACTAAAATTCTCGCCCAGATAGAATTTTTTTGCAATATCACTATTGGCAATGGTATCGGTATTACCTTCAATCAAGATTTTTCCTTCGTTGAGAATATAAGCTCTATCCACAATACTTAATGTCTCTCTGACATTATGATCGGTAATAAGGACTCCAATTCCTCGCTTTTTTAAGTAACTAATAACGTCTTGTATCTCTGCTACGGCAATAGGATCAACACCAGCAAAAGGTTCATCAAGAAGGATAAACGCAGGATCCGTGGACAAAGCCCGGGCAATTTCGACTCGGCGTCGTTCTCCTCCTGATAACTGAGAACCCATTCGTTTACGAACATGACCAAGATTAAATTCGCCCAGTAAGCTTTCCGTTTTCTCTAAACGCTGACTTTTATTGAGTGCAGTTGTTTCCAAGATAGCCATTAAATTATCTTCCACTGATAATTTCCGAAAAACAGAAGCTTCTTGAGGCAAATAGCCAACACCAAAACCAGCACGGCGATACATGGCCATGTCTGTTACATCTTCATCATTAATGACAATCGTGCCTTCATTGGGGCGTTCTAAGCCAACAATCATATAAAACGTCGTTGTCTTACCCGCCCCATTAGGCCCAAGCAGCCCTACAACCTCGCCCTTATCGACTCGCAAACTAACACCATCTACCACATTACGACCTTTATAGGTTTTTATCAGATTTGTTGTTTCAATATACATATTGTACTCCTTGCTTTAGGACTAAATACTGAAGATTCTATGATTGAGGAATAATGATAAGTTTACTGCGACCTTGGACGTCAATCGTTTTTTTATCAAGATAAAGAGTCATCGTATTGCCGGTCAATACATTACCCTCTTGTACAGCTCTTACATTTCCTGTAAGGATCGTTTTGCCTTGTTCTCCTTGTGTTCCATAATAGACAGCTTGTTCAGATGTAGCATCAAGATTTCTCGCCGAGCTGACAAGGTGTACATTGCCTTGAGCAACAACGCGATTATCAAGAAAAAATGACTCAATTTGATTGGCTGTCATAATACTATCATCCATAGCTAAATTGGCCCAACCTGTTACAATGGCATATTGTTTAACTGAATCATAATCAATCGATGGTCCCATTAGTTTGCTATTACCTTTTGTGAGAATTGGATCACCGTTTGCCACAATGCGGGTATTACCATAAGAATTTATTTGCCTTGCAACTAAGATAGTATCATCTTTGACAATCCGAGCATTACCATTTACATACGTTTCATTTGCTTTACTATTGTATTCAGCGTAATCGCCACTCATGGTGGCATTTTCTTGCACAATCTGAATATTACCCTGAGCAATCATAATGCCTTTCGTGGAATCATATTCAATGGTATCTGCTGATAATTCAATGGCCTTATTGGGAGCAGCTTGCAGATTAGCCACAGCACTACATGAAAGCAGCAAGACAAGGGCAACGCGAATTAAAGCATTTTTCACTTTTGGAGCCCTCCTTTTACGATGTTAGCATGACCAGACACTTTTATTTTGTTCATATCTCCATCGCCTTCTATATGATCCCCTGTCATCACAATGTCATTTTGAGTTAGCAACACACTACCTGATCCATAAAAACGTTTTTCTAGACTAGACCAGCGAATTTCTTGAGCAACAACAGTAGTTCCATCACTGGCAAGTGCCTGAACTTTCCCTACCATTACAATCTCTTTTGTCTTGCTATCGACGACTGCTTCTGGGGCTGTAATGTCAATTTTACCACCATTATCCTGATAGAAGACACCTTTAACATTTTTGAATTTCATATTTTTAGTAATGGTATCAATCTCAATTGTTTCAGAACTGAGTTCCCATAGACGTTTACCATCTTGTTCTTCAGTAATAGAATTGCCTACATAGGATAATTTTGAGTCTGGTTCACTTGCTGCCACCTGCACTGGTTCTTTTGACGCTAATGGTTCATCCTTTAAAAAATAATACAAGCAACCAGCTAACAGTAGCGCGATACAGGCGATGATTAGGTATGTATTTTTTTTCATGCCTGCTCACCGTTCCTCTGCTGAGTTGGGCTAGTATTCCAACGTTTTTGAAACCATAGCCATTCATCAGGATATTTTCGAATGGTCTGTTCAATGGCGTTGTTGGTTTCTTTGCTAAATTGATAAAGATCTTCATCACTCTTACCTGTATCCCGATAATAAAGTGGCTCATGGATGATGACTTTATGACCGCCTTCTGGCTTACGTACAATAAAGGCTGGTACAACAGGAGATTTAAATTTTTTCGCAAAAACAGCTGATCCAGTTGGAGTAGATGCCATCTTGCCCAAAAAATCAATAAACACACCATTAGGACCTGCATCTTGGTCCGCTAATAAACCAAGGATCTTTCCCTGTTTGAGAGCTCTGGCAGCACCCAGTATTTCTGAAGTACCACGCGCAAAGATTTCGATTCCTACCATTTCTCGGTATTCGTTGAGAATTCGAGTATGTTCATCATTGGGTTGACGTTTGATGACACTCGTTAGGGGAAAACCAGTCATTGCTAAAGTTGCCCCTAGCCATTCCCAGTTTCCAATATGAGCGGTCAGCAGTACAACGCCCCTACCATGAGTCAATGCCTCATCAAGATAGTGTCGATTTTCAATCGTGATATACTTCTCTATCTTTTCAGGTGTAAGAGTCGGCATATACATGACTTCAAAAAAAGTTTTTCCTAGGTTTCCAAATAAACGTATAATGGTTTCCTCAGCGACCTTTGCAGGAAGACCTAAACAGTCTTGAATTTGACTGATGGCCCGTTTACGCTGCCGACCAGCAATACGATAATAGATTTTTCCCATCTGATTGCCTAACGATAAAACCCAAGGATAGGGTAATACGCAAACGATGCGACTAATGGTTTTCAATGCCGAATATTGCCAAGAATTAGACATAAAGGGCCTCCTTTCATTGTTTGGCATCCATCACTTGATCTTGTAGATAGCCCTTAATAATTTCTTCCCATTTTCCTTGAATTTTTAGGATGTGTTCAATCACTTCCCGCACGGCACCATTCCCGCCTGGACGCTGCGTGACAAAATAAGCATGTTCTTTTACTTCAGAAACAGCATTCGCAACAGCGCATGGTAAACCGACACGAATTAGAACTGGTAAATCATTAAGATCATCACCAACATAGGCGATTTCTTCTAATGTTAGATCATATTTAGTCATCAGATCGTCAAGAGCCTCAACTTTGCTGATTTTCCCTTGATATACATCTGCAATATTTAGTTCAGCGCTACGGATTTCCACCATCTGGCTTCTACGGCCTGTAATGATTGCAGTCTTCAGCCCAACATTATGAGCCAATGCAATGCCCAATCCATCTTGAGCATGGAATTTTTTCATGAGTTCGCCCTCTGTGCCAAAAATAAGTTGTCCGTTCGTGAGTACGCCATCGACGTCAAGCACGATTAACTTTATTTTTTGCTCACGGATTTCATTATCCATTATACCACTCCTCAAGGTAATAAGTCAGCAAGGTGGATAATACCAATTAATCATTGACTACACCTTACTTATGCTTTCTTACTACATGATCAATGGCTTGTACATCTTTTAATAAAGCCTCCAATTGATCAAGGTACATCATATTAGGACCATCTGATAAGGCTTCTGCAGGGTTGTCATGGACTTCCATAAACAGCATATCAATACCCGTCGCAACAGCTGCCCGAGTCAAATAAGGTACAAATTCACGTTGCCCACTGGAAGTCGCACCTGCACCACCTGGCAATTGAACACTATGAGTGGCGTCAAAAACGATTGGATAACCAAAAGAACGCATAATTGCTAAGGAACGCATGTCTGTCACCAGGTTATTATAGCCAAAACTTGCTCCTCGTTCTGTTAATAAAATATTTTCATTCCCTGCTTCGCGCATTTTTGCAATGACATGCTGCATATCATTAGGAGCAAGAAACTGACCTTTTTTTACATTGATAACTTTACCGGTAGTTGCTGCTTGATATAATAAATCAGTCTGCCTGCATAGAAAAGCTGGTATTTGTAAAATATCCAGCACCTCAGCTGCTGGTTCAATTTGAGTCACACAATGAATATCACTCACAACAGGTACGCCTAATTCTTGCTTGATCTGGTTGATGATGTTAAGCCCTTCTGTAAGTCCTGGACCGCGGAAAGAAGAATATGAGGATCGATTTGCTTTATCAAAAGACGCCTTAAAAATATAAGGGATACCAAGGCGATCCGTAATTTCCTTAATGCCGCGACCAATCTTTAGAGTACGTTCCAGACCTTCAATGACGCAAGGCCCTGCAATAAGAGCAATAGGATTTTGTCCGCCTACGGTAATGGAACCAATATTAACAGTATTCATAGAAAACCCTCCTGATTTTTTATTGTTTTTTCAGTATCTGATTGACTTTTTCTAGATCTTCCATAGTATCCACACCAATTGATTTAAAATTTGTTTGGAGGACTTTGATCCGATAGCCATGTTCTAAGGCTCGTAACTGTTCTAAGGATTCTGTCTGTTCAAGAGGTGTTGGGGTTAAATTGGCGTAGGTTAATAAAAAATCCCGACGATAAGCATAAATACCGATATGTTTATAGATCGGCACACCTACATCGTTACGGGGAAAAGGAATCACTGAACGAGAAAAATAAAGTGCATAACCTTGTAGATCGGTCACGACTTTCACAGCACCTGGAGTATTATATTCACTTTCATCCATCTCAGTCATCAAAGTTGCCATCTGCAGATCTTGGTTATCATCAAAGGCATTTGCCAACTGATCAATGATTTCCGGTGGAATCAAAGGTTCATCGCCTTGGACATTAATAATTAAATCAATTTCGGGGAAGTTTTCTGCGACTTCGGCTAAACGGTCAGTGCCTGTTAGATGGTCAGGTGAAGTCATCATCGCTTTTCCGCCAAAGTTTTCAATGCTCTCATAGACTAATTGATGATCCGTTGCTACAATCACTTGCTTTGGTCTCTTAGCAAGGCTCGCTCTTTCATAGACATGCTGGATCATAGGTTTGCCAGCAATCTCTGCCAGAGGTTTCCCTGGTAATCGCGTCGAGGAATATCGGGCTGGAATGACACATAGAATATTCATCAAAATACCTCCATTCACTATCGATTCGTTTCTTCCGCTACTTTTTTAATGAGTTCCATTAAATCTTCATATCCTTCTGTAAAATGCACAGCAATGCTCAGAACATAGAGGGGAAGTTGCCGATCAGAATGAATAAATTCAGCTGGAATTTTGACAGCATCTTTTTCCGTGGTAATAAGGGCATAAGCGTGTTCTTCTACTCCCCGCTGCATAATTTCTTGCATTTCTGCCATTGTATAATCATGATGGTCAGCATAACGCACACCACAAACCTCTGCTACTCCAATATCCAGTATTGTTTGCTCAAAAGAAGAAGGATTTCCAATGGCTGATAGAGCCATAACTTTTTTGTTACGAATGGTTTCTAAGGCTACATTTGTAATACGCAGTCCTTTATACCATTCTTCGATTTCAACAAAACACTTGGGTTGATGGATACTTTCGACAACCAGAGCTTTGTCATTATAACGAGCCAAGGTACTGTGAATCAAATCTCGAGCACCATCATTGGACTGGTCAACCTTCGTTAATAAGAAAGCCTGGGCCCGCGCTAAGTTGGACAATGGCTCCCGCAAGGTCCCTCGCGGTAACAAGAAATTGTTCCCAAACATATTTAAGGCGTCAATTAAAACAATATCCAAGTCTCTTGCTAGTTGCCAATGCTGGTAACCATCATCTAAGATAATAACCTCAGCTTTCAATTGATTGACAGCATACTCGCCAGTAATAATGCGATTTCTCCCAATCACGACTGGTATACCCGGTAAACTCTTAGCGAGCAAATAGGCTTCATCTCCGGCCTCAGTCACAGTCATATAGATTTTATTTCCATCAGAGACCAGACCGACTTGCCCATCCCAACCAGCACGATAACCGCGATTAAGGATCACGACACGATATCCCATATCCCGGATAATGGTTGCTAAGCGTTGGGCGGTGGGAGTTTTACCAGTACCACCCACCGTAATATTGCCTAAACTAATCACTTGACAATTTAGTTTATGTTGTTTTAACACACCATATCTATATAAATAAAGTTTAACCCTGACACCTAGGCCATATATCACTGAGAAAATGCGCAATAATCCCAGCAGAAATACTGCTAGGATGCCAGGTTCTTCACCATGTACTAATTTGTATAAATAAATTTGAAATGTTTCACTTTGGCGCATAGTTGTTCCGCCTTTTATTAGATTTACATTATTGTAGAATTTCTTGTAAATAAATCATACTATTTCGCGCAGCCCCACCATTTTCTTCAATAATTTTCAGTGTTTCTCGCGACATCTGAAGGCGTACTTCTTCATGATCTAAAATATATACAATTTTCTCTGTTAACGTCGTTTCATCAGTCACGGTCATACAAGCTTCCCGTTTCGAAAACAAAGCATAGGTATCTTTAAAATTAAACATGTGAGGTCCAACTAAAATAGGTTTACCATGAGCTGCTGGTTCAAGAATATTGTGCCCTCCATGAGCAACCAGACTGCCACCTACATAAACAATCGTTCCTACACTATAGATTTTTCCGAGTTCACCAATGGTATCTAGTAGAACAATATCATGGTTGTTATTGTTAATTTTCAGTAATTCTGTACGGCGAAGAGCCAGAAAACCAAAGCTACTCGCTAATTCAATTAGTTCATCGACTCGCATGATATCTCGAGGTGCAATGATTACTTTAGTGTTTGGAAAACGTTTCTTTATTTTTTTCAATGCAGTCAATAAAATTTCTTCTTCCCCTTTATGAGTGCTGCCAGCAACTAATACTGGGAAAGTTTCTGCAAAGCCCATCTGCTTAAACAAAATATTTTTTTCCTCGACTGTGACACTTGTATAATTTTGATCAAATTTAGTATTACCAGTCACGACAACCCGATTAGGATTAGCTCCTAGACGAATCACATACTGGGCATCAATTGTTGACTGCATACAAAATTTATCGACTGTGTCTAGCATTCCTTTAAGTATACTGCCTAAATAGCGATAACGCTCCACGCTTTTATCACTAATTCTACCATTGACCATCATCACTGGAATAGAAAAATGAGACATCGCTCGTAAAAAGTTAGGCCATAGTTCTGTTTCTACCATTAAGAATACACTAGGACGAATCCGTTTGACTACACCATAACTGATCAAAGGCAAATCAAGGGGAAAGAAAATAATGCTATCAGCATCCGTAATAATTCTTTTCGCCATGGCATATCCAGTTGCAGTGACAACAGATACTAACACTGGTTTATTGGGGAACGTTCGGCGCATTTCTTTTATAATTGGACTTGCAGCAACAATTTCGCCAACTGAAGCAGCGTGTAACCAAATACAATCTTTCTTAGCGACTAGTTCCACATCTTCATTAGGTAGAAAACCAAAACTCTGCGCTAAGCGTTGACCAAAACCTTTCTCCCGAATCAAGCGCATAATAAAAGCTGGAGTAGCTAGCACAACAAGTATTACTGCTAATATGTTGTAAAGAACATGCATATCAGATACCCCTTTTTTTAACTTTCCCCTTACTTACTTTGAAACTGAACTTGATATAACTTACTATATAAGCCCGCAGATGCGATTAGTTCATCATGTGTACCTTGCTCTACAATTTTCCCTCGCTCCATCACAACGATCATATCAGCTCGTTTGACAGTAGATAATCGATGGGCAATGACAAAAGAAGTTCGACCAATCATTAACTTATCTACGGCTTGTTGAACCAATTTTTCACTTTCTGCATCTAATGCAGAAGTCGCCTCATCAAGAATCAAGATTCTTGGATTTTTCAAAATAGCTCTCGCTATGGAAATACGTTGCCGCTGACCGCCAGAAAGTTTTGAACCACGTTCACCAATTTGTGTGTCATAGCCATCAGGCATATCCATGATAAATTGATGGGCATTTGCAGCTTTCGCAGCAGCAATAATTTCATCTCGGCCGGCCTCTAAATTACCATACAAAATATTATTATAAACACTACCATTAAATAATACTGTTTCTTGAGGAACAATACCAACTTGTTCACGCAAAGATTTTAGAGTAATTGTTTTGATATCAATGCCATCAATGGTAATATTCCCCGCAATCGGATCATAGAATCTTGGAATGAGATTGGCAATGGTTGTTTTTCCTGCCCCACTCGGTCCAACGATCGCTACGACCTGTCCTGGCTTGACTTCTAGTTGAATTTGGTTTAAAGCTGGTTCACCTGGTTTATATTCAAAGGTAAGCTGGTTAAATGTTACATAACCATCAATTTGTTCTAATACTTTGGCACCAGGCATATCTTGAATTTCTGGTTGGGTATCGAGAACATCAAATACCCGTTGAGCGGCTGCTAAGGCTTTTTGTATATTTCCATACACGCGACTCAAACGTTTAATAGGATTGGATAAATTGACAGCATACACTAAAAAAGCAATCAAAGAACCAGCTGTCAAATTATTATTAATGACTTCTCGTCCACCATACCAGATAATCATGGTAATTCCAATCGCAGCCACAAACTCAATAATGGGCGTAAGCGTCGCCATAATTTGAGAGTTTTTCATTTGGGCACGAAAATTTTGATGATTTTCTTTTTTAAAACGTTCAATTTCATATTCTTCGCGGGCAAAGGATTTAATCACTCGCACCGATGAAATACTTTCTTGTAAAACGGATGTAATATCAGCCGCACGTTCTTGTATCAACGCACTGGATTTGCGCAGTTTTTTCCCAAAGATATTCATAGTTTGTCCAACTAAAGGAGCTGTTACCAACGTCAAAAGAGATAACTGCCAATGAAGATAGAACATAGCGCCTAATGAACCAATTAAAGTCATGCCTTCCGTAACCAGTTCAATCATGCTTTCAACGAGAGCACCTTGAACAGCCGCCACGTCATTTGTAATATAACTCATCAGCTGACCAGTCTGACGTTTTTCATAATAAGATAAGGATAATCGTTGTAAATGCCGATACACAGCTTCGCGAATATCAATAATAACCTTTTGTCCAATATAAGACATCAAATAAGTTTGTCCGAAAAAAAAGATTCCTCGCAAGAAAAATACAACAACAATCCCACTTGCAATGGTATTAAGCATCGACATATCTTTGCTTGCCAATACTTGGTCAATAATATCCCGTAAGATCCACGGTACATATAGATTGGCACTAGCTGCAAGGATAATACAGATAATCGCCACTACCATACGCTGTAAATAAGGTTTGATATATTTCAAGAGGCGCATATAGATTGTCATTTACTACCTCCTACTGGGCTACGAGCAACTGCCAAAATTTCATGCGCTACCCGTTCGACGGCACCTGGACTACCTAACTTCTCTCGCATCTCAGCTAAGTCTTGAAGGATGGTATTACGCACATTGGAATCAACTAGAATTGGCATTGTCTCCTTAGCAATATTGTCCGCATTGACGGCATATTGCAATAGCTCAGGTACAATTTTTCGACCTGCAACAATATTAGGCAAACTAATATGAGGAATTTTAATTACAATCTTACCTAAAAAATAACTTAGGGCTGCTACTTTATAAATAACAACTGTAGGTAGATTTAAAATGGCGGCTTCAAGAGTAACAGTTCCAGATGCAGCAATCGCAACATCAGCTATATTCATTAAGTCATATGTGTTATCGTGTGTTAAAATAACTGGAACATGATACTGATTTATCATATCTTGAATCATTTCCCGGGAAATTGTCGAAGCAACAGGTAAGAAAAATTGACAATTCGGTACTTGTTTCACTATTTTTTCAGCTGTTTCAAGCATCACAGGTAACAAATTCACAATTTCTTGTTGACGACTGCCAGGCAACAGAAGTACGACAGGTTCTTTTGGACGTGCCCCAAAATAGTGATAGGCCTCATCCTTGTCCATCGTAGTCTTGACAATATCAAGTAGTGGATGACCTACAAAAGTTACCTTCGCGCCCGCTTCACGATACACATCAACTTCAAAAGGAAAAATGGCCGCCACTTTCTCTACTGTTTCGGCCACCTCTTTTGCTCTCCCCCGTCCCCATGCCCATACTTTGGGACAGATATAGGATATGACTGGAATTCCTTTTTGTTTCGCAATTTTAGCCAGGCGTATATTAAAGCCATGATAATCAATAATTACAAGTACGTCAGGGCGTTCACGTTCCATCAGCTCGCCTAAAGTATCGCGTAATCTAAATAACTTAGGTAAGTTTTTCACTATTTCAACAAACCCAATCACACCTAAATCAGCAATATCATATACGATATCTACACCAGCCGCCCTCATAGCTTTCCCACCCATACCAAATATCTTACTATCTGGTTGTATGTTTTTTAAAGCACGGGCTACACTTGCCCCATGTAGGTCGCCTGATGCTTCACCTACTGAAATCATGATTTTACACATAAGCAGCCTCCATCACTCTTTTCACATTGCAACAATTGTTATATCATGATCATTGGCCATTTGCACGACCTTTTCACGGTCAATAATGAGTGTTTTACCGGCTTCAACGACTAGAGCCGTCGCACCAGCAGCACACATAGACTGCAATGTACTCATACCCACTGCTGGTACATCAAAGCGCAGGTCTTGACTGGGTTTGGAAACTTTGGCAACGGTTACGCCTCCTCGACCAAGTTCTCCGCCACGACGAATACAAACATCAGTACCTTCAATGGCTTCTACAGCCATAACAGCACATTTTTTGACTACAACAGTTTGTCCAATATCTAAACGCCCCATCTCTTTGGCCATAGTAAAACCAAAGTCCATATCAGCACGTTCATCTACTGTTGGCGCGCGGCTTGTCAGTATGCCAGCGCTAGGCATAAGGCTTCTAATCAAAGCAGTTTGATCAAGAATTGTAAAGCCTTCGCCTGCAAATTCTCGAACAAAAGCTAACATAATCGTATCATCACTGTTATCAGTCAGACTTGCTAATACCTTTTGAATGCGGCTATCAAGGGCTACAGTCCCTGTAAACATGAGTTCTTTCGTAACTTTGCCTAACATGGTGACTTGCGTAATGCCTTCATTTTTGAGCGTCGTCAATATTTCTTGTAATTGACCAACACTAATATGATATGTTTTATCAGCGACCTGTTCCAATTCTGGATCTACACCAGGAACCACACCAATAGCAATCACGCTAAAGCCCATGCCGCGAGCGGCACGGGCAAATTGCACCGGCAATCCTCCGACACCGGCTAATAAACCTATACTTTTCATCCCTTTGCGCTCCTATTCCCCATCTCTACGACCACGGCAGACACCTCGTTCTACATTCCGTAGAAAACGTAGGAAATGCTCAACTTCAGGGTAAGATTCTAATTCTTGCTCCATCATTTCAATTGCTTGAGCCAAACTTAATCCTGAGCGATATAATATTTTATACGCTTTTTTGATATTTTTTCTAGCTTCGATGCCAATACCTGCTCGTGCCATACCTACATTATTGAGACCTGATACACGTGCTGGATGACCATCAGCAATGACAAATGGCGGAATATCTTGTACAACTTTCGATGCACCACCGATCATAGCATTCATTCCAATTTTTACAAACTGATGAACACCTGCCAACCCACCAATAATCGCACGATCCTCAACCACTACATGACCAGCTAACGTAGCAGCATTGGACATGACCACATGATTTCCAACTACGCAGTTATGGGCAACATGGGTATAAGCCATTAATAAACAGTCAGAACCAACCCGCGTTTCTTCACCTTCACCAGTCGCGCGGTTCACAGTAGCAAATTCTCTAATTTTAGTATTATCACCAATGAACACATAACTTTTTTCACCACAAAATTTTAAATCTTGGGGTTCTGAGCCAATCGATGCACTTGGAAATATTGTACAATTTTTCCCAATGCTAGTCCAACCATCAATTACTACATGGGCGCCGATTTTTGTCCCCTCACCAATGACTACATTTTCACCAATAACTGCATAGGGGCCAATCTCAACATCCTTGCCAATGCGAGACCCTGGATGAACAACTGCTGTCTCATGTATTTTACGCAGAGATATAACAACTTTTTCTGGTTTCATCTGCACATCAACTCCTTCTCTAGTAAGTACCTTCGACTTACCGTTTTACTTGCTGTCTTTATAATCCGACTGATTAGTCTGATTGTGACAAGTTAAATTCGGTCAAAATAAGTCATTTGCGGTAAAATCTATTTATTACCTGAATTTATAGACCGAACTTCACTACTTTTCTTCTTTTTTCTTTACTTTTGTGCCAAAGCAAATAAAAATTCACCTTCAGCGACAAGCTGTTCGTCAACAAAAGACTGTACCCATAGTTTTCCCATGCCGCTCCGCACCTTAATAATTTCAGCGACCATCCGTAATTGATCACCTGGTACTACAGGTTTTCTAAATTTAACACGATCCATACCAGCAAAGAAGGCCAATTTCCCCCGATTTTCATCAGGATAGAGCATTGCAACTCCACCGACTTGAGCCATAGCTTCTAATATCAAAACTCCAGGCATTACAGGATGCCCTGGAAAATGTCCTTGAAAAAACTGTTCATTGATCGTGACGTTCTTAATGCCAACAGCTCTTTTCATTGGTTCAAGTTCAATAATACGATCTACTAATAAAAATGGGTAACGATGGGGAATGACTTTTTGTATTTCAGTTGCAGACAACATTTACTTTCAGCTCCCTCTATAATATATGTTTTTATCGCCAAAATGCTAACACATTGTCTCGTTAGCAATTGAGTTTTATTTACTACAAGATTCAATAATTTTTTTAGCCAGTGCAGTATTAATGGCATGACTGGATTTAACGGCAATGACATGACCTTTAATACGACCAACAAGAGCTAAATCTCCAACAACATCTAAAATTTTATGACGTACCAGCTCATCGGAAAATCGCAGTGGTGTCAATACTGTTTCATCATCATATACCACGACATTTTCTAAACTACCACCCAAAGCGAGGCCCTGATCCTGCAGTAATTTAACTTCATGCATAAAACCAATAGTACGTGCTGACGCAATTTCTTTCACAAATGTTTCTGTGTTGATTTCATAATCGCCAAATTGTACTCCAAGCATGGGGTGAGGATTAATCGACGTAAAAGTAATTCGAAAACCATCATAAGGTACGATCGTAATAAAGCTATCATTTACTCGTATTGTTTGCGCTTCTTTTACATCAATGATGTTGCGTAATGCCTCTTGCTCTACACTGCCAGCTTCTTCAAGCAGACGTACAAAGGGTAATGAACTACCATCTGCTACAGGCGGTTCTACTGAATTAATTTCTATTAAACAATTATCGATTCCCATGGCATAAAAAGCGGCCAAGAGATGTTCCACTGTAAAAACTTTAGCAACTCCGCTTTCAAGAGTCGTCGCTCGCATGGCATTTGTAACATTGCCAGCAACGGCTGCTACCTGGGGTATCCCTGGTAAATCAGTCCGAGCAAAGATGATGCCTGAATTTATAGGTGCCGGATGAAGAGTTATCGTTACACTTTTCCCTGAATGTAGCCCTATACCCGTATATGTTACAGTTTTCGCTACTGTTGTTTGCTGCATAATACCCTCCTGATATGATAACCTTTATACATTCTATAGAATATTTCACTTCCCTGCAAGAGCTTTCTACAGAAATTATTTGAAATTGAGGAAAAATCACGATATCTCTTCACCTTTTATACAATGATTTTGCTATTTAGAGTCCGTGCATTCGTCATTTGCTGATATTCAATCAACTCTTTATACTGTCGTCCAATATGAGACTGAGGCTGCCCAAATACGATTTCAGGCACACCCTCTTCGACAATACTTCCTTTATCCATGAGTACAATTCGATCAGCGACATGAATCGCAAATGATATTTCATGAGTAACTACTAGCATAGTACTTGCACGATATTTTGCTAATTCTTCCATAATCACTAATACTTCTCTTACTAAAATAGGATCAAGAGAAGCCGTTGGCTCATCCCATAGCATAAGTTCTGGTTCAAAGGCGAGTGCGCGGGCAATCCCTATCCGCTGTTGCTGCCCACCTGACATTTCAACAGGTTTATGATCTGGTCGATCTTCTAGTCCAACCTTACCCAATGCCTCCATTGCCTTGTCATAGGCCACTTCTTTCGGTACACCATCCATGACAAGTCCCAGCATGACATTTTCGACTGCTGTCAAACGACCAATCAAATTAAACTGTTGGAATACAAATCCAATACGTTTACGAATATTTTTTAATTCCTCAGCAGACAAGTCAGTCATCTCAGTACCAGCAAAGCATATAGAACCGCTATCAGGATTAATCAAACGATTAATCGTGCGAATAGTCGTTGATTTACCACAACCAGATGGCCCCATCAGTACGACTGTCTCACCGCGCTTGACATGCAAGTTCAGATTATTCACTGCTACCACGCTGCCAAATTTTTTATAAAGATTTTCAATCGTCAGCATGCTGCTACCTCCTCTCTGTTATTTAAATTTTACATGACGTTGATTTAATTTTTGCAGCAAACCAGGACGTCCGCTTGGAATGACAATTTCTCGCATGATTTCATCCATTGATAACCCCAAGGACTGTCCAGCCATAATTTCTTCTCCTGAAACAGGGCTGATCTTTTCAGTATAGCTCGCGACAATAAGGCCTAGTACTGCGCCGATGATCGGTACGCATACCCAAGGCAGATAAGGAATACCAGCGCGTGTTAGGATAAAGGTAACCGTTAAGATGACTGCGCCTACTGCCATACCATAACAACGTTCTGGAGTCGCTAAAGCTGTGAGAATCTTACCTTTTTTAATAACCCGTCTGCGCCGTATAACGGTCATCACTGCCGTATGATCAAGAGCTAAGAATAACAAAGTTAACACGCTTGCTGTCATCGCAGCTAAAATAGCCCGTACTTCATTCAATACTCCATATAACTCACCACGAGGATTGGGTTCGATCACTCCCAAGTCCGTAGAATATAAGGAGACATTATGATGTCCGACTTGATTATACACAACAGGTGTTATGGCATCAATACTCATATTGCTTGTCGTAAGAATTTGAATTCGTTCACCAGGAATGACTTGTCCAGCGATAAACTTATCTAATAAATTGACCGAATGGTTAATTTCATCATCTTTCAAATTTGGTACGGACGCTGACATATATTGAAGCTGAGTCGTCATAAGAGGAATGTTAAGTTGTCCAAGTTGTGCCAACCGATTCGTCACACTGGCCAGGTTATTTTGCGTACCATTCACATCGAAAGCCTGCAATGTTCCAATTGCGTTGTGCCCATTCACAACAATATTATCAATGGCTCCTTTAGCCTTTCGCGCATCAGCGGCAACATGATCAAGAGCACCTAAACCAGATTTTAATGTCCCTATATTTCTTTGCGCACTCGATAACGTATCAAGGGTAGCCCCAACATCTCCATTCAGCAATTTAAAGACCTGTAAAGTATTCACTAAGCCCCCCATTGCCCTTGATGAACTATCCAACTGACCTTGTAATGCACTTGTATCAATATTGGCTAAACCAGCTGTAGCTGACTGAATCGTATTTCCAGCCGATTCTAAACTATCTAAAGTTTGATTGACAACTTTTATACTGGCACCATAGTTATTTAATGTCGTAGTCGCAATGCTACTTAAATTTTGTACATCACTGGCAAAACCAGGGATCTGGCTAACAACCTTAGAAGTTTCAGCAAGAGCGCCACTCAGCTCCTGCCTTGGATTACGAATTGTAGCTGTCCCTATAGAAGAACCAATCATATTATTTGTTACTTTATAACCCTGGGGATTCATGAGAGCAGCCGCATCATTTTGAGTAATCTTACCTTCTACTGATCCGTCAGGACGTACCCCAGTGATTTCGACTATGATATTATTTTTACTTATAGGTTCACCAAGGGCTAAAGGCGTTGGCGAACTAGAAAAAGCTACAAAATCTCCCTTCGACACTTTTTCATTACCATTGACTGCAATAACAACTTGACTTGCATAGGCCTGAAGGAAGCGTTTAAGTTCCATCATGGTACTGACCATATATGTCATGTCATCATTTTTTCCATCAATCGATACATTTTGTGCATATTCCAGTTGTAATTGAGTTTGCATAGCGTTTGCAATCCCTTCACCCATACGAATAGGATTTTGCGGTTCACTACCAACTGGGAAACTGATTTCAATAACCTGATACTTTTTGAGTAATTCTTTAATCGCCCCATTGACTGCTGTTGATTGATCAAGAGACGTCAATACGACACCTAGGGATGCACCATCATGAAAAGCAAAGCGCACGCCAGGCATTTGACTAATTTTTTCAATCAACATATTTTTGGCACCTTCAGGTACACCACGTAGAGTGAGGCGCGGTTCTGTGAGCACTCCGACACCAGCACCACCAGGAATTCCACCAAATATTTTTCCTAAATCTTCATAGGTATTTTTAGTTTTATATTCTTCAGGCACAGCTATAAAAAAAGAAGTCTTACCAGTAATGGTCGGACCTTCTTTCATCCTCGCCCCTGGAAAAACTTCATCAATGATTTTCTGAATATGAACGGCTGTATCCTCTTTCATCTCTTCTCGAGATTGAATAATAAAATCATATTCACCATAATCACCGACTAAATTAGCGAGGGTTTTCGAAAAATAAGAATTAGCAGCCAAAGATACCGTTCCAGCCAAAAGTGAACCAATCACAATACTGACTAGGATAAGAATTAAGATATCTCGCTTAAATGAATTCTTGATTACGCTAGTAATCATTATGTTTTTATTTTTTTTCACCATAGTAGACATGATATAGTCACCTCTTTCCTTCAAGGATCAATTATATCACGTATATCACTTTATAGTCTATAAGTATATACTTTTATCGCTAAATGTATATATTGGAATTTATGTAATAGAGTTTTCCTCCTCATGTTGAAGAAAATGCAAAGCAATGCACTTTATATAAAAAAGCATAAAAAAAGTTACTTTTTATTAGAAAGCAACCTTTTTACATTCTTTATTTAATTTGTGGAGTATTTTTCCAACGATTATGCAACCAAAACCATTCATGAGGATGTTGGCGTACGTGATGCTCAATCGTCCTTGTTAATTCTTGAGTCGTCTTACGAATATCTTCCTCCCGACTATCGGTCCGTTCAACCCACACAGCAGGATGCAATACAACATTGTGAGTACCATCAGTATTTTCAGTGATAAATGCTGGAACAATCGGTGAATCTTTCATTCGAGCCAAGGCTGCCGCTCCTTGAGGTGTGGAAGCTAAGCGACCAAAAAATTCAACCATCACACCATCGCTATGAGCATCCTGATCCATAATGAGACCAATCACTCGCCCTTCTCCTAGCATCTTAACCATTTCTCGTACACCAGTTTTATAGGTAATATGCATACCTGACATTCTACGATATTCATTAATAAATTTATCCATCTCTGCATTCGTCTGTTTTTGAGCCACACCGATCAAAGGAAAACCATACATGGCCAAAGCGGCACCAAGGAGCTCCCAATTACCACTATGAGCGGTAGCCAATATCGCTCCTTTCCCATGTTTCAGAGCCTCATCTAGATATTCACAGCCTTGGTAATGTACATAATCTTTCATATGATTGGCTTTAAAGTTTGGCATATTCAGTACTTCCATGAACATTTTACCAAAACGTGTGGTACTCCGTTTAGCAATCTCAGTCGCCTGATACGGATCAAGAGACAGACTAATCATAATATTTTCCTTAGCCATTTTTTTCCTTTTAGTAGGCACAATCAGCCAACAAAAAGCACCTAGCATTTTTCCGATCCTTTGCCAGATAGGGGGTGGTAACATACAGACGATACGACTGACTATTTTTACTAATTGATAAACCATAGCTTCTCCTTTCTTAAAAAGGACAAAGACACAAAGACAATCTATGCTTTGCGTCTTTGCCTTTTTTGTTTAATTGGTAAAACTAATCCCAATATAGCCATCATGATTACGTACGCCTGCATCAAGTTTAAGTCCTGGTACGATTGATAAACGAGCACCATAATTCATCACTTTGCCATCATATTCAGCAATCAAAGTCGTTGCTGGAAAGGCATTGTTACCGGTGAGAACACTCAGGGGATTAATGGTTTTCTCAATACCCCCAAATACACCGTTAAATCGTCCATTCCCTGTACCTGCATGTATTCTAAAACCAAAAGGTAAGGCTTTACTTGCTACAGCATAGAGAGAACGTTGACCACGATTCGCCATATCTTCGACACCTATGGATAAACCAGGAGTCATTATCGTTTCTGGAACTAAACCAAATTTAGCATTTACATAACTTTCGTTTTTCTGTCCATCATAACGGAATGCAGCCACACCGATTTCTAGATTAGGTGCTATATTGGTATTAAAGGTACCAACTCCGCCATCTTTCAGGTGGTAATACCCCACTGAAACTTGTCCACCTCTAAGTACATCTGCTGTCGGAGTGTTAATGAGACCTGTTGATCCATTCACTGAAGGTGCAGCTAATACAGGCATTGTTGTCATGAGTAAGGAACAAGTTAGCCCCACCATTATTTTTTTCATCACTGTTACTCCTTAAAAATAAATAATCTTAACAACGTTATAGAATCCATTTAACTTTATAAAGGCAATCGTCAGTCTGTTCCAACTATCATTTCTAACAGACTATCACTCCCTTGAGAAAATTCCTAATGGATTCTATATATATTCAGCACGAATAAATAAGTTCCTGCTTACCTAGCTGGGTTAATATATGGTAAAAAAAATAGAGGCAATGATTGCTCTCTATTTTTCACTCTCCATTGTGGCTAAGCGTTTTTCCAAATCCCGAACTTTTTTAATCAAGTCAGGTATTTTATTTGCACTGGCTTCAGTACGCAACCATGCTTTATGAGGGCGAGCTGGAAAACCAGCATAGAATGAACCTGCCGGCACATCGCTAATGGGTGCTGACCGAGCAGCGAATACACAATTATCACCAATCGTTAAATGTCCCGCACAGCCAGACTGTCCAGCAAAGGTAACATTATTACCAACTTTTACACTACCAGCAATACCAGTCTGAGCTACTAAGAAACAATTTTCACCAATCACAACATTATGGGCTAAATGAACTAAATTATCAATTTTAGTTCCACGTTTAACAATTGTACTACCAGTCGTTGCTCGATCAATGCCCACATTGGCACCGATTTCCACGTCGTCTTCTATGAGTACATTACCCACTTGCGGTACTTTTTGATGACGACCATCAATCGTAATAAAGCCAAAACCATCGCTACCAATAACGGCTCCACTATGAATAATCGCTCGATTACCAATCTGGCACCCTGCTCCAATTGTTACATTTGGGTAAATTAAACTATCGCTACCAAGGATTGCCCCATGACCAATATAGGTATGAGGATATACAACAGTATTATCTCCAATAACCACATCATCTGCAATGACAGCATAGGCCATAATGGATACATTTTCGCCTATGCTAACATGATCACCAACCACAGCTGTAGAATGAACTCCAGATGCTACAGCAATCTGTGGTGTAAATATTTTCAACAGGCTGACAAAAGCCATTCTCGGATTTTCAACCCGGATGGCCGGTTTGGCAAATTCAGTGATGGTTTCAGGAATAATAACAGCAGCGGCACAAGACAGTGCAGCCTTATCAAGGTGAGGTGCTACTGCAAAAGAAATATCTGTGCTTGTAGCATCTCCAATATTTGTAACACCTGTTATCTCAATATCACCATCACCTAATAATATTCCATTTACTAAGTCAGCAATTTCCCTTAACGTCTTTTTCAATCAAGCAGCCTCCTGGATGATTATTGTAATTTTTTAATGACTTCATCAGTAATATCCATTCCACCTTGGGCCACACCATTTTTATATAAGATAACACTTAATTTTTTATCTTTTGAAATTTGTTCTAAGGTTTGTTTAATACTGGTATCTACTTGAGTTTCCATCTCTTGCTTTGTTTTCATGAAATCACCATATACAGTTTCTTGGCGTTTCTGAAAATCAGCAGGACTTAACGTTGCTTTTTCTTTTTCTAATTGATCACTCAATTCTTTGCCTTTTACATTCAATTGTTCTTGAAATTGTTTTACTTGCGGACTCTCAGTCATGACTTTATTTACATCAACTACACCAATTGTTGCACCACTTGCACCACAACCACCTAGTAGAGCAGTCATAAATACTAGCATGAGTAGTAAAACCATTTTTCTTGTTTGTAGCATGATAAATCCCCCAATATCGTTTATTTTTTTCCAAATTATCTAGTACTATTATATACAGTTTGATTATTTATTACACTCAGTAATCACCTTAGTTGTTATATCGACACCACTGACATTGACTGCAACATTTGTTAATACAACATCGTAGTGACCTTCAGTGCCTACTGCAGCTGTTTTTTCTGTAATATTAGCAAGCATAAACTCTTGCAATGCCTCAATTTCTTTCTTTTTCATAACCAACTGTTGCTGCAATTCACTTAAACCTTGATCCGATTGAACAGCCAATTGCTGCTTTTGATTACTTCTAGCAGCTATTTCAGCTTGCTTGACACCTGCCTGTTTTGCAAGATCTTCATTAAGCTGTTTTGCATAGACCCCAAGTTCTTGCTCAACTGCATTCTTCTCGACTGACACTAATTCATCCATCCGAGCCACTAATTCTTTCTGCTTTGCAGCAAGAGCTTCAGAACGCTGAGCCTGAAGTTTTTCCAAATCAGCTTGTAATGCTGCGGTTTCCTCTTTTGTTGACTGCACTGTTTTGAGTTTAAGCTGCAGATTGAGAATTTGAGGATCATATTCTTTCTCAATTTGATCATTATAGGCGTCCATTTCTGCCGACAGAGTTTGGCGAACATAATCAGCTTTAGCGTTAATCCGTGGACTCAATTCCTCTTGTTTCGCTGACATTTTAGAATTAAATTCTTGTTCAAGAACTTTACTTAATTCCTCCATCTCGCTTTGAGATATTTCTGGACTCAATTGTACCTGCTGCATAGCAGCAAGTTGTTGAGCTTCAAGCTGGCCTGCTATTGTATCCGCTTGCTTGGTGAGATCCATAAGCTGATTATATTTAGGATGACCTTTAATTGCTTTTGTCATATCAATTATACCGACTTGTGGGGTTTGCACCTTCGTATCTTGAGTTGGTTTGGCACCACAACCAGCTGTAAATAAAGCTAACACTAGCATCATGATCAGAAACCTCATGTAGGACACCAAATCACCCACTTTCTAATAAAGAGCCGAGCGGGTCTTACCTGCTCGGCCGCAATTGTTTTATTTACCAGTAATTTTTTTGCCTACTTCTTCTGTAATATCTTGACCACCGTACACAACATTACTTTTATCCATAACAACGGATAAACCTTTGGCATCAGCTACAGTTTTGATCGCAGCTTCAACTTTGTCAAAAACTGGTCCTGTCAATTCCTGTTGTTTTAAACTTAAACGTTGTTGCACTTGTGCATAATAATCTTGTTTTTCCTTGTCATTCATTGTTGCTGATTTTGTTTCAAAATCTTTTTTTGCTTGTTCTACTTCAGCTTGCATGGCTTCCTGTGCTTTCGCCATATCAGGATGCTGGGAAATTAGAACCTGATAGTTCACAACTCCAATATTGGATGAACCGCTAGCAGATGCTACTGACTTGCCACTTTGGGATAAGGCCATTCCAATTACACCCAGCATAAAGAATACTGCAATAGTCAATGACACAATTTTAACTTGCTTTTTTCCGAATTTAAGCACGAATAAACCCCTTCTCTCTGCCTATTGGCATCAAATTTACCTTTTCATTATAACAGGGTACTTAGACATATTCAAGACGTTGATTTTTATAAGTGACTAATTAGTCTAAGCCATTGTTCTTCTTTCGTAACGATATATTCTGCACTTAAAAAATCATGCATTTTATATCTGATACCAAATTCATTTTTACCGTTTCTTGGTGCACGTTCAAAACGTACACTCATATTCTGATTCACATCATGCTCAAGCCAGAGAATATTATACTGATCAGAAATATTATATTTCATCCCCGCTGTAGTACCTTTACTGATTGTATGTCCCCAACCCGGCATGAAATTCCAAGAAACAGTACTAGGAATAAAATCCACTTCGAGGAAAGCTTCATCCTCTTTACCAATAAATTTGCCTGCATGAAGTCTAAATGAAGTATTTTCTGTAGGACGTCCCACGTCCATATAACCTTCAAGAGACACTTTATATCGCTTCGTCTCAGCATCTAATGTAATTTCAGTGTCCACTCCTGGATTAATTGATGGAATGATTTGCAATCCATAGTTTTTAGCAATCGAATGTTGCATGGCTGCTGTTTCAAGTTTGGTTGTAAAATAGGCACGATGACGTTCTATAAATGCAACGGGCAAACCAACTAAACTCTGAACAGACTGTTCTGCTGTGGGGCGTACAGTAAATAGCAGAAGATTAGGAATGGTACGTGAGCGCAATAAGATGTGTACATCTTGTACCGTTGGCCCTAAAGGTGTTAGGGATAATTTCATAACAGTATGGGTTCCTGGAACAATATCAAAATTGCCATTAAACTCTGGCAACGCCGTCGCTAATGCTTCACGAATGACAAGTTTCGATACACCACCTGCCCAGTCAATCGCATCAATGGGTAAACCAACTAAAACCTCATTGACCCGCTCTTCTAGATTCCCCATATCATTCTTTACCAGTTCCGCTAATTCTGGAGAGAGATTACCAACATCGACTTCTAAGGCCACGTCACGAACGACTTCTCCCCATGGCGTGATCTTAACTTGAATGTCAACAGTCGATCCTACATTCAGACGAACAAATTCCACGGAATAACCTACCAGTACTCTATCAAATATTTCTTGTATCAATTTTTCGTAGGAAGTTTTGCCGATTTGAACATCACCTACACTACGCCCAACTAGCATTTGATCGCCTACTGTCGCTACACTTGCAGACATTCTTTTCATAATACGGTTTGGCGGTGTTTGATCCCCTGTAATAGTAACCGTTACTTTTTCAATGACCTGCTCCGAGGCATTAGCCACATGAGGAAGAAAAAGTAAGCATATTAGAAAAAAGTTACAAAAGATGCGGAAAATCCGAATTGAAATAATCATACACCTCCGATAGACTACAGAGTCAGGTCATAGACCTGACTCTGTCATTGTAGGAGTTAAAATTGTCCACCAAAGCTAAAGTGAGTTCTAGCACCTTGTCCACCTTTGGCGTAATCAAGACGAATCGGACCAATCGGAGTGGAAACACGAATCCCCACACCAACGCTGGCTTCTAAGTCATTTAATTTATATCCTTCACCAGTCCATGCTTTACCAATATCGGTAAAGAATACACCTTCGACTTTACTCGCGACTGGGAAACGATATTCCGCTGAAGCCGCCAGCATTTTATCACCTTTAAACTGATCATCACGATAACCTCTAAGGGTATCGGAACCACCCACTGCAAAACGTCCGCTGTCAGGAATCTTACCATCAGCATAGCCAAGGGTTCCACGAAGAGCAACAACTTGAGCATGACCAACTTTTAGGTAATTACGACTTTCAGCAGTATATTTATTATAGCTAAAATCGCCTCCTAAGGATCTTCCTGCAAATTCAGCAGTTAACGCAACACGATTACCTTCTGTAGGGCTAAATACATTGTCGCGTGAATCATAAACACGCATCAAACTAACACTGCGCGTAAGACCAAAATTATCTTTAAGATACTCTTGATTATAAGCTGAATTATAATTCGTACCACCAACTGGTGCTAAATAATCGATCCCAGATACCCAACTGACATAATTATCTTGACGATTTTTCAGTGAAATATAGTTCTGGACATATTCACCTTGGGGACGACCAAGAGTGATATCCCAACCCTTACGTTTTTTGTCATAAGTGGAACGGGAATTGCCATTATCATAATAGTCGGTATACTCATTGGTCATGTCATAAAAACTAAAACCAAGAGATGTTTGCTTATCATCAAGCCACGGGCGGTTATAGCTCACTTCATAATTTCGGTTACTGGCTTTACCGCCAAATTCCCAATGAAGTTTGACTTTATCCCCTGTACCGTGAAAGTTGTCATCACCAACTTCAATGATACCAACCATGCCATCTGATTTACTATAACCACCACCAATAGAAAATCTACCGGTTTTTTGTTCTACAACAGTGGTTTCAAAAACAATGGCATTGGGTTCTTTACCCGGATTTAGTTTCATATTCACATCTTCAAAATAACCAAGGTTGTACACTTTTTGCATACTTCGTTTGGCATCTTTCACATTAAAAGGCTCATTGGGTTTTAATTTCATTTCACGGGTAATGACATAATCTTTGGTTTTCTCATTCCCTTTGATTTGAATCGCTTCTACCATACCTTCGTTAATGGTCAATGTGAGCGTTCCATTGGGATTCATTGAAACATCACTTACCTTGGTCAAGATATATCCTTGATCATGGTAATATTGCTCAATCGCCCGCACATTATCATTGAGTATTTTAGAGTTCAAAACACTCCCTTTAGTCACAGTAAGTAGACTATTCAACTTATCCGTCGTTACTTTGGTATTGCCTTTGATAACAATATCTTGCAGTGCGGGATTTTCCATGACAGTATAGATCACTTGGACCCCTTCAGGAACTTCATTAAAATTAGATACAATATCAAAAAAGTATCCTAATTCGTAGATGGACTGCATATCTTGTTTAATTTTGTCAGCTGCGACTACATCACCAGGTTTCACCTTAACAACTTCCATAATAGCCTTTTGAGTTACAACTGAGTTACCAGTTACAGAGACTGATGTCACAATTTTACCCGTTGGATCAGCAGCAAACACAGGGGTCAAATTAGCCAGAACAATACTGAGACTAAAAATAGCTGCAAGCAGTATATGTCCATATGATTTTTGAGTTTTCATGCATTACCTCCTTTTTTATCTTACTGGCCGCGTAGAGATTTTCCGGCGGCCCGCACTAATTTTTGCTTTTCATCAGCTGATACAACAACAACTGACTCTGGCTGATAGGGGGCCTGTTCAGGTTTTCGAAATTCCTCTACTTTACTTGGCGAGGGATTTACAGCAACTTTTTCAACTTGCTGTGTTGGTACACTTTTCTCATCTGGCATTTTGGGGGGCACAACCTGAGTTTCGGTTTTCGCCACAACTTCTACTGGCAAATGAACCTGTCCTGCTAGTGGAACAGGTACGAGCAGTGCAGGTTTATGAGTCCACCAATAAACACCACCCACAGCAACCGCCATAAACATAGCAAGAACTAACGCTACACCATGGCGAAACACTATATATTTATAGCGCCACTGCTGGGAACGATTGGCTTCTTTCGCGTGTTGTAATTCAGCTTGAGCCAGCATCAGATCGAGTTCAGCACGAACATCATGCTCTTTATCAAAAGCTTCTTCAGCTTTTGTTAGCCACTCTTTCGCTGAACGCAGATGCTGATACATATGTTGTTTTAATGGAGCCATATGCATCACCTCTATTATAAACATATACTACAATCCTCGAAAGTCATTTTTTTTTCATCATGGATTACAGGGCAAACTGGGCTAAATATCGCAATTAGCTGTGTTTTATATAAAATTACACCTTATATGTGCCCCTTTGCACACTATTGCACAAAAGAAACTGCAAAAAAATAAGTTTTATTACCAATTCTGCATAAATTTCGACAACATACCACGAACTCGCCTAATTCCTTGTTTTTGTAGTCGATAAATATGCGAAAGACTCATGTCTAGGCTTTCAGCTAATTGCTTAGGTTCACGATCTTCTAGAAATACACCGCTTAAGACAGCATGTTCATTCGTAGGCAAACGGTCCATGGCATTTTTTACCTGTTCTACAAGATAATTACGTTCAGCTTGGCTCGCTACCTCAGCTTGTCGATCAATCAATAAGTCCCTGAAGGTGCTATCTTGCCCATCAGACAAAGCGCCATCGATGGAAAGCAAACCGAGTTTACCTTCCCGTTCCATATAATTGAGCATACGCCCACGAATACGATGCATTGCATATAGGCTAAAAGCCACACCACGTTGATGATCATACTTTTCCACAGCTTCAATGAGTCCTACAGTGCCTTCTTGAATCATATCCATGACAACGGCATCATCAAAACGCCAACTGGTAGTTGCTTTAAACACTAATGGTTGATAATGTTCAATAATTTTACTGCGACAATTCAAATCATGATTTTCTTTATAACCAATCCATAAAGTTTCTTCCTCCTCGCGGGAGAGTAAATTAATTTTTTTTAATTCTTTTAAATATTGATTTAGAATCACGTTAATCATCCTTCATCTGAAAAGCAGCAACACTACTTTCCGGTTTTTAGAACTTAAATCGAGTCTCAAAACCAAACCATGTCCGATTTTTTTCATCAATTGATGCATTTAAACTTGTTCGTTTGCTTAAAGAGTAACTTAAGTCTAAATCACTCTTATCATGATCAAGCCCCATGGTATAGGTCAACAGTAATTTATCTGTCAAATATTTACTCATTTCTATATTATAAACTTCTTGGGATACCGTGGTCGCCGTCTCACTATTACTATAACTTTTTTTAACAATCGTCGATGTCGTATCTTGGACTAACTTAAATTCATCTAAACCTAAGGCGCTACGGAAATTGCCCTCAATTTCACTAACGAACTGCATTTGCAGTCCAGCACCTAATATACTAACTACCTCATCACGTCCAATCCCCCCAGAATTACCACTGTTTTGTTTATCAGCGTAATGGCTGCGTAAGGTCAAAAGAGAGAGGATTTCCTGTTGTCGCATGGCTGGCTCTGATGTCAAACTAAACTGCATGGCATTGATCGGTCCATTTACATTTAAACTGACAGTAACCTGTTGTAGAGTCGTTTGAGCATCGAGCTTAATAATAGGGTCAAAGGAAGCAAATTGCTTAAATTCAACACTAGCTTCATTGATTTTAAATTGTGTACGCAAATAATTAACCGTACCACGAAGACCTACAATGCGACCCGAAAAATCTGGTTCACGCGTGCTGCCAGCAAATTTCACGCGACCTTCAGCAAAGATATCATACAAGTAAGGATTATAAAATCTGACCTTTTTGCCCACAGCAACTTCAACATCAAGGCCAATATCTAAATTAGATGTTACCATATCGGGGATCATTGGAATATTAATAATGTCATTCTCAAATACCAAATTACCTGATAGTTTAGGACGACTACCTATGTTAGTCAGGTTTAAATTCCCTTCAAGATCTCCTGTAAAATACTTACTCTTTATCTCGGGTTTAGTTAAGATTAAGGCTAAATCATAATTTGATAAGGCCATTCCTTGAAGCTTGGCTGTACCCGTTAAACTGTACGAACCTTTCCCCATGTAGCCATCAAATCTCTTTAGACTTATTGTATCACCTTCAAAACGAATATCAACCCCCACTTTTTGGATGGGATTTGAGATAGCAGCTAACTTGATTACACCATTATTAACACTAATCCCACCTGTTATGCGTGGATGGGCTAAGGTGCCTGTCAAATTAATTTCACCTTGTGTTTGACCTTCAGCCCATGCAACTTCCTTTGTAAGAAATGGTAATATGCTTAAATTGGCCTTATCTAGCCGTACTTTTAAATCCATTTGATCAATCACATCAGCTTGCTCACGACCAATTGGATCAAGGGCGGCTACGGGAATAACGCCATATGCACTAGCCTGATAAGCGCCTTTCTTTAATAAGACTTGATTGACATGTATCATTTTTTTATCCACGATTACCAGACCATATAATGAATCAAAAGTTGAGCTGCCGATACCACCATTGGCAATGTCTAAAGAGATAGCAGCATGAGGATCATTGGTTGTTCCTGTTATTTGAGCGGCAAAATTCATGTTCCCTTTAGGCTCTACTTTTGCATTGAATAAAGTTGCCACTAAGCCGGCATCAATATCACGACCACCAATTTCCATCGCAATCAATCCATTCAAATCGGCTGTTCCTTGAGCAACTAAGACTCCTTTACCTTGGGTAGCAGATAATTCGCGAATCGTAATGAGATGATTATCAAGTCCAACATCAACCTTGACAGATTCCACAGGATATTGCCCGATATGACCTTCTTTTAAAATACCTGTCAACCAAATATTCGGTTGATCCAACGTTCCATTGAATGTCATCTCCCCATTAACAATTCCTTTAATATCCTTATTCGAAATATTTAAGATTGTTAATGCGGGACTTAATTCCGCATTTTCGACCGCAAGATTACCATATATTTCACGAGTTTCAATACCAAACCCACCTGAAAAATTAAATGTTCCTCCCCCTTGAGTAAAGCGGACTGACGGCACCTCAATGTCCGTATCGTGAACAGCAATCTCACCATTTACACCTGTCACTTCTTGACCATTTAATGTCAATTTATCTGCTGATAACTCACCTTTAAATGCAGGAGAACTAAGGGTTCCAGTGAGTTTTCCATTAAATTCAGCGCGTCCGCTCGCGACATAAGGTAACTTTAAATTTAACCGTTGCAAATTAATATTTTTGGCTATAATATCAAAATTCAATTCATTTTGGGGTGAGATGCTCCCTGACAGTTGAATTCGGGTATTAAGAGAATGGATACTCATTTCACTGATTGTCGTTACGCCTTGTACTCGCTTGTAGGAACCTTGCGCTTTGGCAATCAACTGACCACGAAAACTACCATCCGTCAAAAGGATTTTCCCTTCTGCGTTCAAATTTTCTAATGGTCCTGTCAATACCAGCTCATTATCCACATTACCCGTCAATTGCTCATTAGGCATTAATAGTTGTACGAGATTTTCGGCACGAGCTTGGTGAGAACGTACTGCTATATTGACTTCATGTTGACCAGTAAGGGCTAATGTTCCTTGTATTTCATGCTTCGTCACTCCATGAATCAGTTCGGTATCATCCAGTCGAACTTGTTGTTGATTGACCTTTATATTACCTTTCAGTTGAGCAAATGGTTGGTTAACAACCTGACCATTCATTGCTGTGAATCGACCAGTAAATTCAGGTTGGGATAAAACACCAGTGATCTGACCAGAAAAATTTCCATTCCCGCTGATCATCCCTGTTTTTTGAAAATTTAATTGTTCGAGTGGCAAATTTTCCCCATACACAGCCAATTGGATCACCTGTTGATTAATTTGTCCTTGGGCTGTTATCAAACCTTGACCTAGATTCACTCTCGCATAATCAATGACAATATTTTCGCCATGAAGATAAAAGCCCGCACCGAAGGAAGTAAAGGCGACTCCTGCCACTTGCCCCTGTCCCATGCTAACTGTTCCCTGGATATCAGCTTCTGCAAAGTTTTTTATACCCTTTACCCCGATATTTACATCTCCATATCCCTGACTACCTGGTATTAAGTCCGCAACATACCCCATATCAATTTGCTGACCTTTAAGTTGTAATTGATAGCGCTGGTCTGCAAGTTCAAGCACCCCTGTGGCGGTCACATGACCTCCGAATAGATCAGCACTCGATTGATTCATAATTATTTTTTTATTCATCATTTGAATCGCCGCTTGCCCATTTTGAATTTGATAACCAGCGATTTGTCCTAATGGCAAATCCACCTTCCCATTAATGATCGGATTGGTAGATATACCCGTGATATCAGCCTTAAATGCCAGATCCCCACTAATAGGAATATCCTTTGCCATAACCCTTGGATCAAAAGAATCAGAAGCGACCGTCAAATTCAGTATCGGTTGATTGGTATCGATACGAATACTCCCCCGCACATTAATTGGTTGCTCAAAGACCGTCCCCTTGGTAAATAGATATATATTCTTGTTAGAGAAAGTCATATTACCTTCAACTTGACGTAAGGGTATACCATCGATATCTACATCGATGCCCGCTAAGCTAGCTTCACCAGCCCACTCAATATTCCCCTGTTGCTGACTCACTGCTACCTGCAAATTTTTCAAACTGCCATCTATCAAATTCAGTGGTCCTTCTGATAAAAATAATTGATAGTCTGTTATCAATAATTCGCTCGCTTCAATACGCAAGTTACTTCTTTTTTGATTATTAATTGATCCTTCAGCTTTAACCACGGCTCCTTTGTGAAGGGCCTGTAATTGAAGATCAATCGTCGGTTTATGGGCAAAATCCACACTACCATTCAGTTCTTCTACTGCCCACGTTTTATCAGAAATAGTTAATATCCCACTACCATTTACTACGTTTACTTTACCACCAAAAGAAGATTGGGCTGCAGTCTCTTGCTGCAATAAATCTTGTATATTCCAGTGTCCATCATTTATTTTGGTGAGCCGCAGTGTAGGGTTTTCAACTACCACATGAGAAATCGCCTCAACAACAGCCTGTCCACGTAAAATAATAAGCGGACTATAGGTAACAGTTATTTTTTCACTAGCAAGTAATAGCTCAGCTTGTTTATCATAAATAACCGTATTATGTATTGTGATGGTATTGTATGAAGTCAGTTCTATTTCCCCTACAGTCACTAAACTTCCTAGGGCATTGGACAGTTCCGTCCGTAATATGCTCTGTGCCCCTGTCATAACCTGCTGACTTTTACTGAGTCCCCATATTCCACTCACAGTAATGATGATCAATAGCAACAGTAATAGGATTATTCTTTTTTTCATTTGAAGCCTCCTGTGTACTATCCAAAGACGTACTCTATCAGGATCTTACTTCTACATGTATCGACTGAGTTCCTGTGTTATTTTTTTCAAATTATATTATATCATCTGGCAAATAAAGACTTTTATTCAGAAAAGTGATTCATTTCCTAATTTTAGAAAAGCCGGGGTATCCCCCGGCTTTTTGTCGATTATAGCTAGTTCTTTAATTAACAGCAATTCCCATTGCTTTATCTAAGTTAGCTTTGCTTGTATTATAATCATACAAGGCTTGGATATAATTATTTTTAGCTTGTGTCAAGGCAACTTGAGCGTCAATTACATCAATATTTGTTCCCACACCAGCACTATAGCGAACTCCTGAAATTTTGAAATCTTCTTCGGCCTTGTCGACTGCAACTTGAGTCGTATTAATTCGTTTGTCAGCTTCATTTATATTCAAATAAGCTTGGCGAACCTCCAATTGAATGCTATCTTTAGTTTGTTGCGCTTGTTGCAACGCTTTCGTTACTGCCAAATCAGATTGTTTAATTTTAGAATCTGTCACACCTGAGTCAAAAGCGGTCCAAGTAGCCGATAAGCCAATTGACCATGTATTATTATCAGTACCTGGAAAAGTTGTATCACTCCAACCTGTTGCAGCACTTGCAGCTACTGTTGGTAATTTTCCACTTTGCGCGATTTTAACCGACTTCTTAGCGATTTCAACAGCATAATCAGCTTGGATATTTTCAGGACGATGAGACATAGCATATGTAATACTGTCATTCAGAGATAATTGATATTTTACATGTTGAAGTTCATCTTTAACTCTTACTTCGGTTTCTAGGGGTAAACCAAGTACATTATTAAATTTTGAAACTGCTAAATCATAATTGTTCTGCGCTACAATCAATGTTTGTTGATAATTAGCAAGTTCAACTTCCGAACGAAGTACATCGGATTTTGCAACAACACCGACCCCATACTGTGCTTGAACATTTTTCAAATGCGCGTTCATCATATCAACAGATTCTTGACTCACTTTGAGTGCATTAATACTTTGTAAAATCGTATAATATCCGTTGGTCGCATTTAGTTTAATTTGTTGCCGTGATTGCTGAACATCAAGATCACTAATTTTATAATTGAGTTCAGCTTGTTCAATACCAGCTTCAATTTTACCTCCTGTATAGAGTGGCAGGTTCAATGCAATTTGGTTGCTAAAACTATTAGCAGATGCACTATATGAGTATGTTTTAGCCCGTTTATCAGCATGAGTTAGATTGACAGTAAGCTTCTTTGCGCCTTTTGCTTCGCTGATGGCCCACTGCGCTTTTTCCCGATCGGCGTCTGCCATCTTAATCGTTGGATTATTTTGCAGTGCCATTGCAATGCTATCATCTAGAGATAACTCTATAGGTGCAGCCAGCACAACTGCTGCATTTAACACTAGAAATCCACTGGTTAGCGCTACCGCTAATCGCTTTTTCCAATGAGTTTGTTTTATCATTTTTAAAATCCCCCTCTATTTTGAAAACCCGCATTTGACTATCTAGTCAATATCTTTCTATTATAGGTCTAAATATAATAAGTGTCAATAAAAACCAGCCACTACCTTCTTGACTACAGGATTCTGTTATTTCTAAAAAGTTTGACGAACGCCAATATACGTATTTTTTTCAGATGATTTGTTTAAATTATCTGTTTGTCCAACGAGAAAGGTATCTGGCGCTAGTTGATATTGAGTCCGTAATTTCACTCGGACATCATTAGGATCATATACATCAAGGGATAGTTTGAGTTGTTTGCCGAGCTGGGTATCAACGCCCATACCAACTTTACTTTCAATCACTCCGACTCGACCAGCAAATTCTTCGCTCCCTTTACCAATTTGAAAGTTTCCTTTACTTCCATCACCAATACCTGTCACACCAATGACAGCAAAATCTTGTGGCGAAGTATTAATTCTAAGATCGGCATTACTACGATATTTACCTGTGTTATTATCATGTAATACTTCAAATCCCCCCTTGACACTAATGGAGTCAACTTTCGTCAGCATCTTATTGGCTTTTTCACTCACTGAACGAGCATTTCTGAGTGTTTCCTTAATATTGGTGACCGTTTCAGGATCTGTGACCACTCCATCTAAAGCAGCCGCCATTTTCTCGATACGTTGGCTAGTACTTCTAATATTCTGGATGGTTTCGCGCAAATCACGAACCGTCTGTCCATCGTTATCTACTCCAGCCATCATGACATCCACACGTCCTGCTACGTCCCGCAAACTTCCAGACATGATGCTCAGATTGTTAATCATCGTATGAACATCACCCTCGTTATTTTGCGCCATACGTGCCAAAGATGCACTCATGGCATTGAGATTATTAGTAAGTTCTTTGGCATTTAAAATCGTTTCTTTCATGGCCGCTTTTACTTTGTCATCACCAAGTATTTCATTTAATGATTTAACTAGATCATGGACCTCTGCCAGCACTCGATCTGATGAGGCAATGAGCTGATCAAGACCGACAATGTCTTCCCCTCTTACAATAGCATTAGGACCCAAGAAACCATTACTTTGGTTGGGTGGAGAAATATTAATATGTTTTTCTCCTACAAGCCCATCCGATCCAATCCGAAAGATTGATCCTTCTGGGATCTTAACCCCTGGGCGAATCACAAAAGTTACTTTAACGCCTTCAGGTAGTACTTCGACAGATTTCACCTGCCCTACATCCACACCCGCATAGCGTAAAATATTACCTTGTTTCAAACCGTTGACTTGACCAAATACAGCTTGTACTTGGTATCCTTTATCACCAAAGGTAAAATTGCCTAAATGCACAATCATATAGGCCAATAATAAGAATGCAATTACACTCATCGAACCAACTTTGGCCTCTGTACTCAACTTCATACTAAATTCGACCTCCTTCGTACATATGCGCCAGGTGTTTTCAAACCATGAATAAATTGTTGAACCAATGGATTTTCCGATTGCTTAATTTCCTCTACAGTGCCCACCTCAATAATACTGCCATTATGAATCATCGCAATGCGATCTGCAACGGTAAAAGCACTGGACATATGATGGGTCACTACAACTGACGTCACACCAAGCATTCGTTTCGTATTCATGATCAGACGATCAATGGTCCCTGACATAATGGGATCAAGACCTGCTGTTGGTTCATCATAAAGCATAATTTCGGGTTTCATCGCAATTGCCCTTGCTAAACTCACCCTTTTTTTCATACCACCTGATAATTCATTAGGCATTCGATCTTGCTGATCTGTAAGTCCTACCATACGTAGGTTCCGAGATACAATTTTACTTATTTCTTTTTCTGACATGGCGGTATGTTCCCGTAGACCAAATGCCACATTTTCTCCCACTGTCATGGAATCAAATAAGGCAGAGTACTGAAATACCATTCCCATATCTAGCCGAACCTTATTGAGCTGATCTTCAGAAAGACAAGATATTTCTTGTTCTTTGATCATAATGTTACCTATGGTTGGTTTAAGCAGTCCGATAATCAAGCGTAAGATTGTACTTTTCCCTGAACCGCTTGGTCCAATAATGACCATGGTCTCCCCTTTGGCGACCTCAAGATTTATATCATGCAAGATTTGTTTCCCATTAAACTCCATATTAATATTGGTTAATTTGATCATTCACTCACCACCTTTGCCCTACAATGATTGATCACATATTATAAATAGTAATCGTTAAAGATCTCTTATATCTTTATTTTCAACAAAGCAATATGATCAATATTTTTTTATTCATGCTATCTATTTCTAGCGATAGAGTATCATGGATAAAAAATAGTTACTCACAAAGATTATAATAATAGAACTCACAACAGATGCTGTGGTGGCACGCCCTACACCTTCAGCACCTTGCTCTGCTGTCAACCCCTTATAACAACCAATAATAGCAATGGTGCCACCAAAAAACATGGCTTTGACTAATCCGCCAATGGTATCATGAATCACAGCAAAAATCTTGATGGAATTAAAATAAGTAAATGAACCAATTCCAGAATATAAGGTGGCGACCAAATATCCTCCCAAAATACCAATCACATCCGCAAAAATAACTAATATGGGAACCATCATGATGCAAGCTAAAAATCTTGGTACAACCAAATATCGAATAGGATCAACTGCCATGACCCTCAATGCATCAATTTGTTCTGTGACTTTCATTGACCCAATTTCAGCAGCAATGGCTGCTCCTACCCGCCCTGCAACGACCACACCCGTCAAAACGGGTGATAATTCTCGGAACATAGCAATGGCTACAATGCCACCAACAGAAGATTGAGCTCCATATTTAATAAATTCATTTGCCGTTTGCAAGGTAATAACCATACCCGTAAATAAAATAGTGAGTAAAACAATCGGCAATGAATCTACGCCTAAATGAACCATTTGTTGCAATATATGCCGCATTTTTGGTTGTTGGCGCAAATAAGACAGGGTCTGGGTAAAAAGTATGACAATGCGCCCTGTACTTTCTACAGAAACAACGACCTGCCGTCCGATACTTTCTAACATATGTACAAGCATAGTTAATCCCTCACATTTTCAAACAATATTACACCACTTTATAAGAATTTATATTACACATTAAGTACTTTATGAATATATTCAATATAAAAATTGAATCCCCTGCGTTTTTTCACAGTTTTTGTTGAGAATTGAATAAAATAAAGCTAAAGGACACTAAAGATGCTCTCTATTACAAATAATAAGAGCGCACTCTTTAGTGCCTTTTAGAGACTTTATTAACTGTTTTCTTGACGATCGACTTTATACCAAGCTACATACATCGTTGGTAATACTAATAGTGTCAAAATCGTTGCACCAAATAAACCAGCAGCAATAGCTACTGCCATGGGTCCCCAGAATATGCTTGAAAACAGAGGAATCATTGCCAAGATTGCCGCTGCCGCCGTTAATAAGATAGGACGACAACGAATGATTGTCGCATCAATCACTGCATTCCATATTGATTGTCCATTTGAAACGAGTTGTTCAATTTGGTCTATCAAAATTACAGAATTACGCATAATAATCCCAGATAAAGCTAAAATTCCTAATTGAACGACAAAACCGATTGGATTGCCCGTTACTAAAAGCCCCACAACTACACCAATAATGCCAAGGGGTGCCGTTAATAACGTCAATACCATTTTGGCTATATTTTGCAGCTGAATCATTAGCAAAATCATAATGGCTCCCACCATCAGAGGTATGGGTTCAGACATAAATTTACCAGCTTTTATACTATCTTCTAGTGATCCATCTAATTCAATTGTATAGCCAAAAGGTAAATTTCCACGTAACTCTTTAAGACTTTCATATACTTGTTGTGTAACATCATTGCCCATAAATTCAGGATTTGTTTCAGCTTGGATAATAACCATAGACTTCAAGCCTCGCCGCCACAAAAGCCCCTCTTCTGCATCATAACTTATTTTTGCAATTTGATCTACGGGAATGTATTTTCCATTACCAATATGAATATTTAAATCTTTCATGCGTGAAATGTCATTTCGATCTTGCGGGGCACCTCGAAATAACATGCTGATCGTTCTATCTTGTACGCGAAAATCTGCGATCGTTGCACCAGTTAATTGGCCTTGTAGAGACGATGCTAATGAGGCAGTATCAACTCCTAGCATCCTTGCCTTATTCTGATCAACCTCAAAATGTATGACTTTACTCTTTTCATCCCAGTTCATATTTACATTTTTTGCACCTGGATGTGCAACTAAGGAATCTTGTACTTTTTGAGCAATTTGTTTAACTTTTGCAGGATCATATCCTCGAACGCGTAACATAATCGGATATTCTGCCGAAGGACCATTAGGAATCACTTTCGTATGCCCTCTTACGCTGCTAAATTCTTCATTTAAGAGCTGAGAGATTTTTTTTTGTAACCCATCACGAACCTTTGCATCTTTAGCAACAATAATAAACTCAGTAAAATTTGGTTTATTAAAAGTCGGTTCAAAACTTAAAACAAAGCGCGGAGCTCCTTCACCGATATGATAAGTGAAGTAATCAATATCAGGATCATTTTCTATACGTTTTGCAAAGGTTTTTGCGACTTCTTCTGTCGCTTTTAAGGAAGCTCCTTCGGGCAATTTCATTTGCACAATGAGCTCAGGCCGAGTCGATGCAGGAAAAAATTCCTGTTTTACTAAACCCATTGATAAAACAGCAGAAACAAAACATGCCATTGTTCCGAGTAACACTTGTTTCTTATGAGTTAAGCACCAAATTAGAACACCTTTAAATAGTCGATAAAATTTAGTATCGTATACGTCATGTTCTTCACCTTTAGCGCCAGCCGACTCTACTTTTATAAATAGATACCCTAATAAAGGCGTAACTGTTCCAGCAGTAATCCAAGATAGGAGTAATGCGATCACCACTACGGTAAAAATGCTACCACAATACTCAGCAGCAGTTCCCTTTGCAAAACCAATAGGAATAAATCCTGCACAAGTTACTAAGGCGCCCGTCAAACGAGGATAGGCTGTTGCGGTATAAGCATAGCAAGCAGCATTAAATCGTGTCCAGCCTTGTTCCATTTTTACGGCCATCATCTCAATCGTAATGATGGCATCATCAACTAAAAGTCCCAAAGCAATAATGAGAGCACCCAGGGATATTTTATGCAGATCAATCCCCATAAAATTCATGAAGGTAAACACAGCTGCAATGACTAAAGGGATACAAAGAGCCACGATGACACCTGAACGCATCCCTAGACTAAGAAAGCTTACAATCAATACAATAACAACAGCTTCTCCTAAGGATTCTACGAATTCATCAATCGATGTTTCTACAACCTTCGGCTGATTGACAGTTTGATTGAGTTCTAATCCTACTGGCAATTCTTTTTTAACTTGTTCAATGGTAGTCTCCAAATTTTCGCCAAGGGTCAGTATATTTCCCCCTGGTTCCATTGCCAAGGAAATTCCTATAGCAGGCTGTCCATTATAAAACATTTTAGGATCAGTAGGTTCAGTATAACCACGGCTTACTTTAGCTATATCTCCCAAACGAACAGTATTACCATTACCCTTAATCGGTACACTACGAATATCCTCTACATCTTCAAACATGCCTGTGACGCGTAAATAAACATTGTCAGAAGCAGTCTCAAACATTCCCGAAGCGGTCATCGCATTTTGTGCTTGCAGAGTAGAAATAATCGTATTTGGATCAATGCCCAGTTTAGACAGTTTGCTATTTTCAACCTCAATATATATCTTTTCCGTTTGCACTCCAAGAAGTTTAACCTTTTTTACACTAGGAACATCGAGGAGTAGGCGACGAATTTTTTCTGCCTTTTCTCGCATCTCCTCATAAGTGTATCCATCACCTGTAAGTGTGTACACTACCCCATATACCTCATCAAACCGATCATCAAAATTGGGAGGCAAAGCACCTTCAGGGAGAGTGCTCTTCATATCATTAATCATATTGCGAGCTTCCATCCATGTTGACCGAACATCTTTCTTGAGAACAGTGTCTTTTAAAACTACGTAAGTAATTGTTTGCCCCGGAGTAGAATAACTTTTTACATAGTCAAGTCCAGGTAAATCTTGCAGTTTTTTTTCGATTTTATCCGTGACCTGTTCTTCCATTTGCCGAGCAGTAGCTCCTGGCCAACTAACCTGGACAATCATCTGTTTGATCGTAAAGTCAGGATCTTCCATACGCCCTAGTTTATTATAGGAGACAACCCCCATAATAAAAAATAATATAATAAAGAAATAGATAAATTGCTTATGATTTAGAGACCATTCAGTAAGATTCAAATTTTTCATAAAGTATCACCAATAATACGTACTTTTTGTCCTTCTCTTAACTTATGTACTCCAGCTGTCACAATCACATCGCCATTTTGAAGTCCTTCCAGAACTTGAACTTTTCCATCAACAAAAGTACCAATTTTGATAGAACGAAGCGTCACAGTCTCATCGTTAATAACCCAAACTCCAGGAGTATTGCTCGGTTGATAAATCGCGGCAAGGGGAATATAAGCTGCCGTTTTCTGCTCTCCCATATTGGCTACCATTACCGTAGACGTCATTCCGAGTTTTACTTCTTGAGGCGGCTTCAGCAAACTCACGCGTACTTTATAAGTCCGAGATATAGCATCTGCCATAGGGGCAATTTCTCTAATGACAGCATCTACACTCACAGTAGGTAACGCCCAAAAAGTAACTTTGAGCTCTTTAACTTTGCGTAATTCGTCAATACGATTTTCAGGAACATTAATCTCAACTTCTCGCTCTCCATCTTGCACGATCGTAATCACAGATTGTCCTGCTGAAACCACTTGCCCTGCTTCTGCCGTAATACTTGAAACAATACCTCCTTTGTCCGCATATAACAGGCTATAATCCAATTGATTAGCGCCTTGAGTATATTGAGCTGATGCCTGACGTACATTGGATTTAGCTACCTCATAGGCATTTTCATACTGATCTAAGGTAGAGCGGCTCACTGCATTTCCTTCATATAACTGACGATAACGATTCAGATTACTCTCTGCTAATCGCAGTCCAGATGCTGCTGAATCAACTTGAGCCAAATTATTATTTACCGTTTGGCGAACATCTTTCGGATCGATTTGCATTAATATATCCCCTGAATTTACAGTACTACCTAATTGCACATTCCTCTTGATAATTTTGCCACCGACTTGAAATGCTAATTGACTCTCATATCTGCCATGTACATCCCCTGAATAGGTAAAGTTCTGTCCTGCTCCTGCCATACTGACAACAGCCGTACGCACGGCTAGAATTTCCTCTGTAGTCACTTTTGTCTGAGCTTGCCCTTTCCACATGACTCCACCGATAAGACTTACCAATACTAAACCTGCGACGATACCAGCGTATATTTTTTTCTTGGGTAAATTTTTCATTTTTCCACTCCTTTTTAATTAAACGTTTATTTAATATAAAATAAAAAAATAAGCACCTGGCATTTCTTATTTTAAAAGATCCCGTGGTGCTAAAACTCCATGTAGGTAGGTTTCGATGGCTTGAGCAATATAATACTCAGCCTGGTCAGCTCGAGATGGTAAAGTCCCTTTAGATAAGTGCTGAGTAAAAAAATAAAAATGTATGATACTTGTCAAAGTAAACGCTGCATAGGTCGGCTCTAAATCAGAACGAAATTCTCCTATGGCAACAGCTTGAGAGATGCACTCACTAAGAAAGTGATGTAATTCAAAGATTTCTTTTTTTACAATGTTATCAAAGGACACGGTAGGATTAATAATTTCTCCATAGACTAGATAACTTGTATATGGGCATTGTTTATGGATTTTCACTGACATTGCACCAAAATGACGGATTTTATCACTAGAAGAAACATCTTCCTTACGAAGAATATCAATGAGTTCTGAGATACTAGCGAATTGATCTTTTAGTATACTCACATATAAATTTTCTTTTCCGCCAAAATAGTAAGAAATTAAAGCGACATTTACATCAGCGGCTTGGGCTAATTCTTTAACGGATACAGCCGCATAACCTTTCATCGCAAACAAGGGAATAGCAGCATCAATAATTCGATCCATCGTTGATTTGTCTTGAGATTTTTCTTTTTTCAAGTATATTCCTCCTTTACAATATTTTAAACGTTTATTTAATTATATTGAACTTTTATAAATTTGTCTACAAATAATTAAGACTTGGCTTATGCCAAGTCTTAATTATTTCTTAGTTATTTATTTTTTTCTACGTTGATCACGATTTGTGTATCCCCACTAATAAGATAGTCCGTAGCAAGACTGTTCTTACGTTTTACTTTTGTATCTTTCTTTACACTTGTATCACTTTTTTTATCAGCATTGTTGTCTTGTTTTTTGTTTTCATTCGTATGTTTTTTGGGCTGTTTCGTTGCATCACCAATGATATCAGCGATATCCATATCGAATATTTCAACGACAATATCATTATTCCGATCACGAGCAAGAAAATCTGAAACAACATCTGCAAACTTTTTGTTTTTGTCTTTAGATTTATTTAACGTAATTAATTCTTCATCAATCACTTGATTTTTGGCTAGTAATTGTAGAACGGGTACCATACCCCCGCCTCTTACTTCTAAAGTAAGAGAGCCTTCAGGTTGATCCACAGGAATCTTAAAAGGAACTACACGGGTAATAGTCTCGCCACGAAATGGTTTTAAATTGACAGAGATATCAATCGTTTCTCCTGGTTTTGCCGTAATATTTTTGGTATGAGCTTCCACAATATCAGCCGTCCGTCGTTCATCATCAACACTTACATTCACCTTAACGTCCATAATGTCAACAGGGTTATACTGATTACTAGCAAGCATACTCATTGCGTCAAAAAACTCTGCAACTGCAGCTTCACCAATATTGGCTGGACTATAAAACATATTATCGCGTTTAATGACCTCGCCTGGCATATTGCGCGCTGAAATTTCAAAACTCACCTTGGCTGTACCTGAGCCCGTACGGTCTATGGTTTTGTCAATCACGTTAAATAAAGTGGTCGCTGATAGGGCAGGAAATAGCTGTTCGTCCTGTACCACCTGCACAGCAGCTTCCTGTTTTTTCCCAGTTCCTTTGTCTTCGACTTCCATCGAGATGGGAACAACAGCTGGATATTGATCTACTTTGCCAGCAATTCCCGATCCACGATCTTGATTAATGATGCCAACGGCCTCTCCAACTGTCCCCACCTTAAATGAATTTTCCAATCCATTTATTGTTGTAAAAATATAGGCATTGGTCATAAAATAACCTACATTTCCTTTTTTAAGAAAAGGGTGTCCAAAGGCTAACACTTTATCCCCTTCTATATATGTTACAGTTCCTAATGCTCCTACACTTACATCACCACGAACTAATTCTACACCAACCGCACTACCAGGTTCGAGGGGATCAAATTTTATCGTTGATGGAGATTCTCCTACCCCATAAGGTGCTAAGTTAAGTGGTTTTAATTTATCCTGTAACATCGTTAATGCATGTTCACTAAAGCCAGAGACCATGATGGGTGTCGCCAGTTCTTCAAAACCAGGAACTGGTGTCTTTTCTACTGTACTTGAATTATAACGATCAGGCATATCCCACAATTTTAGCATATCCCCAATAGGCGTTACCATACCAATCTTATGATCCGTTAATGCCCAGCCATAAGCAACGGCACCTATTAATTTGTTATTGATATACACTGGGCTGCCACTCATACCTTGAGCAATCCCTCCTGTACGATCAATCACATCACCATAAGTTCGTACTAGAATCAAATCACCAGTAGCCCCTTTGTTTTCCATGATCCCTAAAATTTCTACGCCAAATTCTTCTAGCTTGGTTCCCGAGACTACAGTTTTACCAATTCCTTGCATTCCTGGTTTAATCTCATCTACAGGCATAAATTCTGTTGCTGCCTGGCCTAGAGACACTGGTAATACTAATAAAAAAACAAGCAGTGCCAGACGACACTGCCTGAACATTTTTTTCAAACAGATCACCCTTTCCTATTTACTTTCTCGAATCCGTGCAACGACATCACCAATTTTAATTGAATCACCTGATTTGACTAATACTTCTGCAACCACTCCATTTGTTGTCGCTCTGGCTGCTGTCACTGGACCTGTCAGTGTATCCACCTTGACTAAAATATCACCTTCTCGCACAGCAGTACCTGGTGCTAGTAAATAGATTACTTTTCCGGATAGGACCCCTATTTGATCAACTGCAGCATTCGCTGTTACCATCAAGCTACTGGCGATAAGCACTAACACCACTGTTGCAATTATGACAAGTTTTTTACTAAACATAAAAAACACCTCCTTTATAATTTAATTATACAGCATTGCCTTCTATAAAGCATTAGGTATCTGAAAGAAAATAAATAGTCCAAGATTTTCAAAATATTTTGCACCAGTCAAATAATTAAAACCCGCGCATAATAAGCTATGCAAGGGTTTTAATTATGAGCATCGGGCAAAATAAACTCGAAAATGACTCGTTATTTTTTCAAAGATGCCGTAATTACTTATTGATCTTTAGGAACGATGACTAGAGCATCTCCGACTAAACGTTCGCGTCCATCCGATGGTTTATTAAGAACCATTCCATTTATAACCATTTCACTAGAACCGCCACCATCTAAATTCATGGCATCAACAGCACCCCACTCTTGCATGAAAAGTGCTAATTCGAGCAAGGTCATGCCAATACTGGACTGTTGACGACCATCGACAGTAACGAGAATCACGTGTTTATCTTTAGTAAGACCAACTGCTGTCCGTGGTGCACGCCCCGTTGTGATATCACTAGGGAATTCTTCTACTTTACTCGTCAAGAATACACTCCCATTTTTTACAAGCCTCGGTCCTGCACCAATAACATACTTTGTTTTATCCCATGTCTCACCCATGGTTTGCGTTATTTTTACAGTATCGCCCACTTTTAGATCAAGTAAGGCTTTTTCCATAGCACCATGGGCAGATAAGACAACTCCGCCAGGAGGAATGGCAGCATTCCCATGAGCAATCCCTATTATTTTTCCATTATTGATAATATAATCACTACCAAATTGATTGGTTCCTGTCATACTATCATAATAGTTATTGTATAAAATTAAATCGTCTTGTCCTCGTTCATGATTAACACCCGTAATCGCCACAATTCGCCCATCGGGTAAAGTGATACTGCCACTAGAATCAACTGAATCCATAATCACTTTACCATCAGATAACACACCAAAAGCAGTGCGTACTACATCTGATGTACTTACAATTTCACCATCCATTTTCAACAATCCTATAATTTCACCATTTAGCCCAAAGTATGAAGCATTGACCGCTACGATCGCTTTATTTCGCTCCGCCATAGACTGAAGTCTTTCCAAGCCAGAAATTGCGTCATTGGATAATACAGGTTTTATGATATAATCTCCACCAAGAGTAAAATCAACAATATGAGCACTAATCGCTCCGGCTGCTGTATCACGAATGAGGGAGATATGCTTTACTCCAGGTACAATAGGTTCTTCGATTTTTTGATCAAGACCTTTGTTGATGTCAATGACGACCCGATTGGGGTTCGCCAGAGTAAATACTTTATAAGAAACGGATTTTTTTAAATTTATGATTGCCCGTTGCTTACCTGGATCAACTGTTGACAGTTGCAAACTACTAACAACGGGATCATTAAATATCATGTCTGGTACACTAATTTGACTGGCAGCATCATCAAAATTAACAATCAATTGATCTGGGTTTTCCGTCAAATTCGTTGTAAAGTTGGGTAAAGTTGTTACATCAAAAACAATTCTTAGAATTTGAGGCGTCTGACTATACCTTATTTTTTGCAAAATAGGTTGAGGGCTCTTAGCCGCTGCTGCCCATCCTACTTGTGCGATTAAAATAATTAAAACCATGATTACACTAATACGTCTACATCTTTGAAACATACAAAATCCTCCTGTTTTTCTAGTTAAATCAAGAAAAAAATCCAGGCACTTAAAGTGCCTGGGGCTTTTTTACGGCGCTGGCATCAATACGAAGCTGACGATAAAGCATGTCAGCCAGTCCCATACCACCAGCACTCGCCATATTTTTAGTCATTTCAGTGTCGAGCATTGAAGTCATCATATCTTCCGTGGAAGTATCTACCAATTTTGATTTTTGCACAGTTTTACGCATGTCTGTCATCATCATATTGAGAAACATTGCTTCCATGTCCTTACATGTTGCTTTCAATTTCGCATCATCTTTAGACTGCTCAGCTTTTTCAGTAGCACTTGCTAAGTGTTCAGCAAAGTTACCTGTATCTTTGGTCTGTATTGAATTTATAGTATTGATCATACTCACTGAATCAACTTTTGGTATCTGCATTCGTACACCACCTTAAATGATCTGTAAATCAGCATGCAATGCACCAGCGGCTTTCATTGCTTGCAGTATAGAAATAATATCCCTTGGCGTAGCACCAATCGCATTGAGAGCATTGACTACATCGCCTACATTTGCCGTCGCAGGTAATACCATAACATTTGCCTTATCTTCTTTTACATCAACAGTTGTATTATTAGTAGGAGTTGTGACTCCACCTGATAGGGGAGGTGGCTGAGATACATTTTGAGTATTTGAAATACGGACGCTAAGTCCCCCTTGAGCAACCGCCACTTCATCAATAGACACATTAGATCCCATTACAATCGTCCCTGTACGTTCATTAATCACAATTTTAGCAATCTGATCAGGATTTATATACAATTCTTCAAGAGCAGCGATAAATGCTACTAAGTTACCGTTATACTGAGTCGGTACAGTCACTACAATCGTCCCAGGATCACGAGCAAGAGATATACTCCCAAACTGATTATCGATCGCTGCACTCACACGATTAGCCGTCGTAAAATCAGGTTGATTTAATGATAATGTAATGGAACCATTATTCACAAGTTGGACAGGTACATCACGTTCTACAATTGCTCCATTGGTCGTCATGCCCACAGTAGGAAAATTTTTCGACTGACTGCTACCACCGCCACCTGCGGAAAAACCACCTGTCGAAACAGGACCTTGTCCTACAGCATACACTTGTCCATTACCTGCACGAAGAGGTGTTTGTAATAGCACTCCTCCTTGTAGACTTTTAGCATCACCCATGGATGAAATCGTCATATCGATTTTATCACCAGGTTTAACAAATGCAGGAAGCTCTGCAGTCACCATAACAGCGGCGACATTTTTGGCCTGCATTTGAGCTGCACTCACTGTCACGCCAAAAGTCTTGAGCATACTGGCCAAAGATTGCATAGTTTGAAAGGTTTTATTAGAATCTCCAGTACCATTAAGCCCCATCACTAATCCATATCCTACCAATTGATTAGATCGTACGCCCTGTACTTTTGCCACATCTTTAATCCGCGTCACCGAACTAGATGCCGCAAACACAGTTGACATGATCGTTATAAGACAGAAAACAATGGCAAAGATCATTGATAATTTACGCATGATATGCCTCCATTTTAAAACAAAAAGTTAAATAGCTGGCCCAAAATTCCTTGGCGCTGTTTGTTGGCAATTGGACCGCTACCATCAACTTTAATTTTAGCATCACCGATGGAAGAGGATAAGACAGTATTGTCCGTTGTAATATCTTCGGCACGTACAATGCCTGAAACTGTTATCTTTTGTTCTTCACCATTTTGCTTAATACTTTGAGTCCCAGAGATCATTAAACTGCCATTTTCTTTGACTTCAATGACTTGTGCCGTCATTCGTGCAGTCACAGTATTGGTGTTGTTAATTGAACCATTGGCACTAAATGAATCCGTATTGGCAGAACTAGCACTTGCAATTCCATGAAAAATTCCTGTACCCGCGCTCATGTCAGTTTTAGAGGTTTTAGTATTAGCAGCTTTGCCAACACGATTCGCTGTTGACGTTTCATTAATAATGACTGTAATAGTGTCTCCCACAGCATGAGCTTTACGATCACTATACATATTGATCGTTGCCCCTCCTGCATCACTCCATAAAGACATGGCTGAGGCAGAAGGAATGCCTGGCACTACTAAATATAGGAAACCTAACACCATACATAAAAAAACTTTTGTTAGGTTAGACATCTTTGACACCTTCACTTTCGGATAAAGTTTGTTTGAAAATGGCTTTCAATCAGCCTTACTTACTACTATAAGTTAATACCTGCACGGTACCTTCGTCCAAAACTTTCGCTGAAATAAACTTATTAGAATTGACATTTTGTATCCGAATGAGTTGACCTTCATAACCGTCTTGCATAGCCTTCCCAGCAACAGCGATTTCCATACCATTCATCCGAGCAATGATCGTAACCAGACTGCCACGTTTAATCAATATGGGTTTATTGACCATTAGATCAGTCAAAACCATGCCTGGTGTTAACGGTCGTCGCGTTTCCAATCCTATGACTTTGCTTATATCTGTCAAATATCCTTTTGCTAAACGACCTGTATCCATTCGTTCATAACGTAATTTTTCACTGGTAAGAATTTCACCTTGCCTTACCTGGCTAGCGACTACTGCCACTTGTCGATATAAACTTACATCAAATCGCAGACTCATTGCAGTAAAAATCTGTCCATTCACGTTCACAGCCATTCGTACGCTCGTGGGAGTATTATACCGAATACCATAAGGCAAGGAACTTATGAGTACACAATCACCGACAGGGGCTATAATATCCTGTACATTGCCAATTGAACGTATACTTACATCATCATTGCTAATGCTCGGTCCAATCTGTTCCCTTATAGTCTTTATCCCTTTATCAATAACAACTTGTCCATGGATGGTCTGAAAATTTGTTGTGATTGTAACCGTTTCAGGAATATTATAGGTAATATGGCTTACATCAAAACCTGTCGCCGCTAAACGCATTTCTAGAAGTTCTCGCGTTAAAACCATATGACTACCAGGCGATGGCGCACTCCCTATTTTGAGTTGTCCCAGACGGTTCATCCGTTCACCGTCATCCCCTTTAATATCAGCAATTTCTGCAAGGGTCATGAGGGGTCCATTAACCTTTACCTCAGCCGGTATGGTCATAGTGATCCCTTCAGCAAATGCATACCCCATAAGTAAGCCTAATTGTAAAAAAAAGAGTAAACAGACTCGATTCAACATCGCTTTCATCTAACGTTTCAAATTAGCAGCCGTTTCTAACATTGTATCTGATGTCGTAATGGCTTTTGAATTGATTTCATAAGCTCGTTGCGCCACGATCATATTCACCATTTCTTCAACAACTTGAACATTAGACATTTCAAGATATTTTTGTTGAATGGTCCCTGCACCATCTGTACCTGGGTTGGTAACAACGGCCGCACCTGATGCCGCTGTCTCTTTTAATAAATTGCGTCCCATATTATCAAGACCAGATGGATTTACAAAACGAGCAATTTGCAATTGACCTAATTCTTGTGGTTCAGTCTGTCCTGGAATGGTTGCCGTCACCAAACCACTAGCAGAGATTGTCAGATCTGTTGCAGTTGCTGGAATGGTAATAGCAGGTTCTAAAGGGTAGCCTTCCGAGGTCACAATTCGCCCCTGTGAATCTTTTTTAAATGCACCATCTCGGGTATAAGAAAAAGTACCATCTGGCATGCTAATTTGAAAAAATCCATCATTTTCAATCGCCATATCTAAGGTATTACCTGTTGATTGAAAACTTCCCTCTGTATAAATCTTTTGTGTCGCTACTTGGCGTACACCACTTCCAATTTGTATGCCTGTTGGTATTTGATTGTCACCGCCAGTCGCTGCGCCCGCTTGACGCATATTCTGATACATCAAATCCTGAAAATCAGTACGACTTTTTTTATAACCTGTTGTATTGGCATTCGCCATATTATTGGAAATAACGTCAATATTAGCCTGCTGAGCAACCATTCCAGATGCAGCTGTCCATAATGATCTCATCATAATAAACTTTTCCCCCTATATGTATAAATTAAAACCGTCGTTATACAATCATCGATTGTCACTAAAAATTTCAAGATTATCATGCTTATCTATACTTATCGTAATAACAGGTGACTAAAATAAGTGGAAAATGAAGGATTATAATTTTCCGACTTCATTCACAGCCTTATCTAATAATTGATCATTTGATTGTACGACTTTACCATTCACTTCATAAGCTCGATAATTGGAAATCAAATTAACCATCTCACTGATTACATTTACATTAGACATTTCTAAGAATCCTTGACGGACACCACTTGCGCTTGCTTTTCCTTGTTGCGTTGGTGTTGCAGAGTATAAGCTCGCCCCTTCTTTTGTTAATTGCTTTTCATTATCAAATTCTAAAATTTGAAGTTTCCCCACAAGCTGGTTATCAACTGATATGCGGCCTTCATTATCAACTGCCATCTTGCCACCGGTTATCGTGATCGGACCATTTTCACCAAGTACACGATCACCATCTTGGGTAACAAGTTGATTTCTTGCATTTTTTGCAAAGGTACCATTTCGGGTATAACGAATACCTCGAGGAGTTTCTACGGCAAAAAATCCTTTCCCCTCAATTGCTAGATCAAAATCATTTCCAGTTGTTCTCACAGGTCCCATAGAATGGATCGTCGCGACTTCATCTACTTCAGCCCCTACACCAAGACTACCAATGACTGGCGCCTCTGCGCCATCATTAATACGTGTAATCAGCATACTAGCAAAATCTTTCATCACAGCAACATCTTTTTTAAATCCAGCCGTATTAGCATTCGCTAAATTATTAGAAATAACATCTGTACGCATGGATTCCGCCAACATTCCTGATGCCCCTGTATAAAGACCACGAATCATAAACTCACCCCTTTAATTAGGCTAAGGTGCCTCGTTTTAGAGTTGTTAAACTATCTTCAATCGTTCCTAATGAGTCTAATGCTTTACCTGTACCTAGGGCTACACAAGATAGAGGATCTTCAGCCAAATAGGTTGGAATACCTGTTTCCAATTGAATCAGCTTGTCCAATCCATGGAGCATGGCACCACCACCAGTCATGACAATCCCTCTGTCCATAATATCTGATGATAATTCAGGCGGAGTCGTTTCCAATACTGATTTTACTCGTTGTATAATCAAAGAAACGGATTCACTCAACGCATCAAAAGTCTCACTCGACGTAATCCTCAAGGATTTTGGCAAACCAGACAACAAATCACGGCCACGAATTTCCATGCTTTCATTGCGCCCCGCTTCTAATGCTGTACCAATGTTGACTTTAATTGTTTCTGCTGTCCGTTCACCAATAATCACATTGTATTCTTTTTTAACATAACGTACTAAGGCTTCATCGAATTTATCTCCGCCAATTTTTAGTGATTCACTCACAACAATACCGCCTAAGCTAAGTACTGCTACATCAGTAGTACCACCACCAATATCAACGACCATGGAACCAAATGGCTCAGAAATATCTAAGCCAGCACCAAGAGCTGCTGCCAAAGGTTCTTCAATTAAATAAGTTTTCTTTGCACCAGCTTGCATAGCTGCTTCGAGTACAGCTCTTTTCTCTACAGTTGTTACACCAGAAGGTATGCATACCATGATCCGTGGCTTAAAGAAAACACTCTTACCAGCCACTTTCAAAATAAAATGACGCAACATACTTTCAGTTGTATCATAGTCAGCAATCACTCCGTCACGTAAAGGACGAATCGCAACAATATTACCAGGTGTACGCCCGATCATTGCGCGAGCTTCTTCACCAATTGCTAACACTTTATTGGTATCGCGGTCAATCGCCACGACTGACGGCTCACGCAGTACAATACCTTGACCTTTTATGTATACTAATACGTTAGCTGTTCCCAAATCGACTCCAATGTCCATTGACATTCCAAACATGTATAATCCCCTCTCGTATCTACTATATATTTATCAATATGCATTATTGCATTTAAACGACAAAATCACAAAGAAACACATATATAGTTCCATTTCTTCTACATCATTTCATAAAATCCTCTATTTAATTTTGTTCCTTTACATCTTTATATTTTTTGCGTGTCGCCTCTCCACCGCGAATATGACGCTCAGCTTTATTCTGCTCTAATACGACTCTTACCATATTGGCTAATTTTTTATTGATTAAAGGCAATCGCTCGATCATATCTTTATGGACTGTACTTTTACTAACACCAAAAACACTGGCTGCTTGTCGTACTGTATGTTTGCTATCTAAAATATGTTGGCAAATGTCTAATACTCGTTTACGAATGTAATCTTTCATATACTCTGTGCCCCCTACCCTTACTTTCCTAACATATATATGCGGACAAAGTAAAAAAAAGCACTCGAGTGCCCTTTAAGTAGCTAGATTTTAACTTTTAATCTTCTCTATTCATTGACACTTTTGATTGGTTTAGAACTTAGAACTTGCTCAGCTTTAAATATAAATGTTGGTCTGCTAAGAATGGGATAATGCCTTACATCCCATTCCTAGCAGACCAACATTATAAATGAAAATTTTCTATGTATCTTTATGCGTCCTTCTTTATAGATCTACACTTCAGACAATCCTAACCTAATATATTGCTATTATCTTTCAATAGTATTTACCGTTCTACCATAGCTGTTAGATCGGTCGCAGCTCGCGCCACTTCATCTGATGCTTTCTCGATCTCCTGAGAAGTAGCAGCCAGGCTGGTAACAGCAACAGCAATATTTTCAACTTGTTCAAAATTAACAGTGATTGCTTTTACGATTTGTGTCATTTGTGAAGAGGTCTCCTCCACAGCCTGGCTTACACTACTCATCACTGTAGCTTGCTCAGTCATACTGCTTACAACCTCTTTAGTCGAAGCTGTATTAGCACCAATGAGTTGAGAAATTTCATTGGTCGCCATTCGGCTTTGCTCTGCGAGTTTACGAACTTCATCAGCTACCACGGCAAAACCACGACCTGCCTCACCAGCCCTTGCTGCTTCAATGGCAGCGTTAAGAGCCAAAAGATTCGTCTGATTGGCAATTTCATTGATTGTCTGAACAATATGCACAACTGAACCAGAAGTCGTTTCAAGAGAATTAACTTTGGACTGGGCCTCCTTGTTAGCTCCTATCATAGCAGAAACTTGCTTCAATGTATTCTGAGTGGATTTTTCTCCATCCATCGCTGTAATTCTTGCAGAATTGGCTTCTCCTTTGGCAAGAGTCGATGCTTTTTCAATTTTTAGAGCTGACTGAGCCATTTGAGACGCTGAAGCAGAAGTCTCTTCTGCAGTCGCCGCTAGCATCTGGCTAGCTTCCTGCACTTTTAGCACCAATGCAGACTGCTCACCGATCATCGTTTCTAACTCATCTTTTTTATCCACTTCTTTCGCATAAGCATCAATAAAAGCTTGGTTGACCTCAGCCTCTATGAGTTGCATAACCTTATTAAAGGCACGAAAAATTTCTGTCATATGATGCAAATCTGAACCATATGCCTCAATAATATAGGGCGAAAATGTATCTTTCAAAGCACCGACAGCCAAAATAAACCACTCGGCTGGTAACTTAATTCGATTATGTACTTCACCAATCCGTATTTTATCTGCCAAATATTTTTCATCAATCGTCGTTATACACAAGGTTTTTAAAAAACTACGTAACGTTTGTTTCAATCTTTCAATAGAAGAATGGTGGCGAATAAATGAATCGACTTCTGGTACCTCCGTCAGCCGAGCATAAAAATCATTAGTGATATTATCCAAATTAGCCTCAATTACTGGACAAAGTTCGCTTAAGTATCCTAACGACTGGTTATCAATTTTTAGGAATGCTTTTGCTACGGGTTCATGGGCTGAATAGATACCAGGTTTAGGTTGTGCGAATTTTTTGTTTTTTCCAAACATTATGCAACCTCCTATTTTATCTTCCAATTTGTAAAACACCACAATTAATTAGCAAATCTAACAATATCTGATAAGAAAAGACTTGCCTTGTGCCAAGTCCTTAGACGCAGGCAGAAGACTTAGTCGTTCTTACTTGTAATCGAGAAAGTGCTATACTTTCTGATTACGTAAAGAAAACTTGACTTCGGTCAAGCCCCAGCGCAGACCGAAGTCTTAGTTGCCCTTACTTGTAATCGAGAAAGTGTCCTACTTTCTGATTACGTAAATAAATCATAACATGAATTTTAAGATAAAAATAGAGTAATTCCCTCTTTCCTTACTGTCTATATACTTTTTGAATGCAACCTTTATTTTTTACTTTTATTCCCCCATAGTTGTATAGCTAAACTCATCAGAATGAGCAATACTCCGAATAAGTAAGGTAAATCAATATGAATATCAAAAAGAATACCTGCGATGGATGGACCGATAATAATACCAAGACTCGTATAAGCATTATTCATACCGGCGACAAAACCTTGTTCTTTCCCTGCCATTTTTGATAACAGCGTATTGAGAGCTGGACGCAAAATAGATGTAAAAGAGATGAAGAGAGTTGTCACAATTAATACATACCAAAAGGATCCTGAAAGTAACATGAGTGCCAAAGATCCTGCTGATAAGAAAAGGCTTATCGTAATGACTGGTTTCTCCCCAAATTTTCGCAACAGCCAATCAATCAAGAGTGCTTGAATGACAACACCCATTAGCGCACCAACTGTAAAGAGGATAGCGATATCTTTGGGCGTAAATCCATATTTTACATTTGCATATAAACCAAAAACTACTTCAACGCTCACGAGTCCAAAAGTCAAAATAAAAATAAGCATTAATAGATACAAGTAGGGAGATTTAAAAGATAAGATAATTTGCGCAAAAATATGTTCTTTTTTCTTTTGCGAATGTCTGCCTTCCAATTGTTTCTCTCTTGATAACGTTTCCGGTAATATAACTAGTGCAGCCAGCATGGCTAATGCCGATGTAGCCGCTGCTACATAAAAAGGAATACGTAAGCCATATTCAGCAAGAAATCCACCCATCCCTGGTCCGATCACAATACCAAATGACATGGCTGCACCTACCCATCCAAGTCCCTTACCCCGATTTTCTTCGGTGGTACTATCTGCGATATATGCCATGATAGCTGGCGTTGTAAATGCAATGCCAATTCCACCAATTAACCTCGATACATAAAGCATCCATAATTCCTGTGCAGAACCGAAAATATATTGAGAGATACTAAACATACCAATGCCAAAAACAATGATTTTTTTACGTCCATACTGATCAGACCATTCACCTGCGATTGGCGAGAATAAAAATTGCGTTAAACCCATTGCCGATACTAAATAACCAAGAGTAGAACCACTGACTCCAAGTTCTTGGATAAAATTAGGTAGAATGGGAATAATGAGCCCAACCCCAAGTTGAACAATAAACATTGTCATAATTAAGATCAGAATTGGTGCATGTTGTTTACTTAGTTGTATCATGTGTGAGAAATCCTACTTTCATAAGGTTAAAATTAAATACATCATTAGTTACAGAATTTTAATCGACATGAGCGATTTTTATAGTCAATGGAATATTAACTAAAAGTATTGACTTACTTTTTTGGATCAGCTATAATCTTACTTGATCGCGATAATGATAATCATACTCAACTGCACTTGTTATTTATTTGTTTTGACTATTGTCAGTCATAATGATTGAATCGACTATGAACTGACCTGCTCATTATTATAATCGACTGACTGTTGTCAGTCAAATACTTGTAAAATAATTTTCTTACCAATGTTTCTACAGATATTCCATATTTTTATTCCTAATTCAAGGATTCGTGAAGATGCGCGGTTGTAAACTAAAAATGAGGAGAGATTATTTATGAATCTAAAACAAAAAAAATTATTATGCTCACTAATCGGTGGTACTTTGTTATTCAGCATGTCAGGAGTCGGTTCTGCAGCAGAGGCACCAGAGGAAAATTTCAATTTTGATGAGTACGTCGTAACCGCTAGCCGTATGCCAGTAAAAATGTCAGAAGTGGCCGCTAATGTTACAGTTGTTACTCATGACGAAATCGAAAAAGGCAATTTTATTAATGTTCCTGATATTTTGAGAAAAGCCAATGTTACCGTAGAAGATGGGAGTAGTGGTTCTATCCCGTTCTTAAATGGTGATAACCGAGTACTCGTCTTAGTTGACGGCCGCAGAATGAATTGGGATCAAATTGTAACAAGCGCAAGTAAAGGCGGGGTTAATCTTAATAATATCGCCGTTAACAATATTGAACGCATCGAAATCGTCCGCGGCCCATCATCCTCATTGTATGGAAGTGATGCAGTCGGTGGCGTGATCAATATCATTACACGTAAAGCAACAAAAGAAAGTACATCTATTGCTACAGAAGCTGGCAGTTGGGGAATGCGCAGATACAATTTTACAACAGAAAATAAGCTCGAAAATGGTTTTGGTTATATGATCACAGCCGAACATAAAAAACAAGATAATATTGAATATAAAAATGCGCGTACAGGTCAGGTTACTACTCTGCCCCAAAGTTATTTAGAACAAGATAGCATGACCATGCGTCTGGACAAAGACTTAAGTAATGGTCGTTCACTTTCTCTTCAAGTAGAACATACTGATAAAGATTTTGGCTTTGGCGGTACGGCTCCAGGTCAAGCAGCATGGCATTATGAAAATGGTTCTGGAAACTCTAAAGATGATAACATGGCACTCACATATAATCTGGGAGCAGATAATTTCTTCCGCGTCTATCGTAATCACTCTACGGAGAAAGTCTCCTATGACGGATTGACAACAGGATATGATGTTGAGCGGAATGCGACTGGTGCGGAATGGCAACAAAGCAAACAGTTAAATGCTCATCACACGTTAGTCACCGGTGCCGATTGGCGTCAAACTGATTTTAAATATGTGAGCCAGGTCATCGATAATACATATACTACGAAAGCTTTCTTCCTAGAAGATCATTGGCAGCTCCCTAGTAATTGGACGCTTACTCTAGGATCTCGCTATGATAATCATAGTATTATCGGCGACCACATTACTTCACGTTTGACAGCAAATCGTAAAATGAATGATAAAACAAATGTCTTTGCATCATGGGGACAATTTGTAAAATCACCTCAAGTAGAAGATCTGTTCAGTAATACACAATGGTTTATGGGTAATCCTAACCTTCGCCCAGAGACAGGTGAAACAGTAACCATTGGTATCAACACTGAAATAAAAGATGGTACTAAAGTTCAGGCTAGTGTCTTTAGCAGCCGTGTGAAAGATGCCATCGACTATATGTATCCTGCCAATTCTAGAGGATTTGCCTATAACATTGCCAATCAAAAACGACAAGGCTTTGATCTTAACTTGTCACATCAATTTTCTTCTCAGTGGAGTGCTTCAGCAGGTTACTCTTATGTACAAATTAAAAACATGGGTGCAGGTGCAACGGATTATTCCCTCGACCTCAGCAATAGCCAGCCAAACGGTTATCACCTCGGTGTTCAGTATGACCAAGATAAATGGAATGCAGGACTCACTTTGCGCGCAGCAAGTGGACGTAGCCTACAACAATTTACATCTAGTTCCTACATCACTCTTGATATGGTAGCCAACTATAAGATCAATTCTGATACCCGCATATACCTAAAAGGCTATAACTTAACAAACAGAGCCTACGAACTAAAGAGCTTAAGTACTTTCAATGCTTATCTCACTCCTGGTGCCTATCCTATGGCTGCACGCAGCTTCTATATGGGCGTAGAGCATCGCATGTAAGACAAAATAATCGATTAAAAATTTAAAAGGCACCCCTTAGCATAAGTATTGAGAATTTTTTCTACTACTTACGTTAAGGGGTGCAAACTGCTATCATCTTCTATTCTTTCTTCATCCTCAAAGAATTCTATAGAGCTCATCAAAATTTTTCAAGGAGATTCACATTAAAATGACGCAATTAAAAATAGGTGAAATTTTTCAATATGATACTTTTATCAGGAAAAGAAGAAATTTTTTAATTTTAATCCTTGCCCTAACTGCAATGGCCCTACTATCAATTTTGCTGGCTGTTTGCTTAGGAACAGTAAAAATCTCACCTGAGGAATCTTATCAAATCATACTATATAAACTATTTAGCCTAAATATAGGTGATATGATCAATCAAGTATCGCCTTCTCACATGGATATCATCTGGGAGATACGCCTGCCACGGGTGTTAATGTCTGCTATCATCGGATCTGGTCTTGCCATGTGCGGAACAGTCATGCAAGCCTCTGTACAAAATCCTCTAGCTGAGCCTTCTATCCTTGGTATCTCAGCTGGCGCTGCCTTAGGTGCTACTTTTTCAATTTTACTTGGTGGTTCCTCAAAGATATTTTTCGGATTAGGAACGCCCTTTTGGTCTTTCATCGGTGCCTTAGGAGCTTCTTTCTTTGTTTTATTGCTATCTAATATTGGCGGGCGAATGTCTACGGTCAAAATGGTCTTATCTGGCGCGATTGCCAGTGCTCTCTTTATTGCTCTCTCCAATTTTATCGTTTATATTTCCAATAATGCAGAAGGTATACGCAGCGTTACTTTTTGGACAATGGGATCACTCGCCGCTGCTAAATGGGAGAATCTAACTCTACCAGCGGTAGGTATTAGCCTATCCTGCCTATTTTTCCTTTTTCAATCACGTATTCTTAATACCCTACTGTTGGGTGAAGAAGCAGCGATCACTTTGGGTATTGATTTAACTAAAATTCGCCGAATCTATCTCATCATCACAGCTTTAATCACCGGTCTTATTGTTGCTTCTTGTGGCAGTTTCGGTTTTGTTGGACTTGTGATCCCCCATGTCGTACGCGGTTTAGTCGGATCTGATCATAGACGATTATTGCCCGGCAGCATCTTAGTCGGAGCTATTTTTCTAATCTGGGCTGATGTATTGACTCGAGTGATTTTAAAAAGTGGCGAATTACCCATTGGTATTATCACAGCTCTCATTGGGGCACCATTTTTTATCTATATTCTTTTCAAAAACTCTTTTGAGTTTGGGAATAAATAGGATGTGATGTAATGAAAAGATCAAAACTCACGATAATTTTTTTATTGTTTATATTTCTTCTATCCCTAGCAGGCTGCGGGCAACAGACCGTTTCCCTTCCAACTCTGCCTCAACCTTCCAACACCCAGTCTACTATGGCCTATCCCCTCACCATTACGAATTATGATCAGCAAGAAAATTTAGTTTCATATACCTATCAGAAAGCTCCAGAGAGGGTCGTCGTGACTCATCCTGGTGCAACAGAACTTTTATTAGAATTAGGTCTTAAAGATCGCATTTTATCCACAGTAGCTCCTTATGGCGCTCCTCTTGATCGATTAGCAGATCAATATGCTAAGCTTACGATTACGAAAGCTCTGTACGACCCTTCCCAGGAAGAACTGTTAGAAATGCAACCTCATATGATTATGGGTTGGTCCCATCAGTTTAGTTCCCATGCCATTGGCGAGGTAAAAACTTGGCAGGAAAGAGGCGTTGCGACTTACATCATGCCGAGCACCTTAACCAAGACTAACCCCACATTGGAGACTGTTGTCTATGCCTCTATTTCTGATCTTGGCAAAATCTTTAATATCCAAAGTAAAACCGACACTTATATTCAACATGCAAAAGATCGAGTATCTTATGTAGAAAAAAAAGTTAAAGATGTGCCACAAAAGAAAACTGTCTTAGTGTTACAAGACCATTATAATGGAACTTTTTCTTTATATGACAGCCATTATCTCATTAGCCATCTGATCGATATTGCTGGCGGTAAAAATCTCTGCGAAAATCCAGCTTCCTTCGTGGGGGCAGAAAAAGTATTAGCCTTTGACCCTGATGTTATTATATTTGTAACATCGAACCTAAATGATAGTACGAAAGACCTTACAGATAAGGAGGCTATCGACAATTTGCAGGCAATCAAAGAACTGCAGAGCATGAGAGCGATCCGTAAGGGTGACATCATCAATCTTCCTTTCTTTACAGTTAATAATGGTGGAATACGGGCCATTGATGGCATTGAGACAATTGCAAAATCCCTTTATCCTGAACGATTTAAATAAACAGTTTTAAAGGCTAGTAAGCAATCAATGTTTTTTATACTCGATCAATTAAAATTTAGAACATATTGACAACAGAAGTAATCTTATTTAAACTTATAACTGACTTCAGTCAGTTATATAAAGTGAGGTGTTTGATATTTCCAGAATTACTAAAGATCCAGAAGTACGGCAGGCTGAGTTGATGGACGCAGCAGAAGAACTATTTATTTCACTCGGATATCAACAAACGACTGTAAGTACGATTGTAAAAAAAATTGGTGTCGCTCAAGGAACGTTTTATTATTATTTTCCTTCTAAAGAAGGAATTTTAGAAGCCCTTTTTGCCCGTCATGTAAAAAACATGTTGATTGAAGTTCAGTCTTTTTATCTCGATCGCACTACAGTTCTAGAAAAATTACAATTGTTTATCAATCTTTTTTATAAACTGTGTTATCATGATAAGCCTGGATTAATCGCCAACATTTTATACAAAGAAAAACAAGGGGAGTTAATTAATAGACTCTGGAGACAAATGCTCATCACTACGACTCCGATTCTAAAACGTATCATAGAGCAAGGAAACCATGAAGAGGTGACTCATGTCATACATATGGATGAAACCTTTTCTTTTTTTGCCAGTATTATGGCAGCCTTACTCGAAGCAAGTTCACCCTTAGAATTTGGACATGAAGCTGATCCTCAAATTGTAAGAAATAAAATGGACATTGCCGAAAAAATGATTGAAAGTTTATTAGGGGCACCTGCTAACAGTATTCACTTAACTTATCCTGGAATTAGCTAGAAAAGCGAGCTCACCAGAGAGAATATCAACCTTATTAAATAGTAAAAATCCAGCCAAAATTCCTTTTCCTAAGGTGTTTGGCTGGATTTTTTTATAACTACCTTATCACGATTCTATAACTGGAATAGAAATAATTACTGTTGTCCCTTTTCCGATCTCACTATTTATCCTTATTTCACCTTCATGTTTTTTAATGATGTCATAAGTGACACTTAATCCAAGTCCAGTTCCCTTACCTACTGCTTTCGTCGTAAAAAAAGGTTCAAAGATGCGATTCACTATTTCAGGCGGAATGCCTACCCCTGTATCCGCAATAGAGACAAAGATGCGCTTTTCCTGAAACCATGTTTTTACAGATATTTCACCCTGAACCTCAATAGCCTGAGCTGCATTCACTAGTATATTCATAAAAACTTGGTTCAGTTGTCCAAGATTACATTTTGTTAGTGGAATCTCACCAAACTCTTTTTTAAGTGTAGCCTTATATTTTATTTCATTCCATATGATGTTAATCGTACTTGTTATACCTTCATTGATATTGACGATACTCTGTTCATTATCCAATCGGGCAAACCCTTTTAAGTCTTGCACAATGACCTTTACTCGATCCGCACCATGTAAGCTTTCTTTAATTAAATCCTCTGCATCCTGTATGATATATTCAATTTTCATCTTTCGCCGAAAATCTGCCAAATTCTTAACTAGTATAGCTTTATCTTCACCCTCATTTACTTCTGTTTCTCCCTTGACAAGTTTACCCACAACTTCTTCTTGTGTACTTATAAACTGAATCAGTTTTCCAACATAGCTTCGTAAGGATGATAAGTTACTGATGATAAAGGCCATTGGATTATTGATTTCATGAGCCACTCCTGCAGCAAGCTGACCAATAGAAGCCATTTTTTCCTGCTGAATCACTTGAGACTGAGCACCTTTTAAGTCGATATAAGCTTTTTCCAGTTCTACGTTTTTTTCCCCCAGCTGCCCTTCCGTTCGCTTACGTTCAATCACCTCGTTCAGAAGTTCTTCATTGATAGAAATCAATTCTTCATTCATAGCGAATAGTTCCTGGGTTCTTTCTTCTACCTTAGTCTCCATATGCTCATAAGCTATTTTCAACGCTTCTTCAGCATTTTTTTGCTGTCTAATCGTTCTCAGTAACATGATGACAAAAATAATGATCACAGCAGTAATGATTTCGGCCAACATATAATATATGGTAATCCGTTGATTTAAAAACTCTAACACTTCTTCTTTATCTATCCCGACTACCACTACGAGTGGATATTCTTTCAAAGCTTGATAGCTATGAATCCGTTCGATATCATCTACTGGACTTTTCTCAATATAATATCCAACGTCACCGGTTACTAAATTCTCCATTAACGTCATATTTTTCAATTCTTGCCCAATACTCGTATTCTCTCCAGATTGCCTAACCCGTATAATACCATCACGTCCGACTAATTCGATGGACGAATTTTTCACCAAATGAACTTTCTTATAAAATTCATTAAAATAGAAGGGATCTAGTGAAACAACAACAACTCCGCCAAATGATCCATCTGGCTTATTAATACGGCGTGTCATCTGAATTGACCACTTCCCAGAAGATCTGCCTAGTACTGGTTTACTGATATATAGCTGCTTGCTGTCAATATTTTTATGAACCAAAAAATGTTCACGATCCTTTATATTGGACGCTACAAATGGGACTTGACTACTCGCTACTAAATCTCCATTTTCATTTATTATACTCAATAATACAAAAGGCTGGCTTGTAAGCGTCCCTTCACGTATATACTGAGGAATATCAATCATGCTCCCTCCGTTTTCATATTGATACTTTAAAAATAATACGGTTTGATCCATACTTTTAATAATACTTGCTGTATGTTCTTCAAAAGCACGAGAAAAACTAGCGGTATCTTTAATAGCTCCACTAATTTCCATTTCCCGTTCATCTTGAATTTTATAATTAAGTCCTCCCCAGATAAAACAAAGTAAGACGATCGCAAATAACAAACTCCCGATACTGATCTTACGTAACGCTGGTGAATTACCAATAAATGCTTCGATCATAGCCATATTTTTCAACAAATCATCCCCTATCTCATCGATCTTATTCTTAACTTTCAAGTGCAACATTTCAAAAAAACTCCAAATCAATTTCATTCCTTCGATTTGAAGTGATGTCAAGTTTATCTCACAGATAGGTAGATTATTTTAGCTCTAATAGTTACATTTCATTTCGTCATTCTTATACATTTATCCTCTATTGATTCATGAGCAATAAAGGATTTTATAATCAGTGTATTTTCATCAATCGACATGGAAATATCCTTTTATAGAATATACTCACAAAACAACGAGAACTTGGCCTATGCCAAGTTCCCGTTGCTTTGCTTATAATCAAAAAAGCAATATACTGTTGATTCAATTCCGTAATAAAGAACATTCAAATGTACTTTATTGCAGAATCTATTAATTTGTAGCCATCTCTTCATTCTTGGCACTAATAACTAATTTAGGATCAATATATTGCTCATCTTTTTTGATTGTTAAATGTAAATGAGGATAGGGCTCAGCATCACAGCTACCAATTGCACCAATGATCTGCCCAGGACGAATATAACTATCTTTACTAACCGCTATTGTTGATAGTGAACCATAATAGATTGTCCATCTATCATTTTTTATCACGACAGTCAAACCACTCTGAGGATCTCGAATGATGTCCACAACCTGTCCCTTATCAATAGCTTCAACAGCCTGACCAATTGGGGCGTTGATATCAATACCAGTGTGATAACGCCAGTCATGATAGACTTGGTGAAATTGCCAACCAAAATCAACTGCAATTGGCCCTTTCATTGATTTAGAAATTACTAAGGCAGTCTTTTCAGGTATAGGATCAGGTTGCACTGGTGCAATAACATTCTCTTTTGGTACTAGAGCAGAGACTTGCTGTTCAATCTGTTGTTCTGATTGCATCACTGTTCCAGGGTCAGACTTCATACTGACAATAATAATAATCAAGAGTATACATGATAACATGAGCAGTCCAGAGGCAACATAGATCCCTAACCTTGGTCTCGAAACTGCTCCAACAATACGACCACGAAACTTCAAACATAGCGGTATAATCGCTAGTCTTGCAAACTTTAACTTAGGCATACAACCACCTCAAGGTTAGTATACCCATCTTCAGTCTATTCTATATCAGTTAAATTGAATATTACAAATGACAGATTAGCTCTTTTTTCAATGGTGATAGCCTAATAATCCAAGGTCTGACTGTATATTTTTGATGGCAACACCAGTGTAATAGGTTGTGATAATTTGTCGATAATCGTGACCTGCTTTTGCCATGCCATTAGCACCATATTGGCATAGACCAACACCATGACCGTAACCTACAGTATCAAAAATCATTTTTCCATCTTTTATAGCAACATTAAAACGAGTTGAATGTAAATTTAATTTTTCTCGAACAGTAAGTCCTGACACTATTTTATTACCAATACGAATTTGACCGACTCGCCCTGATGGAGTTGTATCAATAATTTGCGTAACACCACTACCATTTTGCATCGCTGCCATTACTTGAGTCTCTGCTCCTAAAAGTTGCTCGATTTCCGTTAATGCAAATTCTTTTCGTTCACGATACCGTGGTGATTTTTCATCCCATGAACACGGAACACTGATTAGATAAGGATAATCGAACCCCCATACTTCTTTGGCGCTCGCCGTACGTTCTCCACTCGTAGAATGAAATACAGCATTAATAAATTCTCCATTGTAAGTCACAACCTCGCCCCTTGTCTCTTCGACTGCTCGATTTATTTTACTCCAATACCGTTCATATTCAGTACCCCACCGTTCCTTTAACTTTTCTGAACTTAGCCAAGCTTGACTTTGCTGATAGTCAGTACTCACATCAGCACCTGGTTTGTCAGCGAGGCCACTACCACCAAACAGTACCATATTTTTCACAGCATAGGTACGAGCTGCAACGGCTTGGGATTTGAGAGCTTCCAATTCAAATTCTCCAGGCATTTCGGCAGCCACTACACCAGCTACATAAGTCTCGAGATTCATCTCAAGGATAGTGCCTTTTTCATGCATATAAACTCTTATGGATACATCTTCACCCTTTCCCGTTTGATGACTTTGTTGCGGATTAAAATGTATTTTTTTCATACTACCGATAATAAGAGCTGGAATTAAAATAACGATCACCACAATCAACAAAACATTATATGCTAGTACTTTGTTCACACACGCCTTCCCTCCTATAGCATTACATAACCACTACATTTTATGCAGGAGAGAAGAGCCCTATGACTAGAATACAAAATTTCATTTCAAAAAATTAAACACAAAGAGCGTGGGGAAAAGAAACTTTAAGATCTTCCTTTCCTCACGCTCTCTATACAGTTCATTGTTTAACTCTTTTTACTTTCTTTTTTGCCGACGCGTCTAATATCCGCACCGATACCGCATAATTTATTGACGAAATCATCATAACCACGATCAATATGATGAAGATAGCCAACTTCTGTTTCTCCGTTCGCTACCAGACCTGCCAAAACCAACGCTGCACCAGCTCGAAGGTCAGTCGCTTTTACTTGGCAGCCAGTTAGCGTTGATAAACCTTCTACCACTGCACTACGCCCGTCAATCTTAATATTGGCACCCATACGTTTTAGTTCATCAACATGCATAAAGCGATTTTCAAATACAGTCTCACTAACGACACTTGTACCATGAGATACTGTAGTCATAGCCATAAACTGAGCCTGCATGTCCGTAGGAAAACCAGGATATGGTAAAGTTTTAATATCAATTGCCTTTAATACACCATTACTCTTTACCCGTATTCCATTCGTATCTTCTTCAATTGTGACCCCAGCTTCTTTGAGTTTGGCAATAACCGGCTTTAAATGCTCCGATAATGCATTTTCAACATATAAATTTCCACCAGTCATGGCAGCTGCTACCATAAATGTGCCTGCTTCAATACGGTCAGGAATAACCTCATAGGTTTTTCCTGTTAACTCAGGGACACCTTCGATTCTAATGACATCTGTACCAGCCCCTCGGATATTAGCACCCATGGTGTTCAAATAATTTGCTAAGTCAACAATCTCAGGTTCATGAGCTGCATTTTCTAAAATCGTTTGTCCTTTAGCCATACTAGCAGCCATCATGATATTTTCCGTCGCTCCTACGCTTGGGAAATCAAGATAAATTCGAGCCCCTGTCAAACCATTGGGTGCTGTGGCTTCAATATAGCCGTGACCAATGTCAATTTTAGCACCTAAGGCTTCAAAACCTTTTAAATGTAAATCAATCGGACGGGTACCAATTGCGCAACCGCCGGGTAATGAAATTTTTGAATGACCATAACGCGCTAATAATGGACCCATAATCAAAAAAGATGCTCGCATTTTACGTACTAATTCATAAGGAGCTTCGCAACTGCTAATGCTGGTACTATCCACAAATAACATATGATCTGCTTTATTATACTGAACTGCTACACCTAAGTGTTTGAGTACTTCCGCAAAAGTGCGTACATCTTCAAGGTCAGGCACTTCTTCAAGTGTACTCGGGGACTTACCAAGTAATGTTGCTGCAATCAAAGGCAGAACTGCATTTTTTGCTCCACTTATTTTTACAGTACCCACTAACTGATTGCCACCGCGGATAACTAATTTCTCCATCAGGTTATATCCTCCCACAAACTCTACTATCTATGCCTAACAAAAAGGCGTTGTTATTTACTACTAGTTAATATTCCCTTGTAATCATCGGAGAACCAATTGTTACATATGTACGATGATCATATTGGCTATAGTGCATTGCAATATTCAAATTGATGCGTTTATCACCAATTTGTAAATACTCAGCAATCTCTGGAGTGAAACCAGTATAACTAGCAAAATCTTCGGTCTCAAGTTGATCTATATTCTTTGCATGAGTGATTTCAATGGCATTTTGCAAAGAATGACGCCACTCTCCGTCCCTTAGTTTACCATCAAGCCAGCCTATCAAGCAAGTGTTAATCTGTGGTGAATGACCATTTTTTTTAGTAATACTCGCAATTTTTTCTTGTATGTGTTTGACTGAAATATTTTCATCATCTTTAGCTTCAATATTAATTACAAGATATCCTTCTGATCCTCCTGCCAGAGATCCTGAAGAAAGAATTTGAGCAACCGCTAAAACGTGAACCATAGGATCGATCATCTCTGCTTGGACAATATGATGTTTTTTTCCTTGTTGATGAGTTACTTGATATTGCAAGGTATTAATCCCTAATTCTTTCATTACCTCGTGCACAATATCCTCCAGTTGATCATCATTAAGCTGCTCATTCGGCAATTTAACCCACGCATGTATACTCCATTCTTCTACCTTTGCTCCTGTCGCTAGCATGGCTGCATGCAAGGGTTCATAAGAGCTAGCTGCAGGTACATGCTTCACTGGAGCTAATAAAAAAATAAATGAACATACAATTGCAATTATCATTTTATAAAGAAAACTTTGCTTACGCCAAACCTTAGTCCAAGCAAAAGCTTTAAATTTTACCATTTTTCCATCCCCTACGTAAGAATAATATGATAGTTATAAAATTATTCTTACCAATTATTAGGGACGGTATACAATGGAAAATAGAGTAAAAAGCAGCAAACTGACTTGTTCAGTTTGCTGCTTCTTTTATTTTTGATGTTTATTTCCAACGGTTAAACGGGTTATAGCGCGTTTGAGAGCCGCTTCGGCTCTGGCCACATCGATTTTTTCCCGATCTCCACGCAAGAGACTTTCGGCACGTTCTTTAGCTGATGCCGCTCGTGCAATATCAATTTCATCAGGCAATTCAGCACAATTGGCTAAGATCGTGATTTTCTCAGGTTGCACCTCAATAAACCCATTGCAAACAGAAATTTGCATTTCCCCGCTATCAGTGATAATTCGCAATGGCCAAATCACTAATGCAGCAACGAGAGCAGCATGCCCTGGTAAAATACCAATGTCACCAGAGGTTGTGCGAGCAATAACCATATTCACATCTTCGGAATAAACCAATTTCTCGGGGGTAACAATATCAAGCCTAATCGTTTTAGCCATTTATTATTCTCCCTTCATTGTCCGGGCCTTTTCAACCACTTCATCAATGGAACCAGCCATATAGAAGGCAGCTTCTGGCAGTTCATCATGTTTACCATTTAGAATTTCTTTAAAACCACGAATGGTTTCCTTCAGCGGTACATATTTACCAGGAGTTCCAGTGAAGGCTTCAGCCACGAAGAATGGCTGACTTAAGAAACGCTGCATTTTACGCGCTCTTGATACAGTCAGCTTGTCTTCATCAGACAATTCTTCCATACCCAAGATGGCAATAATATCTTGCAATTCTTTGTAACGTTGCAGTACTTCTTGTACACCCCGCGCTACTTGATAATGTTCTTCACCGATAATGTTAGGGTCAACAATTCTGGAAGTAGAATCAAGAGGGTCAACGGCTGGATAAATACCAAGCTCAGCAATTTGACGCGACAATACGGTTGTTGCATCAAGATGAGCAAAGGTTGCTGCAGGAGCTGGATCTGTCAAGTCATCGGCAGGTACATATACGGCCTGTACGGAAGTGATCGATCCTTTTTTCGTAGAAGTAATACGTTCCTGCAATGCCCCAACATCTGTTGCAAGTGTAGGTTGATAACCAACGGCTGAAGGCATACGTCCTAGAAGTGCAGACACTTCAGAACCAGCTTGAATAAAGCGGAAAATGTTATCAACGAAGAAAAGTACGTCTTGTCCACCCACATCGCGGAAGTATTCAGCCATGGTAAGACCCGTCAAAGCAACACGCATACGAGCACCAGGCGGTTCATTCATCTGACCATAAACTAGAGCAGTTTTTTCGATAACACCAGATTCCTTCATTTCCATCCACAAGTCATTACCTTCCCGCGTACGCTCACCAACGCCAGCGAATACGGAATAGCCGCCATGTTCAGTCGCAATATTACGGATTAGTTCCATGATGAGTACAGTTTTACCTACACCAGCGCCACCAAACAAGCCTATTTTACCACCTCGAGAATAAGGTGCAATCAAATCAACAACTTTAATGCCAGTCTCTAAGATTTGAGTTGCCGTCTCTTGTTCTTCAAAGGACGGTGCAGGGCGATGGATTGGCCAATGATCTTCAGCTTCAACTTTAGCCTCATTCAGATCAACAGGATTACCCAGTACATTAAATACCCGGCCTAATGTACCTTTCCCTACGGGAACTTTAATGGGAGCCCCGGTATCTACAGCCTGCATACCTCGCGTCAAACCATCAGTGGAGGACATGGCTACGCAACGAACGACATTGTCGCCAAGATGTTGCATAACTTCTACGATGAGACTAATCTCTACCTCAGTGGATTTATCGGCAATCTTGACGGAATTATAAATGGCAGGTAGTTGTTCCGGGGGGAATTCAATATCAACCACAGGTCCAATTACCTGTATTACTTTGCCTGTATTCAAAGGGTTCCCCCTCCTTGTTCTAGTATTTTACTTGAGCGCCTCGGCGCCGCCCACAATTTCAGAAATTTCCCGAGTAATGGTGGCCTGACGAATCTTATTGTAATTGAGAATCAATTTAGCAATTAATTCTTCCGCATTTTCTGTAGCCGCACCCATCGCAGTCATTCGTGCACCTAGTTCACTGGCTGCTGATTGCAGTAAAGCTCCATAAATAATGCTTTGTAAATATTGAGGCAAAAGAAACTTGAGTACTTCTTCTGCAGAAGGTTCAAAAATGTATTCTTGATGTTCTTTGGTCGTTGATATATTTCCAATTGGCAAAAGCTTTACACTTGTTGGCGTCTGGGTCAGTGCTGAATGAAATTTGGTATACACCAAATGAATTTCATCATAGACGCCTGCCGTAAATCCTTCAGCTAAAGAATTCGCAATTGCAATCGCATGCTGATAAGCAGGTTTTTCAGAAAAACCTGTATATTCTTCCGCTACAGTATAGCCACGCCGCTTGAAATAATCTCTGGACTTACGTCCAACAGTAATCAAACTTACATTTTCTTTGCCTGCAATTTGCGTTATTACTTCTTTAATGACATTTGAAGAGTAAGCTCCAGCCAAACCTTTATCAGCACTCATCACCAAATAAGCAACACGTTTAACCTCTCTGACTTCAAGCAATGGATGAGCAGCATCCGGCGCACCATTTGCTACACTCGACAACACTTGCAGAATTTTTTCAGTATAAGGCTGACTGGTGATTGCTTTTTCTTGGGCTTTACGCAGACGAGCAGCAGCAACCATTTTCATGGCTTTTGTGATTTGTTCAATACTCTTTACGCTTTTTATGCGACGGCGTATATCCTGTGCATTAGGCATCTATATCACCTCGCCGTTTTATCAGATGTAATAAAGGTATCTTTAAACTCTTTAATGGCTTTCTTTAACACATCTTCAGTCTCTTTACTGAGCACTTTTGTATCTCTGATGGCCTGACCAATCTCAGCATAGTTCGTCCGCACAAATTTGATAAAATCACTTTCAAATTTAGCCACATCTCCAAGTTCAATATCATCTAGGAAACCATTAATGGCTGTATAGATGACAATGACTTGTTCATCAACGATCATAGGTGAATACTGAGGTTGCTTTAACACTTCCATCGTACGCTGACCACGATCAAGAGATGCTTTTGTGGCTTTATCAAGATCTGAACCAAACTGAGCAAATGCCGCCAATTCTCGGTACTGAGCCAAGTCAAGACGAAGACGTCCAGCAACTTGTTTCATCGCTTTAATTTGCGCCGAACCACCTACCCGAGATACTGAAAGCCCTGCATTAATTGCCGGACGAATCCCAGAATAGAACATTTCACTTTCTAGGAAAATCTGACCGTCTGTAATAGAAATTACATTGGTCGGAATATAAGCGGATACGTCACCAGCGAGGGTTTCAATAATCGGCAGTGCCGTAATGGAGCCACTCCCCAGTTCCTTGGATAGTTTTGCTGCACGTTCCAATAAACGAGAATGTAGATAAAATACATCCCCAGGATAAGCTTCGCGACCTGGTGGGCGACGAAGAAGAAGGGACATCGCACGATAAGCTACTGCATGTTTCGATAAATCATCATATACGCACAGTACATGGCCACCTTTATACATAAAGTATTCGGCCATGGATACACCAGCATAAGGAGCCAAATATTGGAGTGGCGCACTGTCTGAGGCAGCAGCAACAACAACAATGGAATATTCCATTGCACCATTTTCTTCAAGGGTATGTACAACTCGGGCTACTGTAGATGCTTTTTGACCAATGGCAACATAAACGCAAATCACGCCTTGTCCCTTTTGGTTCAAAATGGTATCAACAGCAATTGCAGTCTTACCAGTACCACGGTCACCAATAATAAGTTCACGCTGTCCGCGGCCAATTGGAACCATGGAATCAATTGCTTTTAAGCCTGTTTGCATTGGTTCATGAACCGATTGACGGTCAGCAATGCCTGGCGCTGGGTATTCAACTGGACGAAATTCAGTAGTAAGGATTGGGCCTTTGCCATCAATCGGTTGCCCTAGAGCATTGACAACACGGCCAACCATGGCTTCGCCAACTGGCACTTGCATGATGCGGCCAGTACGACGCACTGTATCGCCTTCCTTGATGAGCGTTTCCCCACCAAGAAGTACCGCACCGACATTATCTTCTTCTAAATTGAGTACCATACCATATACTTCGTGAGGAAATTCTAAAAGTTCTCCCGCCATAGCTTTTTCTAAGCCATGAATACGGGCAATTCCATCTCCCACTTCAATAACAGTACCAACGTCATCAACATTCAGATCAACTTGATAGTTTTCGATCTGTGCTTTGATGATCGCCGTTATTTCTTCTGGTTTCATTTTCATAGACAGTCCGTCACCTCAATTCCTGTCACTTCAGTATTTAAGAGGGTATTTTTTAGTGTTTCTAATTGGCGCACTACGCTGCCATCAATTAATTTGTCACCGATCTTAACAATGACTCCACCAATGATGGTTTTGTCGATCTGGGTTTTTAAGATGATTTTTTTGCCTGTAACCAAACCCAGTTTATTAATAAGAGCAGTCTGTTGGTCAGATTCAAGCGGCATGGCTGTCGTCACCTGGGCCTCCACAATATTGCGTGCAACATTGGCCAGCTTTACATATTCACGAATAATGCCTGGCAAAATAGTTTCCCGCCGTTTATCAACAAGAAGCATCAAAAATTTAAGAACAAAATCTACAACCTCTTGCCCAAAAATTTTACTTATTGTTTCTTTTTTAGCTTGTGCCAAGACTCGTGGATGATAGATCAGGGTAGATAAGTCACTGTATGTATTAATCTGACTCTCTATCATTGTTAATTCAGTCTCTACTTGATCCAATAAGTTTTTCTCGGCAGCCAGTTCAAAAATGGCCTGAGCATATTTGATAGCTAACTGATTTGCTAGCATGGCAGGCCACCGATTTTTTGACCGTCAAGTTGTTCTATAAAATTAGAAACTAAACTTGCATTGGTTTCAGTATCAATATTTTTGTCAATAATTTTAGCAGCGGCTGCCATAGAAAGCATTACCACTTCAGTTTTAATTTCAGCTAACGCACGTTCACGTTCTCGAGCAACTTCTGCTTGTACATTTTTCAAAATGCGCGAACTTTCTAAACGTGCCTCTTTTAATATTTCTTCCTTCGTCTCTTCTGCCAATTTCTCAGCTTTCTCAACGATAGCCTGAGCCTGGGCACGAGCGTCTGATAATTGTTGCTGATAGCTAAGCTTTAACTTTTCAGCTTCCTGTCTCTCACGTTCTGCCGAGTCAATGCTATCTGCAATTTTATTTTGACGATCTTCCAAGGCTTTCATTAATGGCTTATAGGCAAATTTAGTTAAAATTCCAACTAAAATCAGAAAGTTTACAATCTGCGCTATAAGTGTCCCATTCAATTCAACCAATGACGGCACCTCCTTTTTGCAGCGAATAAGACAGTTACTGGCATTTTCTTCTGCCAGCAACCTGAGTAAACCATTATTTCAAAAATGGATTTGCAAATACGAGCACGATGGCGATAACGGCCGCAATAATTGGAATCGACTCAATCAAACCTACGGAAATAAGCATATTAACCAAAATAGTACCTTTAGCCTCAGGTTGTCTAGCCATCCCCTCAATTGCTTTTGCAGTGACAGCACCGTCACCAATACCAGCACCAATTGCAGCCAAACCAATGGCCAAGCCTGCCCCAATCACAGAGGCAGCAATAATAATTGCGTGTTCCACAGTAAAATCCTCCTTAAAAATTAAATTTTATTAGAATGCCTAAGGTTTTGTATCCAAACTAATTCCTAGTGATGACCATCAGCAAGTGAATTAGAAAGATATGATATTGATAGCATCGTAAATATGAACGCCTGCACAACACCGACAAACACACTAAATGCCAACCAGGCTGTCGGTACTACATACGGTACTAACATGCCAAGGATCAGTAACAAGATTTCGCCAGCTAGAATATTACCAAATAAACGGAAAGATAAGGTAATGGGCTTAGCGACTTCTTCAATGATGTTAATAATGACAAATGGTATGTATGGTTCAAAAAAATGTTTGAAATACCTTACAGGCCCTTTATTCATTATGCCTAAGACATGTACAATGATTACAACCATTAAGGCTAGTCCTAATGTGGTATTGAGATCAGCCGTTGGTGATGTCATACCTGGTATCAACCCCAGCTCATTTCCCACTGCTAAAAACAAAAACAAGGTAATGACTAGCGGTGCTAGCTTTCTGCCTTTAGGTCCCATATTTGCATCAATTTGTTCCAGTAATGCATCCATAACCATTTCCAGAAAATTTTGCCAGCCTTGTGGTCTTAGTTGTAATTTTCGCGTTGCAAGCACTGCCAATACAATGATGATTGCCATGGTAATCCAAGTCATTATCAATGTATCAAGATGAAATGTCATACCTGCAAAATGAGCTAATTTGTGAGATCCAATCTCATGCCCCCCACCGTGTTCCATATTATCCCCCTCCTTCCTGCTATATTCTTATGACAAAATGTCTGTAAACAGGCATTTATATCTATATTATCGGCTAGAAATAAAAAAACTTTTTATAATAAGCAGGCTAGCATTTAATATGCCGACGACCTGCAATGAAAACAATCCAATAACAGCTGATAAAAAATCAAGGGATGGTATTTTGATTGATAAGAATAACATAAGAACTACAAAAGCAAGGCGCATCAACCAACCTATTCGCATGTACGATATGGCTTTAGGAACAGACATAGTTGCACTTTTATTGATGCGATAACACATGAGTAAGAAATAGATCATACTCGTCATAATACCCATTATTAATCCTGGAATTCTCCAATCTTGATTTAAAAAATAAGCCCCACTACAGATGAGCGCGCCCCATAGGAGGATGTGTAGCAATGTTCGCTTAATCTCAATGACATACTCCTGCATATGCGTAATAGAAAGTGGCTCCCTCTCTATTTTCCTCCCATTATTTTTTTATATGTGGTATAAAGGCCTGTAATCATACCCAGTACAATACCGCCAATCGTAGCCCACGGTTGACTACCAAAATATCCATCAATTAATCTACCCAAAAAAATACCTGCTATGATTGAGGATACCATATAAAAACCAACTGTTGTTGCTGTCTGTAAGCCATCAAACAATTCTTTATAATCCTTCTGCATGTGTTTACCTCAAAATAATATACACGGCATATTATTACTGGAATATTTCGAGAATTACTTTTAACTTATTATTCCTATTTTTTTTAATATTATTTAATGTTACATGAAAAATGAAGGCAAGTAATGCCAATTTATAAAGAGCATCATACAACAACTTCCTATTTGTTTTCGCCAAATAATAGGAAATTCCTGCAATATCCCCCTAGAGGGCTCTAGAATATTTATACCGTTATCAACTAAAAAAAGCTAACTATTTTCCCCCTCAATCAAAACTATTTTATTCCCAATGAAGCAATAATGTCGGACTCTGATTTTTATCAAAAGAGTTCTTATGTAAAGATACTCTAAGATTTCTGTATACACTGTGATCTATATCAATTTTTATAAAAAAACGGCCTTTAATTTTTATTAATAAGCTATTTTTTCTTAAAAATCGATCTCTAGATAATAATGATTTTATATAAAAAACAGCCTTTCTACCATTTTGTGTAATTAAAAACAGCAATTTGTACTTAAAGTAATTACAATTTTTTCTTAAAAAGCAATAAGTTGTAGAAAAACCCCTTAAATAGATTGGTTATTCACCACACCTACTTAAGGGGTTCTCAATTTATATTTTACAGTGTCCAAACTGATCAGGTTTTTCTTTTAAAAAACCATATTTCCACAGAATGGTCTCTACAATACGCCGTGCAGCTTGTCCATCACCATAAGGATTGCAGGCATTTGCCATGCGATCATATTCACTTCGATCAGCAAGAAGTAACTGAGCTTCATGATAGACTCGCTCTTTATCAGTACCAATCAATTTGACAGTACCAGCTTCAATCGCTTCAGGCCGTTCAGTGGTATCTCGTAATACTAATACTGGTTTACCAAGAGCCGGCGCTTCTTCCTGTACACCACCAGAATCCGTCAGCACTAAATAAGAACGGGCCAATAAATTGGCAAAAGGTTCATACTCCAGGGGATCAATTAATCTAACTCGTTCTATACCACCCAGTTCACTCTCCACGACTTCACGAACAAGAGGGTTCCTATGTACGGGAAAGACAATTTCTACATCTTCAAATTCTGTAACGAGCTGCCTAAGAGCTTGATACACATGGCGCATAGGTTCACCAATGTTTTCCCGGCGATGAGTTGTAACGAGTATAATCCTTTTCTCATCATAATTAATGTTTTCCAACATTTCATCAGCAAAGGTATAGTCCTTATTAACAGTCGCTAAGAGAGCATCAATGACTGTATTGCCTGTAATAAACGTCGTTTCCTTTGGGACAGCCTCAGTCAGTAAATTTTCCTGGGCTGTTGGAGTCGGAGCAAAATGCAAATCTGTCAACGATCCTGTTAATTTGCGATTCATTTCTTCTGGATATGGCGAATGTTTATCATGTGTCCGTAGTCCAGCCTCAACATGACCAACTGTTGTTTGATGGTAAAAAGCGGCCAATGCCCCAGCAAAAGTAGTCGTAGTATCTCCATGTACTAACACAATGTCAGGTTTTTCTATAGTAAGCACTTCGTTCAGACCTTGCATCGCCCGACAAGTAATATCAAATAAAGTCTGCCCCTTAGACATAATATCCAAATCATAATTAGGCACAATATTAAATAAATTAAGAACCTGATCAAGCATTTCTCGATGTTGGGCGGTAACAGCTACGATCGGCTCGATATACTCAGGATATTTACTCAGTTCTAAGACAACAGGTGCCATTTTAATAGCTTCTGGACGTGTTCCAAATACTGTCATTACTTTTATACGTGACATGTCGATACTCCCCTTCAATTCACTTTAAAGTGTACAAAATACAAGAAAGTGTTATGCTTTCTGATTACGCTAAAAATAGGCGAGCATAGCGCCCGCCCATCACTTACATTCAATGACTTTCAACCGACTTCGTCGCTTTGAGTACACCAATTTTTCTAGCACCGATACAGGCAATACTGAGCAAAACAACAACAATCAGTATACCAAAGGATTTATTAACCTCCGTCAACGCGATCGCACTAAGTCCAAGGCAACCACTTATGACGTACATGAGCAACACTGCTTGTTTTTGTGTTAAACCCATTTCTAATAATCGATGATGCAAATGTCCTTTGTCTGGTTTAAAAATAGGACGTCCACTCATATAACGTCGGATAATAGCAAAGGCAGTGTCTAGGATTGGCAATCCTAAGGCCACAATTGGCACAATGAGGGCAATTGTCGCCGCACTTTTCACAGCACCAAGAATGGATATCGCAGCTAACATATAGCCTAAGAACATGCTGCCCGTATCACCCATGAAAATTTTTGCTGGGTTAAAATTATGTTGCAAAAATCCGAGTGCACTACCAGCGAGTGCAGCTGTTAAAATTGCAACCGTCCAAAAATTCTGTTGCAACGCTACTAACAAAATAGTTACGGCCGCGATTGTCGATACCCCTGCCGCTAACCCATCAAGGCCATCAATCAAATTCACAGTATTGGTCAAGCTGACTACCCATAAAATGGTCAAGGGAATGGCAAAATAATCTACATATAACATATCTCCAAAAGGATTCGTTAACCAATCAATTCGAATATCAAACATTACCAATACAACTGCTGCCACAATTTGACCTAATAACTTGACTTTAGCAGGCAATGGTTTTAAATCATCAATAATACCAACGATGAGAATGACCGTACCACCTACTAATAAACCCATAATTTCACGACTAATATACATACTCGCGAGTATGGACAAAACAAATCCCGCATAAATTGCAAGACCTCCCATACGTGGGATGGGTTTAGTATGCACCTTGCGGTCATCAGGTGCATCTAACGCACCTATTTTAGTCGCCAAATCTTTTACCTGCGGTGTTACAAAGTAAGCAACCGCTAAAGCAATCGTAAACGCTACAATATATGTCTGCATAATTCAGCACCTCATTTCTACACAACAAACTCATTTTACCTCATGGTAACACGCCTGTCAAACGGATTATTTATGCCTCTTCATCCTTTTTAGGCATGTGTACAACTTCCATATCAGTCGCTAATGAAAACCAGTCGGTATGGGCATGATAATCCCTAGAATATACCACTTTTTTTATACCAGAAGTGATAATGAGTTTTTGACATTCTGGACAAGGCTTGTCCGTACAGTACAAAGTCGCACCTTGCCGTTCATCTGGCGTACACTCTAATATGGCATTGGGTTCGGCATGAATACAACGAATGCAATGTCCTTCGAGCATGGCACATCCTTCATCAAGACAGTGAGGCAACCCAGCTGGACTTCCATTATACCCCGTCCCCTTAATTCTCTTGTCTTTGACAACGACCGCTCCAACCGCCCGGCGCAAACAAGTACTGCGGCCAGCCACTTCATGAGCAATATCTAGAAAATATAAATCCCAATTTTTTCGCATCCTTATCTCCTCAGTAATTATTTCATATTTTTTGTAAATAGATGTACCTTTTTTTTATTATATGTGATATTCTAAAAAATACAATAATTTAAACTATCTAATCTCTATACTATCTAAATTTTACTATTTTCATCAGGAGGAATCAACTATATGAAAGAATTATTAGACCTTTTAGAAAAAGATTATAGGCAATCGCCTGAAGAAATGGCGCTTATGCTCAATCGACCTGCAACAGAAATCAGTGCCCTCATCGAAAAATTTCAAGATGAGCAAATCATCGTCAAATATCAAACTATCATTGACTGGGAAAAAGCTGGCGTTGATCGAGTGACCGCTGTTATTGAAGTAAAAATCACTCCTCAAAGAGAAGTTGGATTCGATGCCATTGCTGAACGTATCTATCGCTATCCTGAAGTACGCAGTGTTTATCTGATGTCTGGTTCTTATGACCTTTCAGTTGCTGTAGAAGGAACGAGTTTAAGAGAAGTTGCTGACTTTGTTTCAACAAAGCTCTCAACAATTGACGGTGTTGTCAGTACAACTACGAACTTTATGTTAAAAAAATATAAATATGCTGGCGTCATCATTAATGATCAAGAAGAAGAGCATCGGTTGGTGGTGTCACCATGACTTGGTCTGACCGTATATCACCAGCTGTAAAATCAATCCCCCCCTCAGGTATCAGACGTTTTTTTGATATTGCAGCCGAAATGAAAGGGGTTATCTCTCTAGGAGTCGGCGAACCTGATTTTGTTACGCCATGGCATATTCGCGAAAGTTGTATCTATGGACTCAACCGCGGCTACACCTCCTATTCATCCAATGCTGGTCTCCTCGAACTTCGAGAAGAAATTTGTAAATCTTTATATCAAGATTATCAAGTTACCTATAATCCTCGCACAGAAGTATTAGTGACTGTCGGAGTCAGCGAGGGTCTTGATTTGGCCATGCGTGCCCTCTTAAGCCCTGGAGATGAAGTCTTAATCCCAGAACCCTGCTATGTATCTTATAAGTCCTGTGTTACGCTAGCAGGCGGTGTTGCTGTTCCTGTCGCCACTACTATGGAAAATGAATTTCGTATTACAGCCGGGGAGTTAGAGGCTTTTGTGACCCCTCATACAAAAATTCTCCTGATTGGTTATCCTAATAATCCGACTGGCGCGATTATGAGTCGCGATGACTTAGCCGAGATTGCTCTTTTTGCTAAGAAGCATGATCTGATTGTCATCTCCGATGAAATATATGCCAAACTAACCTATGATGGTACACACACCTGTTTTGCAAGTTTACCGGATATGGCAGAACGCACCATTGTACTCAATGGTTTTTCTAAGGCCTATGCCATGACAGGTTGGCGTATTGGCTATGCAGCATCGAACCCAGACTTCATTGCTGCCATGACAAAGATCCATCAGTATACTATGCTCTGTACTCCGATTACAGCGCAGGTTGCTGCCATAGAGGCTCTCAAACGGGGAGAAAAAAATGTAGAGCAAATGACAGCTGAATATAATCAGCGCCGTCGTCTAATACTAGAAGGTTTCCGCAAAATGGGTCTAGATTGTTTCGAACCCAAAGGAGCTTTTTATCTATTTCCATCAATAAAAAATACCGGACTCACATCACTACAATTTGCTGAACAACTTCTTCAAGCAGAAAAAGTAGCTTTGGTGCCAGGCGATGCCTTCGGCGAAAGCGGTGAAGGTTTCATCCGCTGTTCATACGCTACATCTACTGCTAATATTAAAGAAGCTCTCTTACGTATTGGGCGCTTTGTTGAAAGTATCAAACATCGCTGATGATAGCAAAAAAGACCTGACAATGTCAGGTCTTTTTTGCTATCATCAAATATCGATAAATGTATCCAAAGGTGCATTTGGCATGAGCATTGGCGTTACTAAGTCTTCGTGAGGAATTTTAACGACAATCACGCTTGCTTTATCACTAGCAAGAGCTACAGATAAAACCTGAATGAATTCTTCCTGAGTCGTAGCCAAATGACCTTCAATGCCAAAAGCTTTGGCAAAGTAAACAAAATTCACTTCTGCCGGTGCCAGCGTAGCACTATAACGTTGATTATAGAATACGTGCTGCAGTTGGCGAACCATTCCTAAACAACTATTATCGACAATAATTGTAATAAGCGGCAAATTTTCACTTGCAACAGTAAATAACTCACAACCCGTCATCTTAATTCCAGCATCACCTACAATGCAAATGACTCGTTTATCAGGAGCAGCCAATTGGGCACCAACGGCTGCTGGCAAACCAAATCCCATGGTCCCCAAACCTCCTGAGGTAATCCAAGAGCGAGGTGTCTTGAGACTTAAATTTTGCGCCGCCCACATTTGATGCTGTCCTACATCAGTAGTAAAAATAAAAGGTTGACCAGCCGTCGCCTCCGACAATGTCCTAAGCATCCATGGCGCAGTCAAAATTTCAGTGTGATGATCGATTTTAAATTGCTCTTGCCATTCTTTAATCATCTGCCACCACTGAGTTGCAGTTCCCTCCTGAACACGTTCATTCAAAATAGGTAACAACTCTTCTAAATTACCAGACAAACCAATATGAGATGCAATATTCTTATCAAGTTCAGCAGGGTCAACATCAATATGAATGACCCTTTTTCCTTCAGCATAAATTAATTTGTTATTGGTAACCCGATCACTAAATCGACTGCCAATGGCAATGACGACATCAGCGCCATGGATAGCATGATTGGCAACCTTACTCCCATGCATACCTGTCATTCCTAAAAATTGCGGATGATCCGAAGGAAAAACTCCAAGTCCCATGAGTGTACTGACGACAGGAACACCCAGTTTTTCAGCCAAGCGAATCACTTCGTCTGGGATTGCCTCAGAAACTGCACCCCCACCTACAATCAAGACTGGCTGTTTGGCTGCACCAATAACAGTCACTGCTTTATCAATCAAAGTACGACCAAGATCTGATAATTCTCTTTTGATTTTTGGGGCAGTTTTTTCATTCTGAGGTACAAACTCAATGATAGCTGTTTGAATATCACTTGGTATATCAATTAACACTGGCCCTGGCCGTCCAGAACGAGCGATAGAAAATGCAGATCGTATAATTTCTGGCAAAGCATCAGCCTCTTTGACCAAAAAATTATGTTTCGTAATCGGCATAGTGATCCCATAGATATCCACTTCTTGAAAAGCATCTGCACCAATTAAATTTGTGGGAACCTGACCAGTGATGACCACAAGAGGAATGGAATCCAAATAAGCATTTGCCAAGCCAGTGACCAAATTCGTTGCTCCTGGCCCACTCGTCGCAATACATACACCGGTCTGCCCATTGGCCCGTGCATAACCATCAGCCGCATGTATAGCTCCTTGTTCATGAGCTGTTCTAATATGACGTAGAGGACTATCATAAAGAGCATCATAAAATGGCAAAATGCGTCCACCTGGATAACCAAAAACAGTATCTACTCCTTCTTCTAGTAAACATTGTATAATCACATTGGCACCCGATATTTTCATACTAAACACCTCCTTGAATCATAAGATGCTAACCTAATTGGGCTTCGATTAATCCCGCCATTTCATCAGTGCTGACTTTAGTTGCACCAGATTTATATAAGTCAGCTGTACGATACCCTTCAGCAAGAACTTTATCTACGGCTTGTTCAATTTGTTCTGCAAGCTCAGGCGCTCCGAGAGAATAACGAAGAAGCATAGCAGCAGACAAAATAGTCCCCACTGGATTAGCCAGACCTAGACCTGCAATGTCAGGAGCTGATCCGTGTATGGGTTCATAGAGTCCAGTTCCATTACCAAGACTTGCTGACGGCAACATTCCAATGGATCCAGTTAAAACGGCAGCTTCATCACTCAAAATATCACCAAACAGATTATTCGTCACAATGACATCAAACTGTTTAGGTGCCAACACTAACTGCATTGCACAGTTATCAACATACATATGTTTAAGCTGAATATCAGCATATTCACTAGCGACTTGATTGACTGTTCTTCGCCATAATCTTGATGTTGCCAGTACATTGGCTTTATCCACTGATAATACTTGTTTTTTCCGCAATTGAGCTGCTTGGCAAGCTAAGTGCATAATACGACTGACTTCAGGTACGGTATAAACTTCAACATCTGAAGCTTGTTCAATGCCGTCAATGATTTCCGACTCACATTTTTGTCCATAATAAATGCCGCTGCTCAACTCTCTTACTAACAAAATATCAACCCCATAAATGGCTTCTGCTTTAAGGGGAGAATATTCAATCAATGCTGGCGACACTCGAACAGGGCGTAGATTGGCATATAAGCCTAATTCTTTACGCAATCCCAAAATAGCCTTTTCTGCCCTAATTTCTGGCGGAACATGATCCCATTTTGGACCACCAACAGCTCCTAGTAGTACGGCATCAGCTTGTTTTGCAGCCCGAATGACCGAATCCGGTAGCGGAACTCCATATTGATCAATGGCAGCACCACCAGCTAACTGTTTTTCATAAGTTAAGGTTAAACCAGCCTTATTTGTTACTCTCTCCAATACCCTTATAGCAGCGGAGGTTATTTCTTCACCGATCCCATCACCTGGGATGATTACAATATGTTTTTTACTCATGTTCATTCCCCTTTTGCGTACTGAATCAAATGTCTACCAGGACTGAAGATTCCTATTTAGTTTGACGTTCTATATTGATCACTCTAATTTATTTACTAATAGTAGTTTTGAGGACGGTTCCTGTTTTTGGAAATAGTTTTTGACTTGAATTCATATGAATTCAAGTCAAAAACTTTCCCTTAGTTACTCACAAGAACCGTCCCTTAGTTACTCATTATAAACATAAAGAAATAGTTTATTTACAGTTAACTTTATTTTTTCAGCCAACTCATCATGCCACGTAATTCTTTACCGACTGTTTCAATTTGATGCTCAGCTTCGCGACGGCGAGTTGCCAAGAATTGCGGACGATTAGCTTGATTTTCCAAGATCCAATTTCTTGCAAATACACCTGTTTGAATTTCAGTCAATACTTTTTTCATTTCTACTTTTGTTGCATCTGTCACGATACGGTTACCAATCATATAGTCACCATATTCAGCTGTATCACTGATCGAATAACGCATTTGGGCCATACCGCCTTCATACATTAAATCTACAATCAATTTCAATTCATGCAAACATTCAAAATAAGCAATTTCTGGTTGGTAGCCAGCTTCTACTAATGTTTCAAAACCTGCTTTTACTAAAGCTGTCGCACCGCCACAAAGTACTGCTTGCTCACCGAACAAATCTGTTTCTGTTTCTTCTTGGAAGCTTGTTGTCAATACGCCTGCACGAGTTCCGCCAACACCCCACGCATAAGCAAGGGATAAAGCCTCTGCTTGGCCACTTGCATCTTGGTATACAGCTTTCAAGCAAGGTACTCCGCCACCTTCAACAAATACACGACGGACTAAATGTCCTGGTCCTTTAGGCGCAACCATGAATACGTCAGCATCAGCTGGTGGAATGATTTGATTGAAATGTATATTGAATCCATGAGCAAAAGCAAGAGCTGCTCCTGGTTTTAAGTTAGGTGCAATTTGTTCATTGTAAATTTTAGCTTGTTTTTCATCTGGAAGAAGAATCATGACGATATCAGCCGCTGCTACAGCTTGAGCAACTTCCATAACTTCTAAACCATCTTTTTGAGCTTTTTCCCAAGACTTACTGCCTTTATATAAACCAACAGTGACTTTCACACCATTATCATGCAAATTCAGGGCATGAGCATGACCTTGGCTACCATAACCAATGATGGCCACCGCTTTATCTTTAATTAATTCTACCTTAGCATCTGTGTCATAATACATTTTACTCATAGTAATAATCTCTCCTCATATCCATTTAAATTTTTTATTTTAACTGCCCCTGTTTTTGCTACCTTCACCATTCTGCCCCAAAAAGCCGATTGGTATGACTCACGATAAGGAGCGGCTTACCGCTTTTTTAACAACCACAACTAGAGAATCTTCTGGTAATCGCCAAATAAGGCACCAGCTTCATTTTTCTCTTTTTGATAAATACTGTTGCTTCCTCGTTGTAGACCAACAACACCAGTACGGATCATTTCGAGTATCCCATAAGATGTAAGGGCATGAATCAACGCTTCCGTATTACTTTCGCCACTTGTGATTTCAACAATGAGAGCTTCCTCTGATATATCTACAATTTTTGCTCCAAAGGTTTCGGACAATTGCAATACTTCAAGTTGCTCTGCTCTGCTGGCTTTAACTTTTATCATGGCCGTATCCCTTACGACCGCAGCATTACCAGGCAAAAATTCCACTGCACGCACTTCAATCAATTTTTCCAATTGCTTAGCAACCTGCGTGACCATGGATTCGCTCCCCTTCATAACCGCAGTAATACGAGAATATTCCGGGACATGAGTAGCACCAACTGCCAAACTCTCAATATTAAAACCACGTCTAGCAAACATCCCAGCCACTCGCACCAACACACCTGGCTGATTAAGCACTAAAATTGATAATGTATGCTCCACCGTGATTCCACCCCCTATTCATGATTATCGTTCTACGACCCCGGCGAAAATTCTATTGTAACGTTGTAACATTTTCAACCTATTCCATTGTACACGAACAAAACCATCTTTTGCAACTACATTCGGTAACATTTTAGGTCATTATACCAATCAAACGCAAATAATTGCAAGATAATTTTACTACTGCATCATTTTTTCAGTAAAAAAAAGAAACACTAAATAGTTAGTGCTTCTTTTTTATGAATCTTTATCTTTTACTTTGTACCAAAAATTCGATCACCAGCATCACCAAGGCCTGGAATAATATACCCATGATCATTCAAATATCCATCAACGGCTGCCGTATAAATCACTACATCAGGATGCTCTTCATTTACAAGGCGTACACCTTCAGGTGCAGCAACTAAACACATCAGTTTTATGTATTTTACCCCTTTACTTTTGAGTAAAGTAATGGCGCTAGCAGCCGAACCGCCAGTGGCAAGCATCGGATCAATCAAGATAAAATGCCGTTCCGCTACATCATTTGGAAGTTTACAGTAATATTCTACAGGCAGCAATGTTTCAGGATCACGGTATAAACCAATATGTCCAACTTTTGCTGTTGGAATGATTCGAATGATACCGTTGACCATCCCAAGTCCCGCCCGTAAAATCGGCACAATTCCTAATTTTTCACCTGCTAATACATTACATTTCGCTTTAACCAGAGGCGTTTCAATTTCAACCTCCATAAGAGGTAAGTCACGAGTAATCTCAAATGCCATCAGCATGGAAATTTCCTCTAATAATTCACGAAATTCTTTTGTACCTGTATTCACATCACGGATGATGGATAGTTTATGTTGAATTAAAGGATGATCAATCACTTTTATTTCCACGATATGATCAACTGCCTTTCTTTACTGCTTTAAAATCGATGGCTCAAGCGTATAAAGGATGTTTTTTGCATAAATCCGCAATCATGTTAACGGCCTGCTCTTGAACCTCACTATCCGTTGGATGATTGAGAACCATTCCAATAATATCACCGACAATCTCCATATCAGCATCCTTCATTCCACGACTGGTAAGAGCTGCCGTCCCAAGACGAATACCACTTGTAACAAATGGACTTGCCGGATCGAAAGGAATGGAATTTTTATTAACTGTCACACCTATTTTATCGAGTAGTTTTTCAGCATCTTTACCCGTAATATTTTGCGAACGTAAATCCACTAAGATCAGATGATTATCTGTACCACCTGAGACTAAGGTAAAGCCATTTTTCACTAATTGTTTTGCAAGAGTATCAGCATTTTTTACAATTTGCTTTTGATACATCGCAAATTCCTCTGTAAGAGCTTCTTTGAAAGATACAGCTTTCGCAGCAATCACATGCATTAATGGACCGCCTTGCATACCAGGAAAAACGGCTTTATCAACAATAGGAGCCAGCTCAGCGCGACACATAATGACGCCACCGCGAGGTCCACGCAGCGTTTTATGAGTCGTTGTTGTAACAATATCAGCATGTTCAATTGGAGAAGGATGAAGACCTGCTGCTACAAGCCCTGCAATATGAGCCATATCAACCATAAATAAAGCTCCAACTTCTCGAGCGATTTCACCCATGCGGGCAAAATCAATTATGCGCGGATAAGCACTCGCACCAGCTACAATCATTTTAGGACGATGCTCTCTTGCCAGTCTAGCAACTTCATCATAATTGATCAAATGAGTCTTTTCATCTACACCATAAGGCACAATATTAAATAATTTACCTGATACATTGACAGGGCTACCATGAGTCAAATGTCCGCCATGAGCCAAGTTCATGCCAAGGATGGTATCGCCTGGTTTTAAAAAGGCAAAATAAACTGCAGTATTGGCTTGAGCACCTGAATGCGGCTGTACATTCGCATGCTCAGCACCAAAAATCTTTTTCACACGGTCAATCGCAAGTTGCTCAACAACATCTACATGCTCACAACCACCATAATAACGACGTCCTGGATAACCTTCTGCATACTTATTCGTCAAAACAGATCCTTGCGCTTCCATAACAGCTTCACTGACAAAGTTTTCAGATGCAATTAACTCCAATTTATTTTGCTGTCTGTGCAGTTCTAGTTTAATCGCTTCAGCGATTTCCGGATCAAAATTAGCAAGTTTAGTCATGTATGATTTCCTCCATATACCTTTTAATTATTATATACAGCCCGCGGTCCACCAATGAGTTTAGGCCGAGTACGAGCTGCTATCACAAATGCTTGTCCAATCATTTTGTGCGTTAAACGCAAGGGTACAGCCACAGCTTTAAGATGCATGCCAATCATCGTGCCACCAATATCGAGCCCAGCATGTGCGCAGATATTCTCTACAACGACAGGTTGATTGAAATCACTCATTGCTTGGGCACCTAGAGCACCACCTGCTTTTGGAATCGGCACGACCATCACTTGGTCCAAATGATAAGTACGAGCGGCTTCCTCTTCAATCACCAAAGCTCGATTTAAGTGTTCACAACACTGTACAGCTAGATATATATCATTTTGACTACATACCTGTCGCAAGCTATCTAAAATAACCTCAGCTACACTCGTAGAGCCTGCTGAACCAATCGTAGCACCAATGACTTCACTTGTACTACATCCTACAACGAGAATCTGACCCGGACTCATTTTGGCCATCTCCAATAATTCCGTTGCGATATGGGTTGTTTGATTTTTTAGCAAGGTCAGGTCAACATTCATCAGATTACCTCCTTATGCTTCAAGCTGGGAGATTTTATCTACTCTGCGCCCATGACGACCGCCAGCAAATTCAGTTTCTAACCAAGTTGAAACAATCATGCAAGCCAAACCTGGGCCAATGACTCTCTCGCCCATTGTTAAAATATTGGCATCATTATGTTCTCTTGACATTTGGGCCGAAAATACATCATGACAAAGAGCAGCACGAATACCTTTTATTTTATTGGCCGCAATACTCACACCAATGCCTGTCCCACAAATAATAATGCCACGGGTGCATTCCTTGTTCACGACTGCTTGTGCGACTTTTTGAGCAATTTCAGGATAGTCGATTGATTCTGCCGAATAGGTACCAAAATCCTGAAACTGGATATTTTGTTCAGTAAACATTTTTTTTATTTCTTCTTTTAAATTAAAACCACCATGGTCACTACCAATTGCAATTAACATCTTTATCCTCCAACTACTTTATTGGTTATTTATTGGTCATTTTTCGCTATTTAATTCTCTTTTCCTGCAAAAACTATAATTTTCCTAATGAAATTCCACTATTTTTTTATCATTTTTACAATTAATAACAAAAAGTCCCTTATTAGAATGACATTCTTCTTTTTCTCCGTCAGCAACGGACAGACGACCGCCTCACTCAGCCACAATTACATCATACTCCAAAATAGATGCAATCCTAAGAAAATGAGTACAATTCCTCCCATCAGTTCAGCACGCTTACCAATATAACGACCAGCACGATGCCCTAATGTTAGACCTAGCACAGCAATCACAAAAATGACAATTCCTAATATAAAACTTAATTTAACCAAATTTACATCAAGCATCCCCATGCTAAAACCAGCAGCTAACGCATCAATACTGACACTTGTCGCCAATAACAACAGGGAAACGCCCTGCAAAGGATGAGGTTTATTTTCATCAGGCTGGGAATCAGCCAAATTTTCTTTAATCATATGTATACCCAAACCAGTTAATACAAGGGCTCCTAATACATTAGCCCAATTTTGCATCGCCATCATAGGGTATTGAACATGATCAACCCCCACCTGCTCAACGACTGCCCCAAGAAAATGCCCTATATTATAACCTGCTAAGATAAGTACAATATGAAATATTGAAAAGGTAATCGCTGCGCGAAAAACAAGGGAAAATCTCATGGGATTCATACCAATGGGAATGGCCACTGAAAATAAATCTGTCCCTAAAGCGATACTTAAAACCACTAATTCCATATTACTCACTACCCCACCTCCACAGCTCATATATATGTGGAGAGAATAGGAGATATGTTAAACTTTGATAATTTTATAGCCACTTGCCTTACGCAAGCGATTCATGACAGCGAGTCCCAAACCTTGTTCATCAATGCCTTCGGCATAAATGACATCAACCGAATAATCATCAAAACTACGTAGGGCTGTATATAAATTCGCAGCAATTTCAGCGGTTTGCCCACGTTGGCCGTAGATAGCCACAATAAGATTTTCAGGCAGACGTTGAGCGGTCTCTGCAGAAACAATCGCACCGACTGTTTTGCCCATCTCTAATGCTCTTTGGATCTCTTCTAACATAAAGTCCTCAATCCTAGAATATCTACCTTCAAATAAGACCATGGGAGCGCTAGGAGCATAATGAGTATATTTCATACCTGGCGACTTTGGCGCACACTCTACGCTACCACCGAGAGTAGGGTCAATTTCAATTTCTCCTAAAGTTTCTATGAGCATTTCCACGGTAATTCCACCAGGTCTCAGTAAGGTGGGTACAGGAGTCGTGCAATCTACAACTGTTGACTCCACGCCAATATAACAATCCCCCCCGTCAACCACTCCATCAATACGTCCTTCAAGATCAGAGAGAACCGCTTGGGCACTGGTTGGACTTGGGCGTCCTGAAGTATTGGCACTGGGCGCAGCAATAGGTACACCAGCTAAAGAAATCAGCTGACGAGCTACTTTACTCCCAGGCAAACGTACAGCAACAGTATCGAGACCTCCTGAGATAATATCAGGCACAAGCCTAGACCTCTCAAGTACTACTGTAAGAGGTCCAGGCCAATATGTATCCATTAATACTTGGGCGTTTGCTGGAATACTAGTAACGAGCGGCACTAATTCCTCTTGATTTGCAATATGTAAAATCAAAGGATTATCAGAAGGTCTGCCCTTAGCTTTATAAATTTTCGCAACTGCTTCGCTATCAAGGCCATTCGCTCCTAGCCCATATACGGTTTCTGTAGGAAAAGCTACTAAGCCACCTTGTTTCAGTAGTCTAGCAGCTTCTTCCATCATTTTTAGATCAGGTTCATCTTTATCCACAACGAAATATTTCGTTTGCATAGTTAATCCTCACTTTGTAACTCAATCCGTTGAATTAAGCATTATTGTTGACAACACTCTTTACTTTTGAGTCAATACAACAACTCTTTCAATCCCGCCATAATCCTTCACAATCTCACTGACAGTGAAAAAACCACCTTCTTCAGCAAGATTTGCAACTTGCTCTGCCTGTCCAATCCCAACTTCCAGCGCAATAAAACCACCAGTTGCCAAATAAGTTGGTCCTTCATGAATGATACGTCGATAAAAATCAAGCCCGTCCTTACCACCGACTAAAGCCAAATTAGGTTCTTGTCTAACTTCAGGAGTCAAACTTACCATATCATCTTCTGGAATGTAGGGCGGATTGGATAAAATAGCATGAAAGATTTGCCCCTTCACAGGAGCAAATAGATCTCCCTGGCAGAAAGTAAGGCGCTCAGTCACTCCATGTTTTTCAGCATTGCCTCTTGCAACCATGATAGCTTCTGGAGAAATATCAACAGTAACAGCCTTAGCCGACTGTAAGTTTGCTAGCATGCTGATGCAAATTGCGCCGCTTCCTGTCCCAAGGTCTAATAGTTGAGGACTGTCAACTGTTGCTAACATTTTCAGCGCCGTCTCCACTAAAATCTCCGTGTCAGGTCTTGGAATCAAGACAGCAGGCGTGACTTCAAAATCTAGTCCCATAAACTCTCTTATACCTGTAATATAGGCTACAGGCAAACGAGCAGCTCGCTTTTTGACAGCTGCACGAAAAGCTGCTAATTCTCCACTTTCTAAGGGTTGATCAAAATGTACATATAAATAGATACGATCTTTTCTTAAAATATGGGAAAGCAGTACTTCGGCATCAAGACGTGGATTTTCCACGCCTTTTTCACCGAAGTACTGCCGAGTCCAATTTAAAATTGTATCAATTCGCCACACTTCTTTATTGTTTTTCATCTTAGTCAACCTGCTGCATACGTTTACTTTGATTTGTAGCAATCAAAGCATTAATAATTTCATCGAGATCGCCATTGAGTACAAAATCCAGTTTATGCAAGGTTAAACCAATGCGATGATCAGTCACACGTCCTTGAGGGAAATTGTAGGTGCGAATTCGTTCACTACGATCACCTGTCCCGACCTGACTTTTGCGTTCTTCAGCTTGCTCAGCTTGCTGTGCTTCTTGTGCCATTTCTAACACCTTAGATCTCAAAACGCGCATACACTTGTCTTTATTCTTCATTTGGGATTTTTCATCTTGGCATTGAACAACAATCCCTGTAGGTAAATGAACAATTCTGACTGCTGACTCGGTTTTATTAACATGCTGTCCGCCAGCACCACTCGCACAATAAGTGTCAATCCTAAGATCATTTTGATTAATCACTACATCGACTTCTTCTGCTTCAACAAGTACAGCAACAGTCACCGTAGAGGTATGGATTCGTCCGCTTGATTCAGTGGTCGGTACACGTTGTACACGATGAACACCACTCTCATATTTCAAGCGGCTATAAGCACCATCACCATCAATTACAAAGACAACTTCTTTAAAACCTCCTGAATCAGGAGCATTGGCATCAAGTAATTCTGTACGCCAACCATGGTCATCAGCATAACGAGTATACATACGAAATAAATCCCCAGCAAATAAGGCAGCTTCATCACCACCTGCTCCACCACGAATCTCAACAATCACACTTTTTTCATCATTAGGATCTTTGGGTAATAACAAGATCCGCAATTCTTCATTAATAATTTCAGCTTTCGCTTTTAGTTCTGATAACTCAGCCGTAACCATTTGCCGAAAGTCATTTTCTAGCTTCTCACCAAGCATTTCAAGAGCATCTGCAATACCTTGGTTGACTTCTTTTTGCTCACGAAATTTGGCTACGATCGGTGTTAATTTCGAATGAGCTTTCGTATGTTTTTGCCATTCTACCATATTCGCCAGAACAGAAGGATCACTAATGAGATTTTCTAGCTCAGTATGTCTATCTTCAATGGCTTGTAATTTATCGAGCATGATTATTACTCCTCTAAAAGAGTCTGTCAGAAAAAGGTTCATATAGCACCTGTCTTATCTATGAACCTTTTTCTTCAGCCTCTAACATTTTGTTTATTTTTATTGTACAGGACGAGCTGCTTCTAAAGCTTTAATCGCCACTTCGATTTGATCATCACTAGGTTCTCGTGTCGTTAACTTTTGCAATAATAGCCCTGGGCCAATTGCAAACTGAACCCATGCGGCCTCACTCTTGCCCGCAAAACGAATGATTTCATAGGCAAGGCCTGCCACGACTGGCATGAGTACAATACGAGATACAATACGAACCCATAACTCTGGCCAACCTAAAAAAGCAAATATAATAATACTAACAATCATCACAATGAGTAAGAAATTGGTACCGCAGCGTGGATGCAAAGTGCTATAGGTACGCACATGCTCAACATCTAGAGGTACACCAGCCTCATAAGCGTGAATGGTTTTGTGTTCAGCGCCATGATATTCAAAAACTCGATGAATATCTTTCATCTTAGAAATTGCCATAATATACGCTAAAAAAATAGCAAATCTAAGTACACCCTCCAGTAAATTGAGGAGCCGAGGATCTGTCACAGCGCTATGAATATATTTTGCCGTATAAGTCGGGATAATAACAAACAACAGAATCGCGAGTCCCAACGAAAACATCATTGTAAGAGCAATTTCTTTATTGGATAACTCTTCCCCTTCTTCACCAGCTGCTTGAGCTGAAAAGGACAAGGCTCTAAGTCCCTGTACTAAGGACTCAACCAAAGCAACGACTCCTCTTATCATTGGTTTTTTCAAAATAGGATACCGATTACTAATCGGTGTGAAAGACTCTGTTTTAACTAGAATTTCACCTGATGGTTCTCGAACGGCTGTAGCAATAACACCTGGGCCCCGCATCATAACACCTTCGATCACTGCTTGCCCGCCAATGCTCACTTTAGGTTTCACGGTATCCCCTCCTTTTATATAGCAAACAAACGTGCGCCTTCTGGCTTCATTAAAAGCATATTTTAACCCCATTGCTAGCGGATATAAATGTAGCAGAGCATTTCTGCTCTGCTACCGGGTTTTTAGGCCTGTGTACCATAACGTTTATTGAATTTCTCAACACGTCCGCCAGCAGTAATATTACGTTGCTGACCAGTAAAGAACGGATGACATTTGGAACACACATCGATACGTAGTTCTTTTTTAACAGAACCAGTTAGGAAAGTGTTACCACAACCACACGTTACTTTTGATTCACCATAATTAGGATGAATTTTGTCTTTCATTTATTGCACCTCTCTCTAAAGCCACTTGTGTTTTTACCAGACAATTGTAGCATACCTGTTTCCCATACGCAACACTATTTCAGTCACAGAGAGGATAATTATTTATAAAGAGAAAATATAAATCAATATTCTCAATAAATCTCATTTTTTTATTCGTTTGTGATTATTTTTGTTCATTTATGATTGACTTTAAACTATAAAAATCTTATAATAAACACAAGCGAACATTATTGAATAATCAAAATAATCGGTTTGCTTGAGGAGAAATTAAAATAATATGTTTGCCGAAGAACGTCGTAATAAAATCATTCAATTAATAAAATCAGGACATCCTGTCAAAGTTGTTTCACTTAGCATATTATTTAGCGTTTCAGAAGCCACGATACGCCGTGATTTGCAAGAATTAGAAAATATCGGTTTATTACAAAGAACACATGGCGGCGCTGTCTCGCCTCAACTTGATTCAGAGCTCAGTTTCCACGATCGGGAAGTGTTTCTTCTTGATGAAAAACGGCAAATTGCCCTTGCAGCAGCCAACTTGGTTCAAGACGGAGAAACGATATTGCTCGATGCAGGTACAACCAGTCGAGAAATCGCTCGAGCCCTCTGTGGTAAACGATTAACAATCGCCACAAATAGTATGGATGTCGCTTGCATCTTCGCCGAAGAACCGGATATCGAAGTTTTACTACTCGGTGGCGCATGGCGTAAATCCATTAATTCTCTTGTCGGCCCTTTGACAAATGCCATGCTTAAACTCTTTTGTTTTGATAAGGCATTTGTTGCTGCCAATGCTGTAGATTGTATGCTCGGTGCCTCAACGCACAATTTAGCAGAAGCCGAAACCAAAGGTCTCATGCTACAGTCAGCTCGACAATCCATCTTAGTCGTAGATCATTCCAAGTTTGAACAAAAAACCTTTTGCAAAATTTGCAATCTAAATGAATTATCAATGATTATTACTGATAGCGGCACCCCAAAGGACACTCTTGATTGTCTAAGAACTCATACGCAAGTACTTGTCGCTGAATAAAAATAAAAGGAGTCGATATGATTGGATAAACAAACTGAAATACCGATTGTGACTGTCACATTAAATCCTGCCATTGATCGTACACTCCATCTGCCAACTTTCCTTTTAGGACAAGTCAATCGTGTAGCCAGTGAGCGTACTGATCCTGGAGGTAAAGGTATTAATGTAGCAAAAGTCATAAAAGCCCTCGAACACCCTGTTTTAGTAACAGGATTTTTAGGAACTAATAATGCCTCTGTATTTGAAAACTATTTTAAAAAAGAAGAAATTCATAATCAATTCGTAGAAACATCTGGGGAAAACCGCGTTAATATTAAAATCGTCGATACGAGTAAGGATATGGTTAGCGAATTAAACTTTCCTGGTGTTACACCAACGCCTTTAGATCTCGACCATTTATTCTCGACCTTACGCCAACTAGCGATCACTCATAAATGGTTTGTACTCTCAGGAAGTTTACCTCCAACAATTCCAACAGACATCTACGCTCAATTCATTACCATGCTTCACCAATATAATTGTAAAGTCATCTTAGATACGAGCGGACCGGCTTTAGCCGCTGGCATCGCGGCCCGTCCATTTGCCGTCAAACCCAATTTACCTGAACTGAGCCAATTGCTCAATTCACCACTGGAATCGGATGAAGAAATTCTTAAAGCAATCAAACAATTAGTCAACCAGGGAATCGAGAAAGTTGCTATTTCCCTTGGAGAAAAAGGTTCTTTGGTGGCCGACTCTCATCAAATTCTTAGAGCCAAAGCGCCGACTGTCCCTGTTTGCAGTACTGTCGGTGCCGGGGATGCTTTCGTAGCTGGTTTTAGCGTCGGCCAAGCCCGTAACCTATCACTTGCAGAGAGTGTTCGTCTAGCCTCAGCTTCAGCTGGTGCAGCAGTTGCCCTTCCTGGTACACAAGCCGCCTCTTTAAAACAAGTAAATGAATTAATCAATAAAGTTCAAATAAATGAGTGGAGGTAATTTAAAAATGAACATTCAAGACTTATTATCAGCATCCCGGGTGAATTTTGATCTACAGGCAACAACAAAATTAGAGGTTATCGACGAACTCATCGACATCCTTGATGCCGACGGCAAACTTTCTGACAAAGAACAATATAAAATCGCCGTATTACATCGAGAAAAAGAATTTTCCACTGGCATTGGTATGGGAATTGCCATTCCTCACGCAAAAGATAGCAGCGTAAAAGAAGCGGCTTTAACCTTAGGTATCTCTAAGAAAGGGATTGACTATGAATCACTCGATGAAACTCTCGCACACATCCTATTTTTGATTGCCGTTCCTGCAGACTCAAATGATGTTCATCTTAAAGTCTTATCTTTTATCTCTCGTAAGCTGATGCACCAAGAAGTTAGAGATCGTCTCATGTCTGCCAAAACCTACGAGGACGTATTAGATGCATTTCAATAATAAAAAAATAAAGGGAGGTTCTTGATCATGAAACTTTTAGGTATCACATCCTGCCCTAACGGAATTGCTCATACTTATATGGCGGCTGAATCCCTACAAATGGCTGCCAAAGCAGCCGGTCATGAAATGAAAGTCGAAACCAGAGGATCTGTAGGCGTCGAAAACGAACTGACCGACGAGGATATCAAAGGCGCTCATGCGATTATCATTGCTGCCGATACCAACGTTGATCGAGAACGATTCCAAGGAATAACGATCATTGACGCAACTGTCCAAGAGGCCATAAAAAATCCTAAAGGCCTTATTGAAAAAGCCGTCAGTTCAAAGAAAAGTACAGTTTCTGTCAGTGCTACAGCTGCCCAACAAACAAATCGATCAGCTAGAACAGGTGTGTACAAACATCTAATGAATGGTGTTTCTCATATGATCCCACTGGTTGCAGCGGGCGGTTTAATCATTGCTCTTTCTTTCGTTTTCGGTATTGAAGCTTTTAAAGAAAAAGGAACCCTGGCCGCCGCCTTAATGGATATCGGTGGCGGTGCAGCCTTCGCAATGCTCGTACCAATCCTCTCCGGCTTTATCGCCTATTCCATTGCAGATCGTCCTGGACTTGTTCCTGGTCTCGTTGGCGGAATGCTGGCTTCTAAAATTGGTTCCGGATTTCTCGGCGGTATTATCGCTGGTTTCTGCGCTGGTTATATTGCCCTTTGGATCAAAAATGCTGTTCAATTACCAAAAAGTCTAGAAGGCCTCAAACCGATGCTGATTATCCCTCTTTTCTCCACATTAGCCATTGGTCTTTTAATGATTTATGTCATCGGCACTCCTGTCAAAGCAATTATGGATATTATGACTGAAACATTAAAAGGTATGTCTTCTGCCAATGCAGGTCTGCTTGGTCTTCTCCTCGGTGCAATGATGGCCTTTGATATGGGAGGTCCAGTTAATAAAGTTGCCTATACCTTTGGTGTTGGTTTACTCGGCAGCAATGTATTTGAACCAATGGCAGCGATCATGGCCGCAGGTATGACTCCACCTTTAGGTCTAGCACTAGCAACTTATATCGCTAAGAAGAAATTCACTCCTGAAGAACAAGAAGCAGGCAAAGCAGCTTCTGTAATGGGTATTTCTTTTATTACAGAAGGCGCCATCCCCTTTGCCGCTGCTGACCCAGTACGTGTTATTCCGTCTATTGTAATCGGTTCAGCTGTAACAGGTGCATTATCCATGATCTTCAATTGTACATTGCGAGCACCTCATGGTGGTATTTTCGTACTCCTGATTCCTAATGCTGTGGGCAATCTTGGAATGTACGTTGTATCCATCCTTGCCGGAACAGTCGTTACAGCAATCCTGCTATCAATTTTCAAAAAAAATATTAATCCGACTAACGAATAAAAGGATGATGCTCCATCAAAAAAATCCTACTGCTCAATTGGCTTAAAAACCAATGAAGCAGTAGGATTTTTTTAAAGACATTCTACTTATTATGTATATTCATCGCCTTATTCATACCTTGCTTAACAATGCATTCTACTGCCTCCGCAGCTTTATCGATGGCACTTTCTAGTAAAGGTTGTTCTTCTTTTGTAAAGCGACTCAGTACATAATCCACTACTTGCCAACCTGTTGGCGGTCGATCAATACCAATACGCACGCGATTAAAGGTATCTTTAGATAACTGATTCAACAAAGATTCTATCCCTCGATGTCCACCTGATCCGCCTTTCATCCGCAAACGCAGCCGTCCAATGGGTAAATCCATATCATCAAAAATAACAATCACATCTTCAACAGGAACTTTATACCAACGGGCTAATTCTCCCACGGCGATACCACTCAAATTCATATATGTCTGCGGCTTAACAAGCAAGATTGATTCATCGCCACGATATTCAGCAACCAATGCCTGATTACGTTTTTTCCACGAATGGATTCCCAAACGACGCGCTATTTCATCGACAGCCATAAAACCTACATTATGCCGAGTGTCACGATATTCATCCCCCGGATTGCCCAATCCTACAACAATTTTCACGACTTATTTTCCTCCGTTTTAGCTAAAATTTCATCGACAGTCACGAATTGATATCCTTGAGCAGTCAGAGTTTGAATAATACGCCGAGTCGCTTCAACACTTTGAATCCGAGAAGCTCTCGAGTCAATACCATCTCCATCATGAAGGAGAATAATAGAACCATTTTTAACTTTTGCAACAGTCCGATCAACAATAACATCGACTCCAGGATTGGTCCAGTCCCGACTCATAATTGACCATTCGACGACTTTCAAGCCACGAACAGCCATGATTTCCATAACTACAGGATCACGAAAACCGTGAGGTGGGCGCACAACATGAGGAGTCGTACCAACAGCCGCCTTTATCACTCGATTTGTATGATCAATTTCTTCTTCAATGGTTTTTCGATCGCTTTTTAATAAATCAACATGATGATAAGTATGATTACCTAATTGATGACCTTCATTCACAATACGCTGCACCAATTCAGGATATTTTTCAACATTTTGCCCAACAACAAAAAAAGTCGCTGGCACCTGATATTCTTTGAGCACATCAAGAACTTGCTCAGTATAAGGAGAATAAGGACCATCATCAAAAGTAAGGGCAACGACTTTTTTGTTTGTTTGTGATTCAAAGAATACCTGCCCAAATACATGATTTTCTGGCAACACAGCACATAAGGTCAAGAAGGCACCGGCAGCAATACCGACAAGAGCCAGACCAATTCCTATGCGCATAGGCCTTCTCAGCATATGACGATAATCAAGAATAAGCCCGCCCAATACAATGACTGTCAACAATCCTAACATACTCACTAGGCGTATTTTTATATCAAACATGAGAATGCTCCATTTCTTTAAACATAATTAACCATTTCCCTTGGGAATCCATCGTATAACCATCAACAATAAACCCCCACTTTTCATAGACCCTAAGGGCTGCAAGATTGTCAGGTCGCACTTCAAGACGCACTCTCGTCACCCCTTGAAGAGTAAAGTAGTCTACCGCTGCCCCAATCAGTTGGCTAGCAATACCTCGCCCTCGCGCCTTCGGCAATACCGCAATTGATAAAATACGAGCATTGGCTGTTTGAGTTGGCTCAATCGACGACTGTAAAAATGCCAGTTTATTCATTACAATGATTTTTATTGGATGAAAGCCAAAACCATATTGTCCTGTTAGCCAACGCCAAGTCCATTTCAGCAAATGACCTTCCCATAAAGCCCTGAGCCATAACCCCGATAAGCGAGTCGGAGCCAAACAATAACCAATATACTCTCCACTGCTGCCATCACGCGCTAACAAGGTCGCCTCAGGTTCTGCCTGATAAACTAAAGCAAAGACATCCTCCATAGCACGCGGACTCGGCAAATTCCCACCACAGTGATGCAATACGCTTTCTTTAAAACATTCAGTAAACAATGCCGCAATAACAGGGATATGAGTGATTTTTCCTTGTTCGATGATTGCCCCTGATTTATCATTGAACGATTGTTGTATCATCACCATCACCAACCTTAATGGGATTATACCATATGATAGACTATGCGCAATAGTAAATAGGGGTTTGACTTATTTCCAATAAGCCAAACCCCTATTCGAATCTATTTGTTATTCTTCAAACATTTTACTAACAGGCAGTTCGCTAAAAATCCTAAGAATAGCTTCACCCAAAAGAGGTGCCATAGACAATACTTTAATTTTTTCGCTTTCTTTTTCTGGTGGCAATGGAATGGTATTGGTAATCACCAATTCTTTGATCACTGACCCATTAATACGAGAGATCGCAGGATCACTCAATACACCATGAGTACAGCAAGCATAGACTTCTTTTGCGCCATATTTCATTAGAGCATTCGCACCCTCTGTCAGAGAGCCAGCAGTATCGACAATGTCATCAATCATAACAGCCGTTCTTCCTGATACATTACCAATCAAATTCATAACCTCAGCCACACCAGGCATCGGGCGACGTTTTTCAATGATGGCAATCGGCGCATGAAGGCGATCCGCCAGTTGTCGAGCACGAGTTACCCCACCTAAATCTGGTGATACAACGATAAGGTCATCCAAATTCTTGGAACGAATATAGTCAGCAAGTAATGGCACACCAGGTAAATGATCCACAGGAATATCAAAAAATCCCTGGATTTGTCCAGCATGCAAATCAACTGTAATAACACGGCTAACTCCAGCTGTTGTTAATAAATTAGCAATTAATTTCGCAGAAATAGGTTCCCGACCACGAGTTTTTCGATCTTGCCGAGCATAAGCATAATAAGGAATGACCGCTGTAATGGTTCTTGCAGAAGCGCGCTTGGCAGCATCTACCATGATTAAAAGCTCCATCATGCTGTCATTTACAGGATTACAAGTTGGTTGCACAATAAATACATCTTTACCGCGCACACTTTCGTCAATAATAACTTGCGTTTCTCCGTTATTGAAATGCCCAACAAAAGCATTCCCCATCGTAAGCCCTAAATGGCTCGCAATTTCCTTAGCCAAACACGGATTGGAATTACCGGAAAAAATCCGCAATCTCTTAATATCTTCCAAAATATAAAATACCTCCTGAGTATGCTTTTTCTTACTTTATAAAATTACTGGCAAAATCTTAGCCTTACTTTTTATTAACCCAACCATCAATATTATTTTGACGCGCTCTGGCCACACCCAAAGCTTTTGATGGCACATCTTTAGTAATTGTTGATCCAGCAGCTACATAAGCTCCTTTACCAACGGTCACAGGAGCAACCAGATTGGTATTACAACCGATGAAGACTCCATCTTCAAGAGTCGTACGATGTTTATTTTTACCATCATAATTGACAGTGATGGTACCCGAACCAATATTCACTTTTTCGCCCATATCAGTGTCACCAATATAGCTCAAATGTGGAATTTTACTTCCCTTGCCAATTTGAGAATTCTTGACTTCTACGAAATTACCAATTTTAACCCCATCAGCAATCGTAGTATTAGGGCGCAAGTGAACATAGGGACCAACTGTTACATGATTACCAATCTGACAATCATGAGCGTATATGAAATGCAATATAGCATTATCACCAATGCTGGAATTTTGAATACGGCTACTCGGTCCTATTTCACAACCCTTACCAATCGTCGTAGCACCCTCAATCCAGGTAAAAGGATAAATAACAGTATCAGGCTCAATACAAACCTCTTCATCAATAAAAGTACTGTCAAGATCCATGATGGTAACACCATTATCCATCAAACTGGCTAATTTACGTCTTCGTAGTATTTTTTCTGCTTCAGCCAACTGTATGCGTGAATTAATTCCTAAGGTTTCCTGATAATCATCAACCTGTACTGCCCACACCTTAGCCTGACCTTGTGCTAAAATACCAATTACATCGGTCAAATAGTACTCCCCTTGCATATTATTGCAAGTAATGCCATTCAACGCTTCAAATAAAGCCGCACGTTCAAAACAGTAAATCCCTGTATTCACTTCATTGACAGCAAGTTCCCGACTGTTCGCATCTTTTTGCTCTACAATCTTTAATACTTGACCACTCTCATCTCGAATGACTCGACCATAACCAGTAGGGTTAGGCATACAAGCAGTCAGTACTGTAGCACTTGCTTTCGCCGCCTGATGCTCAGCAAACAGCTTAGCCAAGGTTTGTCCTTGAAGCAATGGCGTATCGCCACACAGCACCATTACAGTCCCTTCAAATCCTTGTAGAATTTCAGCAGCCTGCATCACAGCATGTCCTGTACCCAATTGTTCTTCTTGAACAACATATTCTGCTTGCTCACCTAAAGCAGTCTCTACGCTTTGGGCCCCGAAACCAACAATCACTACCTTGCGTTTCGCACCTGCTAGATCCGCTGCATTAATGACCTGCTCTATCATTGATTTGCCGCCAATGCGATGTAGCACTTTAGGTAATGCTGACTTCATGCGTGTACCTTTACCTGCCGCCAAAATTACCGCCAGTAAATCCGACATACCTTTCCTCCATTCACTTTAAAACCATTTTTTACTAATTAGATTCTTCTTTAGCAAAACACCAAACTTTTATTTTTTTCGACACCAATTCTGACATTCCTGCACATTTTTTTAAAAACTAGAGAAATTTCTAAAGCATCTACTCATTATATTTGTTTTCTTAAACTTTTAACAATATTTTTTTCATATATTAGCGTTACCAGTTTCTAGATTACTCCTTGCAGAACCTTACTTCAGCATAAAAATCTTAAAATACGGGTCTAATATCAATCTTCTTAGTATGTGAATCTACGTCATGTAACATAAGTAATGCCAAGTATTCATCAACTAATTTTTTTTCAGGTTCATTTGTTGCAATGAGTACTCCTGTACCAACCACCTTGGCACCTACCTCATTCGCTAGATCAATCATTCCGCGTGCCGTTCCACCAGCCTTCATAAAGTCGTCAATCACGAGTACCTTTGAACCCGATACAAGAGCGCGACGAGGCAGGGACATGGTTTGAATCCGCTTTGCCGAACCAGTAACATAGTTAATACTGACAGATGGTCCCTCTGTTACTTTACCACCCTGGCGCACAATAACCAAGGGCAAACCAAAAGCCCTTGCCGTCGTAAACGCTAAAGGAATACCTTTGGTTTCGACTGTCATAATATAGTCAGGCGCCAAATGAGCAAATCGAGTGCGAAAAATTTCGCCAACTTGTACCATCAAATCAGGCATAAATAAAATATCAGACATATATAAAAAGCCACCTGGAATCACTCGCTCAGGTTCAGCTAACCGCATGGCCATTCCAGTCAAAAATGTATTCATTCGTTCTTCTGAGTGGCATGGTACATAACGCACACCACCAGCAGCTCCAGATACTGTTTCAACTGTCCCCAATCCAAACTGCTCGATGGCTTGTTTTATTGTCACCATGTCCTCACTCAAGGTAGATTTCGCTGCGCCAAATATATTACTAAAATGTCCCAAAGAAAATAAATACCCAGGCATGTCCATTAACATTTTGCTCAGAGCGACCACTCTTTCAACTCTTCGTACTTTAGTCATTGATTCTTTTCCTCCATCACAGAAATGCCGAATGTTTTTTCATTTTTAAGTATTATTATTCAGTTTCCCCATAAAATTGCAAAATCCCTGCAGAGTTAGATTTTTTATTTTTTTCTGATTGCACACAAAGAGCGCGATAACTATTATCGCGCTCGTAGACCGTATAGTTATATACGAAAAGAAAAGGTAGTACGTACTAATTCTAGATCACTTGGCTTATCAACGTCAATCCCCAATTCTGGATAAGAAGATTTAATGACAGTACCAGTAACACCTAGAAGACTAGCCACCCGTTCCTTCACTTTGCTCAAACTTAATGTGCCGATTAAAAAATTCAGCACAAACCCCCAACCAAGTAAACAACATAATTTAAACGGGTTCTTACGATTATCGATCAATTCTTTGGCTACTGCTAAACATTGAGGAACAATGACTGGATTGACTAAAAAAATATTACCACCTGTATAAGTTCCATCCTTAAATCGCACATAGGTGCGTTTATTTCCAGGATAATGTTGATTATTGATTTCACGGCTCACAATTGGATAATATAAATCCACTTCAGTTTTAGAACATTGCGTTAAAAAATCATTAATTGCTGTCGGTGTTAATAGGGGTATATCAGCCGTCACTACCAATACCTTATTTTTGTGACCAAGAGAATTCATGCCCAATTGAATGGTCTCAGTAATGGTTCTGCCACCCTCAACAAGTATTACATTCTCAGGAAAACTACATTGGGCTAATTGTTTAACCGGACCCATTACAAAAATCCTCGCCACCTGGGGAGCTGCTGCCAATGCATCTGCCACAAAGGTTACCATAGGTTTACCGGCTATTTCAATCATCGCCTCATACGGCTGAGATGAAAAATGACTCAAACACTTACTATTTTCACCGCCAGCCAGTATTATGGCATCATACATATAACCAATACCTCCCCTATGATCGATCATACAAATCTACCACCTAAAAACGTATAAGCTCAGTTTCTAGGGAATTTTCTATTTATATTATCTCACAAAAAATCAAATACTATTCATCTTTAGATGATTCTCCACGTTCGACCATATTTTTTAATAAGGTTTGCTCAGCATTTGCCATATGCTCACCTGCTAAACGTTTGGCTAACGCGACATTGCGCAGTCCAAGAGATTCAACGAGCCGAGTATGTTCACCAAGCATTTCTTTGAGTCGTCCAGGATAAGACATAGATAAAGATCTAAACCGTGTCAATTGCTCTCGCAAGTTATTGATGATCCCTACAAGACGACTGTTGCGGCTAGCACTATATAAAAGATCATGAAATTGACTATCAGCTTCTACAATTTTGTCCATATCATCGGTCTCAATGTGTTCACCAAGTTCTACTAATAATCGTTCCATTTGTTCAAGTTCATCGTCTGTAATGCGTTCAGCGGCCATCCCTGCAGCCAACACATCAAGAGCCGTTCGAACTTCAAATACTTCATTAATATCTTTAATTGACAGATCTGATACATAAGTACCACGCCGAGGTATCATCACAACGAAGCCTTCTAACTCAAGCTTTCGGATTGCTTCTCTTACTGGCGTACGGCTTACACCCAATTCTTCAGATACTTGAATCTCCATTAACCGTTCTCCAGGCTTTAATATACCTTGAATAATAGCATTACGCAATGTTTCGCATACCACTTCTCTTAGTGGTTGATAACTATCTAATTTAATCGGTAATAATCGCCTTTCCATCATATCCCCCATTTTCTACTACTGTTTTCGTTATAATAATTTCAGCATCATTTTGTCGTCGAAGCTGATCTGCAATATATTCTGCTTTAACCTTATCTTCAACCAGACCAAAAACTGTAGGACCGCTACCTGACATTAAACTAGCGATAGCACCATACTGCAACATATTTTCTTTCAGTTTTCTAATTAAAGAATACTCTGCCATGGTAACACTTTCTAGTACATTATTTAAACGTCCTGCCACTTCTAGTAAATCACCTTGCCCAAGAGCAGATATCACACCAGCAGTATCAGGATGGGATTGCACAGTATTTCCTCGGTATTTACCATATACCCAAGCGGTTGAAACACCAAATCTCGGTTTAGCTAATACCACATAACAAGGAGGCATGGAAGGTAATTTTTCAAGAAGTTCGCCTCGACCTGTTGCGAGCATCGTACCACCTTGCAAACAAAAAGGAACATCCGAACCAAGTTTTGCTCCTAATTGAGATAATTCGGGCAACGACAATCCTAAATTCCATAAACGATTAAGCCCTAAAAGTACACCTGCGGCATCAGTACTTCCACCAGCCAAGCCTGCCGACATAGGAATATTTTTTTCCAGAAAAATATGTACACCTGTTCTCACATGACAGGTTTCTCTGATCAGCATAGCGGCTTGATAAGCTAAATTTCTCTGATCACAGGGCAAATGGGCCACATTAGCCGTTATACTAATGTCACCACTCTGATTTTCCTCTAATTTTAATATATCCGCAAGTTCTATGGCTTGCATAATCATTTCGACTTGATGGAATCCATCTGTACGTTTATGAAGAACGTCAAGTGTTAAATTAATTTTCGCATTTGCTCGTATTGTTAACATCATCAATTAACCACTTATTTTTTTGACAGTCAATTCTTCTTGATCTGTTAAAATTTTATCAATATCTAAGAGAATAATGAGTCGATCATTAATTTTACCAACACCGTCAATATATTTTGAATCCAAAGCAACCGTTGCAGGCGGCGGTTCGATATTAGCAGTATGCAAACTAATGACTTCTGTAACTGCATCAACTGTTACACCAACGACTTGACCGTTAATTTCTACAATAATAATGCGTGTATCATCATCATGATCACTGATGACCATTTCAAATCTTTTTCGTAAATCAATGACAGGAATAATGCGTCCTCGCAGATTAATAATGCCTTCCATAAAATTTGGTGTTTGAGGCAACTTAGTTACTGGGACAAGACGATTAATTTCCTGGACTTTAGTAATCGGAAGTCCATATTCTTCACTAGCCAGACGAAAAGTCACTAATTGAATTTCTTGTTCTGACGTTGTATGTTCCATATGGCAAACCCCCTCCATAAAATATTGTTGGTATTATATTCGATATGATAGCGGTGTTTGCCTGCAAAGGCTAGAAATTTTTTTGTTATATACTTTACTGTTTTGTCTGCTGTGCACCAATAAAACTTATCTTACATAGAATAACTAAAGATTTTTCAAGGAGGTCGATATTATGAATCTTCGCATGCTCTATTTACCCCACCCCTTATCAGACGTTGTAATTAGGGAAGATATGGAACATCCTATTGTTGGGAAAATACAAGAACTCTTAACTAAACACCATTTCTATCATGCCCAGATTAACAATAAATATGATACATCCACAAGCCAAGCTGTGACCTCATTTCAAGAAGAACAGCATTTGCCTGCAACAGGCATCATAGACGGGGTTACCTACTGTCGCCTTCAGGAGGCAACAGTTAGCGAAATCACTCCTTTGCCAGCGATAAAACGAGCTGATTCTACACTGCCGCGAGCTAATATTTTGATTAGTACCTCTTCTCTTGGACTGACTCTTTTTAATGGCAATGATCCTATACGACAATATCCCATCGGTATTGGTAAATTAAGTACACCTACCCCTTTAGGCAACTATGCCATTGCTCTAAAATTCATGAATCCTGGTGGCGCCTTAGGAACTCGGTGGTTAGGTCTTAATTATGATTCCTACGGTATTCATGGCACGAATCAGCCCTGGTTAATCGGAACTTTAGTATCCCATGGTTGTATCCGCATGCACAATAGTAATGTGGAAGAATTATTTTCTTTGGTTAAAGTAGGAACCCCTGTCTACATCAGGAATTAACCGATACAATGCAGCCATAATATCATCAATAAGATTGCACCTTATCATCATATATTCACGTAGTGCCTCACGTTCACTCGGCAGGGGTAACCATTCCTCCGGAATACTTGCAATAAGAAAATCTAAGTCTTCATCCTTAATACTTTTCACTTTTGCAACATAAGGAGAAAAATCTTCCGCTACCAAAAAATGATTCAGTAACCATCCATAAGCTCGCCATTGATTAATCACAATGCGCTCTGATAATTTTTTTAAAGACTGAATACTCCACCTCCCACGTATAAACAAATGGGAATTATCAATCGCATACAATACATTATTTGCTTCTTCTCGGCAAACTAAGAGATTTTTTCGATTTTTACTACGGTCGATATTATGAAACATAACATCAAACAACATCACACCAGCCATCGCTTGTTTATTTGCCGCATTTTGCAGCTCAGATTTTCCAACATATCGATTTTTATGCAAGTATTGACTAGCAAAATGGAGCCGATGACTTATCTTTGCCAATCTGAGCTTTCGATTATTGCGCAATATCTGTTCATCAATTTTAATTAAACCACTTGGCGGAAAACAAAGTCCCATATATTGACCAAACCACCATGCCACATACTCATTTACAAGTATCTTTGTACCTAGACGATTATTTTGCAGCTTAACAACATAGAGCTTACCATCGTTAGCACGAAACAGCTGGGGTGATGTAACTCCGATTCCCACCGAACCGAGATATTCGAGCGCAATTAACACTCTTATCAATCTCCCTCCCTAAAGCAACGTCTTATCTCTTCCACTCGATTACATTACACTATATGCCTCTACCATACACATTAGATGTAAAAACACCGCACAAGTTACTTAAAGTAAGCAGCTTGTGCGGTGCTTTATTCTTTTATCCTTTGGGTACACCAGTATTGCCGTTAATCAACCAGCTGGCAACCCATCCTGTGGTACCATCTGAGAGAGCAATTTTATACCAACCGAAAGCCTGTTCTTTTATCGTCACAGTCGTATCTTTATTAACCTTCGTCACAATAGGGAAATTCGTACCTGGCCCTGTACGGATATTTACTGAAGTCCCATTTATAGTACCTGTGCCGCTGATACCCATCATGGTTCCAGCCGTTGGAGTGATTCCTGGACCTGTTATTAGCATATTTTCAGAACCATAAGCCGCAATGTCTCCGCCCCCTGTCTGGGATGCAGAAGTAGCTTCACCGCCAAATAGACCAGTGGAATAACCATTTTCTAATGCATTAGCACTGGTATATTCCACTTGACCAACCTCAGTAATAGGACTCAAGGCATAAACATCCATTTCCGTAGTTGTAATCACCCGTGCCCAGAATTTAAGTACAATGGTAATATGGACTTTGCGTTTATCATGATGCCGATGAAAATCATAATCTACATACTCAACGGTTACATCCGCACTCGCATCCATATCTCGTTCTGCGCCTTCAACTTCAATATCTCGGGTAAAACGAACATGCTTTCGTTCAAAGGCATGAACTGGTTCATTCTCTAAATCAGCTACATACATGACCTTGACCTCTAGATCACCACGAATAATCACTTTATTAGGAATGACATCAACACTATTAATTTCAACATCTTTCACATAGACATCAATGACTTGTTTAATATCTGGTTTTTGTGACGGCACAAACATGTCAAATTCTACAACTTTTTGTGACATTTCTGCACCAAGAACCTGCTCTACTTGAATGGTCTCCGGACCTGGCTCAGGGCATCCGCAAATTAATTCTGCATTATCAGTCGTTCCAGTACCTGTAAAACTTGCGCCTGAATTATAGGTCGTTGAACCAGAACTTTGTCGCAAATCATCCTTCATTAAATTCCCCCCCTTTGGTAAAACATTACTGTAAGCTTAACCTTTCGGTTTTGTAGGCATTGTACCCATACCAATTTGTACTTCTCGATCGGTCATAACTTTGGCAATGATCTTGAGGACTATTGATATGTCAAAGTCTCGAGTGCATTTGTGGTGGTGATGGTGATGATGGTGGTTATGTCCGCCGCCGCAGCCATGGTGATGATCGTCATCGCATTCATCATCACATTCATCATCATCGTGATCATGGTCATCATCATCATCACATTCGTCATCATCATCATCGTTTTCCATATCTTCATATTTGTATTTATAAGCACGAGTGCATTCATCGACATCGTAGTCTACGAACTCAACAATGACACTAGCATCTGCATCCATACCTTTACGTGCACCAGGCATATCAATATCTTGTGTCCATTTATAGTGTTTGATTTCTATGGCATGCACAGGATTATCAGGCAAACAAGCTACATAAACGGTCTTAATTTCAAATTCTCCACGTACAATGACCTTATCAGTGATTACATCAACACAATTAATTTCAAGATCCTTTACAAAAACATCAACAATCTGCTCAATCGCCGGTTTTTTGGCAGGCACCACAACATGAATATCAAGGACTTTTTGTTTTTCTTCTTCCGCAATTACCTGACGTACGATAATGGTTTGCGGTCCGGTCTCAGCCCCTAATGTACACGGATCATATTTTTGGCGTATATCTTTATCATCCACACATATTCCCCCCTTTTTTGTATGTTCTATTTATATATATGCGAAGATGATCTTTTATGTGTCTCAATACGAAAAGCACTCACTCATCCTTGTATAAGAAGAAAAATATCTCTATGGTCAACTCGCCATAACACTTTAACTTTCATCCGCATAGAATATAACACCTCCCTTACCAAAGGGGATGTAGGAAAAATACAAGGAGGATCGTGAGGAATGAATTACCATAAATGTGATGGACACCCTTACAAACAGGAATACTGCCACATGAAAGATGAATGCCACGAAGAAGAAATGCCTTATATGAAAGAAAAAATGACTGAAGATTGTTATTCTGAAATGTGTACTGACATGTCTCAAATGAAATGTAAGATGGAAAAAGAATGTGTGAAAACTTACAAGTGCTACTATAAACTGTATAAGGTCTGTCAATACCGTCTATATAAGATCTGCCCCTGCTGCGGCCATGAATTTGACTATCACAGACATCGGGGCATGTGCCCTAAATGCGGGGTCTCTATGTAAAACAAAGGATCCTGTAGCCAAAAGCCACAGGATCCTTTTTCAATGGTAAAATTTTATTTTCCAATAAACTCTTGCACGACATAAGCGGAACCTTTGGCATCATAACGAACGCCAATACCAACTTCAGTATAACCCGTATTTAAAATATTAGCTCGATGTCCCGAACTATTCATAAAAGCTTTTTCAGCAGCCGTTACGTTGCTATTAATCGCTATATTTTCTCCCGCAGAATTATAACTAATACCAGCTTGCTGCATTCTGTCAAAAGGGGATTGACCTTCTGGATTAGTATGAGCGAAAAAGTTACGGTTAATCATATCCTGAGCATACTTTTCCCCTAAATTTGTCAGCTGTGAATTAAATTTTAATGCTTTCAAACCATTGCTTGCTCTATCAGCATTTAAAAGATCAAATGCAAGTTTTTCATCTGCAGCAAGATTAGAATTTGATGCAGCCGGTGTAGTCGTTGTACCCGTGGAATTACCACTTGTAGATGTTGTTGTAGAAGTCTTTGCTGGTACAGTACCAGCTTTATCTCCACCATGGTTTGATAGCAAACTGATCAAGCCTATAGCAGCAATTCCCGCTACCAATCCTTTATTATCATCATTCTTTACTTCTTGGCTACTCACTTCAGGTGTAGCTGCCAAAGCAGCTGTAGCAAACGCCCCTCCAAATGATGTCGTAATCAATGACACCGTCAAAAAACTCAGTGCAACTAAACTAGAACATTTACTATATCGCAATAACATAACCACCTTTCTATTTTACATAATTTTTTTACCACTGGATGTGTCTCTCTATTATTCTTATCTTGATAGGAATTTAGAAAGACTAAATTTTTGGATAAAAAGGACTTAAACTCGAATATATCTTGATAAACAGTGAAATTAAGTCTTTTTATTCTTCGACTACCTTTACACATATTCTACTTTACATAATAAATATCCTGTTTTTTTCACATGGCAATGTTTACATAATAAAAACTTTAGCCCTTCTTACTTGTAACCCTAGAAAGTGTTCTACTTTCTGATTACGTAACAAAAAGCAACCAGTCTATGACTACTGGTTGCTTTTTTTATAGGTCTTATAGAGTTGGTGAACCTTACTCTTTCTTAATTCTAAAAATCCTTGCCATCCATTTATAATGGCAAAACTCCCCGCGCCTACAAGGGCTAAACCATTGATGACTTCACTTTGCGTACAAATGATTACAATTCCTCCAATGCCAGCCAACAACCCAAGTACGATATGAATACCAAAATGAAAACTCCAAAATGGCCAATATCGATTCAAGTTTAATCGATGAGTAAACTCTTTCATGAATATCACCTCTTTGCACTATTGTATGATTCAATAGTCAAAAGGGTCATAGTAACAAGATTTTTTATTAATTAATCAGAAAATAGATTTCTTCTTGATTACAAGCAAGGGCACCTAAGCCCTTTTTCCACAAATCGAGTTATTCTTTGACTGTCCATCCACATAATTCAAAATATCATTGGATGCTAAAATGCCAGCTTGATTGGTAAATTTTATCTCCTGCCCTATTAATTCACCGCGAGAATAACGATCCCATAATTCTCCATGACATGGGGCAATTCCATAGTCTGCCTGCTTGAGCATACACAAATCAAGAAGCGAATCACCAGCAGCGACGACTATTTCCTCCTGCAAAAGTTCTCGTATATGAGCAACTCCAGCCCATTTATTAACAACTTGCGGCACAATATAAAGTTTTCGCCCCTGCAGTGATACATTCCAGTTTTGTGCCTGAGCCCATAAGGAAAAACTTTCAAGCTCACTAATAGGAACTTTATCTCGTTCTACAACACAATAATAAAACAAATCATCCGCCATTCGTATTGGTCCAGCCCATGAAGCATGGCAAAATTCCTTAAAACTAGTCAACATATCTTCTGCACACAAACACAGTTGTATGATCTTCCTAGCCATGTTTTTTTGCCAATCAGTATCCACGTTACCATTAATGATCAGATTTCCCCCATTGCTCACCACCACATAGGCAGGCTTTATTTTGTTATGAAATAAAGAAATCCGTCGATATTGATCAATGGTCCGCGTAGTAGCGGGTACAAAAAAACTATGGTTTACAATTGCCTGCAACTTAGCGATTGCATCATCAGCCATAAATGAGATCTCTCGCCCTTCATAAAGTTCAATCGAAGTGATCGCTGGCGCGAGTTCCTCTGCTAACAGTCGAAATGATTTGGGAGAATAAATGAGAGTCTGGTCAAGATCACTCGCAAAAATCATAAATCGCTCCCTATTGTTTTAATTAACCCACAACATGAATAGGCCATATCTGGAAATTCTTCTACCTCAACACCCCGTTCGTGAGCCAATAATAATATATGCTGCAAATTAGGATTCGATCGGCAATCAACAAGTATTTTCCAAGGAATACGCCTGAGTAAAACTCGTGTTGTTTCTCCGACACCAGGTTTTATCATATTAATCGTAGGAATTTCAAAAAGGGTTTGCAACTTTTTAATACTTTGTAATCCTGCCCATGTCGGAGCTGTTTGCTCAACCAAACGTTCTTCAACAACCCTCATCGCCTCCTGAGCAATCACTGGAAAGTGACCAACGATGGTATCAATAAAAAGTTGAGAAACATCTTCTTCTAGCCATTCTTTATAAAATTTAGTACCATGAAATTCAAATTGACCAATCAAATCATTTCTGTGCACTGTGCGGCTAATTAGACCAGATACTGTGGAATTGAGACACGCACTGGGAATACAAAAATCCTCACGCGTCCCATACAATGATACACAAGATCCCGGATCAGCAAGAACAGCCAGATCAGGTTCGATTTCCACACCATACCGTTTATTAAAAACCTGACAAGCCTCAATTAATTCAGTTGTGATGGCTCCTTTACCTGTCCACCCATCAATAAATTGTATCGCACAATCAGGATGCTGTTGCTTGATATATAAGATAGCATTTTCATCAATTCCCTTGCCACGAATGATTGAGATGCTGTAATGGGGCAATTCAATCTTATACTTTTGCGCTAAATAGCGTTTAATCAAAATACCAATTGGCGTACCCGCCCTTGCCAGGGATACTAAAACAACAGATTGACCCCTTCGTTTTAGAATTTGCTCTGCAACAACGGCAGTAGCCAAGGCAATCTTTTGCCCTGTATTTTGAAGTATTTCATGAAATAATGCAAGATAGTCTGCTGTAGGCTGATATTCAACCGGCAGCATTTCTGAATAATGAGTCCCTCCCTGTATGGCCTCTTCCCGCTTCTGATTATCAATTTCCGGAACTAAGCCATCAATATTTTTCAGTAAAAAAACAACATCTTGGGGGCTATAACTTCCGATTGGCTGGGGGGCGGGAATGATAGGAGTGTTAACACAAATTACACAATATATTTTAGGAATTTGCAAAGGTGCAAAGGCTTCCAATAAAGGCTGAAGTTCTTGTGCATTCACTGTTCTTTCGAAGAAAATAAACACTTCATCATAATACCCTGTAGGAATATTATAAACATAGTTGGTAATCCCAGGGTCATTGGGCGCGGCAAAAGAAATTGCCTCTTGTACAGCATAGCCAGCATGCTTTGCTGGATGAATCGGACTGCGGGTGGTAGATTGAGCACTTACGCCTTCCCCCATATAACTAGCAATTTTAAAGGGAAGATACATAAATTCCCCAGTTCCAAGACACAATGTCTTTTCCCCTTGTCTTTTTTGTTTCAGCAAAGTGCCTACTTCAGAAAACTTGTTTTCTATATCGATCTGTTCCTTACTACTCATGCCAAAACGTCCAGTGGAATATAAGTAAGGCAAGGGATTTCTTTTTCCGTCCATAGTTAGTGATGAAAAGTTGAGTAACGATCCTAGCTTATGATCAAGAACGAGGGTTTCTACAACTGTTTCCATTGTTTCTAAGGAACTATGTCGATCCCTAGATTCTTCTTGATAGGCAAGAACTGGTTTTCCCGTGACAGTAATACATCCTGACACGAGGGATACGGTATAAATACAAATTCCTAGTTCCTTTTCTATATCCACAAATCTTTGCCTTTCACTCTCAGAACGCCAATCCAAAAGAGAAACAACTCCATATCTCTTTCTTGGATATCGACTTTGAATGGCTCTGATAAAATTGAGGGCTGATTTTCCTGTGGTAATTTCATCATCAACCAAGACAATCATATCTTCATTTTCGAACAAAGTCGGATCAATGGCATAGCAATAATGTTCCATCGCATGACTATGTTCTTCTGCAAAATTTAAAACATTATCAATTCCTAAGATGTTTTCTCTAGTGGTATGAATATAAGAAGCATTCTCAGAAAAAGAGCTAAATACACTATGTCCTAAAGCCGTTGCCGTTTCTGCAAAGCCAATAAACAATGTTTTTTCTGGTAATGACAATAAATTTTCCCTTGTGTATGACCAAGTCTTTTCTAACGTTTCTTGATGAACAAAAGCTTGAGCAAAATCACATTTTTCCTCAAATCCCTTTTCATTATGAATCAAACTGGCATAACGTGCCGCCAACGCAGCGCCACCAACAAAAGGAATGAAAGGATGTACAGGAATATGCTTACCCAAGATCTTACTCACAAATAAAAAACCGCGTTTAGTATTTTTTCTGGCTGCCATTAAAAACAATGCATCTATGGGAATTTGATAAACATTACGTTCAACAAGAATTTCAACCTTTAATTGTTCCAAAATATCATAGGAATAATAATTAGGTAAGCAAGCTGGTAAAGTTATGTTGTTCATTAAATACTCCATAAATTTTCGATTTTTTCATTATTTTTTCTGCCCAACGCATATGTGGCTTTACTTCATTCATCTTATTGGCATATTGACTCGCGATGACACCAATATCCCCAGTCGCATTTGAAAGAATACTCGTAGCATCCATATATTCTTCATGAGTCACGACACACAATGCCTGAACGGGCTTTATGTGGCTTGGGTGAATAATGGTTTTACCAATTAAACCATTGGCTTTATCTAAGATAATTTCATGAATGAGTCCATCCATATAACGGCAAATAAGATTCTCCCTCATTTGCATGCCTGTATCTCCCAAATGATCAGCAAAAAGGCTGCGACGCAATTGCGGTTTGAATACCCGATCGCTAGAAAAAAATTCCCATACAGGGCCTGGTATTACATAATTAGAATCAGGTCTTGCAAACACATTAATAATATCACTCATACAACCACCAATGACTTTAATATCATAAATCGTCATATCTGGGCTACGCCTAAGACCAAATAAACCTGAAAAGTCCGTAGCACCAATTCGAACATTTAAAATAAGGGACCGATATTGATCTAAGAGGTCTTTGATGTTAAGTAAGTTATTATATCGACTTTCAATATAAATCACTTCTGAAGATTCTAATATGGGCATTCCATATATGGGTTGCTGCTGATACTTACTCATTGTCTCTAAGGCTTCAAGATATCGATAGCCATTATCCACTGTGAATTTTGGAAAAACAAAGCCTGTTAATAGTCTTCTATTGTCTGCCAAGCTTTCTGCAATTCGCCACATTTGCTCTACATTACGTATTCTCACAAAAATAAGGGGAAGATCTTCCAAAGAAATAATTCCTTGAGTCACAGCCAGTGCCAATTGTCCAAGATGGTCAACCACTGATTGCTCAGCGCTACTGACCTCACGATCACCAATCGCATCTTCTAGACATAAAACCATGGACATTAAACCTGTTAGCTTACCATCAATAATATCCTGCGCAATCGTTTTGCGTGTTGCAGGCATATATAAGGTCGCCCCTAAGGCATACTCTAACAAAGATTTATCCTGAGTAGTAATCGATTGAGGCGGCAGAAAAAATAAAGACTGCTGTTCTTCATTTGAGAGATAATTAAAGTAACGCATTATGCTTCACGCTTACGCAAGTGATGAATGACAAAAGTACTTAGAAAAATTAAGACTAAAGTAGAAAAGAATACAACATCAGTCACATGAATATCAAATACAGAGGCCATCATTTTTGCCCCAATAATGCCAATCAACACATAAGCCGTCGTTTCAAGCTCTGGGTAATGTTCAATCAGAGTTAAGAAAACCTGTGCAACGCCTCGCATCATCATAACGCCAAAGATCCCTCCCAAATAGAGTACCCAAACTTGATCACTCACTCCAAAAGCAGCGAGCACACTATCAATACTAAAAGCAATATCCATCATCTCAACGGTCAGTACCGTGCGCCAAAAACCAGCTGGTACAGTAGTAATTTCTTCTTCCTCTTCTTCTTTTTTCTTTAAAAAGAATTGAAGAGCCATCCATAATAAATAAAGGGCTCCAGCAGCCTTAATCCACCAAATTTTTATTAAATAGGTGCCTAAACCAATGGCAACAAATCGAAATAGATAGGCACCTAATATGCCATAAAACAGTGCTTTTTTCTGTTGTTTTTTTGGTAAATGCCTTACCATAATGGCTAATACTAGGGCATTATCCGCAGACAAAAGACCTTCTAATACAATTAAGCTACCAATAACCGCCCAATTTACTGGATTATAAACAACACTCAGAAAAGCATTCATGTTAAAAAATTGGGAATAGTTAACTATAATCCCACTAATAAATTCACTCATTTATAAGCCTCCAACCATGATACACTATTTATTTCCTGGTAAAAGTTCTTTTACCCAATCAGCAAAACCTTGGGGATTTCGAGTCTGAATCAGCACTACCCCCGGTCCTTTAAAACGACAAACCAACATTTCCCCTGATGTAAAACTAGAAATCCAACCTGAAGATGCTTTTTCAATTTTGTAATCCATATAATCAGGCCATGCAACAAGATGGCTATTATCAATAATTCGTTCTTCCCCAGCCTCTAGATTAATCGCATGAATACCACCATAGGAATTCAGAAATACCGTGCCTTTGCCACTGACCTTCAATGTGAAAAAACCTTCACCTGAAAATAGACCTTGCATCAAATTTTGCATTTTGCTCGATACTTCGACGCCCATAGAACCAGCTAAAAATCCATCTTTTTGTACGACGAGCCCATAGCTACCATCTAGCTCCACGTCAACAATATCTCCAGGTATGGACGGCGCAAGTAATACTTCACCAGGCCCTCGACGCGCATTGAGAGTTTGAAAGAAAAACTTTTCTCCTGCCAACATCCGTCCAATACCACCCAATAATCCGCCTTCCATTTTACCTTCCACATCAATCGTCGTCGCCATGGATACCATAGCATCTGATTCAGCTTTGAGAGTCTCCCCTTGCGCTAATTGAACCTTTAATAACGGGAAAGCACCTGGGTATAAAATTTCGTAATCCATAAAAACCTCCACTTATTCAACATTACTAAAATTAAAAGACACAAAGAGTCACAAAAGAGGCACTTTATACCCTTTGTGTTCTTTGTGTCCGCAACTGCAATCGAGTGCCTTTATCTTTATCTTTTTAACTTTTGGCCTTTAACCAGCAAAATAACGGTCTACAAAACCTTGCAGCCCTGAATTATAGCCTTGTCCAACTGCCTGGAATCTCCACTGACCATCTCTCTTGTATAATTTACCAAACTCAATGGCCGTTTCTTTTGAAAAATCTTCATCAAGTTCATACTTAGCAACTTCTTTATTGCTCTCTTGATCATAAAGACGAATAAAAGCATTACGAACTTGACCAAAGTTCTGTTTGCGTTTTTCCGCTTCATGGATCGTCACAACAAAAACTAATTCATTGATGGCTGTGTCCACTTTCGCCAATTCAACCAGAATGGTTTCATCATCCCCATCACCATCGCCAGTCAGATTATCACCTGTATGTTTCACACCGCCATCAGGAGATGTTAAATTATTATAAAATACGAAGTTCTTTTCAGTCGGTATTTTTCCATTTGCACCTAGCATAAATACAGAGGCATCTAGATCAAAAGCAGCACCTGTATCCGTACTATTCGTATCCCAACCTAAACCTACACCTACTTTTTTCAAGCTTGGTGCTTCTTTGGATAAATTAATTCTTTCACCTTTACCTAAATTAATTCCCATGTTCAAGACCTCCCACTATTTTTTTAACAAATGATGTTTAGGCAATACTTAGGCCAAAATTAGTACAAAGAGCACCTAAGCCACCTTTAAAACCACTGCCAATTGCATTAAATTTCCACTCAGCACCATTACGATAGAGTTCAGCAACAACGATCGCTGTCTCAATCGAAAAATCTTCACCCAAATCATAGCGAATGAGCTCCGTTCCTCCATCTTCATTGAAAACACGCACATAAGAGTTAGCAACTTGTCCAAAACTTTGTTTACGTGCATCTGCGTCATGAATGGTGATCGTAATGGCTATCTTTTCAACGCCAGCAGGAATCTGAGACAGATCGATTTTAATTTGCTCATCATCACCATCACCTACACCGCTCCGATTGTCACCAGTATGAACGACGGCACCATCTGCGCCTTTAGGATTATTGTAAAAAACAAAATCTTTTTCATCTTTTACTTTACCTGAACCAGCTAGTATAAAGGCAGATGCATCAAGATCAAAATCATGACCACCATCATATTTATTTGTATCCCAACCTAAACCGATCACAATTTTTTTAAGACCAGGGTTGGTTTTCGTTAAGTCTACCTTTTGACCTTTACTTAAACTAACGGCCATGTGAATTCCTCCTATTTTTTTATGAGTTTACTCATCAAACATAACGTCCAACCACTGCATTAATTGAAGTGTCTTGGGTACTTTGCCCAAGAGCGCCAAATTTCCACTCTCCTTGGCGACGATATACTTCACCAACAATAAGCGCCGTTTTACCGGCATAATTATCCGTTAAATTATACCGAGTGATTTCTTCCATATTTCCTTTATTGACCACACGGATAAATGCATTTTTGATCATGCCAAAATCTTGTTTACGTTTCTGACAATCATAAATATTCACTACAAAAACTATTTTATGTACATTGTCCGGTACTTTATTTAATTGGATTATAATTTGTTCATCATCACCGTCGCCCCCACCAGTAAGATTATCTCCCAAATGAGTGACACTACCGCAAGGACTTTTTAGGTTATTAAAAAAAATCACATGTTCTTTGCGAGTAAATTTGTCGTTGACATCAAGCAATATTGCTGATGCGTCGCAGTCAAATTCGGCTTTCTTATTACCGAATAAGCCACTCAAAAACCCACCGCCTGATTGCTCTACAGGATCCCAACCCAAACCAACAATTAGTTCTGAAAGCCCAGCATTACCTTTAGTTAAATCAATCTTTTGACCTTTTTGTAAACTGATCGCCATAACTGACTCCCTTCACATGTAACAAATAATACTTACCTTTGTCTATTCGATTCAATGTTCTTTAAATCCTCCATTTTTTTATAGATTTCATATTGATTATATAAATTATTCCATTTTTAATCCCATTATATTCCTATAGTAAAATAATAAATGAATGCTAACTGTGCAACATTACCATTGCACAATTAGCATTCATCAAGTGAAATTTAAATTCATCTTTCTCAAACTGCTGTTGACAATAAGCTCAGCCCCGGCACAAACAAATTACTTTATCGCGCCGGGGCTGAGTTTATTTGGAGTTATCCTTACAGTGATTTCTTTATAACACAAGCATATCATTCGCGTCGAATGACCAGTGCGGATTATATGCGACTTCCCAATAATAGCCGTTCGGGTCGGTAAAATATCCGCTGTACCCGCCCCAGAAAACCTTCTGCGGTTCTTTGGCAATAACAGCTCCCGCTTTTTTCGCAAGTTCCATGATGTCATGCACTTCGGCTTCGCTTTTCACATTGTAGGCCAGCGTGATTCCAGCGAATCCTGCGGCAATCTTTGGCGGGGTTTTCTCGTTAATATCCTCTGCTAGAAGCGCCAATGGATACAGTTCAAATTTTGTGCCAGTAGTGTTAAAGAAAACCACCTTGGGAGTATCTTCTTTTTCATCGGTGGCAAAGCCAAGCCCATCGCGATAAAAGCGGATAGATTCAGCCATATCCTTTACGCCGAGGCAAATAATGCTGATTCTGTTCATGATGAATTTCTCCTTTCATCTTTTCAATGCTCGCAGTAGGAAGACTCGCTGTGGGGGACGGTTTCAGCTAAATTAAGTAAAAAACCTTCATTTTTGTCTTGAAAAACACATGGTAACTTTGGGTTTGGACGTGTCCAGATTGTCTCTTTTTCCACCTCAATTACCATTCCGATTTGTTCCTGACTTAATAGGGACCCTCCCCTTGATTCATATAGTTTTTTAATACTTTGGTTTACATTAAGAATTAATTTTATATATTTCATTCATAAAAAATAATTCTTTTATAGTTATGTTTTCCTGTTTTAATAGCAAAATCCTGCACAACGCATCATACGCAATGCAAGATTTTTCATCATTTTCCTTAGATTATCGCATTTTTCAAAGCCAGAAGGGACGTCAGACTGTGCGAAGGTTTACTAGAAAACAAACTAAAGCGAATTCAGGCAAAATCGTGTTTAATAATAACCCCTATGTCTTGCACGGGAATACTGAATTGAATTACCGCTACTTATCGTCTAGTGGTAAATAACAAAGATACAATGTCGCCATTGCGCCTTTATTATTCACCAAGAATTAATTTTAAAATAAGCATAGACTCAATAAGGCGTCTTCGGTAAGCCTAACCTGAATTTCCCCCTTGTTTCAATTCCCCCTACACCTTCAATCCCTGTGACCGTTGCTGTAATGGCATCATTAATATCTAAGGTTTTATTGATGGGTGTAAAAGCCACTTTTTCAGCAATAAATACTGGATCATACGCATGAATAAAAATACGCGCTTAGATTTTACACTTACGTTTACCACTAAGTATTTCTAAAATGAGTTCATGAAAAAACCGATGAAGTCGATCTAATGCTGCTTCTGAGGGTTTACCAATATGTATTACTGGCATACTTTTCACCTCCGTTGCTACATTATATTCATTGGTTTATGAAATTTAACTTCTATTTTTTACTCAAAATTTAATTCATCTATCTCAAGCTGCTGTTGATAATAAACCCAGCCCCAGAACAAGCAAATTGTTTTATCGTGCTGGGGCTGAGTTCGTTTAGATTTTTCTTACAGTAATTTCTTTACAACACAAACATAATTACTCAGCATTTTCCCGTTCAAATTCTGCAATAGCATTTTCATAAAGGGTCAAGTAGAATTCTACGTAACGAAATTGTAGTTTCCGATATATTGTATGGATGCATATCGTATGTCGATAAAAAAATTCGTGATACCATCGCAGAATCCATGTTCAAGCTAAACATATGATTTCTGCTCACATTGAGCCCTAGTGAATATTCTTGTGCAACAGTACCAGCATTCCGGCGTTATGATACCACATTGTTTTTGCTCGATTAATATTCTTTGGAAACATGTATATTTGTCAAAACCTTGCCGCAACTGCAGTACGTAGCAACCTTTACAGGTATACATGTTTACGGTATCCTCCACAAAAGCAAAAAGAATACAACTTACAGCTAGTATCCAATGGCCGGACAGGTGGTACAATGTGCTCCGGAATACTCACCTAGCAGAAAAGTTCGTTAAAAAAGGAACGAACATCCACCTAAACGTTCTTACAAATACTGAATCTGAAGTTAAGGATAAAACTAAAATTACTGAGAAAAAATGTATCAGAGTGGAGTTTATAACATTTTCATTAAAAGAACCAATTATATTATCGTCGATGCAATTAGGTCCTTTCTACTTACTTAGTTACAGTGGCATATTCAATTAGTCCTTTTTGGTACAAATTGCGCACACCAGCGCGAATACATCCCCTTGAGCCGATGTAGTCTACTTGATATTTTTTTGCCAATTCTAATATATCAGTATCAGATGCTTTTTCAATCCTTAATGCTTCAGCAGTAAGGAACCAGCCTCGTTCTGGCTCGGTTTTTAAATTTTTAAGCAATGTGCTATTGACCACTGGCACAACAACTTTAGAATTTTTTATTTTAATTGTCCCCTGTTTTAATAGATCCAGCATCGTCTTTATACAGCCAGCAGTGTCCTCATTTATTATATTTTTGCTACGCTTAGTAATTTCTTCAATAATATTTTCTCGACTTACATTAGGATCATTCTGAAAAAGTTCAATAGTTATTTCCATGCGATGACCATTTCTCCCCTTACTGTAATCCATCTTATACCCCTCACAATTTTTTAGTTTTATGTAAATAAATCATATAATTTATTCTAAAAATGATATGGCAACGATTCGTGCAAAATACTATAGCATGAGTAACTCAACGCCCCTTCACTTCAGTCTTAACGGACTGTATCGCTTAAGTCTAAGATCACCACTTTGAATTCAAAGCAGAGTAACCTTACCAAACAGGATTCTCACCTGCTTTATAGCTAGCATCTTCTGGGTACATCCTCCCCTACTTTCGGAATGATAAGGGACGGTGAAGCGTCTTTATACTTCATTTAGTTTTTTATTCCAAGATACTTTACCGTCCCCTGTTCTCTCCTGTCATAAGTATTCTACTACCTAATAGTTGAATGTTACTGCTTGATTATTGCAGTAACAGGGAATGTAATTAATTTTTATATTTACCTAATCTTATATTTTTGATCTAACAAACAAGGAACTTCACTAGCCCTACTTAGGTCATATATTTTTTTTGCCTCTTTAATTGCATCCATATTATAATTTTTTGATACAGCCAGACCTGTTTGTTTTGACGCGTATAGCAAATTTTGATTTTGCAAAACTTCATTTGACAAATCCTTTGAAAGAAACATCTCTTCCGAATACAAAAAAATAATGTAGTTAATTATAGATAATTGTTCTTTCAAAGATAATGTATTAAATTTTTTATAGAAACTCCTATATCGTTTATCCGTTGAGTCAATAAACATCATAACAATAGTGCTATTTTCCAACGGAAATACACAAATATGAAGTTCTTCTACTTTATATTTAGGATCTTGGCAATATATATCATTAATAAGCTTTCCATCTAAATCTACAACTAAAGCGACCATAGATTGAAAAGTTATCGGCACAACATAATTCAATTTTGCATAATAAAATAAATAATATTCGCTACTCTCTTTTTTCCGACTAAGTCTTTTGGCTTTATCATATAGCTTTTTAGACAGTGGGGACGTTCCTATTTTGTCAACATCTTGCTACTATACCTTGTGATATCCCTGTTGCCATTTCAATTTATCGTATCGATAATCCTTCCTTTTTTAACTGCCGAATTACAGTCTCATGCTCTCACTTCGGTCAAGATGCCATTTCATATGATTTTCTGCCATCAATAATAAACTGGATTTTTCGACGTATTTGCTCATCATTCATAGGAATTTTTATCGATACTCCAATTTTTTCTTGAAAAATATTATGCAGGCATATCCATTCATTTCTTCTTACCATAGCTAAGGAAAATATTGTATCTGCTACATTTGCACCGTTAAGATATTCTCTATATCTACTATGCCTATAGCCTTCCATCTTTGCTACCATACCTGCTTTCACAGCATGTTGTATAACATTTTAATGACAAAAAAAGGAACGTCCCCATCGTCATAAGGACGACAAATAATACATGGAGAATATCACGAAGTAATGGCTCGCACGGATGAGCGACTAGCTAATCATCTAAATCTTTATAAACGAAAGCAGATGATAGTTGAGCATCCATTTGGTACAATAAAGCGTACTTTAGGATATTCTTACTTCTTGTTGCGCGGAATTGAAAAAGTGAAAGGCGAGGCGGTTATGTATTGTTTGATGTATAACCGAAAACGCGTGCTCAATATTTTAGGAACTGACAGATTAATTGCGGCTATTAGGAAGTTCTCAGGGCTTTCTTTGGCCTTTACCTCTATTTTTATTGAATATCGGCAATTGAAGCTAATATCTACACAAATTTTTGAGTGTTTTCGCACAGCCTGACGTCCCCATCGTCCAAATGCTACGTATCATCTCTAACGGCGAAAACCATTTTAAATTTAATAAGTCATATTATGTATGATATATTGACAACATTATATTCTATTGGGACAAATAACCTCTTCTCATCTCCCTCAATGATTCTTCAATACTTCAACAGCTCCCACTATATCCTTTTCGTTAGCAATCAATATTCATTTTTTGTAATTTCAAGATATACTGCAAACTCTATATTCCCACCTGCATCACTGACTAACGCACTCTTCTTAAACTCTTCTTGTGAGCATCCAATTAATTCCTCAATATTATCAGGATCATTAAGGACTACCATTATTATTCGATTGGAAACCCATACTACTGCACATTCAGTTAATAACCCCTCATCCCGATTCTCTTTCAGCAAAATACGAACAGGATACCGTTGGCCCATCGCCACCATATTTTTCAATTCTTCAAAGGTGATCCCCTCTTGCTTAATAAATATTCTATTTTCCCTATCCATATAAGTTTTGGAAAATTCTGTAGGCACTACTTTTTTCATTTTTTCTTTTTTAAGTAAATCTTTATCTATGATAAAAACCTCCTCTTTATGCATCATTCTAACTTTGTCCCTCACGTTTCCGTAAACAAACAGTTTTAATAAAAAATCCTTCGCATCATTCCAAGAAATAGTCCTGCCAACAGGAAGCATGCCTAAGTGAACAAGTTTATCACAAATTAAAAAAGGAGCGTATTTTTTTACATTATCTATAACTACTTGATTCTTAACAGATCCCCCTTTGCCTGCTGCCATTCTACCACTATGAGTTATAACAAATACATCATCATTAATTTTAGCAGAAGTATCAAAGCAAAGCCCCAATGTTGTATGTGGAGCCAAGTCAAAATCATCGATCGCTAAAAACAACGTGGTAGTTGCTTTTCGATTACCCCATTTAGGGTGATTTTGTGTTTTTTGCTCAGCTTTAATTGCAAGGCGATATATTTGATCGTTACCATCAATATCCTGAATAACGAAGCTTCTGAAAAAGGCTCTCACTGAACTGCCTGCGGCGTTACCATAATTACGGTGACTGATCCCGATATCCTCTTTTATCGTCAATCCCCCATAGCTGATCGGAAGATATGGAGCGATTGGTTCGCTGAGTAGAAAGTTATTAAATTCAGCAATTAATCCTTGCATCACCTTCGGTGTTTCTAACCCTAAAATACATTCTTCAAAGATTAAAGATTCCAGATATTGTGGATTCGTAACTTCCATATAAGACATTCTTTCAGCCCAAACAGAATCATCTAGAAATTCAAGCTCTGTTTCATTCAAAATCTGTTCATACGTCGGGAATTCTTCTAATAACATCCAATTTCCGTCATTACTCATATGGTAAACTTTTGCATTAAATAGATCGCAGCTATTACATATTGCAACAAATTTACAACTAAGGATTTTTTGATAGTCAAGTACTTGCTCTTTAACCTCATCTGTTAATGGAACATCTGGTGCTTTAATTTCAATTACAAAAACAGGTCTTCCCTGTTCTTCTTCTGCATCATATCCCCAAACTACTATATCAGCTCTTCTACGCGACCTAGGATCGATATGATATAACGGATATTCTGTAGATATAACTTGAATTGGATAGTCATATTTTTCTACAAGATTCTGAACAAATTCTTGACGCACCCTTTCTTCAGGACCATCTAGAACAAAAATTTTTCTCGATTGATCAAACAACGCTTGTTTCCCTAACCGATAGTACTTTTTTAGCATAAAAATACCACCTTAAAATAATTACTTAGCATTAGCTGTTCCATTTAGTTCATACTCCTCATAATAAACCCTGGTAAACAAATCGTCATATAATTCCTGGAGCTTGGTGATCAGTTCCCCTAATCGCTCTTGCCGAAAAGTAACCCCATTATGAGTTTGCCGATAAGGACACTCCTCAATCTGCATTCCTAGTGTTTTTTCTTCTCTGGTTCTAAACCTAGCAAATTCTCGTAGACATATATGCACCTCATCACTATCCTCCATGCACGCTGCTGTAATGTATATATTTGTATTTTGAGTACGTTTAACTTCTTTTACCTCTGACACATTTACCCATGTAATCTCTTTTGATAATTTCATACTTATTCCTTCCTCTTTATTTTTTATCATTTAACTGAATCATTGCTCTAGAAATTACCTGTGAATTTTATAAGAAAATTATTTCAATATTCAATTTATTTACCATGTAACTTCACGTTACCAAATGGGTTATGAAGAGTGGATTTATGCCTATTTACATATGCTTCGACCTCTGTCTGTTGAAATCTCCACATACCGTTACTATCTAATTTTTTACCGCTCAATTCTCCATTTCTAGCCCATGTCTTTACCGTTCCAACCGCTACATTTAATACTTCTGCTATTTCTTTAGATTTCAATAGTCGTATAGTAGGGTCTGGTGACTTTTTTTTCATATTACCAAATGGGTTATGTATTTTCGAGTTAGCGAAAGAATAATGATGTTCTGGTTCTGGCCACTTGAATGGTCGTGCAATTGATATTTGATCGTCCCCTATTAGATAGGATTCAATATCTACTTGTTCAAATCTCCACATTCCATTTTCACCTAATTGTATACCAATCAACTTTCTATTTCTAGCCCATATTTTCACAGTTCCAACTGTCACACCTAACTTTTTTGCTACTTCATCGACTTTTAACAATTTCATATTAATACCTCTCTTTTTTTGTGCTATCTGTATTATATCATATATAATTTTCCAAATGTCTGTATGTTTCTATACGATTATAAAGTTATCCAATTGTAAAAACAAAGGAGGACAGTGGGGACGTTCCGAGGACAGAAGGAGGACAGTGGGGACGTTCCTATTTTGTCAACATCTTGCTACTATACCTTGTGATATCCCTGTTGCCCTTTCAATTTATCGTATCGATAATCCTTCCTGTTTTAACTGCCAAATTACAGTCTCATGCTCTGACTTCGGTCAAAATGCCATTTCATATGATTTTCTGCCATCAATAATAAACTGGATTTTTCGAAGTATTTACTCATCATTCATAGGAATTTTTATCGATACTCCAATTTTTTCTTGAAAAATATTATGCAGGCATATCCATTCATTTCTTCTTACCATAGCTAAGGAAAATATTGTATTTGCTACATTTGCACCGTTAAGACATTCTCTATATCTACTATGCCTATAGCCTTCCATATTCGCTACCATACCTGCTTTCACAGCATGTTGTATAACATTTTAAAGACAAAAAAGGAACGTCCCCATCGTCATAATACATAAAGATGAGTGTACGAAAAACAAACGTGGCCGGCAAATAATACATGGGGAATATCACGAAGTGATGTCGCGTACGGATGAGCGGCTAGCGAATAATTTGAAACTTTACAAACAGCGACAAATGATAGTTGAACATCCTTTTGGTACAATAAAACGTACTTTTGGATATACGTATTTCTTGTTGCGTGGTATAGAAAAAGTGAGAGGTGAGGCGGTTATGCATTGTTTAATGTATAACCTAAAACGTGTGCTCAATATTATGGGAGCCAAGCAATTGATAGCGGCAATCAGATAGCTTAAATGCTACTATTTGATTATAGCCGTTATTTTTATGATAAATTGACCTTTGGAGATTAATTTTGAGGCTGAAAGTTAAGCGTTTTCGCACAGCCTAACGTCCCCATCGTCACTCAGAAGGGACGTCAAACTCACTAGACTTAACGAACATACAAGAGTATGCGGATTATAGATATTCTAGTGAGTTCTTAGATAGACCTGTTCTAGAACGCCTGAGAGACGATATAAGAGACAAAATTATTAGAGAGGTCTTGTCGAAGGTTCATCAGAGGATAAACGAACTAAAGCGAGTTCAGGCAAAATCGTGCTTAATAATAACCCCTATGTCTTGCACGGGAATACTGAATTGAATTACCGCTACTTATCGTCTAGTGGTAAATAACAAAGACACAATGTCGCCATTGCGCCTTTATTATTCATTCAGAATTAATTTAAAAATAAGCATAGACTCAATAAGGCGTCTTCGGTAAGCCTAACCTGAATTTCCCCCTTGTTTCAATTCCCCCTACACCTTCAATCCCTGTGACCGTTGCTGTAATGGCATCATTAATATCTAAGGTTTTATTGATGGGTGTAAAAGCCACTTTTTCAGCAATGAATACTGGATCATACGCATGAATAAAAACACGCATCGGTGCACTGGCAAAATTAGCACCTGCAGCCAAAATGGCTTCAAAACAAGATTGGCAAGCCCCGGCAAAAATCACTAAATCATCTCGAGCTGGTTCAAAAATTCTGGCATTTTTCACAGCTTCAATAAAATGTTTAGAATTACGGTAGTTCTTCACATCGCTTAAATCTTTTTTCCCACCACTGAGTAATGCATCATGACCAGTTAAAACCAAAATATCGGGACGATATTCATCAATCAGAGCAATCACATGTTCTGCTTGTTCAGATTCATCAATACAGCGACCGACAGCTTCAATATTAAGTTGCTGATATGTCTTTAAACACATTTTAAGATATTCTTCATCCCCGTCAAGATGCAAAACTTTACCAGGAATATCGAAAAAATCAAACTTTTTTAAGGCTTCAGAACGATTCATTTCTGTCTTCTCTCGCTCTGCACCACGACGATTCATAATTCTTTTCAAACCGTCGTTGTGAACAAATTCTAAATCCACAATTTCTTTACACAGTTTAGCTACACCAACAAGTTCAAGATCTGCCATTGGTGCATCGGCCATCAAACGCAAATACATTCCTTTTAGCACACAATGCAATTCTCCGTTATCATTTTCAACTATATCTGTTACTTTAAATACAATGTCACCACCGTGAGATTTACGAATCACTAAATCCCCTATTTCTACATTAGGCATTCTAATTCCCCTCCTCTCTCACTTACTACATACTATGTAGCGTAAGAAGGAACTGCCACATCCTATGTGAACTCCAAGGAAGAAAGGAATACAAATATTTTGTCTCTTCTACTTTATATGTAGCAAAAATCACTATCTGCCAATATACTGTATTAAACCAGTGGCCACAAAGGTCACATGCATCGCGCTCAAAATATTCGAGGTGATGGCGCATGATCACTGTGGTTGTTCCAGCAAAAAATGAGGCTGGTCGCATTGCAACAGTACTACAAAATCTTAGCACACTACCCATCGATCATATTATTGTAGTAGCAAATGGCTCAAATGATAACACAATGCAAGAAGTCTTAGGTCTGGGCATCCCCAAACTACAAATTCTCTTTTTTCAGGAACGTTTAGGTATTGATATCCCCCGGGCGATCGGCGCGAAGGTGGCCTTCGCCCTCGGTAGTGACGTGGTGGCCTTTGTCGATGGCGACATGGTGGGAACATTTGCTGATAACCTATTACAACTCATTGATCAAGTCCTGCTCAAACATTCAGATCTTGCCTTAACCAACTGCTATCCGTCTCCTCCAAGACACATCGAACGTTACAATCCGACCTTTCAATGGCGTTTGAACCTTAATAAAGAATTGGGTCTCGATAAGAAAATAAATTTATCAACACCATCTCATGGTCCCCATGCCGTTTCACGTCATTTTTTAGAAACTATTCCCATTCGAGAACTAGCGATTCCTCCTGTATCCTTAGCACTAGCGAGGATCAACAAGTTAAAAATTGATGTCGCGACAACCATTCCTCATTATCAATTGGGGTCATCCCTCAAAACTCATGTACACAGTACGAAAATCATTGAAACCATTGTCGGCGACTGCTTAGAAGCAATCAGCGTTTTTCAGAATACACCTCGCACTCGCCAATGGCAAAATAAAACCTATCTTGGCTATCATAGCGAGCGACGTTTTGATTTATTAGACAAATTTTTTAATGAAAAACCCTGCTCTACATAAGAGCAGGGTTTCGTTATTTATAAGTTATTGTATCCACACGTTCGAAAGGGCAGCAAATTCATCTAGAGATAATGTTTCTCCACGGCGAGCGCCATCAATCCCAGTTTTTTCCAAAATTATCTTTAGGGTTTCAATTGGTACACCTGTGGTTTTGAGGGTATTAAGTAGCGTCTTACGTCGTTGAGCAAAAGCAGCCCTCACGACTCTGAAAAAGATCTTTTCATTAACCTGCACAGGTGGTTTCTCACGGACTGTGCAACGAATAACTGCTGAATCTACAGATGGCGGCGGAATGAAAGAATCAGGTTTTACGACAAACATAATCTCCGCCTTCGTGTAATACTGAACTGCAACAGATAAAGCTCCATAGTCTTTAGTACCAGGAGAAGCGACCATACGCTCGGCTACTTCCTTTTGCACCATGGTTACCAGTACATCAATCGGCATCCGTGCTTCAAGCAAACCCATAATAATCGGTGTCGTAATATAGTAAGGCAAGTTAGCAACAACTTTATACTGAGGTGCCCCCACTGTCTCTGCAATATTAATACGCAAAATATCCCCATGTACGACACGGACATTTTCATAACCTTCTAACGTCTTGCTCAGTACCTCTAGCAGGCGTCGATCAATTTCTACGGCAGTCACTTGAGCACCAGCTTCAGCGAGACCTTGGGTTAACGTTCCAATACCAGGACCGATTTCCAGCACTGCATCACCCGGTTTAATATCCGCAGCATCGACAATACTCTTGACTACATGTTCATCAATTAGAAAATTTTGCCCTAATTTTTTGCTCATGCGTATCCCAAATCGTTTTAAGATATGCAATGTGACTTCTTTTTGTGCAATCGTCGGCTGTGTCATTTCATGGCCTCCAAATTTTTTTTAAATTGAATCACTGAGTTCTTGCAATGCTTGCTCAAATTCAGTACGAGTTACTCCATAATTATTTAAACGCTGCAAAAAGGTTTTGGCATTAGCATAACCAATTCCTAGTTTAGCTCCTACTAAAGCTCGTCTCGTTGAAGAATCATGACTGCCATTTAATCCTGAGTTCATAATATCAAATAAGCCAAACTCATGACCAGGCTGAAAATCCAGATAACGCACCTTCGATAAAGCTGCGCGAATGGCCTCACCAGAGGCTTGCTCAATACCAACATCATTTTTTGCAGTTGCATCTTCTTTTGGAACAAAAGCATGTTTTGCTTCAGGAAAGCGTTGACTCAAAAAACTCCGAATACGTTCACCTGCGCTATCAGGATCTGTCAAAATAATAATGCCACGTTTATCATAAGCTTGTTGAATTTTAGCTAAGCTATACGAAGAGAGGCCAAAGCCTCCTGTTGTAAGGCAATCGGCATCAACTGCTCTCTTTACAGCATGTACATCATTCTTACCCTCAACGACTATTACTTCTTTTATCATATTTTTACCACTCTTTATCTTCTTTTCAATATAATATCAAAAAAAGAACAGGGAGTATACCCCCTGTTAGAACCGGCTCTAAAAGCTTGTATTAATTAAGAACATATACTTTTACTGATCGCCTGCCAAATCGCATGGCTTCGCTATAGTCTTCAATACATAGATCAATCCGATTACCTACGATGGCACCACCAACATCAGCGGCCAAAGCTACACCATAGCCCTGTACATAGACCTCTGTTCCCAAAGGAATCACATTAGGATCAACGGCTACGATTCCATGACGTGCTGATATTCCAGTAGCAGTAAGACCAGCAGCTGAACCATCTGTAGGCAAGTAAGCACTCGCCTCCATCATTTCCACTCGACTAAATCTCATAGCTCCCCGAGAAGTTTCCACCGTATCACGTGTGCCAACATGGATGATCCGCGGTTTTGGTTGTTCTGTAATGACTTCACTGATCGGTTGAGCACTGACTTCGACTCCATCGGCAAATTGCAAACGTGAAGTCACTTTTTTAGTTCCATCTTCACCTTCTGCTACGATTCTTTCTACACCCTTTTCCAAGGTAGAATCAGGTTGATGAATAATGGTAAATCGCTCAGGCACCTGACTTTCAACTACTTTTTCCGTAAGCGTAACAACTTGGATGTGCATATTCGGTTCAACTTTTGCCTGTTCACTCGGTATGAGTTTCAGATCAGGCTTATTGACACCCAAACTTTCCGCGAGTTCACCAACTGTACGTTTTGCAGTAAGCACGACTTCAGTCTTACCTTGATAAGCAATCGTAACTGGTACAGCTCTTTGTACTGAAATAACAGTATCGTTTACCAACTTAGCTGTTGATAGACGATATTCATCCTTAGGACCTAATTTTACCCCGGCTTGTACCAAAACATCTTCCGGTTTGCTATGTAATGTGCTAATAACCATAGTAGAGTCGTCAACCGCAATGTGTACCTTTTTGTTGGCAAACATAAAGCCTGTTGCTAAGAGCAAAACAACGACGAGTACTAGAATTAGGGGTAGCAACTTCTTTCGAAAAAATAGCTTTTTTAGCTCATTCTTACCCATGCAATCCCTCCTTTTTAAACGTTTGCACATTATACCACAAGTATTATTTTTTGTCTAATCATTTTTTTACTTTTATTAAATTATTTGCCATAACCTCCTACTTTATGCATCTGATAAAAACATGAATTCATCCCTTTAGATAAGAGTATAGAAGCAGCGTAGATCAGGAAGAATCTGATCTCTTCTAACTCATAAAAAAGAGTGAATATCTTTTATCAAGATATTCACTCAGTCAATTAATTATTCTTTTATTCTAAAGAGCCTTTTCGTATTAGCATCCGTCGCCTTTGCCAAATCTACGAAGTCCATTCCACGTAACTGTGCGACTTGCTCAGCTACTATTTTTACATAAGCAGGTTCATTACGTTTGCCACGATGAGGATGGGGCGTTAAATAAGGACAATCAGTTTCTACCAATAGTCTCTCTAGAGGAACAGTTGCTACAATTTCCGGCAGCTTCGCTGCATTTTTAAAAGTAACAGGTCCAGCGATGGAAATATATAAACCTAATTTTATTACTTCTTTCGCCATCTCTAAACTGCCTGAAAAACAGTGCAATACACCCTTTAGACCTTTGGCCTCTTTTTTTAAAATTTCTAGAATATCACCATGAGCATCACGATCATGAATAATAAAAGGCATATCCATTTGACGAGCGACATCAAGTTGCCGTATAAATACAGTACGTTGGAGATCACGAGGCGAAAAATCATAGTAATAATCCAAACCAATTTCACCAATGGCTACAACTTTGGTTAGCTTACTCCATGCTGCTAACTGTTCATAGTCCGTTTCCTGAACAGACTTAGCATCATGAGGATGAATCCCCACCGCAGCATAAATGCTATCATATTTTTCTGCCAGCTCCACTGATCGAGCTGAAGACGCCATGCATGCTCCCGCATTAATCATACCTGTTACACCGTTTTCTAAGGCTCTTGCAATAACCTCATCACGATCTACATCAAATTTTTCATCATCAATGTGTGCATGAGAATCAAATAACATCTTACTTCACCCGACTGCCTGGCAACATATCGGTTGCCGTGACGAGTGTTAATTTTTCACCGCATGAAGCAGCTAATACCATCCCTCGTGATTCAATACCACGAATTTTTGCTGGTTTTAGATTAATAATCATCACTACATCTTTGCCAACAAGTTCTTCTGGCGCATAATGCTTAGCAATACCTGAAATAATTGTACGTTGTTCGCACCCTAAATCAACAGTTAATTTCAGCAATTTATCAGCCTTGGCGACTTTTTCAGCAGCGAGCACTTTAACTACGCGCAAATCCATTTTTGCAAAATCTTCGATTGTAATTTCTGGTGTATCAAGGGCAGGTTGAGCTACTATTTCAGTTTTTACTGGAGCCGAAACGGGTTCTGCTACACTAGGGGCTTCCACTGGCTTGTCTTCAATTCGCGGAAAAATCGGCGCAGGCTTACCAACTGTTGTTCCAGCAGGTAATTTACCCCATCCCTTTACATCATCCAAAGATACAGTACCAAAGTCTTGCGCGATACCCAATTGCGCCCAAATCTTCGGACCTGTGATCGGCATTAATGGATAAATTAAAATGGAGATGATCCGCAGTGTTTCAGCTAAATTATAGAGTACAGTATTGAGCCGTCCTCTTTTGGCTTCATCTTTCGCCAATGCCCATGGACCTGTTTCGTCAATATATTTATTGGTGCGGCTAATTAATGCCCATATGACCTTAATTGCTGCATTAATATCCATCTCATCCATCGATTTTTCATATTGCGCAACAGTTTGCTCAGCTAATTGAAGAAGTTCTCGATCAAGATCCTCGCTATCAGTTCCAGCAATAATCATACCGTTATTAAAACGCCCAATCATACTCAAGGTTCTATGCAGTAAATTACCCAAATCGTTGGCTAAATCCGCATTAATACGGTTAATAAGAGCTTCTCTAGAAAAATTCCCATCCATGCCTAAAGTAATCTCTCTGAGCAGAAAATAGCGAATGGCATCAGGTCCAAATTCGTCAATTAAAACAAGAGGATCAATGACGTTGCCTTTGGATTTGGACATTTTGTCCCCTTCCATAATGAGCCAGCCATGTCCGTACACTTTCTTAGGAATTTCAATATTAAGAGCCATCAAAATAACAGGCCAAATAATACTATGAAAACGCACAATTTCCTTACCTACCAAGTGTATATCGGCAGGCCAAAATTGTTCAAATTTTTCTCGATTATCTAGATACCCCGCAGCTGTAATATAGTTCGTTAACGCATCAAACCATACATAAACAACATGCTTAGGATCAAAAGGTACAGGAATTCCCCAATCAAAAGTCGTCCGAGAAACACATAAATCTTCTAGACCGCCTTTAATAAAATTAATCATCTCATTTCGACGAGAAACCGGTTGAATAAAATCAGGATTTTCTTCAATATAGGTCAATAAGCGGTCTTGATATTTGGACATGCGAAAAAAATAACTTTCCTCTTGGACTATTTCTACATTCCGACCACAATCAGGACATTTATCATCAACTAATTGACGTTCAACCCAAAAAGTTTCACACGGCGTGCAGTAGCGACCTTCATAAGCGGCTTTGTAAATGTCGCCTTGATCATAAATTTTTTGAAAAATATCTTGTACAACTTTATGATGACGTTTTTCTGTCGTACGAATAAAATCATCATTGGAAATATTAAGTTTTTCCCATAAATGCTGGAATGAAGCTACAATTTTATCAACATATTCAATGGGAGTAATTTGCTTTTCCGCAGCTTTACGCTGAATCTTTTGTCCATGCTCATCGGAACCCGTCAAAAAGAGTACATCATAACCAGATAAGCGTTTATATCTGGCCATTGTGTCTGCAATCGTCGTTGTATAGGCATGACCGATGTGCAAATTATCACTTGGATAATAGATAGGTGTTGTGATATAAAATGATTTTTTTTCCATTGTTAGATAAGCCTCCTCATACTATATAACCTTTTGTTTAAGCCTTGCACCAATAACAAAAAATTTCTATTCTTTCATCATTATTCCTATAATACAAAAAATATACACGTCTGTCGAACCTATTCTGCCCATAAATCCGTAATTCGACCTTTTTTGACAAAATATCCGACAATTGGGACATTATATTACTGTTATGGAAAAAATAGGTTGACTTCTTTCATAACATTTGGTATTATTTAGTTAGATAGTTTTTGTCGAAAAATGTTGAAAAAATAGGAGGTTTTTTATTATGAAATCAACAGGTATTGTGCGGAAAGTGGACGAGCTAGGTAGGGTTGTTATTCCAATTGAACTACGTCGTACCTTGGCAATTGCTGAAAAAGATGCTTTAGAAATTTATGTAGATAGTGATCGTATCATTTTGCGCAAATATGAACCAGCATGTTCTTGCGTCTTCTGCGGTAACGCTGATGAAGTGATCGTTTTCAAAAATAAAAATGTTTGTAGCGAATGTTTAGAGTCAATGACAGATAAATCCATCTAAGAGGTTGAAAAACCTCTTTTTTTTTCGTCCTCATGAACTTTACATCTCTGAAGAATCTTTTTCTAATACAGCCTGATAGACTTCTCGCTTAGGCAATCCCCGCTGCTGAGCAATCGTCTTAATTGCATCTTTTTTAGTAATACCAGTCGCTATGAGTGCTGCGACCCCATCAAGTACCGACAATTGGGCTTCAGGAACTAATTCAGTCTTTTGACATTCACTCTGTCCACCTACAATAAGAGTGAATTCCCCTCTTGGATCATTTTGGGAAAAATGAGTCCCTAGACTTTCTAAGGTACCACGAATAAATTCTTCAAATTTTTTGGTTAATTCTCGCGCCGCCACGGCTGGACGTTCTCCCAAAGCATTGCTAAGTTCAGATAAGGTTGTTTTGATGTGGTGAGGTGATTCATAAAATACCATGGTATAGGGATTGTTTACCAAACTAGCAATTAATTCTCGGCGTTTCTTTTTACCTTTCGGCAAAAAACCAATAAAGGTAAACAAAGTCGTATCAAGACCAGAGCATACTAAGGCTGACAATGCAGCATTAGCACCCGGCAAAGGGATGACAGTAATGCCAGCCTCAATAGCCAAGACTACCAAATCAGAACCAGGATCGGAAATACCAGGCAAACCAGCATCACTGACAACGGCTACATCTTCTCCTGCTAATAATCGCTCAATGATTTCAGGTCCCCGTTCTATTTTATTATGTTCATGATAACTAATAAGACGAGTGTGAATATCAAAATGGCTTAACAGTTTTCGCGTGTGCCTAGTATCTTCAGCCGCAATAAGCCCAACCTCACCAAGCACCCGTACTGCCCGGTATGTCATATCTTCAAGATTACCGATGGGAGTAGCACACAAATATAATATGCCGAGTTTTTCAATCAAAAAATTTCACTTCCTCATAAATGAATGAGTAACGAGTAATGGGTAAAATAAATTGCACCCTTTACTCGTTACTTTTTCTTTACCTAAATTCTTTATAATATTTTTGAATCTCATCACTGTAACTGCCATCAGACTGATAAACAATCAGAGGAGGTAACACCTCAAGGCCAGGTTTTCCACCTCGGATTCCTTCCACTAGTAGCATCTTAGGCTTTTTATCCACTGTAGAATGAACCAATTGCAGACGTTTGGGCTCAATTCCAGCTTGGCTCATGGCAACTAAAATTTCAGCCATACGTTCAGGCAAATGCACCATAGCAAAACGTCCTCTGGTTTTTACCAGATGCCGCGCTCCATTGACTACATCTTGCAAGGTGGCAGTCACTTCATGCTTAGCCATAGCCACCCGATCATTAGGGCTGATATATCCACCACCAACAGGACGATAGGGCGGATTAGAAACCACCAAATCATATTGTCCTGCTGGAAATAATTCTTTTACATTACATAAATCACCTTGAATAATTTCCACTTTATCTTCTAGATTGTTTAATATCACACTGCGTTTTGCCATGGCAGCCATAGATTCACTAAGCTCTAGCCCCTGAATACGTCCAGCTCCCCTTGCCGTCAGCAAAAAAGCAATGACACCTGTACCAGTTCCTAAATCCACAGCACGATCGCCTTGTCTGACTGTCACAAAATGAGCTAATAAGACAGCATCTAAGGAAAAACAAAATTCAGTCTCACTTTGAATGACCTTAAGTTGTCCAATCAGCAAATCATCGATGCGTTCCCCATGACTAAGATTATTTAAATCAAACATTATTATCCTTTTCCACTACTTCTTCCCAAGGAATGACAACAATATTATTATTTTTTAGAAGCACGGCAGCTGTTCTTTTGGCTTGATTAACGGAAGTGACTTTACCATCACCATCAATCGTAACAACTTCACGCCCAACAATGGGAGCTGTTATCTTCTTGCAGCAAGGACTATAAGAATCATTTTCATATTTTAAGCAACACATCAATCTTCCACAAATTCCTGAAATTTTAGTAGGATTCAAGGATAAATTCTGATCTTTGGCCATTCGAATGGATACAGGTTCAAAATCCCCTAGAAAAGTCGAACAACATAAGGACCGCCCACAACAACCGACGCCCCCCATCATTTTTGCTTCATCACGTACACCAATTTGACGGAGTTCAATGCGAGTACGAAATACAGCTGCGAGATCTTTTACCAGTTCGCGAAAATCGATACGACCTTCTGCTGTGAAGTAAAAAATGATTTTATTTACATCAAAAGTATATTCGACATCAACTAGTTTCATATTTAAGTCATGAGCCTTAATCTTTTGTTCACAAATGGAAAAAGCATCTTTTTCTTTGGCTCTGTTTTCATTTACTTTTTTATCATCTTCAGGTGTAGCCTGACGTTGTACCGTCTTTAAGGGTGCAACAATATTTTCATCTGCAACTTCTCGCGGTCCAATGACGACTTCGCCATATTCCAGCCCTCTAGCGGTTTCAACAATTACAAAATTTCCAGCTACTAGTACAAACTCACCTGGTGCAAAATAATATATTTTGCCAGCTTTTTTAAAACGCACTCCTACTACTGTCTGCAAGTTCAAACCTCCTTAACCAAATCATATATTTTTATCAATAGAGCTTCGCTCGTAAGCCTGGCATTGGCATTAGCATGTAAAGCTTGTCTAGCTGTTTCCACTATTTTTAAAGCTTTTAACAGTTTTTTTTCACTCCATCCATAGGCTTGTCTATTTAACCAATCGACTAAATCTATATTAAATAAAAGTTCTCTATCTTGTCCGGTGACAATCATTAATAAATCCCGTAATAAATATGTACAATAACTGACAATCTGCAAAATGTCTTTACGTTCCATTTTCTCTAACTGAGTCGCCATATCCCAAAGAGTCGTCATACTGGCTTTGGATGCTCCATCGAAAATATCAATCGCCTGATTGCGAAAGATAAGCCCATCAGGTTCAAGCATAGCAAGAGCCTTTCCCATACGACCTCCACTCAGCCTTGCTGCCACTTCTGACGATTCAGCTAAAAATCCTCTATCACACAAAGCCTCAGCTAATACAGCAGGAATAAGTGGCTGAAACACCAACATCATACACCGAGAAATAATCGTGGTAAGTAATAATTGGCGATTGGCTGACAATAGGATAAATACAATATCACCTATGGGCTCTTCCAGTGTTTTCAAGATACTATTAGCTGCCTGTGTTGTCATAAGCTCGGCACCATCAATGATACACACTCGCTTTAGACTTACATAAGGGGCTAAAGCAACTTCGTGCTGTAACGCTCTAATCTGCTCAATTTTAATGGTTGTACCATCAGGACGAATGGTTAAAAAATCAGGATGTGTGCCCCGAGACATATGTACACAAGACTGACAACTGCCACAAGGCCTCGACTCTGAGGACATGCATAAAAGAGCAGTAGCAAGAACGCTCCCAACCATAAATTTACCGATGCCACTTGGACCAGTCAATAATAAGGCATGAGGCACTCGCCCGCTACTTTCCATCTGGCGCAGCATTTTTATATTTTCAACATGACCAACAATATCGATCCACTTCATGCTCCACCTCTACATAAACAAGTCCACCAACATCCCGCGAAGGGCATCATGTTTAGCAATAATATTTAAATTACGCTCCTGTCCTTGACGTACATCTTCGCTGAGACTTTCCAACGTCGCATCAACTTTTTTTATAATGGTATAAACCTTTTGACGACCACTACGATCCCATCCCTGCTGAGAGCTCAAACTATACATCCGCCCTACGGCTTCACCAACAAATTGCCGTACGACTTCACGATATTGCTTAAGTTCAGAATAAGTTGGTGTTTCGCCTAATTGTTTACCATGATAATCGATTGCTTTCAGCAGTTCCGTCATCCGTTCCCGAGATTGTCCATCTTGATTTTTGAGTAAGTCTGACGCAAAATGCCCCAAGGATTTATCAGTTCTAGCACCGACTTCACGTTCTGGAAGATTGGGCAACTGGGCAGTCCCCAGAGTATTAATTTTCATAAAGGTCACTGCCTTTCAAACTATATTCAACCGTACCTTTCATTATAAACCTTATCATCATTAGATGACATCTAAATTATAGTTGTTTTAAGAAAAATAATCAATTTATGCTTTTCAAAAGTCCATGATCAGAACCATTATTTCTGCATGATACCCAATTTGCCAATTTCTTTGCTTAAAAAAAGTCCTGTTAATAGTGCAGAGACTAAGTCAGCGATCGGACTTGCTAACCATGCACCATTTAAACCCAATATCCCTGGGAGAATGAGGATGAGAGGAATCAATAAAATTAATTGCCTTGACATACTAAGGACAATCGCATAACCGGCTTTTCCTACAGCCTGAAAATAATTTGCCCCAATAACCTGGAAACCAATAACCGGTAACATACATAAATAAATCCGCATACCGTGAGCTCCAATACCTATCAATTCAGGATTATCATTAAAAAGCATCATGATCTGCTGATCGAAAATCTCGATCAGCAAAAATCCAATCGTTGAAAAGATTGTTGCAGCATAGATGGCCATTTTCAAGGCCTTTTTGACTCGCCCATAATTTTTGGCTCCATAATTATAGCCAATAATCGGCTGAAGACCTTGACTAAGGCCAAAAATAGGCATCAGCATTAACATGGCGATCCGATTAATAATCCCAATGGAGGCTACTGCAAATTCACCGCCATATTGCAATAAACTATAATTAAATAATACAGTGACCACACTGGCGGCAATCTGCATGAGAAAAGGGGACATACCAATTTTAAAAATACTTTTAACAATCTCTTTATCTAAGGCAAGATTACCTAAACGTAATTTCAGTAAACTATTTTTACTAAAAAAATAAATCAATACCCACACTGCTGATACCCCTTGAGATAACACTGTCGCCAAAGCAGAACCACTAATCCCTAAGTGAAATATAAAAATAAATAATGGATTTAGTAAAATATTAAGACCTGCTGAAATCAAGATAGTGGCCATCGCCATTTTCGGATTACCTTCAGCCCGCATAATGCTGTTTAAACCAAAACCTATGTACATAAAAATGCTACCGATCAGTATTATTTTTGTAAAATCTCTAGCATAAGGTAAAATAGCTTCTTGGGCACCTAAACTGATTAAAATTGGATCTAAAAATAAAAGTATTCCCATTGTTAATGAAAGGGATAATAATACTGCAAGAGTCAACGCATTGCCTAAAATTTTCTCAGCCTCATGTTGTTTGTGTTCGCCCAAGCGTAAGGACACTACGGCCGATGCTCCTACACCTACCAACATTCCAAAACCCATTAACACAATCATAATCGGAAAGGCAATGGTAACGGCTGCGAGTCCAATTTCACCTACGCCATGTCCTACAAAAATACTATCAACAACATTATATAAAGCATTGACAACCATACCAGTAATTGCTGGTATGGAAAATTTCCAGAGCAATGCTGAAATTTTCTCTTCGCCTAACGCTTTAGAACGCTCCATATTTACCCTCCCTATTCACCGTTTTTAACATTCCATTATATCACTAAATCATTTTTATCATTAGCTTTCCCATTAATTTAATAAGCATAACCTTCTCATCGATGATTTTCCTATGGACTCGAATTGTTTATGACCCTTATCCATAAACCCTATGGATAGTATGTATTTTACGTATTTTCTTTTGTGAAGTAAAATACAAGTAAGGATCAGTGTTTTACTCTTTTAGCGCTGTTGACAAAATTGAATATTGGGTTGGTGATTTGTTATCGATATTATTCATTTAGTGTATTTTGCCGAAGTAGCGCGTCAAGGGAGTTTCACAAAAGCTTCTGAAGTGTTATATGTTTCACAATCTACAATCAGTAAATTGATTAAAAACTTAGAAACAGAATTAGGGGTTTCCTTATTCCATCGTGCTCCCAAAAAAATAATTCTTACGGATGCTGGTATATTATTGTTTGACAAGGCTCTCATTATTTTAGATACCTTGAATAGCATCAATACGGAATTATACAATTTAGCCGGTACGCCTCGCGGTCATTTGAAGATAGGAATTCCCCCTATGGTGCAAACTCTATTCTCGAAAGCTATCGCTGAATTTAACGCCCTATACCCCCAAATCACAATTGATTTGGCAGAGGATGGCTCTAGAAAAGTTGAGCAGCAAATCCATGATGGCACCCTTGATGTAGGGATCGTTGTTTTACCGACTAAAACCACTGTAGAGCTGGAAACTATTCCTTTTTTAAAAGAGCCCTTAATGCTTATCGTTCACGCAAATCATCCTTTAGCAACTCAATCTGTTGTTGATATGAGGGATTTAAGTGATGAATCTTTTGTTTTGTATCGAGATGACTTCGCTCTACGCGATCACATTCTCGACAAATGCAAAGAAATAGGCTTCACACCTAAAATTGTGTGCGAAACTGCTCAATGGGACTTTATCGTTGATATCGTTGCTTCAAAATTGGCGATTGCTTTTCTTCCTCAACGATTATGTACTAAACTCGATATGGAGTTAATTCGTTATTTACCCCTAAAAAATGAGATTAAACCTTGGCATTTAGCAATTGCATGGAAAAAAAATACGTATCTATCCTACGCAACACGAGCATGGTTGGAATATAGCTTCAAGCTATTTGGTCTATCAAAATAAGTGTATTACAGAGAAGGGAGGGATAATAATGGCTACAAGTAGACACATAACACTCCAGGACACTGAACTTTTCTCACAACATGATGAAACAACACAAAGTGATAAAGTCGCCTATACTATGGGAGCCTTCAGTATTGTACTCCTATTCATTGTCGGTTTAGTCTTATCAACTCTTCATTATTTCTTCTCCTAGTTTATTGATTGAGTAACTTTGCTGCATAAAAAGAAAAAAGTTGGGTTGAAACTTACGTTTCAACCCAACTTTTTAGTCTTCAAGACTACTTCTATCCGTACCCATCATCGTAATTTATTTTATAACACCTTTTTTGATAATCATACAGCCATAAAGTTTCCGTTCCGTTGTGGCGACGATTGCATAGGCTTTTCGCGTCCTCTCATAAAAGCTAAATCGTTCGAGAGATTCAATTAATTTTTCACCTTGTTCTTCATACTTTGTAATAACCTTTTTTATTTCATCTTGAATTTCGGGAATAGTGGGATCACCTGGTACCACTTGCATTAAGGAAACAGGGTAATCTACATAGCGATCTAAAGGAAATAGTTGTAAAATGGCATCAAGTAGTTCAGGAACACCATGTCCATCTGAGCGAATTAATCGCTGGGCGTTGCTCGCGGCAGGATAATTGGCGTCTCCAAGAACTAAATCATCACCATGTCCCATTTCATGTAATACTTTCAAAAGTTCAGGTGAAATGATATCTGGAATACCTTTTAACATATAAGATCCTCCTAACCATTTTTCCGTTCAAGAGCCAGTTTATTTTCCATATTTCGTTGAAATTGATCGACAATGACCGCAACGACAATCACTAACCCCTTAATAACCATTTGCCAGAATTCCGAAACACCAATCATGACCATGCCATCACTGAGCACCCCGATTACAAAGGCTCCGATCAAAGTGCCACCAATTGTTCCGATGCCGCCAGCCATGGAAGTGCCACCTAATACAGCTGCAGCGATCGCATTCATTTCCCATGAGTTACCTGTCGCAGGATGAGCTGCTACGAGTTGGGAGGAAACAATTAGCCCTACCAAGGCAGCACAGAAACCGGAAATCATATACACTAGCATTTTAACGCGATCAATTCGAATGCCAGAAAGTTTAGCCGCCTTTTCATTACCACCTACAGCAAAGATATGCCAACCCCAAGGCGTTTTTTTCAGAAGATAAGCCATCGCAATCCCAACAAGGATCATAAGCCAAATGGAAATGGGTATTCCTAGCACATTACCAGCACCTAATATAGGAAAACCTTCATTGCCCAAATTAGCATTACCTACTAAATTAGGAAAGGTTTCGCCATTCGAACGGATGAGGGCAAATCCTCGCGCAGCATACATAGTGCCTAAGGTTGCAATAAATGGGGCAACATTAAATCGGGTAATCAAAAGTCCGTTGATGGCACCTACACCAGTTCCTATTAATAATGCAAACAACATCACAATGCCTACATTAAAATAAATCGTAACCCCAAACATGGGCAGACGCAATCCTTCATGAATGAGGCCTCCCGCAATCATTCCTGCAAGGCCAACAATCGAACCAACGGACAAATCAATACCACCACTAATAATGACAAGGGTCATACCAATCCCTAGTAACGCATATAAGGCAACATGCTTAGCGATGAGGATTAGACTGTTAGCAGACATAAAAGTTGGTGTCAGAAAGCTAAATATGGCCACCAAAAGAATTAATGCAATAAAAGTTCTAGCTTTTAATAGTATCATTCCAAGTGATATCTGATTCGCAGGCTGCACGTTTGTTACTTGGCTCATTATTTTGCTCATCGTAAACGGTCTCCTTTTATCTCTAAGAAATTTTTTTATCTATTGATGCATGATGACCGGCCCCAGAGGCCTTTACAAGTGCCTCTTCTGTAATGGTATCTCCGCTTAATTCCCCAGTTAATTTCCCATTTGATAAAACAATAATTCGGTCAGCGATTGCAATAATTTCTTTTAGTTCAGAGGCGACCATCATAATTCCCATGCCTTGAAGTGCAAATTTATTGATCATCTTAAATACATCAGCTTTTGCACCGATATCGATCCCCCTTGTGGGTTCATCTAATAATATCACTTTAGGAGAAGTCAATATTCCTTTGCTGATCACGACTTTTTGTTGGTTTCCTCCACTCAAAGAAAGAATGGGTAACTCTTTATCCGCTACTTTAATTTCCAACTCTTTAATTGCTTTTTTGATACTTTCATCTTCTCTTTCGGGAATGAGATGAATACTCTTCGTATAATTCCATAAACTCGCCAAGGTCATATTTTTACCGATGGAAAGGGTCTGCACCAGACCTTCTCGTTGTCGATCTTCTGGTATATGGGCAAAGCCTTTTTGAATTTGTTCCCAGATTGACTTGGGTTTGATTTTTTTTCCCTCTAAGTAAATATCACCTGTGGATTCAGGGTGCATCCCCATTAAGCATTCAATAATTTCCGTACGTCCAGCACCCAAAAGACCATATATCCCTACTATTTCTCCTGCTCGCAAGGAAAAAGAAACATTTTCTAGAGCGTAACCGCCACCCTTACGCGGTAAGGTCAAGGATTTAACGCACAAAACTTCATCACCAATTGGTTTTTCCTGTTTATAATCCATTTTCGTCTCACTATGACCAACCATGGTTCTAACTATCCAAGGAATATCAATCTCTTTAACCTGACTTTCTCCAACTAGTTTGCCATCACGAAGCACGGTAATATAATCACCAATACGCATAATTTCTTCCAATCTATGAGATATATAGATGATCGCAATACCTTTTTCTTTTAGCTCTTTAATTAATCGAAATAAAACATCCACTTCAGCTGTACTGAGCGATGAAGTCGGCTCATCCATAATGAGAACATGTAAGTCCTGTTGGGCCATTGTTTTAGCAATTTCAACAATTTGTTGTTGCCCCACCCTAAGATCACTAACAGGTGTATCCGGATGAATGGGATGTTCCAATCTTTCTAATAACATTTTTGTCTTCTCAATGTGCTTTTGATGATCGAGAACCACTCCATAATGAGTATTTTCTCGCCCCATGAAAATATTCTGAGCCACTGTAAGATTGGGGAATAAATTTAATTCTTGGTGAATAATCCCAATTCCCTTAGCTGATGCATCCCGTGTATCTTGAAGATGTATTTCCTCTCCGTTAAGAGAAATCACTCCTTCTGATGGTTGCTCAATGCCAGCGATAATCTTCATTAATGTGGATTTTCCAGCTCCATTTTCTCCAATCAAGACATTGACTTTACCGCGATATACATCAAAATTCACTTTATCCAAGGCGAGTGTCCCTGGATATATTTTACTGATGCCACGGGCTGTTATGCATAATTCATCCTTCATGATTTATCACCGTCCTTAAACTCCATTGAGATAGGCGTGACGAGAATTTCCTGAGACGGCATAAAGGTGAACACACCAATAAAGTTAACCTCTTTTCCTTTATTCCCTAGGAAGTCAGTTTTAGCTAAAAGATTAGATGCTATTTTTTTATGAAAAGCATTGGATAGTTCTGCAAAAACCATTTGGTTTTTAAAATCATCATATTTAATAAAATCAAATGAGTCACGAACAGCAGTCCCTTTTATAACCGGTCCTATTTGTATTTTAAAGTCTGCCTTACCATCATAAGGAGCAAGATCGATGTCAATTGTCCCCGCCCTAGATTCTGTATTAACATTCAATACTCTCCCTTTTCCTTTGACAATAAAATTCCATGGACTCCCTTCTTGCGCACTTCTAATTCCATATTTTTTCCCAGCTTCATCCACATCAGTTTTTGTTGCTTGAATGACGATACTCATATCAGATGCTTTTTGATTGATGGCTGGAATAACCTTACTATCCCATACTGAATCGACAAATTGATTGGCATCAAAATTTTCATCCTGAAAATAAAAGACTGTTCCTTGTTGACTATCTTTCGTTTTATCATTGGGAACCACGGTATAAAGCTTGCAACCAGAAAATAAGATCGCTGAAAACAAACATAAGACAATGAATAAAGTCCTATTGACTTTTCTAATACAAATAGGTTCAATCATTTTATTCATACTATTCTCCTCATCAAGTTGTCAGATGATTATTTAGCTTACTCTATATACCAGGATGGTTTACTAATCCATCCTGGTATATAGCAATCTCATGAACTTTATTTCACAGCAAAAGTTTCTAGTTTTTTAGCATTATCGCCATTAATCAAAACACAATCAATTAATTGTTTTTCTTTTTCACCAGTTGCACCTGTTTTTATAAATTTATCAGCTTGTTCTACTGCCATCTGAGCAATGCGAAATGCAGGTTGTAATACAGTAGCTTTTATATCTCCACCAATAATTGAATCACGTACATCATTACTTCCATCAAAACCAACTACAATCACATTTTTTAAACCAGCAGCTTTAATGGCAGCCATTGCCCCCATAGCCATGGTATCATTACCGCAAATTACACCCTTGATATCTTTATTGGCTTGAATAATGGATTCCATCTTGGAATAGGCTTCCGTCTGGCTCCAGTTAGCACTTTGACGCGCAACAGATTTCAATCCAGGATATTGATCAATTACGTCATGATAGCCTTTTGAGCGAATACCTGCATTTGTATCAGATTCTTTACCCACCAATTCAACATAATTCCCTTTTTCGCCCATTAATTTAACAAATTCTTCGCCGCCGAGCTTCGCACCCTGGAAGTTATTCGATACGATTTGTGATACTGCGCTACCAGTTACATTAATTTCACGATCAATGAGGAAAGTAGGAATTCCAGCATCTTTAGCTTTTTTCACAGCAGCCACTGTTGCATCAGCACCTGCGTTATCACAGATAATGGCTGCAGCTTTACGTGCAATTGCAGTATCAAACATTTCATTTTGTTTGCTTGCATCATCATCATGAACAAGTGTCAGCACTTCATAGCCTAGTTCTTTTGCTTTTGCTTCTGCACCAGTTGCTTCTGATTTAAAGAATGGATTACTATGAGATGGAGTAATGATAACCATCAATTTAGATTTAGGAGTTTCCTTTTCAGCTGCTTTCGTCGTCTCCTTCTGCCCGCCGCATCCTGCAACCAATAGACCGATCATACTGACAATTAAGAGCCCCATGAACATCGATTTACCTATCTTCTTCATGTTTTATCCCCCTATTGTTTTTTATTTACACTCTTTTTCCTTAGAAAAAGAACATAGACCTTGGTCGCTATCGTGATTTGTATAAAACTTTTCCCACTGCTTCCTCCCAGCCGCGCTGATACTCTTCTCTCACATGGTCTTCCATCGACGGCAAGTAGATGCGCTCTACCTGTCTTAGTTTATCTAGCTCCCTCTGACTCCACATTCCAATGCCAAGGCCCGCCATATAAGCTGATCCCATGATCGATAACTCAGCAGCTTTCGTAGTCGCAACATTAATCTTGAGCATATCAGCTTGAAATTGCATTAAAAAGGAATTTTTGGTTGGTCCACCATCAACACGGAGCTCTTTTACGATGATCCCTGATTGTCTCTCCATAGTTTCAATCGCATCTTTGATTTGATAAACAATGGATTCTAAGGCGGCTCTAACAATATGCGCTTTTCCTGTCCCCCGTGACATTCCAAGAAGAGCGGCCCTCGCATCAGCATCCCAGTGTGGTATGCCAAGTCCAACAAATGCAGGCACCATGTAGACACCTTCATTACTGCTAATACTTTCAGCAAGACTTTGGACACAAGCAAAATCATTAAATAACCCTAAATTATCCTTGAGCCACTTCAATGAATCTCCTGTACAATGTACAATCCCTTCCAACACATAGAAGGCTTTTCCATGCATCACCCAAGCAATGGATGTTACGAGACCACTGCTAACCTGGCGATATTCCGCTCCAATATTCATCATGACTGAGGAACCCGTTCCATAAGTTGCTTTTACCATACCAGGTTCAAAACAATTCTGTCCAAACAAGGCTGCCTGGGAATCACCCATGACTCCTGATATAGGAATGCTATTTACAAAGAGTTCACCAGCTTCTGTATAACCAAAAATATCATTGGAAGATTTTATATCAGCAAGCATATATTTGGGAATATTGAAAATACTAAGGAGATCATCATCCCATTGCAACTCTTTTATATTAAACAAAAGAGTCCTGCTGGCATTTGTATAATCGGTAGCATGAACTTTTCCGCCTGTCAATTTCCAAATTAACCATGTGTCAATTGTACCCATTAGCAACTTGCCAGTCTTTGCTTTTACTAGGAAATCCGGCGCTCCATTTTCTAAAATCCATTTTACCTTTGTCGCAGAAAAATAAGGGTCAAGTAAGAGACCAGTCCGCTCTGTTACTATATTCTCCAACCCTTGTTCTTTGAGCTGCAAACATATTTCACTTGTTCGGCGGCACTGCCACACAATTGCATTGTAAATAGGAAGTCCTGTATCTTTATCCCATACCACGACAGTCTCACGTTGATTCGTAATGGATAAAACATCAATCTCACTTGATTCAAGTTTTGCCATCTTTAGTACGCTCTTCAGAATACATTTGACATTTTCATATATTTCCATAGGATCATGTTCCACCCAACCTGGTTTTGGATAATATTGTTTATGTTCCAATGCCGTTTGGGTAACAATGATCCCTTCTTGATTGATAATCATGGCCTTTGAGGCTGATGTACTTTGATCGAGGGCAAGTATATAGCCATTTTTCATTCTTTTTTCCTCGCTTTACTTCAGTAATTGTAAAGCTATTTCTTTGACATGTGCGCAGCAGAGACCATAATGAGCAAAGACTTCTTGTGATTTTCCAGGTATAGCCGGTTCGTCGGGAACACCTAGTATCTTTACAGGTACAGGATGATTTTCCACGACGACTTCGGCAACCGCCGAGCCGAGTCCTCCAAATATACTGTGTTCCTCGATCGTAATGATTTTCCCTGTTTCTCGCGCAGCTTTAATGATCACTGTTTCATCGAGAGGTTTAATCGTGTGCATGTTAATGACCCTACAAGAAATCCCTACGCTTTTAAGTTCAGCAGCACTATCGATAGCCACTTTTACCATTTCTCCCGTGGCAATGATTGTGAGATCATTGCCCTCTACGAGAGTCACTGCTTTGCCGATCTGAAAGTCATACTCTTCCGTTTCATATACATCTTCTACTGCATTACGACCAATTCTCACATAAGCAGGTCCTTTATGATTTAGTAATGCTTTGATGGCGTGCTTCGTTTCAAACCTGTCAGCTGGAAGTATAATATCGATTCCTGGTATGGCACGCATCACAGCAATATCTTGCAAAGAATGGTGAGACATACCAAGTGCGCCATAGCTTAAACCGCCACTGATACCGATTAGTTTTACATTGGTTTGTGAATATGCAACATCAACCTTTACTTGCTCAATGCCACGCATAGATAAGAAACAAGCTGGTGAAGCGACAAAAGTTTTTTTACCTGCCGCAGCAAGACCGGCGGCAATACCAACTATATTCTGTTCAGCGATACCAACTTCAATAAGTTGATTCGGCAATTCTTTGGCAAAATTAGACATTGATGCAGATCCTCTTGAATCACTGGTCAAAACTAAAATATTTTTATCAATTTTTCCAAATTCAATTAAGGTATCACATATAATTTGTCGATTTGGTATTTTATTCATGATTGCACCCCTCTATATTGGTTAGCTCACAGAGTGCTTGTTTGTATTCTTCGGCTGTCGGCACACCATGATGCCAATGGGGTACATTTTCCATGTAAGATATTCCTTTGCCTTTTGTTGTATAACACATGACCAAGATAGGTTTCCCCTTAGTGATAGGAAGTTCCTCGAATATTTGTCTCATTTTTTCAATATCATGCCCATCTACCGAAACAACGTCCCAGCCAAAAGCTTTCCATTTTTCTTCTAAAGGTTCTAATCCCATTACAAAATCCGTAGTACCAGATATTTGTAATTTATTACGGTCAATAATTCCAACTAGATTATCCAATTGATAATGAGCTGCTGCCATAGCGGCTTCCCATATTGACCCTTCCGCCTGTTCCCCATCACCCATCAATGTAAATACACGATAGGATTTTTGATCCTTCTTACCAGCAAGAGCCATCCCCACAGATATGGAAAGTCCATGCCCTAATGCACCTGTATTCATCTCGACTCCAGGTACTTTATTATTGGGGTGTCCAATCAATCGACTACCAAATTGACTGAACGTCTCCAGTTCTTCCTTTGGGAAGAAACCTTTATCGCCAAGAATGGCATAATAAGATTCAACGGCATGCCCCTTACTGAGTATAAAACGATCTCTATTTTCTAATTCTGGATTTTTAGGATCAACATTCATAATACTATAATATAAAGTCGTCAAAATGTCTGTATTGGAAAGAGATGAACCAGTATGACCTGTTTTGGCTCGATAAACCATTTCCAAAACATTTTTGCGTATTTGCCTTGCTTTTTCTTCTAAGCATTCTGTCGTAATCACTCAATAATCCCCCCTCTAGTCATTATTTTTTGCCACGTAAAAAAGCTTCAATTTCTGCTTTCGTTGGATCTACGGGGTCAGGATTGAGGCCAGGTATATATTTGCATGCTTCATATAGAGCCGGAATAACGTCATGATGTATTCCTACACAATGATGGACATAAGGTCCTGTCACCAGTTTTTCTTCCCATAAAGGCCAATCATTGACTTCTATCCATAAGTAAGTTCCCCGCGTAAATGCTCCTTTGATACCAGTGGCTTTACCCAAGAATAATGAATATTCGCCATGATCACCATCAAATCGAACGATGGATACGTCCCCACCTTTAATTTCACTTTCATGGGTGCCCGGCGCATGCTCATCGAATAAGAAATGATGTCTAAATTTCGGTGTAGAATCCTCCGCCACCAAGGAGATCGGGAAATTCCCGCAATGAAATAATAGTTCGCCGTTATCATTTTTATCATCACGGACAGTTACATCTGCAAAAAATGGTGCTGTTGTATTCATAGCTGCTGCTTGAGTCATAACAGCTGTAATGGCGCCATGTATATCCGTTTCACACACTGCCGGTATTCCTTCATCCGTTAAGAGAGCATTAGCCAGACAAGGCATGACACCAATACTTTTTTGCAAAGCCGTCCAACATTGAATCGCCATGGCAGAGCATCCATGATCCTTTATTAATTTTGATAAGGCCACTTTCAAGGCCGCTACCCGTTTGATAGAAGATTCATCAACTTCACTGCAATCTAGTTTTGAGACAATCAATTCAATTGTATTTTTCAGTTCTATACTATTTTCAGCTTCCGCCTCTTCTGTTAAATCTTTAATATCTTGTAACGTGACTGGATAAATTTCCACACCAAATTTTTCGAGAAGTTCCCCTTCATTACAAATCATTGTCCAAAAGCCAGCAGGACGTGTTGATACTTGCAATATTCTTAAATTTCTGATTTTTTTAACGACATTACTGGCAGCAATAAAATTCTTAAATCCTCTAGTGAACACTGGGTCTTCTAAGGTGCTATTTACAATATAAGTATATGGGACATTAAAACGTCGTAGTACTTTACCTGTCGCGAATAATCCACATTGAGTATCACGCAAACGACTACCATCTGCCAGAGGCGCCTCATCTCTTGGTCCCCATAAAAGCACGGGTTTTTGCAAGGCTTTAGCAATTCGTGCTACAGTATCTTCTGTACCAAAATTACAATGGGGGAAGAAGACGGCATCAACATCGGCTTCTTTAAAACGTTTGATAATTTTTTTTGCATCCTCATCATTATCAAAGAGCAAACCTTCTTCATTGATGCCTTCAAGATCGATAATTTCAATATCAAATTGAGAAATTTTATCTAATATTAGGTTCTTAAATTTATGGGCATCTTCTTTACTAAACACGAAACGTCGTGTAGGTGCATAGCCAAGCTTAAACTTTTCTCCCATATCATCTACCCCTTCTATATTTTTTTACATTCATATTGATGATTTCAATTCTAATACACTATCTCGAATCATCAGTTCTGTATTAACCTCAATCTTTTGTGTAATTCGGTCTCTGCCAAATTCGATATTATAAAGTAATCTTCGAACGGCTGCTCCGCCTATATCCTGTTTGAACACTTTAATTGTCGTCAGACGCGGGCTCGTAATTTCACAAAAAGGCATATCATCAAAACCCACAATGGATACATCCTGGGGAATTTTAATGTCTCTCTCCTTCATCGCCCGCATAGCACCAAAAGCAATAATATCATTATCGGCAAAAAATGCTGTCGGCAATTTGATGTCGTCTTTTTCCAATTGTATCTTCATATCACGATAAGAACCTTCCATAGTAGGTTCTAAAAAGAAATCAAACTGTGGATTAAAATCGATTTTACAATCATATAATGCATCTCGAAAGCCCATTTTACGCTCATTGAAGTTATTAATAAAAACTGCGCTATGAAGATGGCCAATTTGCCTATGACCCTTTTCAACTAGATATTTTGTAGCTTTATAAGAAGCATCCATATTATTAATCAGCACACAATCAAAATCTTCGCCTTTAAAATGGCTATCCAATAATACGATTGGTATGCTAACCTCGCGGAAAGAAGTTAAATCATCTAGCGACATTTCCGTGGCTAGGATAATCAGCCCTTGAGAATGATCGGCATGAACCATATTGATAATGTCTTCACACTCACTATGATATACATGGGAAATCAATAGATGATATCCTTGGTTTCTACACTCATTTTCTATTCCTTCAATCAATGATGAAAAGAATGGGGTATCAGAAACAACAAGACCATGTTTTTTGTAAATGATAAAGCGAATACTTTTTTGTGTGTTATTGATAGTAGATTCTTTAAAATAACCTGACTCTTTAGCAATTTTTAAAATTTTTTGTTTGGTGTCCTCACTCACACCTTTTCGATCATTCAATGCATTGGATACTGTCGCTGGCGATACGCCGACTATATTTGCTATATCGGTAATATTCATCATCTTGCTCCTCTTAATTTGGATAGTCATACTACACATATATTAGCATTTATCCATACCGCCCACCAACCAATATTTAAAAACTAGCAGGCAAACTATAAATCCACCTCCGTTAATTATTAATTCTTTTTATTCACTCAATTCAAACTATTTTCTTGTTGACTTCATTATAAAATATAAACTAAAAACTAGCAATACTTTTAATTTAAATTTTAGTATTTTTTAATCTTATTTTTAGTGTATTTTTATCTTTTTTTAATGTTATTTTACATATTTCACTACAACTACTCTTTATAAAGAAAAACCACCATTTCCCATTAGGGATAAATGGTGGTTTTAATCACTCGCGAGATATCGAGCTTAATACGATTCATACATTCTTTCAATTTTTCATTCCGATAACGCTTTACGATTCCACAATCCTGTAATCTTTTAGTATTAAAGTCAATACTATCCGCCAGAAATCTTCGACATAATTCATCATAATTAGGAACTTCTTGTTTCTTCTCTCTTTTTAACGCTCTTTCGAGCCTGACTCCATCATCAACTGTAATATAAAAGGGAACCACTTGTTCAGGACCAAAATAACTACGTAGGCTTTCATATGCTTCCAGGGTTACAATCAACAAATAAAAGGCCTGCTCCTTTAAATCAATTTGTCCATCATCAATTGTGCAATAAGACCACGTACCATTGATGGTTTTATACTCCCTTTTCTCAATAATTTTTCCTGTTTCTTCATACTGTCTTAGCATTTCTTCATCGATGAAATTGTATTCAATACCTTGTTTTTCATTTTGTCGAATGGGTCTTGTGGTATAAGATATGACAGGCTTTAAGTTTAAGTCTTTTTCTTTTACTAATTTTTTAAAAATCGTATCTTTCCCAGAACTACTTTTACCAATGATGCAAAATATTTTCCCCATAAAAACCTCCTTATTTTTCAGGTGCAACTTACTACTTTTATGATCTTTAATGTACAATCTTCTGGTCCTGAAATATGCATACCACCTTGTTGTAACCGACGACAGTAATCAATAATCTCTTGAGTAATACGTTCACCTGGACATAATAAGGGAATACCTGGCGGATAAAAGGTCACGATTTCGGCACAGATCATACCCGCTGATTCATCAAAAGGAATCATATGGGTACTACCAAACAAAGCATCCCGTGGCGATAAAACACCTTGAGGAGCTGCGGGATAATGAGTATTCTCCCATTTTTCTTCTATAGGTTCAATTGGTTTTGTATACTTTAGAGCTAGATCGGCCAAAGCTGCTAGAAGCACCCTCACTTCATCCTCATCATCACCTAAGGTTATCATAAAAAGAAGATTATAAATATCGGAGAGTTCCGCTTGAACTTTATATTCATGACGTAAGATTTTCTCAGCTTCAGCCCCTGTTAATCCTAGGCCTTTCACTGTCACTGTCACTTTTGTTGGGTCAATCTCAAAAACACCAGGATTACCGATCTTTTCATTACCAAAACAATATAAACCAGCAATTTTATTGATTTCTTCTCGCACCCAATTTGCCAAATCAATGGATTTTTCTATTAGTTTTTCCCCTTCTACCGCCATTTGCATGCGAGCGACGTCTAAGGAAGCTAACATAATATAGTTTGGACTACTGGATTGGGTCAGTTGCAACATGGATTTTAAATGTGGAACACGAATTCGTCCTTCTCGGCAATGAACTAAAGACGATTGAGTCAAAGCACCGATAATTTTGTGACTACTCTGAGCACAAATATCAGCTCCAGCATCAAGAGCTTGCAGCGGCAAACGAGGACTAAATTTAAGATGCGGCCCATGAGCTTCATCCACCAAAACCACCATCCCACTCTGATGAACAATCTCCGCAATTTGCTTTAGATCCGTTGCGACTCCATAATAAGTCGGATTGATGATAAGTACAGCTTTGGCATCAGGATGCTCAGCCACAGTCGCCTTTACTGTTTCTGGCGTAACCCCCATGGCAATCCCCAAATCATGATCAATTTCCGGTTGCATAAATATCGGAATAGCACCGCTTAAAATAATACCACCAATAATAGAACGATGAGCATTGCGTGGCACAATAATTTTTTGGCCTGGCCCAGCCGTTGCTAAAATCATAGCGTAAATACCGCCTGTTGTACCATTAATGACAAAAAAACTATGATCAGCACCATATAACTGAGCGGCTAGTTCCTGGGCATCTTTTATACAGCCGTAAGGTTCATAAAAATCATCTAATTCTTCAATTAGCGCTAAGTCTAAAGCCAAGGCCTCTTTGCCAATTAATTGTTCTAACTTGGAATGCATACCCTTTCCTTGCTTATGCCCTGGCGTATGAAAAGGAACGACCCCATCATTTACATAATATTGCATGGCAGCCAGCAGAGGAGTATCTGTTTGCTTAAACCTCAAAATCTTGCCTCCCCGAACAGTTAATTTTTTTACTTTGCATATTATACCCTAAATAAACTCCAGAATGATACTCTATCTACATTGATTTTAATATTATCGATGGAATACCAATAAAACTATGGGATATTCCAATCATAACCAGAGCAAACTGGCTGACTAGAATACCCCATATCAATCTCCTACTACTATTTCTATTGCAATTTTACTTTAATTGTTATTTTAGTACCTGTCCCCTTGACAGATTTAATTTGTAAATCACCATTTAAAAGAGTGATTCGTTCACGCATTCCAACTAGACCAAAACTCTCACTGCCTACATTCTCTACTGTATCAAAACCTTTTCCATTATCTTCAATAGTCACAATAAACATATCCCGTCGAAATTCCATTACAATATTAATGACACTGGCCTCTGCATGCTTCTCAACATTATTAATCGCTTCTTGAATGGTTCTAAATAAACCAACTTCCACATAGGAATCCAGCCGCCGTTCTTCCCCAAGCACTCGCACTGCTGAGATAATACCACTACGCTCTTTACCCATATCCAAAAACCGCTTGACAGTAGGTATTAATCCTAAATCATCTAATGTCATCGGCCTTAGATCAAAGATAATTTTACGTGTTTCTTTAAGACAGACTCTTACTTGTTCTCTTAAATCAGCAAGTTCCTTTTTGGTCCGTACCATATCAATGTCAATCAGTCTTTCGCAAACTTCTGCCCGAAAAACGATATTAGCCATGGCCTGAGCTGGTCCATCATGAATTTCTCTAGACACTCTACGTCGTTCTTCTTCCTGTGCTTTAATAATTTTGGAGCCAAATAGCTGACTTTGCTGCATGGACTCAATTTTCAGTACCACACCGCCCATCTGATCTCCTAAATAACCTAAAACTGCCCCTACTTGAGTTGTTAACCCTTCAGCCTTGGCCACAGTTTCCTTCATCGAACGTAGCCTAATTTCCATTTCATCTCGTTGCCGGCGTAAATATTGCTCCTGAGCTCTGGCTACTGCTAATTCCACCTGAATATTTTTAGCATCATCATAAGCTGCCTTAATATCATCTTCTGAATTTACCCGAAAATTGCGACTGACCTCCATTAACCTAAGCCTGGTACGTCTTTCTTTTTTTTCTAATTCATCCACGATAAAAATAACGTTAATGGTTTCTTGCTTGATACGTTCTACATCTTTTTTTACATTTTCTACTTCATTGCGTGCAGCTTCATAAATTTCATAAATCTGATTCTTACTTGCTTCTACAGCAGTGATTGTTTTTTTTACAATAGCATCTAGTGTCTTTGTATCTAATTTTTCCATAAAGTCACCCTAACAATCATTTATATTAATAAATTGCCATTCGCTAAAATATAGCTTTATACCTGCTAGATTTTCTACAATATAATACTTCATCATCACTATTTTATATTATATATCAATATTAATAATTTTTCGAATAACCTTTATGATTTTCCTTAGCAAAATAGCTGTTTCATTCGACTAACTACGCCTTCTGAACCTACTGAAGCCAATGGAAAATCCAACTCTACATTGGCAATTACCATCGCCAGTTTTAATACTTTCTGGGCGATTAAAGTTTCTGGATGACTCATTACAAAAGGAATTCCTCTGTTGACCGACCCTAATACGGTTTTACCGTCGCTAGGTAAGGTAGCAATAAATTCATAGTGTAAATTTTCTTCTACCTCATGCGTCTGTATACCACCTTCAGAGTTTTCTCGATTAAGCACCACTTTTATCCGTTCTGATGAATAGTTTAGAGATTCCATAATTTCTAAACATAACTTTACATTTTTTATCGATGGCAAATCAAGAGATGCGAGCACTAATATACAATCAGCAGCATCGAGGGAACAGAGAACTGTCTCGTTAAAAACTGGAGGAGTATCAATAATGATGTAATCAAACATATGACTCATTGTTTTTAAAATCATTGCCAGATGCTTACCTGTAATAAAACCAGCCTGTTCAGGGCGCAAAGGCGCTGCGAGAACTTTGACCTTATCATTGTAATCAGTCAAATATTTTTCTAGGAGACTAGGGTCTAGCTGATCAATATCTCGTACCAAATCAAAAATCGTGACCTGTGGTACGATATTTAAAAATAAAGTCACATCACCAAACTGTAAATCAGCATCAATAATTCCTACACGGGCCCCTAAGCGATTGGCTAACGCAGCTGCCAAATTAGTGGTAATTGCGGTTTTACCCACACCGCCCTTCGTACTGAATACAGTAATGATTTTACCCTTTTCAGGGTTTTTCATTTCATTTTTTGATCTATCTCTACATATTTGCTTTATCGCATGTATCAATTCATCACCAGCAAATGGTTTAATTAAATAATGTTTAGCACCAGCAATCATAGCACGCCGTAGATATTCTTCTTCTCCCTGTACACTCATCATAATAATATTAGTACTAGGCACCTCAACACTGATGATTTCAGTAGCAGTAATACCATCCATACCAGGCATATTAATATCCATTAAAATTACATCAGGTTGAGTTTGTTTTGCTTTTTCAATTGCTTCTACAGCTGTTGCAGCCTGCCCAATCACAGTTACTTCTGAATGAAATTCTAATAATTTGCAAATATTTTCTCGAATATCTTGGACATCATCAACAATTAAGATCTTTATTTTTTCCCCCATCTTTGTTCCCTCCTAAAAGGTCCTCTTTTTGAAATTTTTTTATTTCAATTTTAGCTTATTATCAATATGTATTTTCATTTCTTTCGATCTGTCCTTCTTTATTATAAATGTTTAGTAACATTTAATCATGAACATATGGTCTTAATTTTCCAGAAAATGATAGGTCTTTTATCCTGATCTAACATAATTTTTTTATTAAAAGGATACTAAAAAAGGGAGCAAATCCCTTAACGAAATTTGCTCCCTTTTTTAGTATCTTATTTTAAGCCCAAAGTATCTTTTACTTCTTCCCATATCACGATTGGTGTTTTGGCAAAACCGTTAAAGACAGTTGCTGATGCGGAGGTATAAGCCCCACAATTTGGTACCAAAATTAAATCACCAATATCAAGAGGTGTAATCATCTTATCAAAAAACATAATGTCGAGAGAATCACAACTTGGTCCAGCAAAAGTAGCTGGTATTTTCTCTCCACTTTTAAATGTTTCTAACTCAAAATCCCAATGATCAAAAATAACCCCAGAGAAAGTCCCATATAAACCATCATCTAAAAAATACCACTGATTTCCATCACGCCGTTGAGTTCCAATGACACTGGTAATCAAATTAGATACTGTACCACACATAAATCGTCCTGGTTCAGCCCATATTTCAGTGTCTGGAAAATACTGAGTAACAGTTTCACGAATCACTTTAATCATGGCACTTATGTCAATGGTCTCAGTAATGGATGGAATCGGAAAGCCGCCTCCAATATCAAGGATACGCATATTAAATCCTGCTAACTTTGCTTCATCAAATAAACGACGGCAAATTTTCAATGCCGCAACATATGCATTTGCACTAGAAGATTGACTCCCTACATGGAAACATAAGCCTGCTACATCAAGGCCTTGCTCTCGAGCTAGTTTAAGTAAATGCAGCGCATCATCAGGATGAGCACCAAATTTTTTATTTAAATCAACTAATGCTTTTGGATTATCCACCCTTACTCGTAAAAGCACACTGCCACCAGGTATGGCCTTAGCCATTTTACTGATTTCACTCTCACTATCAAAGGTAAATTTATAGATACCCGTTTCTTTAGCGACCTTAAGTCCATTTGGAGTTTTAACAGGATTCGCATACACCATACGTTCTGGTTCAATACCAACCTCTGTCAAGAACTGCATCTCTCCATCTGAAGCCACATCAAAATACGAGCCGAGTTCAGCTAACTTCCGAATAATTCCTTCATTAGGATTGGCTTTTACCGCATAATATAACTTAACGCCTGGTAAATTTTCCTCCATAAAAGCATAGTTGCGTTCCACTTGTTCTGTAGACACCACTAGTAATGGTGTACCATATTGCTCAGCTAATTTTTCAACAGCCACTTGTGATAATTTCAAATAACTATTCATATCCCTCTCCCATCCTCGTTGTTATTTTTTTCTGCATAAAAGTCTCTTTGTCTATGTTGTCCATTCTATAAAAAAGTAACGATATGATTGTACCATACACCGCCAAAAGTGCAATAAAAATTTCATAAATAAAAGACTTCCATTTTCATGGAAGTCTTTTATTTGCCGGTCATTAGCCGATAACCAACACCAGATTCAGTAATGATGTATTTGGGCTGAGCTGGATTTTCTTCAACTTTGCGACGTAATTGCCCAATATACACTCTGATATAATGGGTATCTTCATTATAGGCATTACCCCATACAGTTTTTAATAAATACTTATGAGTTAAAACCTTGCCAATATTTTGAGCAAGAACTTTCAAAATTTCATATTCTGTAGGTGTTAATTTAATTTCCTTATCGCCTCTCATCACATGCCGTGCAACTAAATCAACAACCAAGTCACCACAGGTTAATATAGGAGCATTATCAGCGATTACAGCATGACGCAAAGCAACACGTAATCGCGCTAACAATTCGCCCATACTAAAAGGTTTTGTCACATAATCATCGGCTCCAGCATCAAGAGCCTCAATTTTTTCACTTTCCTGATCGCGGGCTGTCAGAATAATAATAGGTACCGTTGACCATTCTCGAATAACGGCTACTACTGATTTTCCATCAACATCAGGCAAGCCTAAATCTAGTAAAATTAAATCAGGTTTAAAAACGGCTGCTCGGTTAATTCCCTCCTGCCCAGTTTTAGATTCGTCTACTTCATAACCATGGGCAGTTAGGGATACTTTAAGTAGTCTCCTGATTTGGGGTTCATCATCAATGACTAAAATACGTGCCCCTTTTTCCAACATTCACACCACCTGTTTATATACAAAAACTACTTTTTCTTATTATAACATATGAAAATCTGGTTGTTCACCTAAGGGAATAGAAAATGTCATGATCGTCCCACCACCAAGCCTATTTTTCGCATGAATGTACCCGCCATGAGCTTCAATAATTCCTTTGCAAATTGATAAGCCAAGCCCTGTACCACTGACACTCTTAGGTTGTTCAACACGGTAAAATTTATCAAAAATTCGATTCAAATATTCAGGTGGAATACCCGCCCCTCTATCTGCTACGGACACTTCGACGACTGTTTCTTCCTGACTCGCGGTAATGGTAATTTCGCCACCGTTCATTGAGTACTTACAAGCATTATCCAGTAAATTAATCAGCACTTGTTCCAGTAAGACACAATCAGCTTTTATCAAGGGTAAATCTTCAGGTATATTAATTAAAAGTGATCGACCTTCAATACACTCTGCCACCCTCCTTAAAGCAATACCAATCACATCTTCCATATCACACCAATCCTTTTTCAATTGCATCATACCACTTTCCAAGCGAGCAGTATCCAAAAGATTAGCGATTAATCGATCCATGCGATTGGCTCCCTCTTTCACAGTTTCTAACAATTCTTTGCGATCTTCACCAGAATACACACCATCTGTATCGAGTAAACTAGAAATAGCACCAATAATGGATGCGAGGGGAGTTCGGAGTTCATGAGAAATCGAATTAAATAATGCCGTCCGCAGTTGATCAGAAGCTACCAATAACGCCGCTTGCCTTGCTTGTTCAGCTAAATTAACACGTTCTACAGCAATAGCTGCCAAACCCGCCCATGCTTCAATTAATCGTCTCTGAAAAGGATTTAGCATCTTGCCTTGAATATGAATACCCAGTACACCGACAGTATTGCCACTTGTCATTAGGGGCACATACATATACCTAGCACCTGGTAGTGTTTCAGTACAACTTCCAGCAACTTCGCTATGTTCATAAGCCCAACTGGCTACGGATAGTTCATTTTCGTCAATCCCAGTTCCCCTCGTACCAGCTTCTGCTGTTAACATCAATTTATTATTTTTTTGTGGTAAAAATACAGCAATAGGCCGTTCCAAGGTTTGTAAAGCTTGGTCAACTAAATTGCGTACAATCACATTAACATCTACGACAGCTGCAATTTCACGACTGAAATTATATAATCCTCTTGTGGAAGTTTCTCTTTGTCTGGCCAGTATAGCTTCTGTTCGCAATTTTTCAGTCTGTTTGCCAGTAATAAAAGCTACCAACAAAAAAATCGGCAGATTCCAAATATAGCGAAAATCTGAGATAGTAAAACTAAAAATAGGCGGAATAAATAAAAAATCAAAAACCAATACACTTGCGAATGCAGTTAAATAAGAAGGGCCTTTCCCCCACCAAACTGCTGATAACAGCACAGGTAATAGATATAACATGATGATATGTACAGGCTCTACATAATCAAACCACCACCAATTGGCAATGGTAACTAAAATGACCATCAGTAATCCTGTAACATAATTTCGCCATGGAACAGCAGGAGAAACTGGTAACGTTTTAACTTTAGGCTCATCTTTCGCCTCTGTTTCACCCTGGATGACATGAATATTCATCCCGCCGCTGTAGCGAATCAGTTTGTCAACGACAGCTCCGCCACTTAACCACTCCTGCACGCGCCCTTGCAAGGGTTTACCAACGACTAAATGAGTGACATTATGTTCCCGAGCAACAAATAAAATTTCCTCCGTCAAATCCTTACCACACACACTGAGGGTTTTTGCACCCAATTCTTCTGCCAACTGCATATTGCGAAAAATACGATCTCGTTCCTTCTCACTCAGACCTAATCGTCGCGGTGTATCAATATGTACTGCCAATAATTCTGCCTGCAACCCTCTAGCCAAACGTCGGGCAGCTCTAATGAGCTGTGCTGAAAAGGGACTGGCACTCACACAAACCATGACTCGCTCACCAGCTGGCCATGGTCCTGTAATATCATGTTCCTGCATATATTGATGTAAATCTTTATCTACACGATTTGCTGTAAATCGCAGGGCTAATTCTCGTAAGGCGTTAATATTACCTGGCCGAAAAAATTTATCTAACGCCACCTCTGCCTGCATAGGCATATGAATTTTGCCTTCTTTTAACCGTTTAATCAGTTCATTGGGAGGAACATCAATCAGTTGAACTTGATCAGCCTGTTCGACAATACGATCAGGAACGGTTTCTAGGACTGTTACACCAGTAATCTGAGCCACAATATCATTTAAGCTTTCAATGTGCTGTATATTTAAGGTGGTGTATACATCAATCCCTGCATTTAATAATTCTTCCACATCCTGAAACCTACGAACGTGGCGTGATCCAGGCATATTGCGATGTGCGAGTTCATCTACAAGCACAACCTTGGGTCTGCGCTCCAAAATAGCATCAATGTCCATTTCTCGCAATATTTCACCTTGGTATTCCATCTCTTTGACGGATAGACAAGGTAAGCCCTCAACCATTCTTTGTGTCTCTGGACGATTATGAGTTGTTATCCAACCAATAACAACATCCATACCATCTTCGAGCATTTCATGAGCCAACTCTAACATAGTATAGGTTTTACCCACACCTGCCGCCGCTCCTAATAACACTGTCAGTTTACCTCGACTATCCTTATTCCCTTTACATGATGACGAATCAAAATCGGTATATGGATGTTCCTTACTCTCGTCAGACATATTATGGCCTCCATCTTACTTATAACCAAATACAAATAGCACAAAGGAGAAAATTATCACGTTCCTTTGTGCTTTGTGGCTTTTCATTCAATTATACTACTTAATTTTCAATTAGGCACATCTTTTGCATTTCTTCTTTTATTCGACCTAGAACTTTTATTTTGTTGCCAGTATTAGTACAAACAAGAAGCATTTCACCATTTTCATTATGAAAAATGGTACATTCTTCAACAAGCTCGGTTAATTTCACGCCAAAAGCATGAGCTAAGCGTACAATGATCTCAGTGCCAGGACGCCACTTATTTTCTTCATAATAATGAATTGCCATGGCAGAAACACCTACTACCTCAGCCAATCCTTCCAATTCCAATTTTCTTTCTAATCGGAACATGCGTATCTTATCACCTAACATCTTTAAGCCTCCATATTTTCATCAAATGGTACGGATTAACAGCATACAAAATAACAATGGATAAAGACAACTGTTAAGTCTCAAAATCTATCTCATTTAATCTTAATTACAATAAACTCTTGGAGTTTATTGTAACCTAATTTTCAGTAAAGATGACATCAATAAAACTCCTATTGATGTAAAGAAAACATAAAGATTGCCTTCTTTATGTTCAGAATTTTATGTGAAATTACGTTTTTAACCAATGCTAAGCCTTCTTTATTATCTACTATAATTGACTATGGTATTATATAGTAAACTATGTCTATGAGGTGCTAAGATGAATCTTCTTGAATGCAACAATGTCGAACTGATCAAAAACAACCAAAGGATTCTCACTGATATCTCCTTTACAATACAGTCCGGTGACAGCATCGGTATTATGGGTCCCTCAGGTTCAGGTAAATCTTCCCTACTTCGCTTACTTAACCTACTCACAAGTCCTACCCAAGGTCAAATCATGTACAAAAATAAAAATATACAAGACTATGATCCTATTGAACTTCGCCGTAACATTGGCTACATTCCACAAAAACCTTATTTATTTGGCACAACTGTACAAGAAAATGTAACCTATCCCTATGAACTACGTGAGCAAAGACCTGACTTCATAGAAATTCACCGTTATTTAGATCAACTAAGACTCGAAAAAAATATTTTACAAAAAAAGAACACCGCCCTCTCTGGCGGTGAACAACAACGCATTGCACTCATTCGTTCTTTATTAATGAAACCTAACATTATACTCCTCGATGAAGTAACAGCTGCGCTTGATGAAGAGAATACTCTACTCCTTGAACAATTTATTCTTCAGGAACAACATCTTCATCACTTAACCCTCTTATTCATTACCCATAATTTACAGCAAGCGAGGCGCCTAGGGCACAAAATGCTCTACCTCGAAGCAGGGCGCATTACTTTTTGGGGCTCGGTAATGGAATTTACTAAAGAAAAAGGAGAACAGAATGAATAATCTATCACTTGCTCTCACATTTAGTTTAGTCCTCATTGCTCTATTTTTATCTTATAAAGAAAAGCTTGGCCTAGAAAAGGATATGCTCATAGGTAGTGCCCGAGCTGTCATTCAACTCACAGTCATTGGTTTTATTCTCAAATTTGTCTTTAATCTCGATAACATATTATTTACAACTCTTATCCTACTCGTTATGGTTTATAATGCCTCTACGGTCGCTAGGAAACGTGGGACAAGTATTGAAAATTCTTTGCTCATTTCCTTTGTATCCATCCTCAGTGGCCTTGTTATCACTTTGGGAAGTCTGCTCGCTTTTGGTGCTATCACCTACCAACCTAGCCAAGTCATCCCCATCAGCGGCATGGTGGTAGGCAACTCCATGGTTGCCATCAGTTTATTATTTAAAAGTTTATTGACCAATTTCCAAACCAAAAAAGATGAAGTTGAGGTCAAACTATGCCTCGGCGCTCCAGCAAAAGAAGCTTCAATCAATCTTATTCGTGACAGCATCAAAACTGCGATGCTCCCCACTTTTGATTCCATGAAAACCCTTGGTATCGTTCAGCTGCCTGGTATGATGACAGGTCTCATTCTAGCGGGAGTAGCTCCAGAATCAGCTATTAAATATCAAATTATGGTCGCTTTCATGCTCGCTGGTGCAGTCACAATTTCATCCTTTGTTGCCAGCTATTGGGCCTATCGCAGTTTTTTCACGACACTATCACAACTTAAAGACATATAAGATTTTTATTTATGTTTAAATAAGACTTCCGGGCTGATATCTTTAAGATTTTTACAGCCTGTTAAAATCATGGCAGCCCGCAATTCTGCTGTATACTTTTCTAACAAGGTTTGTACACCTTCAGTTCCTCCACCATAGGCAGCCACAATCAAAGGTCGACCAATTAGAACACCTTCTGCCCCAAGCGCCAACAATTTCAATACATCGGCCCCTGAACGTATACCACCATCAACAAGAATGGTAATTTTACCTTTGACAGCCTTAACGATCTCAGGCAAAACATCTGCAGCACCTGGAGTATGATCCAGCACTCGACCACCATGATTTGATACGACAATTGCTTTTGCTCCTGCCTTCACACATTTGATGGCATCATCAGCAGTCATAATTCCTTTCACAATAAAAGGTAAGGAAGTCGCTTCAATTAGTTCTTTTAATTGCGACTTGGTTTTCGGACCGACAGGTTGTCCTTTAAGAGCCATTGTTACGAGACCAGCTCCATCAAGATCCACGCCAAGTGCCACTGCGCCAGCTTCTTCTGCTAATTTAAATAAGGCTAGTATTTCTTTACTATCAATCCGTGGTTTTATAATTGCAATCCCTTGTTTACCGGCTCGAATCGCTGCTAAACCATCTTCATACAGACTAGCATTTGCTGGATCACCAATCCAACCTAGGCTACCTGCTAAGGTACTTCCTTCTACAATGGCTGTAACCATTTCCAGTTCACTAATTGCGCCCCCTGCATTAATTCCTGAACCAGTGATGGGTGCCCCCATAATGGGTGTTTTAAGCAGCTGACCAAACATTGATACCGTCGTATCAGGTTCTAAGGCATCATGTATGGTGCGCATATTCAATTTGATATTTGCAAGGGCTCGTACATTTTCTGTGAAGGACTCACCAGTACCAGTCCCCCCCATTCCAGGCACTTCCCCAGCACAAACCCTACCATTACAAATAGGACATACTCGGCAAGTTCCATTCATGTTTTTTTTAGCAGTTGCACGTATTGTTTTTAAATCCACTGAAATCACCCTCCTGTTGTCATTTTAAATTAAATAGAGTACCTTTCTATTATACTCCCCTATCTAAATTTTTCCTGCCTTTTACAATTTCTTTTGAAATTTCATAATGCTAGCCATCAATACAGCAATAATAAAGACTGTCAAAGCAAAGAGCTGAGACATGAGATACTGAATACCAATTCCTTTTAAAATAATACCTCTTACAATCTCCAAGTAAAAAGTGAGAGGTAATACATAACCCATAGCGTAAAAGATATCTGGCATAGCGGCACGCGGGAACATAAAACCTGATAATAAAACACTCGGCATAAAAATGAAAAACGACATTTGCATGGCCTGCATCTGAGTTTTAGCAAGATTGGAAATCAGTACACCTAAGGATAGAGAAGCAATAATAAATATAGTTGTCAGTCCATATAATAGTCCAATACTGCCGCGCATCGGTAAATCAAAGACTAAAATTCCCACAATAAGAGCTAAAGTCGCCTGTACATAACCTACAAAAATATAAGGGATAATTTTCCCAAGCATGAGCTCATACACTTTTAGCGGTGTGACAATCAATTGTTCAAGAGTACCTCTCTCTCGCTCTCTTACGATCGCCATAGAAGTAATCATCACCATGGTCATGGTGAGTACTACCCCCATAATTCCCGGCACCATATAATAGGCTGTGATAAAATCCGGATTATACCAAGGACGAATTCGTACATCATAAGGAATATCAACTTTACTCCCCGCAGATCCACCTTGACTACGGCGTAGAAGTATTTCTTGAGATTTATTGAGCCCCACAATTTGAGCTGTATTAATAGCCGAAGAGGCTGACATAGAATCAGAAGCATCAACAATCACCTGTACAGCAGCGCTACGTCCATGTTTCAAATTCTGAGAAAAATCGGGCGGAATCACAATACCCACTTTTGCTTTCCCACTATCGATTGTTTCATTCACTTCATTAAAATTACCAGCAATATACTTAATATCATAATATTCGCTAGCCGTTAAGGCTGAAACAAAATCTCGCCCTTCTTGCTGCAAAGATTGATCGAAAATGACTGTAGGCAGATGTTTGACATCTGTATTAATGGCAAAACCAAATACCAATAACTGTACAACGGGAAGCATGACCATCATCGCAAAGGTCACTCGATCCCGCCCCATCTGGATAAATTCCTTAATTAATACAGCCTTTAAACGTTCTATCGTCATACCGTCAGCTCCTTAGAATTCAATTTTGCATAATAAACAAATACATCCTCTAAGGTCGGACTCATGACTTGGGCTGAAAATTTTTCGAAATCCCTTTCCTGCCCATTGTCCACTAATATCCGCAAGCTAGCTCCACATATATAAGCATCTTTAAAGACTACCTGGCTTGACCGTAACTCTTCTAATAATTTCATAGGGTTTTCTGTCCCAATTTCAAGCATTTTTCCCGGGATAGTCTTTTTAAGTTGTCCAGGCGTCCCTGTAGCAATCATTTTACCTTCATAAATAAACCCTAACTCATCACAATGCTCCGCTTCATCCATAAAATGTGTACTTACCATAAAGGTTGTACCTGTTGCCGCTAAACGATAAATAATTTCCCAGAACATCCGTCGTGATAAAGGATCGACTCCTCCTGTGGGTTCATCTAAAAATACCATAGCAGGTTTATGAATAATAGCGCATCCGAGGGCTAATCGTTGTTTCCAACCACCTGATAAATTACCCGCTAGTTGTTTCTGCCGCGCTGACAGTCCTGCCATCTCTAGCATTTCCTCAATTCGCTTACGCCTTACATCTTTGGATAAATTATATAAACCCGCATAAAACTGCAAATTTTCTAAGATTGTCAAATCCTCATATAAACCAAACTTCTGAGACATGTAGCCAATCTTACTTTTTATGGCTTCACTCTCCCTTGCGATATCAAGACCTAGCACCTGACCATTTCCAGAGGTGGGTTCTAAAATACCACATAACATGCGAATCGTCGTTGATTTTCCCGAGCCATTAGGTCCCAAAAAGCCATAAATACTACCATGCTTGATCTTCATGCTGACTTCATTAACAGCAATTATATTGCCAAATTGTCGTGTTAGTTCATCCGTAGTGACTGCATATATACTCATTACTGAATCACCACATCTACAGGCATACCTGCCTTCAAGATGCCCTCCGCATTATCGATTCTCACCTTCACTGCAAATACCATATTAGCCCGTTCTTGAGCAGTAATACTTTGGCGAGGTGTAAATTCCGCTTGCTGGCTAATTTCTTTAATTTCTCCATTAAATTCACGTTGCGGGAAGGAATCAACCCGAATCTCTACCTTTTGTCCCACCTGAATAAGCCCCAATTGAGCAGAAGAAACATAAACTTTGACCCAACAATCCCGCCAGTTACAAACAGTGCCAATTGAAGATCCAGCATTGACATACTCGCCTTGCTCAAAATTTTTACTCAAGACCAAACCATCAAGAGGACTCTGAACGATCGTATCATCTAAGGCAATTTTCGCCAGCTTCACAATGGCTTGGGATCGTTCTACTTCAGCCTGTTGAGTTGCAATGGCATCAGGGCGATTTCCTTCCGCCACTAGATTGGCACGAGCTTGATAAGCATTGAGCGTACTGAGAGCCACTTCATAAGCCGAACGGGCAGCATCTAATTGCTGAGAAGAAATCGCCCCCTGCTGAAATAACTCCTGTTGCCGAATATAGTCTTTTTGAGTTTTTTCATAAATGGCTTGCCCACTGGCAACCGTCGCTTGCGCTTCACTTAATTCTTGAAGGCGAGCACCCTTTTTCAAATCCACTAATTGCAGCTCAGCCTTAATCAACGCTGCTTCATCCCGAAGTTTTTGCGCCTCTAAATCCGGTCTGGAAATATGGGCTATGACCTGACCAATGGTTACAGAATCCCCTTCCTTAATGCTTAATTCTCCAATATATCCACTGACTTTGGGCGCGATATCTGCTCTCGTGATTTCAATTGTCCCCGTGGCTGCAATACCTAGAACTTTATGGCTTTGTATCTTATAGATCGCAAACCCAGCAAACACTATAATGATACCAATGACGGCCAATAGTTTTTTAGACACCCAAATCCCCTCCGCATATTTCTATTTGTGTTACTGTATATGCCAAAAATTCTAAAATCCCTGCCGCCAACTAGAGAATTCATGATCACTATACAACACAACTAAGATTATTGATTGTGCAAATAAAGATTCTGATATAAAATGGTTTAACATCTGCATATTACATCTATTCATACAAATTAATGAGTAGTATTAATTTGTATGCGAAAGGAGATTCATTCTGTGTTATTGTTATTAAAAAAATATTATGATCATGTAGTCGTCGGATTCTGGAATCAGTTATTTGCTATTGTTGCTTTAGGGATCCTAGGAGGTTTATACTTTGGTTCTTTAGGGATAGCTTGGGCCGTAACTGGAGAATTCACCCGTTGGGGAGCTCATCTATTGCAGTTTATGAACTTAGATGTCAGCCAGTATACTTATTTAAAATTGATTAATTTTACAGGTACCCCTCTAACTCGTATTGATGGTGTTATGGTGATTGCAATGTTTGGCGGAGCATTCGTTAGTGCTCTACTCGGTCAAAATGTAAAATTTCGGATCCCCACTGGCCGAAGAATTGCCCAAGCACTCGTTGGCGGAATCATTGCAGGCTTCGGAACGCGGCTTGCTATGGGTTGTAATCTGGCAGCTTTATTTACTGGTATTCCACAATTTTCTTTTCACGCATGGTTATTTACTCTGGGGACAATTGCAGGTACTTATTATGGTATAAAATTAAGTCTTCATCCTTTGATTATGGGGAAACCTAAGTTAGTCGCAGTAAAAAAAGTGGGAGAAACAATTGAAAACCCTGCTTATTATCGCATTCAACCTTATTTAGGCATGATTGGACTGGCCTTCTTTGTTTATTTTTTATTAAATTTAGTCAGTGAAAATTATCCCCTCAATTTATTTCTAGCTATTATCTTTGGTTTTTGCTTTGGTTTTTTAATTCAAAAAGGGCAAATTTGTTTTACATCAGCCTTTCGCGATTTATGGCTGATCGGACGTGCTAATACGGCTAAAGCCTTGGTATGGGGCATCGTTGTACAAACCCTAATTACCGCTGTGTTTTTAGCTAAGGGAATGCCGCCAAAAGTGATTTGGTGGGCTGGACCAGGTGCTTTACTTGGTGGTGTACTCTTCGGTATCGGTATCGTAATTGCTGGTGGTTGTGAAACAGGTTGGATGTACCGCGCTGTCGAGGGACAGATTCAATTCTGGTTTGTAGGTCTTGGCAATGTAATTGGTGCTACGATTTTGACAATTGGCTGGGATTCTGGCGTCTTTGCTCTCTTAGTCGAACCATTTCCTCGAATTGATCTTGCGAAAAATTTCGGTTATGCGGGAGCAATCACATTTACAATGTTGATGTTATTTGCTGTATATCTATGGGCCGACTGGCGTCAAACATCCAAACGTCGTATGCTTGGGAGGTGATCATATGAATAATAAAATGTATCTATTAGATTTACGCGGAGAACCTTGCCCTTATCCTGTGGTTTTTTCATTGGAAACTCTGAAAAAACTTGATAAAGGGACCATTGTAGAGATCCTAGCAGATTGCCCACAAAGTTTTATTTCAGTACCGGAAGAAGTTCTGAAAGCAGGATACGAAATGATTGAAGCACCTCAGAAAATCGGTCCTACATTACGCTTTCTCGTTAAAATTCCAAATTAGTCGCTAAAAAGAGGGATTTTCGAACCATGATGGTTCGAAAATCCCTCTTTGCAACTTTTATTTATCGAATCCCAATTTCTTCATCGGTTAAATAACAAGCAGGATCTGATTCCCAGAAGTCGCCGGTTGTCGCTTCAGCCCTAGCACGGAAATTACCATTGCAGACATTGAGCCACTTACAAATACCGCAACGGCCTTTAAGTAAACCTTTACGATCTTTTAGGCCAGCAAGAATTGGATTTGATTCATCAGTCCAAATTTCGCCGAAAGCTCTCTCTCGCACATTACCGAAAGTATAATTTTGGGTAAACTGATCTGAATGAACATTACCTAAAGGATCAACATTCCCAAAGGCAATACCAGAGCGATTGCCCCCATTGCGCATCATAAGTTCCCATATCTTTTCAGCACGAACTGGATCTTTCTTCAAATACTGTAAATATAAATAGACAATATCAGCATGATTATCAACGGTTAGAATTTCACACTTATCTTTAAACTCTTCAGTTTTTCGAATAATAAGGTCCATCGCTGCGCGAGATTCAGCATGACTGACATCATGTTGCATCATCTGAGAAGCTCTGCCAGAATAGACTAAATGATAAAAACAAACCCGTGGAATTTGTTCTTCTTTAATCAGCTTAAAAATATCTTCAAGATCATGAAAATTATAACGATTGATCGTGAAACGAAGTCCAACCCGTTGGCCAACTTCTAGACAATTTCGAATCCCTTGAAGCGCTCTGTCAAAAGCACCAGACTTACCGCGAAATTTATCATTCGCCTCGCCTAATCCATCAAGACTAATTCCTACGTATCCTACCTCTAAAGCTTTGATATCTTTAGCCATTTGCTTATCAATCATGGTACCATTTGTAGAAAAAGTAGCGCGGATATTTCGTTTTTTCGCATGTTCAACAAGTTCAAACACGTCGGGCCTGATTAGCGGTTCCCCACCTGACATCAATAGTACAGGAACTTTAAAGTCAGCACAGTCATCAATAAATTTTTTCGCTTCAGCAGTTGTTAACTCACCATCATAATTTTTGCTATCAGAATCAGAATAACAATGAACACATTTAAGATTACAGGTTCTTGTGATATTCCAAGAAAGTACTGGTCCCATACCAGCGGCAGCACCATGACGCTGACCGTGGACGCCTTTGGCATAACGAAGACTATCTCCGAAATTCTCTGTATCACAAAGCAATTTGCTTACACCAATCATTTTCTCACTTCTTTTCTTTATATATTTTCCTACGAAAAGACTCGGTTCATGCCAAATCCTCAGACACAGGCAAAAGCCTTAGTCATTCCTACTTGAAATCAAAAAACTATTCTCTTTTCCGATTCCATCATGAAAGTTCATTCTTTCACACCTTATTGTAACAGCCTTGCATAGAAATTGTCTAGACAAGATCCGACTATACAGAGTAAGAATCGACAGTTATATTTTATTTCTAATACCATTTTATAGCTAAAATTCCTGTATATTCTTTTAATGCCAAACTCATATCTAACAATGCACTTGCTGAAGGCCACAACTGATAGAGTTCAAAACTCCAGTGAACATTCGTCTGATAATCCGTCGGATAAGGAATCACTGATAGACCCGCTTTTGAAAATTGCAATATAGATCGTTCCATATGAAAAGCCGATGTAACTAAAATCGGTTGTACAAAACCATGCTGATCGATTATTTTTTTTGTGTAGGTAGCATTTTCTGTCGTATTTAAACTTTGATTTTCTGCTATGATCTGATCGGCTGGAACACCAAGGCCCATCAAAATTACTTTTGCAATATCCGCTTCTGTACCTGTACTCTCTAGTACCTTGCCACCAGACACTAAAATCGGAACATGCAGGCTATGATAAAGCTGAGCACAAGTCAATAAACGGTTGGCTGCAAAGCCTGATAAGTGCCCTAATCCATGAACATTGGGAGTATCAAGAGTAGCTCCACCACCAAGCATAACAATTACATCTCCTTGTACGTAGCTAGGAGGCTCATGTCTCGCCTCTAAGGAGCGAATCAATTGACCAGAAATCAAAGGAATTGACGATAAGTAAAAAATAAAGAGTAGTAAAAAGCCGACTCGTACACCACTGCACCGTCTTTTATAGAGATGAAGGAACAGCAATAGCAAGGCGATAATGATAATGCCAGGGGGAAATAAAAAAGTACTGTACAAGAATTTAATAAAATATACCAAGATCTTTTCCTCCATGTTACAATAGTACTACATATTACATCTATTATAAACTTTTAAATTACAAAGGTAAAATAAGCAGGCACTTAATTTAAAAGGAATAAAAAGGAGTTGATTGTGATCCCAACGATAATGATTGCAGTTAAAGATTTAACACCGGGCCTCATGTTAAGCCATCCTATCATCACTCCTGATGGCAAAATCCTCTTAGATCGCGGTGGTATCATCAATCAAAGGACAATCGAACTCCTGACCATATGGGACATCAACTACGTACACATTAATAGCAATGATCAGGTATCAGAAACCTCACTTCAAGAACAATTTCCTTCGTATTCTACAGATATCTCTGTAGAATGTAGACGTTTTTTAAATAATTATGATACCCTTGTTACTTCGGTAGCAAATTCATTTGATTTTATACGCAATCAAAACAAATTACCTATTCTTGAATTAAAAGATACTTCCTTTACGATCTATTCATCGATTTTGACTACCGGTCCTGCAATTATGGATTATCTGCTCATCGGTGATCACCAATTAGCAAACGAAGTCAGCCAACATAATGTTATGGTGGCCTATATCAGCGGACTCATTGGGCGCCAATTAAAAATGAACGAATCCGAATTACAAACATTAACCTTAAGCGGTTTACTTCACGATATAGGAAAAATGGTGATTGCTAAAGAAGGTCTTGCTGAGCCCCACGCCCACGTCGTGAATGGGGGACAATTATTACGAAATGTAAGAGGGCTCCCTGAAGAAGTCATGCTTAGCTTACTGCAACATCACGAATATCTAGATGGCACTGGTTTTCCCATGGGCGTTACGAGTCATAAAATCCACCCTTATGCCAAGATTATTACCATTGCTAATATTTTTCATGTTGAAACATATAAAAACGATCTCTGCAATCCTTTTGCTGCCCTTACTATTTTATCGAACGATTTATTTGGTAAAATTGATCCAATCATCTGCCAAATTTTAATCCAACAAATTAGGGCTTCGTTACTACATACTCACGTCATGCTCAGCGATGGTCGGCAAGCAGAAGTATTTTACTTTCCTCCATCTAATTCAAATTCTCCCATTGTACAAACGCTTGATAAAGAAATCATTGATCTTTCAGAATCTGAAGATCTTACAATTCATTACTTAATGAATTCAGATTACATGACTTCATAAGCACCTAAAAGAAAAGTAGCAGTAAATAGAATTAAATTCTATTTACTGCTACTTTTCTCTTATTTGCGAGTAATAATACGTACTACGCGTTCATAGACCAAATAATCCCATACCCATTTTGAAAATACGACTGCCCGATTGCGGAAATTGATTAAACGTAAAACATGTACAAAACACCATATCGCCCAAGCAAAGAAACCGTGAGTTTTAAAGTTACCCATTTGTACAACTGCGGCATTACGACCAATTGTTGCCATACTACCAACGTCGCGATAGGCAAATTTTTTGAGTTCTTTATTTTTAAGAAGATTATCGATATTCTTAGCAGCCACATCAGCTTGTTGCATAGCCACTGGAGCAATCATTGGCAAAGGACGTTCATCTTGCATAAAGTGTGCAGCATCACCAATAACAAAAGCTTCTGGATGATTTGGGATTTGCAAATACTCATTGACCACGACCCGTCTCATGCTACCTTGTTCAACACCTAAGTTATCCATCAAATCAATGGCACGTACTCCAGCTCCCCATACAACGGTATTAGTTGGAATGACCTCGCCACCTTTTAAAGTTAAACGTTGGCCATCATAATCTGTTACTTGCACACACATGCGCACTTCAACACGTTTACTGATTAAGGTTTCAACAGTGGCTTCCCGCAAACTTTCCGGCATAGCAGCAAGCAATTTATCTGATGCCTCAACCAATACAATTCGAGCTTCTTTGAAATTGATATGGTGGTATTCTTTCGTTAATACATGATAAACCAATTCTGAAAGAGCACCTGCCGACTCAACTCCAGTAGGACCACCACCAACAATCACGAATGTCAAGAAAGCTCTCCTCTTGTCTGCATCCTTTTCATGAGCCGCTAATTCAAACATGGATAATATATGATTTCGAATAATAACAGACTCATCGAGAGTTTTCATACCAAAACTATTTTCCTCGACAGACTTCATACCAAAATAATTCGTCATGCCACCAGCAGCAATGACAAGATAATCATAATTAACAGTACCTGTATCCATCAGAACTGTTTTATTTTCAAAATCAACACCTGTTACTTTCGCCAATCGAAAATCAATATTCTTTTTTTCTTTGACAATAGCGCGTATGGGGTAAGCGATATCATCTACTGACAAACCAGCTGTTGCAACTTGATAAAGTAAAGGTTGAAAGAGATGATAATTGTAGCGATCAATGAGTGTAATCTTTACACCATATTTAGATAATGCCAAAGCTGCCCGTATTCCACCAAAACCTCCACCGATCACTACAACACGAGGTTTCGTTGATTTTTGATTTTCCATAATCTATATTCCTCCATTACTGTTAGTTATAAGAATCACACATCCTAAACATTAGTTATAAGAATAACATATCTTAATAGAAAAGACATCTTAACAAAACCTTGATTTTCTTTGATTTTTATGTTTTTTCACACCAAAGCCCAATATTTCTTATTTTTTTATCATTACAAAAAGCTATTTCAATTATAGCTTTTTGTAATGATAAATGCTATTTTTTTCACGTATTGGCATAATCCATTGATTAGTCCTTCGATTTAAGCTTATTTTTTCATCCTTTGTCCAATGGTCCGAGCTACATGAACACCACTCGCACTAGCTTGCGATAATCCTCGTGTTACACCAGCACCATCTCCAATACCAAACATATTAGGAATTTCAGTCTCGAGCTCAGCTGTTAGTTTTAAACGTGAACTATAAAATTTGACTTCCACACCATAAAGCAATGTATCATCATTTGCCATCCCTGGAGCAATTTTATCTAAGGCATAAATCATTTCAATTAGATTATCTAAATGTCGTTTAGGTAACACTAAACTTAAATCACCAGGCGTCGCTGCTAATGTTGGTTTTGTAAAACTTTGAGCCAAGCGATGTTCATTCGTTCTACGACCTTTAATCAAATCTCCAAAACGTTGGACTAATACTCCACCACCAAGCATATTAGAAAAAGAAGCAATCCGTTTACCATATTGTTGTGGTTCTGTAAAAGGTTCTGTAAATTTATTACTGACTAATAATGCAAAATTTGTATTTTTGCTATGCAACTTTTCATCACGATAACTATGACCATTAACCGTAATAATTCCATCTGTATTTTCAGATACAACGTAACCCTTCGGATTCATACAGAAGGTACGTACTAAGTCCCCGTATCCCTTAGTACGATACACTAATTTTGCTTCATATACTTCATCAGTGATATGTTGAAAAATCTCAGCTGGTATCTCGACTCGCACTCCAACATCTACTTGATTGCTAATCATTTGCAGTCCCAACTTACGACATTTATCGGAAAACCACTCAGATCCAGACCGCCCGGGCGCTGCAATTAAATAGTCACATTGAATATGCTGCTCTTGATTTTTTACCTTCAATATAAAGCCTGCATCTTGCTTCTCAAATTCTTCCACATGTTGACCAAATGAAATTGTAATTTTTTCTTTTAAAAATTCATAGATACATTTAAGAATATGTAAGTTATTTTCTGTACCTAAATGGCGGACTTTTGCCTGCAAAAGATGCAAATCAAAATTTAATGCCGTTTTACGAATACTACTATTTTTAGTTGTAAAAAACTCCGTTGGTGCTCCATAACTCAAATTAATGGAATCCACATAATCAATTAATTCTTCTACTTGTTTATTGGAAATATATTCATTAAGCCAACCGCCAAATTCACTTGTAAAGTTATATTTACCATCCGAAAAAGCCCCTGCACCACCAAAGCCCCGCATAATATCACATATTTTGCAATTAATACAATGAGAAACTTTTTTAGTTGCAATTGGGCATTCACGATGGTAAATATCATGACCTTCTTCTATCATTATAACACGAATAGCCGGGTTATTTGTTACTAGTTCATACGCAGCAAAAATCGCCGAAGGACCTCCGCCAATAATAGCAACATCATATTTATTGTTCATAATCTGGCTCCTTTTTTGCTTTTATATTGATTAATTCTTAAGCCGAAACTTATTATACACTACATTAACCGAATTATATATATGTTTTTTTTATTTTTGTTCGTGTTTTCATTAAAACAAATTTGTTTATTACTGTTTTTTACGATTGACATCATGAAAAATTCCTGTTATTATATACCCATAAACTTTATATTAAATAGGCAATGACGCCTTCGCATCTAATTGCGGAGGTATTTTAAGTCTATCAAGGACAATGACGTCTTAAGGGTATGATAATTACCTTTAGGCGTTTTTTTCTTTATTTGCACAAAATATAAAGCCTTGGAATATTACCTTTTCCTAAAACTAAAAAACAATACGGGAGGAATTTAACATGAAAAAGCTATTTACCATTATGATTTCCTATGTTATGGTTATGATACTTAGTGCATCAACAGTCTTTGCCGAAGCAGTAGAAGCGGTAGAGCCTGCCAAAATTGACACGGGGGATACTACTTTTGTTCTAATCAGTGCTGCCCTTGTTATGATCATGACTCCAGGCCTTGCCTTATTTTACGGTGGTATGGTCAGAAGTAAGAATGTATTAAGTACAATTATGCAAAGTTTTTTTGTCATTGGTCTTATTTCAGTACAATGGGTTCTCTGGGGCTACTCTCTTTCTTTTGGCCCTGACATGAATAATATAATTGGTAGCCTTGCTTGGTTTGGCTTAAATGGTGTCGATCAAACAGTGAATGCTGATTATGCTGCAACAATCCCTCACTTAGCTTTCATGATATTTCAAGGAATGTTTGCCGTAATTGCCGTTGCACTCATTACTGGTTCTTTCGCTGAACGTATGAAATTCCCTGCTTTTGTTTTATTTACTCTTTTGTGGTCTACCTTTGTTTATGATCCTTTAGCTCACTGGGTATGGGGCGTAGATGGTTGGATGCGCAATATGGGTATTTTAGATTTTGCTGGTGGTACTGTCGTTCACATTTCTTCAGGTATTTCTGGTTTGATCGTTGCCCTTATGATCGGCAAGCGCAAAGGATACGGTAGTGAAATTATGCTGCCTCATCATTTGCCAATGACCATTATTGGAGCTTCCCTCTTATGGTTTGGTTGGTTCGGTTTCAATGCCGGCAGTGCATTATCTGCAAACGGTCTTGCTGCCAGTGCCTTTGTAGTGACCCACGTAGCAGCAGCTGCTGCAACAGTTTCCTGGGTAGTGGTTGAGTGGTTATCCCATGGTAAACCTACAATCTTAGGGGCTGCCAGCGGTTGCGTTGCAGGTCTTGTCGCCATCACTCCTGCTGCGGGTTTCGTTAGTACTATACCTGCTGTCCTTATCGGCTTATCTAGCGGTATCATCTGTTTCCTTTCTGTCAGCGTAGTCAAAAACAAACTGGGTTATGATGATTCTCTTGATGCTTTTGGAGTCCATGGCGTAGGTGGTACTTGGGGAGCGATTGCCACTGGTTTATTCGCTTCTAAAGCAGTCAATCCTGCAGGTGATAATGGGTTATTTTTCGGTAATCCTGACCTTGTTGTCAATCAATTAATTGGTGTTGGTACTACTTGGATTTTTGCGATTGTTATGACCTTTATCATTTTGAAACTTATCGGTCTATTTATGGAAATACGTGCTGATGAAACCGATGAAGAAGTGGGTCTGGATATTACTGAACACGGTGAACGGGGTTATATCTACCAAGATGTATCTGCTGGTTCTTCCCTATCCTTCGCTACAGCTTTACAGCCATCAGCAAAAGTAACAACTGCAAGCTGGGAAACAGCTCAACCTCGTCCCTAAATTTGATAAAAAGGGGTAATCATTTATGAAACAAATCACTAAAATTGATATTATCACTCGCCCTGGTAAATTAGAAGAATTGAAAGAAGCCTTAGCAACCATCGGCGTCACAGGAATGACTGTAAGCCAAGTATTTGGTTGCGGATTACAAAAAGGTCATACTGAAGTATACCGTGGCAAAGAATATACGATTAATCTGTTAGCTGGTATTAAAATTGAAATTGTAGTATGTGAAGTACCCGTTGCTACAGTGGTCGAAACAGTAAAAAAAGTATGTCGCACTGGAAAAATCGGCGATGGAAAGATTTTCATCTACCCAATCGAAAATGCTGTTAGAATTCGTACTGGAGAAGAAGGCGATATTGCCATCATCGATCCAAAAGAAACTCCGTGATAATAAAAAGTCAAATAACCTGACAGTTTATACTGTCAGGTTATTTTTCTTGTAAAAGTAATAAATATTCTACTTTTTTTATAACAATTATTGACGTAGTGGTACTACAACGGGTATAATGAGCCAACAAAAAGTTATATATGGAATCCATTAAAGAACTTCTAGCTTTATTGATAGTCTGCACGCCGCCATGGTCTTTGATCTCATCTCCGACGATTGCTTTTATCAATGTATAATGGATTCTATATGGCCAAAATATACACATCCATTTCATAAAGATAGGTGAATAACATGAATGAAGAATTACTACTTAACTTATTAGATAAACTAGCAGCTATCGACAATCGACTGCAACGTTTAGAAGAATCAACGACCACTGAACTACAAAAGCTGCATGCAACGGTCGAAATAATCTCTGCAGATCAACAAGAAGAAGTACTCCCGACTTTACATCGCATTGATGCTAAAATGACAGCAATATTAGAAGCGCAAAAACTGAATGTTGAAATTCTGAGAGTTTTTTCAGGCGATCTAGTACAACACTAGGTAAAGCAAAGACGGAGGGGCTATGTTTCATGTATGAAACATAGCCCCTCCGTCTTTTTAAGATTGGCCCCATAAAGTTCTTTCCATCCCATCATGACAATGACTCTGCCAGTGGCAATAAAATCTTCTTCAACAGGTTTTATTTCAACGCGAGTTGATTATAAACATGGATCGGATAAAACTGGAATATAGCTTAATGGAATAGGCTGATCATACGTCCAGCCTATTCCTTCAATTACTTGTATATTTTTACACGTTGTTCTAAAGCTTGGAACTCTTTAGGAGCAGCTTCGGCAACTGGCTTGCCAAAAGGCATCTGAGCAATCATCTTCCAGTGAGTTGGAATATTCCACTCTGTTTTGACCGCATCATCAATCACTGGATTGTAATGCTGCAAAGATACACCCAAGCCTTCTATTTCTAAGGCCGTCCAAATAGTAAACTGCAACATTCCTGATGATTGCTCTGACCAAATGGGAAAGTTGTCTTTATAAAGAGGAAAACGTTGCTGCAAACTTTCCACAACACTTTGATCTTCAAAATAAAGAACCGATCCATATCCACTGCGAAATGCACCGTTGATTTTATCTTCAGTAGCTTGGAATCCTTCTACAGGTATAATCTTTTTCAATTCCCCTTTAACAATATCCCATAACCGCTCATGTTGTGCACCGATAAGAACGACCACGCGAGCACTCTGGGAGTTAAATGCTGATGGTACGTGCTTCACTGCCTCGTTCACAATCTCTTGAATTCGCTCATCTGTGGTTATTTGCTCGTTACTAAGGGCATAATAGGTTCTTCTTGCTTTTACCGCATCAAAAAAAGTGTTTGTCATAATATATTCCTCCATTTTTTTATAGTAGTTGTTAGGCTTTTTTCATTTCTATGATCAATACATGGGTTGTTTCCAATGCTTTGATTCGAAGGGGCTCCCCTACACTTTCTAGAGCATCTTTTGCGTTTAATTCTACACCATTAATATCAGAACTTCCTTCAATCTGAACTACATAAGCTTGTCGATCCTTTTTAACATTAAAATCTCGTTCTAGCCCTTTATCCAGTTCTAAAGCGTAAAAGTTGGCATCTGCATTTAACCGAACTGGCGCTCCCCCCTCTTCTGATGAGACTAGGTGTAATAATTTGTTTTTTCTTAAATCCCACTCATATCTGTAATCTCCATACTGGGGATTTAATCCTTTTTGATTAGGTTTTATCCAAATTTGCAAGAAACGTGATGTCTGTAATCCTAAATTATGTTCACTATGAAAAACGCCTGTACCAGCACTCATATACTGGATGTGTCCACGAGAAATGGTATTCTTATTACCCATGCTATCGCCGTGGGTTAGTTCGCCATCGATGACATAAGATACAATTTCCATGTCACGGTGGGGGTGCATTTCAAAGCCAGTATGGGATTCCACTAAATCATCATTCACAACCCGTAAAACTCCAAAATCCATCCGCTCTGAGTTATGGTATTCAGCAAAGGAAAAGTGAAACAGGCTTTTTAACCAACCGTGATCTGCTCTTCCATGCTTAGCTGCTGGATATTTCTTTACCATATTATTTCCCTCCTTATCTTGATCAACGATAATCCTCGTTATACTAAATTACTAACGTATTAGTAAAAAATCTTATTATAAGCTGTTGTACGAAACATATTCTCCAATAGGTTTTCTGTATCCCCGCATTCTCCGTTTCCCAGGGTTTTCTTTCCCCATTGTTACCAGAAGGGCAATTTCATATCTCTCAGGAATGTTAAAAATTTGCCGCACTTCCTCTGGATTAAAACCAATCATCGGGCAAGTATCCCACCCTTTGTCTTTTGCGATAAGCATAAACATCATCGCTGAAAGAGAAGCATTTCTGACTGCCTCCATTCGTAGAAATTCATCTCCACCACTTTCATAGAGATTGTTTATTCCTTCAATCGTGCTATTGTACTCATAGTTGTCCATAATACCTAGGTTAAGCATACCCGAATAAATTTTTTCAGCATTTTTATATGCTAATTTGTCACCTAAGACGATTATGGCAGCAGAAGCACTGTGTATCTTATACTGTTTAAATGCAGCATCACGGAGTTTTTCCTTTTTTTCTTCATCCGTAATCACTAAGTAATGGGTATGTTGAAGATTAAAACATGACGGTGAAAGCTTTAATAAACCAAAAATATCAGCAAAGTCCTCTTCAGGAATTTTTAATCCTTTTTCAAAGTTATTTGCCGAACGTCTTTCCTCAATAATTTTTTTAAATTCTGACATAACATTTCCCCCTAATTTAAAGTCCAATTTTTTTTAATCCAATTAGGATTTTTTCATTTCAATAATCGTAGTCCCTTTATCAACCAATGGTTGTATTCTATAATCTTAGTCAATGTGAGGTCTAGAAAAGATACGGGTATTATCTATTTTTTTATTATCTAGGAACCTTTTAGTAACCATTTGACAAGAAACGAGCTGGATCAATGATCCAACTCGTTCCTTGTATTTACGATTATTTTTTTTAACATTTCTCTGCTTGTATTTGGTACAATTTCAATTATCAATAAACTCCATGCTCCAGTTGTAGCGACTTGTGTTTTCATCTTTTGTATAATGAAAATAGGCTGCAAAGGTTGTTCCTTTTTTACTTTTTAGCCCCCGAAAACCTACCCGACCATTTTGCAGTAATAACTTAACCATTTCTGGCGAAACTTGTTTACCAAAACCCGTAATGTATCGATCATCTTTCCATATGGCAAATTTACAGCCATTTTTCCAATTGCTACAACCAAAACTTTTAGCCGTTTCCACTACAGGACTATTGCATTCTGGACACTGGCCCAATATTTCCACATCACTGGACACAGTACCTTTCGCGCCGAAATTTGGATCTTTTTTTATGGCATTGACTGATTGATTGATAAACTCTACGATCATATTGATAAAATCGCTTTTTTGAAATTTCTTTTTTTCAATATCGGACAGTGTTTTTTCAAGTTTACCAGTATACTCTAAATCAAACAAATCTGGTACGGGAAAACTTTCCACTAGCATTTTGCCAAGTTCAGTGCAAACAAGGCTTTTTCCTTTGGCTCTGACATAGCCAACATCTTTTAATTTTTTTATTGTCTCAGCCCTAGTCGCCGGTGTGCCAATACTAAATCCACTCAGTATGGCGAGCATCATTTCCTCAGAATCTTCCTTTTCATAACTTTTCCCACAGGTCTCCATAACCCGTAACAAGGTTTTTTCGTTATGAGCTTTAGGGGCTTTACGCTTGATTTCTGTTACCTTTCCATTTTTGACTACCAGCGGTTCCTTTTCTGTAAGTCTTGGCAAATTTACTTCTTTGACAGTTACCTTCTCTATCTTTTTCCATCCTTCAGTAAGCTGAACTTTGCCTTTACTGATAAATATTCCTTTTAGGATTTCATCATCAATCTTAATGGTTAAAATAGTTTCCTCACTCTCAGCAACAGGCATAAATTGGGCTAGAAAACGATTTTTTATTTCATCATAGACAATCTTTTCATCATTAGTTAAATTTCCTGGTACCATATATGTGGGAATGATCGCAGAATGGCTTTCAACCTTTTTACTATCAAATATCCTTTTAGCCGTGTGAAATATGATTTCACTCGCAAAGGGATTACCCTGCTTATGAGCATTTAATACTTTTTCAGTTTTCTCGATTAAACTTTCATCTAGAACTTGGCTAGCCGTACGTGGATAAGTAATGGCTTTTTTTTCATATAAAGATTGCGCTGTCTTTAATACTTTATCCGATGTCCAGTCTTTATATTTACTGGTAACAGTCCCCTGTAGGTTAGACAAGTTAAATAAAAATGGTGGATATTCTTTTTTCTTTTCCACTGTCTTAGACATAACCACAGCATTTTTGCCCTTTATTTTGCCATTTATAACATCGAGATACTCTTGCTGCTCAAACTTTTCATTATCATCTTCATAATAGGTACCTTCGAACGTAATCTTTTGGCGTGTATTAAATTCTGCGATCAGTTTATAATATCTAGATTCTTGGAAGCTTTCGATTTCCTTATCACGATCATAAATAATCTTCAATGTTGGCAATAAAACCCGACCAATATTTAAAACTTTTATTTTTTCGTCACCACGATATTTTACAGTTGCTACTGAGGTAAGATTAATGCCAATTAGCCAATCGGCCAATTGACGTCCTAGTCCCGCATCCTGCAGCGATTGCATCTTACTATTAGGTTTTAAATTCTGTAGTCCCCTTTTGACTTCGTCAATTGTCCACTCATTTAGCAGTAATCGTTCAACTGGCTTTTTGGTTTTCAGGTAAATTGTTATTTCGTCGAAAATTACCTGCCCTTCACGATCGTCATCTGTCGCAGCAATGATGCCTTCAATATCTGATCTTGCAATCAAAGAATTGATAATATCAATTTGCTTTTGCGCTCCACTATCTACTTGCTGTTTATTCATCCCAGAGGTTTTGACTTTATATTTAAATTCCTGGGGAATATAAGGGAAATTTTCTAATCTCCAGCCTTTTAAGGATGGATCATAATCTTTTACATCGTATAATTGCAAGAGATGTCCGAAAGCCCAAGTGATTACGTAGTCATTTCCTTCAATAAAACCATCTTTTCTAATTTTTGCATTGATTGCATCAGCAATATTTCTTGCTACAGATGGTTTTTCTGCAATAATCAATTTTTTCATTTTTATTCAATAACAAAAAATTTGTTATCTCCTTTATTAAGTATTTTCATTGGTACTGTATTTCGATTAGACATACTCATAATGATTTTATCTTTATCATTTATTATTTCATGCAACGCATAAATACGAATATCTTTGCGAACCATAGATCCTGGCAGACATTTTGCACTTTCATCTGCCATACTCGGTTTTTTAGCAATAAATAATCTCATCTAATCTTCTGGTTATCTATTTTTCGATTTAATCGTTGTAAGATCCTATGTGATTCATCCGGCATTTAGCATAGCATAAATCATAGGGGCAAGCAACTTAGATAAAAACTTGAAAAATAATCCTACTAACCAAAAGCTAAGTAACTTTTTTCCACCATTAATAAAGGATTTCTATCAACTAAAATCGAAAATAAACCCTATGAAACAAGCTTTCTTAGCGCAAGTAATTATGGCTTATGCGCTGTACTCATTAATAACGAAGGAGGAATAAATATGGATTTAATGGCCCTTGTACTTGAAAAGAAGAAAAAAGCAATGGAAAATAATAAGGCTTTTCAAAAAGCTACCAATGTAAAAGGCACTAATGCTGCAAATCACAAAATGCCTATGCGAAAAGCTGGTCGCGGAAAATAGTCAGGAGGCTTATATGGACAGTGTTTTAGAACTATTAAAAAGCCATACCTCGGTTCGAAACTTCACTGAAAAACAAATTGACGATCAATTGCTCAATCAAATTATACAGTCTAGTCAATATGCCTCTACCTCTAGTCATATCCAAGCCTATACCATTATACGTGTCAAAGACCAGGCAAAAAAACAAACATTAGCGGCTTTAGTTGGCGACCAAAAATATGTAGTAGAATGTCCTGTTTTTCTAGTCTTTTGTGCTGATTTAAACAGACTTGAAAAAGCTTGCAACATGAACAATGTAGAAATCGAAAAAGGCTATACTGAAACTTTTATTCTTGCTACTGTGGACACGGCTTTAGTGGCGCAAAATATCATGATTGGAGCAGAATCGGTTGGACTCGGCGGAGTTTATATCGGAGGAATTCGAAACAATCCCCAAGAGGTTTGCCAATTACTTCAGATCCCCCATCATGTATATCCTGTCTTTGGTATGTGCCTTGGCTATCCAAAAAAAATCAACGGCACAAAACCTAGACTCCCTCTATCTCTGGTACTTAAGGAAGAATCCTATAACACTGATGGAGATGAGGAACGATTGAGAGAGTACGATACTCTCATTAGCAATTACTATAAAAAACGAACCAATAACGTTCGCAGCACAACTTGGACAGAAGGCGTTTCAACACTGCTGGCAGGAAAACAGCGCCCTCATATGCGGGAATTCTTAGACAGTAAAGGTTTTAGTATGAAATAACTGGCTAAAATAAGAACAGGACCACAACGGTCCTGTTCTTATTTTTTCTTTTTTTTACGAGAAGTAAACATCATTTTTCCTATGACAATAAAAGCCGAAATACCAAGAGCCAATAAAATTGGTCTTTGATACTGCTCAGCGAATCCTATCATTTTGTCAAAGAGTGTAGTAATCGGCACCATCCAAGAATAGCGAGAATCCTCTTCATGACTATCCAAAGGACGATTACTAAAAGAAGAGATCTGATTTTGTTCATTAACAATAAAAATATTTCCTGCCAATTCATCATAAGTTCTGGAATTCTGGAGATTTCTAATGGCATTAGGTAAGGACTGGAGCTGCATATTTGCAGAAACGCTAATGAGAGGTATACCATGATAATCGCCGATTTGCCCCAAGATGGTATTCCCAACAGCTTGATAGCGATAAGCAACGGTTCCGCCATCCTCTCTATATAAAGTATAGTCCTTACTCCGTTGTAAAGGAAGAGCTTGCTGCATTTCCTCAGGAATATCTTGAGCCAGACCTAACATCATCAGATAATCAGGAGTCATTTTACTGGAAAATTGGCTCACACTGTTGACGCTTGGATAAGCAAATACTCCTGATGGCAATTGCTTATCCATGAGAAGAACCATTTCTCCTAGTGAGCGCACCAAATCGGGTGACGATTGATCACTGAGTAAAATAAGTCCTTTTTTATTAAATAACATACCAACATTTGACCAACTAAAATGATTGGTTGAAAACTTGTCAATTCCAGAAACATAACTTGATTGAAGAATTTGGACAGATTGTACCATGCCTTTCACTTTACAATACCCATGGTCATCTGGATATTCAAATACAACACTCAAAGTATTATGTGCTTTGAAATCCTGGGAACTCGGTAAGATAATATCTTGATTGAGCACTCCAGAAGAATCCAATAATTCACTATGAATTAATTTACGGTTCAAAAATACGTCTAGACGTACTTGTTTTCCTACAATATTACTTGGACCATATCGTCCTTCCAAGTGAAACTTCATTTTTTTGGGGATGGCTGAAAGCATCCCAGGATAAATTTCAAAATCGACAGGTACAGATAAGATCCCTTCTTGCGCGACACGATTCCCAAAATGTAACCTTTCCTGAGGAGTTGCCAGTCCCTGAGTTTGGCTTTGATGACTCACATAAATATTAGAACTCGGCACAGCTTCCATGACCGCGAGTTGAGCCAACTGCTTAGTCATCCCTTGTAAGTTTTCATCATCTTCAGCTGCCATGACTAAGGTATCAGGAAAAGGTAAATGTAATCCTTGTGTAAAACTACCAAGTGCGCCAGGCAAGTGATTGATTAGCCCAATCCATATCCGTGGAAGAGTTAAATATTTGTTTCGCTCATTCGCAAATATCAACTTTACGGGTACATGAGGATATTGTTTTTGTAATATACCATAGGCCCAGGCTCCATTGGCCATCTCACTCAACGTTGGATTATCAGGAATAATAATCACTAAACCATTTCCTAAGGTATTAAAAAACTCTGGTATTGTTTTCGGAGCTGGTGGTGTAAATTGCATGGTTAATGCCGATGACTGACGCACAGTATAGAAGAGATAACCCCTTTGATAATCTGCGCAAAGATCATTTGTTGCAAATACATTGGCTACAATTCCTACTTGTGCCTGACCTTTATTAACAATATCATTAGGCAAAGGGAGTTGTACATTTGGTTTAACACGCAACTGACTTGCAGAAAAAGTAGCAATCTGTTGGTCATTCATATAAAAAGTAAAATTGCTCAAATCATTGACATTTCTACCTGGTTCAATAATCAAATTAACCATACTGCCTGCAAGAGGAGTTATTTTCGGTACAGGAAAGGGCAAAGTTAGATTGGTTTTTGCACCTGTTACAACAAGATCTTGATCATAACCAAGAACAGACATGGATGTGGAAAAAGTCGCTGCTAAACCTTGACTTGGAAACGATAACAACAAGAAAAGCAGAGCATATACACAAACTTTTTTCATATCATAGTTGCTATTTTTTTCAAAATTAATAAATCCTGGTCCAACAACAACATGAGCAAATTTAACAGATTGGGCTTCTTGAACAGTCGCAAGAGGAACATCAAAAAATACTGCTAAATCAGTGGTTGATACAAGAGGGCGCGCCCCACGACGATTCAATCGACCATAACGCCAATAATTCCATCGAGACCAAGACAGTAAAATTAAAAATACAAAAATCCCAAAATAAATAGAGGATTCAATCATGATCAGAGTTCCTTCAATTGTCGCTAAGGAAAATGCATTTCCTTCCATTAAATTATATCCTTGCCACCATAGAATTGTAGTCATAAACGGTTGTATCAGATTTAAAAAAAATGCCCATGCAGAAATTGAAAATATGGATTCAAGACCACGAATGAATGCATTCTGCAGCCGTGGTCTATCAATCACCATGACTTCCTTCTTCCGTCCGCTAGCCCTTTCATCTTGAGCTTTTCGAATTTCCTTCACTGCATGTTTCCGCTCTGCCAGCCAAAAGTTGCATTTCTTCACTAATCGAAGGGTTAAACTAATCATAATGATGCCAAATAACAACAATATACATACAGCAAGCAAGGTACTTCCATTACTAATGAAAGGCTGAGATAATATAGGAAATAATAATATACTCAAAATCCCAATCAGTACAATTACGCAACGAAAGAACCTTTTTCTGCAGATCATCGACCTATTTTTTCTGCGATTTTTTCGCAATTGGGTCACAGGTATATATGCCATATTTCTCCCCCCTTTTTGTGTTACCTAGATTATTTTCTATTTATAGCCCTCGATCTGGACTACTCCAAACAGCCAGTTTACCCATTTTACGAAATAGAGCTTTCGGTGTGGCAACGACAGTCGCTAAAGCTGTCAATAACCAATAAAATAGAGGGTACCAAATTACCCAAAAGTGATACCAAATAATATTTTTTTCATAACGGTTATCAATATATAGAGCAATCATCGATTGAACCAAGCATAAAGCGACGAGGATTGTCCCCTTCCAATCGGGTAAAAGCTCTACTGTAGGCAAAGAATGAGGAATTATAAAATGAATGATCCACAACAATCCAAATACTACATAAGCATAGGACCAAAATACTGACACCACATATTCAATATAAATCGGCCATAAACGCCGTTGTTTCCAACTAAACCAAATATCAACGTGACGACGAATGACTTCTCCGCCTCCCTGTGACCATCTCAAACGTTGTTTCCACAAACCACCAATGGTTTCCGGTACTAATATCCAGCATAAGGCATTGGGTTCATACCGAATATCCCAGAAACCCTTCTCTAGTTTCCACGTCACATTAATATCATCCGTAATCATATCGATATCCCATAATCCAACATCAAGTAAAGCACGTTTGCGAAAAGCAGCGATCACTCCGGATACAGTTAATATTTTTCCTAATAACCGTTGAGTTCGTTTAATCATACCAATAATCGATGAATATTCTCCAACTTGAATCTTAGCGAGTAATGTTGTCCGGTTACGCACTCGAGGATTACCAGTGACGGCTCCTACACGAGGACCTGTCACAAAATGTCCCACCATCCAGCGCATAGCATCAGGCTCGACATAAGCATCAGCATCAATTGCAAAAATTATTTCGCCCAGACATGCTAAAAATCCATAGCGCAGCGCACTAGGCTTACCCATATTTTGTTTCATAATTAAAACTCGAACTTTTGGATGCTCCCTTGCTAATTTTTGCAAAATAAGGGGTGTTCGATCTTTGCTGCCATCATCAACAACGATAACTTCGAAGTTAGGATAATCGGATTCCAACACACCAAGTATTGTACTTTCAATGGCATCTTGCTCATTATGAGCAGGGATAATAACGGAAACCATTGGATAAGATGACAATATAGGTATAGATCGTTTGCGACCTGCCTCATGACGAAAATAAAAATAAAGAGCACCAATAATCCACACGATACTCATGGCTAAGGGATAATAGAAAACAAAATCTGCAATAAATTGAATGATGCTACTCATGTCTTGTCACCTCGTTTCACGAAAAGCGTAAACTGCTCTAGAAGAATAAGGGTTTCTCTTGTACCGAATAAATATTTAATGGATAATAAGCAAGGTTAAAAGCACCTTTACTTTTTAATATAGCCACCTGTTTCGACAATACCAAAGAAGAAATCCATTTTTGTTTATCCCAATTATAACTTTGTAATTTAAAAATTGTTTTGTCAGCCGCCCCAGATTTACTCATCGTAAACTGAGTCAATTGGGCGAGCCACTGATTTGAATCAGGAACTTTTTCCATAAAAGGATAGGCCATAATCACTGTATAATCATAAAGTTTTAGATATTCTTCATAATCCTGAGCCATCCATTCTTTGGATTCAGGAGTAACAATTACATTAGGATAAATATTACGAGCGACCTTAGCCCGCGGACGATATTGGTATACCTCTTCCATTAACTCCATTGTGATATCATTTAACACTTTGCTCTTCATATTTGTCCATTCTTGCATAATCTCTTTATTTTTTAATAGTTCTGTTGTTAACTCTTGATGAAATTGTTCTTGAAATGTTTTTTTTGCTGCAGGTGACAAATCTTCAAAATCATTTAGATAAAGATCATCTTGAAATAAGATTCCATCAATCGTACTATAAACCGCTAAATCCCTGAACAGTTTTTTTAATTCTTCCCGCACTCTCAAACTAAAAGGTGTTGCACGAGTATACCAACCTTCTTTCAAAGGATCAGAAGCTTGTACTCTATCTTCTGAATGACCTTTTAACAGCCATTGGCAAGCCAACGTAGGGACCCAAGCATATACCTTCATCCCCTTGTCTTGCAATCTCTGTACAACATGACTAAAGACGTCTTGTTTGACAGGGGCAACAGTGGTGTAAAAGTATACGCTTTCAATATTTCCTGTCCCTTTATCATCGGCAAAGGCTTGCAGGAAAACAGTATTAACACCTGAACTTTCCAAGAATTCAATAGCCATATCAATATTATTCTCGAATTGTATGGGAGATGCATCATATATCAAATCAATATCCAGTTGGCCAACTTTCAAGGGAGCCGGCTTAGCTGATTTTCTGGATAATAACTGCAAAAATTCTTTTTCTCCTGGATTATCATAAATAATCTCTCGATTGACACCTAACCCTTGGTGCATTGCAGTATTGATATCATCATCAAGAGTAAAAAGCAGTTCCATGCCAGCCCTTTGAGCAATTTCAGCACCGACCTTAGTATATGCACCAAAGGGCCATACATAAAATTTAACACGATGACCAAGATTTTGTTCAAATACACGTTGATTTAAATCCATATCAATCATCATGCGTTTTTGATAGTTCTCTCTCGTCTCATACCCATCCTTACTATAGACTAAACTAGCTGCTTCCTGACCCCAATTAGTAAAAGAGTTATTCACAACAAATTTATGCATGTTATGAGAATGTGAGGCAATTGTTACTAGTCCTGATGATTCCATTTCCCTTACCTGATCCCAATTCACTAGGGAGCCAACAGATGGCGCTGCTCCAAATTGCTGCCAAGAAGTAACTAAAGCAAACATGGCAGGATAGTTAAACTCCTTTAATAAAGGAAATACATCCTTATAAAATGAGATGTATCCATCATCAAATGTTAACATAACTGCTTTTGCGGGCAGAGATACTTTGCCTTGTTTCGCCTCTAAATACTGCTGAGCAGAAATGGGCTGAAAACCCATTTTTTTCAATAAATTAAAATGAAGCATTAAATTTTCTTTCGTTACTGTATACTGATTTATTCCTTTTTCCCCATTTGTTGTTTTCCCCACATCATGGTAACACAATACAATGACATCCTGTATTGCAGTTCCAGCAGCGTAGGCAGGAGATAGCATCATAAAAAGCACAGCAATTATCATCAAACACAAGCACTTATACCCTGCAAACATTAACCATCCCTCCTACCATGTTATTGTATATAACGCATCAAATTGTCGGTGTTCAAAATGAAACCCGCCCTTACCCAATGCATTCTCAGTCTTGAGTCCATATTCAGCTCCAATCATTAAACTGTGATTCTCTGAAAAATCGTGATGATATTCTAATCTTGCATAAGGATTAAAAGCCAAACGATCAGGATAATCTCGATCCCAATTGGCAACGATCTGCCCTTGCCAATATCCCTTTTCCGCATTTCGCTTGAGGGTCCAGCCCGCACCAAGACTTTCTCTAAGAGCAGGACTTTCATAGACTAAATCCTGCATCCCAAACCAAGTCCTATTCCAGTATAAATTACGAGTTAAGGTATCATCTCCCCTGATATATAGGGTGTAATTATGATCTAGAGAATATCCGCTGCTTTGATTACCATCATTATAGAGAGAACGATTGATTCCAATCTCTATATTCTCTCTCTTGCTTAAATTTTTAGTTAAAGTCATACCATAATTATTGAAAAAAACAGGACCACTAGCTTGGCTTAAAGCCTGTACATCACTAACTAAGGAGCGCCCTACTTCCAGCTTAATACTTAATTCACCAGGTAAACTCTGTTCAGAACTTAAAGTAAAGGTACCAAAAGAATTTCCAAAATCATTCATATCGTAACGCAGTTCAGTTTTTTGATACAAATCATTGTAACGGACAGCAAGCATTTTGTTCTTTACTACTTGATGTTCATTTGTACTAAAATCATCAAAGCGAGTACTTCCCATACCTGTCATTATCGAGTAATTCTCCTTAACATACTGCTTAGCCGTTACATCCCAACTCCTCGTTTGGGTCTGCTTATAGCTCGTATTAGAGCTAAAAAATTGATCCACTTGCCCTTTCTTCTGTTCATCATATTGGTTAGCCACGGCAGCGACAGCCTTACTGCGTCCATAGTTTTTTTCTAATGTTTCTAATAGTATTTTGGCTTTTTTATAGTCATCTAAAGCCAGAGCCATCCTCACCATGCCCGTTAAACCGATTACTTGAAAATCAGGAGTACGAGAGACGGATTCATATTGTGTATAAGCCGATTGATACAGAGAATTTTTAGCTAACATATCAGCATATTGCCGTCGATACAAAGTATTACTCGGAAAGAGATTACTAATTAATTCAAATAAGGACTTACCAATCACATATTTTTCTGTCGCCAATAATAAGGTGGCATCCTGAACTGCGATCATCGCCTGATCCGGCTGTTTCATCATGAGTTGATGATAAACCTCCAGTCCCTGAATTAATCTACCCTCTAACATAAGATTGAAAGCCAAGTTCCTCTGATCAGTTAGATCATCAGGCATTATGGCTATCATTTGTTGATATAATGCAATGGCTTTGGGAAATTGCTTCAATTGTATATATGATTCAGCCACAGTTCCCAAGGCAAATAATGGTGCTTTAGCATAGTCAGGCCAAAGGCGCTTAGCTTCTGCTGTAACCAACTTATAGTTACCCATTGTTTTCAAAGCAAGGATATAATCACCCTGCATGGAATTACTTGCAGTTTTATCATTGATATAAGGAATAAGCAAAGAAATTGCTCGCGTTGGCTGATTAAGTCTAATATATTCACTGGCTAAATCAGCTTTGATTTGACGAATACCCATTTCATTCTTGGGAACCCGTGGAATAAACCGAAGAGCCTGTTCAAGATTCCAAGCAGCTTCCATAGAAACTGTTAAGGACGCTCGACTCAAATATACTTCAGCATCTTTAGGATCAAGACTAAGAAGCTCTTCATAAATAACTTGAGCTGTCGATTCTTCCCCAAGACGCATTAAAAATTCAGCTTCCCTCAATTTAGTTTTCCGATTACTTTGATCTGGTAAAGAACGTAAAACAATAAGAGCTTTATGATAATCACCACTATTATCATAAGCATCAACCATGTTTTGCTGTACATAATCAGGTATTTGGCTATTCGGCAATTGTTCATACAGTTTTATTGCCGCTTCCTCATTACCAGACCAATGCAGTACTGTGATATAGTCGAAGGTTATGCTTTCATCAGTAAGCTCAGTTTCATGTAACCAACGTAATATCGATAGGGATTCAGAAAATTGTTGCGCCCTAGCCAACTCAATCGCCTTCTCGTGACGCTGGCGACGTTGCTCGCTTTCTGGGATATTTTGAACTTTAGCTAATTTTTTATATTGAGTTTGGACGATTCCTTCCATGTTATATATGGCCAAAGTATCAGCATAACGTTGTCGATACTCTATTTTTTCAGGGCACAGCGTCAGTATATTTTCAAACAACGAACGACCACCAAGGATATTTCCTTGGGATAACAATGCGATAGCATCCTCCACAAAAATCCCTGCCATATCAGGATGATTCCGTAGTAATTGATTATAGACTCCTAGGCCTTCAAAAGTTTGTCCGCTGTAAACCAAGGTATAGGCTAAATTAGCTTTTACATCCTGATCCTGGGGTTGTGTCTCTGCTAGCGTTCGGAAAATAGTCAATGCTTCTGTACTCTTTCCTAAACGAAGGTAGCTCTCAGCTAACATCTTTTGCATAGAAACTGGCATTTTTGCTCGTTGAGGCCAAATGCGATTTCCTTCTTCTATGACAACGTCATATGTACCACTTTTAAAAATAGCCTCCATATAAGTTTCTTGTACAGAATCAACACCAATTTTATCCTTCATATATGGTTGAAGTAAAACAATGGCTTGTTCAGGAAGCCCCTTGTTAATCAGTGCCGCGGCCTTAGTAACAATAGAATCTATCGAGACCTTTCCATTGTTTGCAATCGCTACCTTTTCTTCTATTGGCGGTGGCGTCGCTGCATCAACAGAATGAGTATTACTCATTAGTATTGTTGAGAATAAAGACCATACTATTTTATTTTTCTTCATGACCTCACCTCAATACAATTCGTTTTAAAATAAACATGTTTTTATCTATTCGTTTCAAATATAAAAATACCTTTTTTTTACATAAAAGTAATTTAATTGGTCTTGTTTGCAAATTTACAAAATTTGTTTTTTTATAGAGTAAGAAATTAATTTTTTTCAAAAAAAGAGGTATTTGTTTGTAAATGAATAATTTACAAACTATATACGTTGAATTAAATCTTATAAATAACGCTAATTCTCTTATGCCTGGCATATTATATTTTTTTATAAAGGAGTCCTACTCATGCAGTCGCCAACCCCACCAACAAAGCCCATACCACCTACGCCACCTAGTATGAAAACGTCTTCTGGAGTTCATTCGACTGATACACAAACTCCAACAACCGTAAATTCCCAAACTCTCTCGCCATCTAAAGGAGAGCAGTCTCCACCCGCCTCAAATGTAAGTTCCCAGACCAATAACACCATCCCACCCATGACTACTTCTGGAACTTCCAATAGTACATCAAAAGAGACGACTTCCGAAACAGCTATTCCCCCTACAACTCAATTGCCTAAGGCGACCTCTTCATCTTCTGGTTTCACGTTCTTTTTTGCCTTTATCTTTTTAATGACACTGACTTTAATTGCTGTCCACTGGTGGAAAAACAATAATCAAAAACAAAAAACTTCTGTTGATTATTCTACAGAAAGCAGTGATGATATTGTAAATCTCATTCTCTCACAAAATAGTCATGAGTCAACACCACAAATGTTACCAAGAATAGCGAGCAAAAAAAATGTTGTAAAAACAGAGTCAACAACCAAACCAAAAGGTGGTTTTGAAGTTCGAATTTAATTGTATAAATCGCATCTCTTCCATTAAAAGAAGATGGTTTGGGTAACATTGACAACAGCAGTCGTTCCTGCTATATTACAATTAGGATTTATCGATTCAATTGTAGTAAAAGTACCTAGGAGTTCTATCCGTCCTTACTAAGGACGTTTTTTTTTACCGGATGCCAGATCCGAGATATAAGGAGGTTTTCCAATCAATGTCTGTACTTGATATCTTAAAAGAACGTGGTTTTATTCAACAACTAACCCATGAAGATGAAATTGCTGAGCTTTTGGCAAAAGAAAAAATTACTTTTTATATCGGTTTCGATCCTACTGCTGATAGCCTGCATGTAGGACATTTTCTAGGAATGATGGTTATGGCGCATATGCAGCAAGCAGGTCATCGTCCTGTTTGCCTTATCGGTGGCGGTACAACAATGGTCGGTGATCCTTCCGGCAAGACCGACATGAGAAAAATGATGACCCAAGAGGATATCGTTTATAATGGAGAACGCTTTAAAAAGCAAATGCAACGTTTCATTGATTTTTCCGATGGAAAAGCATTAATGGTAAATAATGCAGACTGGCTCCTTGAACTCAATTATATTGATTTCTTACGGGAAATTGGCATGCACTTCTCTGTCAATCGGATGCTCACTGCAGAATGTTTTAAACAACGTCTTGATAAAGGTTTATCCTTCTTAGAATTTAACTATATGCTCATGCAGGCCTATGACTTCTTAGCACTTAATCGCCAGTGCGACTGCATCATGCAAATGGGTGGCGATGATCAATGGTCTAATATCCTTGCCGGCGCAGACCTGATCCGTCGCAAAGAAAGTAAACTAGCTTATGGTCTAACCTTCACTCTACTCACAACCAGCGATGGACGAAAAATGGGTAAGACAGTGGCTGGAGCCCTCTGGCTTGATGCCGAAAAAACTTCACCTTATGATTTCTATCAATATTGGCGCAATATTGATGATGCAGACGTAGAAAAATGTCTTGCTCTTCTCACCTTTATGCCCATGGATGAAGTCCGTCGCTTAGGTGCTCTCCAAGATAAAGAAATTAACATTGCCAAGAAAACTCTCGCCTTTGAAGTAACGAAGCTGATTCACGGACAAGAGGAAGCTGAAAAGGCCCAGCAAGCAGCTGAAGCACTATTTAGCGGTGCTGGCGCTCTCGATAATGCTCCCACAGTAACCATTACACCTGATCTTTTAGGTTCAAAAATAATTGACATCCTAGCAACCACAGCTATTGTCTCTTCGAAAAGTGAAGGTCGAAGACTTATTCAACAAGGCGGACTTCATCTTGGCGATAGTAAGGTCACTGACCTCGATTTCGTATTAACTGCCGACTTATTTGAAAACGATAGCCTACTGATCCGTAAAGGTAAGAAAAATTTTCATCGTCTTGTTATAAAGTAATGATAAGGAATCCCTATTGATGCAAATATAGAGGAGGTCAATGATGAAATTTGTTAATTTTAAGGTAGAAGAACAAATTCGCCTAGGAATTAAAACAGAGCAAGGTATCATCGATGTTGCACAAGCTGCTACTGACTATTCCCTTGAAATTCCAGTAACAATCGAACAAGTCATTGCTGGTGGAAAACAAAGTCTAGTCCAGTTAGGTGAATTAGCCGAGAAAGCTGTACAAACCATTCCGGAAGACAATGTTATCCATGCACCATGTGTTACCAAACCCGAAAAAATAATTTGCATTGGTTTAAACTACGTTAGTCATGGAGAAGAATGTAATTTAAATCTTCCTACTTCGCCACTTTTATTTAGTAAGTTCAACAATGCTCTCGCTGCCCATAAGCAAAAGATTGTTCTACCTAAGACAGCAGAAAAATTTGATTATGAAGCAGAACTCGTCATTGTAATTGGCAAAGAGGCTATAAATGTTTCTAAAGAAGATGCCCTCTCTTATGTCTTTGGCTATACAGTTGGCAACGACCTTTCAGCCAGAGATTTGCAATTCCGCACGAGCCAGTGGTTACTTGGCAAGACTTGTGATCACTTCGCCCCTATTGGTCCTTATCTAGTCACTTCAGATGAAGTTGATCCCACGAATCTAGAAATTAAATGCACAGTAAACGGCCTAGTTCGCCAAGATGCCAATACCCGTGACATGATTTTTGATTGCGCCACACTGGTCAGCTATTTATCTCATCATCTGACCTTAAAACCTGGAGACATCATTTTTTCTGGCACACCAAGTGGCGTAACATTAGGTTATCCAGAAGATCAACAACAATGGTTAAAATCTGGAGATACAGTTGTTGTCTCCATTGAAAAAGTCGGTGTTTTAGTAAACACCTTACAGTAATTTTACAACTGCTTTTAAATAAAAAAAGATAAGGATTGCTCAAAAGCTGAAACCGCCTTTGACAATCCTTATCTTTTTAGTTTATCTACAATTCATTACAAATGGATAAATTGACTATTCATCTTATTTCCATACTACTTTCTGAGTTTGTTATATCTAAATTATTTTATCGGTATAATAATAATACCAATACAGCGATACAGGCCAAAATCATACCTGGGGCATTACGTTTGGCAACTTCTATTGGTGAAATACCAGCTAAGGTGGCGCAAATAATCAACCCACCAGCAACAGGTGACATGGTACGGCCAAGAGCGGCAGCAATCGCTGCCATGCTCCCCATATCAAGAGGAGACAAACCAAACTTGACGGCTTCAGGAGTGACTGCCTTATTAAAGGCAACTGCTGCTGCATCACCTGAACCACTCATGACTCCCAGCAGAAATGGTCCCGCCGCTGAACTCACTTTCGCAATGGATGGATTGGAAATCATAGCATTAATTAGTGCTTGGATCAAGCCAACTGACTTTAGTCCACTTACAAAAACCAAGGCACAAATAATAATCCCAAATACATGGCCAAAGGAATCTCCTACACCATGCCAAAATTCTTTGGAGATCTTGGCTGGGTTGACCCGCGTTACGAGGAAGGCGCAAAATACACCAATAATCATAGCGTGAGAAATCGCCAACTGCTTAAAAGCTGGAACCACATTCATACTTCCTAAAACAAGAAGAACAATTGGAAGAAGAGGAATCATCGCACGTATTAAACTAACCTTAAAAGCACCAGTTGTATCTTCTACAATTTGTTCAGGTGCTAATTCATAGCCTTTATTCTCCTTCCTAAAGTAAGCCACTACTAATAAACTAAAAGCACCAATGACTCCAGCAGTAAGTAATGCGGTAAAATGATTGGCCACAACAGCCACTGGTGTAGATTTTGCCACATCAACAACAATTGCGACTTGTGCATAGCCTGGATTGAAAATGGCACCGTATGTTCCAGCATAAATTGATGCTGCAGCAATCGCAGGATGAACACCAGCTGCCATGAGAAGAGGAATCAGAATAGATCCGACGGCTGCGGAACAGCCTGCTGAGCTAGTAATCGAAGTATTGATAAATAAGGTGACTAGAGTTGTCGCTGGAATCAGTAAAGGACCAGCTTTTTTCAAGGGCTTAATGAGTAAATTAATCAAATGTTTATCACATTCTGTGAGTTTCATTACCATGGCAAAACCCATAACGGAGATAATCGCTTCAAATAGTTTATTTTCTTGCATCGCATGGGAAAAGGCTTTTAAAGGTCCCATAAGGTCACCACCCAAAAGGGCTAATACAACACCTGAACAAAATAAAACCATCCGTGTCTCATATTGTTTAACTAAACAATATACTGTAAGAGCAACAATAACGCCACCAAGTAAAAGCAACATATGAAAAACCTCCCCCCTTTTATTTTGCGTAGTAATTAATCAAACACCCTGCTAAAATAATGTCTCGATCATCCTTGGATAAATTTTCAAGTTTTAATTCAATCGCAACTCTGCCTGCAGAGTTCACAATATATGCCTGTACTTTTTCATCACCTTGCTGCACAGACTGGCGGATACCTGGAATATAGAGTAAATCATCAATTCCAAATTTAGATAGATCTGCTTCAGTAATGGTGAAAGGAACCATTCCCCAGTTGATCAGATTACTGCGATAACGCTTAGTCGCATATTCAACGGCAACATTTGCATCTGTGCCTAAAACTTTTTGACAGGATGCTGCTTGTTCACGAGCCGAACCATCACCAGGTTTAATAGCAACGACAACACTTCCTAGTCCAGTTTCCTTAACAAATTGCCATAGCTGTTCAGGCGTTTTTTGTTGATCAGCTAAAACTGGGGCAAAGACATGGTCGATCTCTGTTATCGGCTCATCTACAGCCACAAGTTCTTGCCGTTTCAATTCAATGTTTTGAATAGCTTTTGCTCGCCCTACATAAGCAGGATCTTTACGTGATAGAGTAAATTCTGCAAGTTTCATTGGATTAGAACGGAATGATGAGGTTTCACCAGAAGGTATTAACTCATCCGTTGTCGTCACTGGATCATGAATGACGGTAGCGACTTTCAGCAATAAATTTTCTGGCAATGATCGCATCTTAGGCCATGGAATGATATTCGGACCAAACACCAGCTCTTCTTCAGCATGAGGATTACCAAATCCCTGGTAAATTCGATTGTCATAGACTTGTCGATTAAAATGATATTCTGGTATTGATTTGCAATTCTCAACTTCTGTAGCAGGCGTCAATAGGCCACCATTTAGAGCCGTAGCAGCGATTGACCTAGCATCCATTAATGCCACTGAAGCCAATTGGCCATGATCGGGTTTTGACCCTTCACGATTCATAAAATTGCGTGTCGTATGACGAATACTTAAAGCATTATTAGCTGGAACATCACCAGCACCAAAACAAGGTCCGCAGAAAGCAGTTCTTATGGTCGCACCCGCAATGGTTAAATTTTCAATAGCCCGATTATTCATCAGTTCTAAAAATACAGGTTGACTGGATGGATACACACTTAGGGAAAAATCTCCAAGAGATTTTTGTCCAATAATTTGAGACACTGCCACAATATTTTCAAAAGTGCCACCAGCGCAGCCAGCAACAACAGCTTGGTCGACTTTAAGCCGCCCATTAACGAGCTTATCCATCAGCTGAAATGTAATTCCAGGATTATCAATTTGCTGCCGGCCTTCAATTTCGACCTGGCGTAAAATATCAGCCGCATTTTGATTTAGTTCAGAAATAGTCCACGCATTACTAGGGTGAAAAGGTAAAGCAATCATTGGTTCAACACGACTTAAGTCCACTTTAATAAGACCATCATAATAGCTGACTTCTTTAGGATCTAATTGATGATAAGCCTCAGGGCGGCCATGGATCGCATAATAATCTTGCACTTGTTCATCCGTGCGCCAAATTGAAGATAGACAAGTGGTCTCAGTCGTCATGACATCAATCCCATTTCGGAAATCTACAGTAAGATGATTGATACCAGGCCCAACAAACTCCATCACTTTATTTTTAACAAATCCATTTTTAAATACAGCTTTAATGATTGCCAAAGCAACATCTTGAGGACCAACACCTAGGACAGGACGTCCCTCTAGATATACACCAATCACTTCAGGATAGGCAATATCATAAGTACGTTTTAATAATTGCTTAGCAATTTCTCCGCCACCTTCACCAATCGCCATTGTGCCTAATGCACCATAACGTGTATGGCTATCAGAACCAAGAATCATATTGCCACACTTAGCCATCATCTCTCTCATATATTGATGAATAACCGCCTGATGTGTCGGAACAAAAATTCCTCCATACTTTTGCGCTGCTGAAAAACCAAAAACATGATCATCTTCATTGATCGTCCCACCAACGGCACACAGACTATTATGACAATTTGTTAAAACGTATGGTACAGGAAATTCCTTTAATCCACTTGCACAAGCAGTCTGGATAATACCAACATAAGTAATGTCATGAGAAGCTAAGGCATCAAAACGTAACTTCAAATCTTTTTTGTTATCTGTCGTATTATGTTTAGTCAAAATTTGATGAGCAATTGTGCCAGTACGAGCTTGCTCCTGCTCAATGTTCTCGCTTACTAGCGGCGGTAACCCCTCAGAAGCTAACCGTTGATTAACTTTTTCTACACCCAATTTGTCAGCATCTTCTACAAGGATCTGTCCTTGTAGAAGATAAACTCCCTTACCTAATAACTCAACCATACAAATCACACTTCTTTCTACTTTTTTGAGGTAACTTATATAAAAATATGAACTTTCATATATTTATTAGGGTAATATCATTATTTTTGGCATACGGTATACCAAGAATGATTATAATTACTACATAAGTTGTACTAAAATATTTTATATAACAATTGATATTCTACATCTCATTTCTGATATACCGACGCGATCAATTTTCTATTTTTTCAAATTAGTTTTGGTATACGGTATACCAAAACTAATTTGAAAAAATGAGGTTTTCTAGAATTGTATTTTTTCGAAACCTCATTTATATAATTGACATTTTTTTAATAATTCATCTCTTGCATGATCAATATGCTCAATTGTAAGTCTCTCCGCTTGAGGTACATCACGATTAATAATTGCTTGTAAGATGGCTTTATGTTCACAAATGGCACTTTTACGCCTTGGGGCATTAGACAAGTTGATTCTTCGGTATCGAATCAAAGATTCTTTCAAATTGTAAACAAAATTCTTGAGCAAAGGCATCTGTGTCATATTTAAAATAACTTCATCAAATTGATCTAAACCCTTTGCTGTTGATTGAAGTTGATCCATTGTTTCTTCTGTCTCAAGTCCTTCTAAAATCCGTTTGAGCATTTGAATATCTTCATTTGTAATTTTACTAATGGCTTTACGTACAACTAAACATTCTAGTTCCTTACGAATATCGTAGATTTCTTCAATTTCTGTCATATTAAAACCACGAACAATTACGCCTTTGCGCGGTACATGTTCAACAAAACCCTCTGATTCTAATTTGCGTAACGCTTCACGAATAGGTGTACGACTGACATTAAGTTTGGTCGCTATATCTCTTTCAATCAATCGATCATCTGGTTTTAAATGACCATCAAGGATTTCTTGCCGTAAATGTTCAAAAATAATATCTCGAAGTTGTTTGACCTCCGAAATTTGTTCACTAATCATCAAATGATCCATTTTAATCTCCTGTTATTACATAACTCATTGATCGATCTTTGGTATACCATATTTAGTTTATTTAATTAGACAATGTTCTTATTATTCCTTCTTCTCTATAAAAATATTTTTATGAATAACTATCTACAACAACCAAATTTTTTGTTTTCTTAGCTTGGTATAAAGTTTCATCCACTAATTTAAGCAACTGAGTTACTTCTACATTTGCATGAACTAATAAAACACCAACACTAATTGTTGCTTGATAACACTCCCTATGATTTGCGATCATTTCCCTTAATTTTTCAGTAAGCAATGATGCACATTCTAAATTTGTATCTGGGAATAAAATGACAAATTCATCGCCACCGAGTCTCACGACGACATCATTTGCGCGCGTATTTTTCTCAAAGACACTTGCAATATTCCTTAAAACTTCATCGCCGATTAAGTGCCCATAAGTATCATTTATTTTTTTAAAATCATCAATATCAATCAGTGCCATACATGATGTCGACTGAGTGCGTTTTAATCGTACCATTTCTTTGGTGAGTTCAGAATGAAAATACCTACCATTCCAAAGACTTGTCAATTGGTCGCGATGAGCGAATTCATGCAAATTTTGTATTAGCTTCCCACATAAGGAACCAGCGAGAGCAGGAATGAGAATGCTGAATAGGCCAATTCCTGCAATTTTCGTAATTGGATCACTTAGCCTAACTACATCATGAACCATATAAATAGAATATCCTATTAAACTTCCTATCACAGCCAATATTATCGCGGTATATTTAAAAAATAGCACTTCCCACATAACGCCTATTTCCTCCTATTCTTTCCTAGCTCAATACGCTATACATCCTTAGGTTTTAATACTTGTTATCACAGGCGAAAGTACAGATCGCCCAAATACTTTAAAATACTAAAGAAAACTCGACTTCGGTCAAGCCTCAGTGCAGACCAAAGTCTTAGTTGTCCTTACATGTAATCGAGAAAGTGTTATGCTTTCTGATTACGTAAAAAAACCAGACTTTTTAGTCTGGTAGTACATTTTAGCCTTGGCTAAATTGACAACCTGGTAATCATAAACATACTTAGGTTTTTTAGTCCATAGCTTTTCACTTGAATTGAATGATAGAAATTCCTTATTATTCAATTAATTCATACTAATTATAGCAATAATTGGTATGTTTGTCCATTATTTTATAGGACAATAGTACTACACCCTCCTCCCTTAAGTCCCTCTGTTTCACTATATTAGCTCAACACATTACCCATTTAGCTATGGTAAACTAAAATTTTTTAGCAAAAAATATCAAAAATATAAATATAATGTAAATTTTTATTATTTTATTTTCTATTTATGCAGGTATTATTATTTAAATGTAGTATACTATATAATAAATAACACGATATAGTGTTTACTTTTTCTAAGAAGGTGACTTTATTATCCAACTTACAATACGACAAACTAACATATTAGAAATTATTCAATCTTTTGGTCCCATCACCGGCAGCCATATTGCTGAAAAGTTAAATCTGAGTCGTGCAGCCTTACGATCAGATTTAGCAATTTTAACAATGACTGGGCTGGTGGGCGCCAAACCAAGAGTTGGTTATTATTTTACCGCCCAAAATCTTAAAACCTTAAAAAACACTGAATTCGATAGCATTTTAGTCGGCGATGTTTATTCTCGTCCTATCGTGGTAAATGAAAGCAGCTCGGTTTATGATGCCATCGTTACCTTATTTATTGAAGATGTAGGTACTATCTTTGTAGTATCTGACAATAATTGCTTAGAAGGAGCTATCTCACGCAAAGACCTTCTAAAAGCCGCAATGGGTGGCAAAAATAGTAATGAGCTACCGGTAGGCATTATCATGACCAGAATGCCTAATATCATTTTGACCACACCGGAGGAATCCGTATTGGCTGCAGCACAAAAATTATTGCACCATCAAGTGGATGCTTTACCGGTAGTCAAAATAATAAAAGTAGGTGATCAAACAACCTTTGAAGTAGTAGGGCGTTTTACAAAGACTAATATTACACATCTGTTTGTAAAATTAGTCGAGAAATAAGGTCTCTGAAAGAAAATAAGCAGTTATTTTTTGAAGATGCCTAAGTTGAAGGAGATCTAATTTGCATACTTTATCGAACAGTCAAGTCTCTCTAATTTACATACTGTCTGATTCCATTGGTGAAACTGGAGAAATGGTCGCTAAAGCGGCTCTGAGTCAATTTGATGAAGGAAATATTAGAATTCGACGCAAACCTTATTTAAAATCAGCTGAACAGATCGAACTAGCCCTTAAGGAAGCAGCTCAAACTAAGAGTGCAATTCTGTATACCTTGGTGCGTCCTGATTTAAAAATGGTACTCGAGACAAAAGCAAAAGCATTGGGTCTTGTACATGTAGATATTATGGGACCAGTCGTCAATGCACTGTCATCAATCTCTGATTTATCACCGCGTAATGAACCAGGACTCATTCGTAAAATTGATGATGCCTATTTTGCCAAAATTGAAGCCATTGAATTTGCCGTTAAATTTGATGATGGTAAAGAGCCACGAGGACTATTACAGGCTGATATTGTCATTACAGGAGTTTCACGCGCCTCTAAAACACCACTCTGTATGTACCTAGCTCATCAAGGCGTCAAAGCAGCTAATGTTCCTTTAGTGAAAGAAGTCGCACCGCCGCCAGAGCTCTTTTTAGTACCGCCTCATAAGGTAATTGGTCTTATGATTAAACCGTCTTTACTCTACGAAATACGTCGTGAACGTTTAAAAGCTATGGGACTCCAACCATCTACCTCATATGCCAATATGGAACGTATTATTGAGGAACTTGAATATGGGCAAGGAATTATGCGTAAAATAGGTTGTCCAATTATTGATGTTACGAATAAAGCAACTGAAGAAACGGCTGCTAAGGTCATGGAAATTTACCGCAAAGGGGTTAATAATTGATGGAAAAATTTGTTTATTTATTTAACCAAGGTTCTGCAGATATGCGTTCACTACTCGGAGGCAAGGGAGCCAATTTATGTGAAATGACCAATATCGGGTTACCTGTTCCTCCCGGTATGACGATTAGCACAGCAGCTTGCGCTGAATATTATAAGGCAGATCAAAAACTGCCACAAAATATCATCGATGAAGTACGCGAAAATTTAACCACCCTTGAGACCGCAATTGGCAAAAAATTGGGCGATACGACAAATCCACTTTTAGTATCAGTGCGCTCAGGTGCTGTTTTTTCCATGCCAGGTATGATGGATACAGTATTGAATTTAGGTCTGAATGAAACAACAGTACAAGCTGTTGCTAAAAATACAGGAAACTTAGTCTTTGCCTATGACTCTTACCGCCGTTTTATTCAAATGTTTTCTGATGTTGTTTTGGAAATTCCAAAACATGATTTTGAACATTTACTCGCTGAACATAAAAAACAGCAAGGTGTCACTTATGACCAAGAATTATCTGCGGAAACCTTACGTGCTATCATTGACAGCTATAAAATTTTGGTCATCGAAAGGACAGGTTCCCCCTTCCCTGAAGAACCTATTGACCAATTATTTTTATCAATTGAAGCTGTTTTTCGCTCTTGGAATAATGATCGCGCTTTTATCTATCGTAATTTAAATAAAATTGACCATAATTTAGGTACAGCTGTCAATATTCAATCCATGGTCTTTGGCAATATGGGTAACGATTGCGGTACAGGAGTAGCTTTCACACGAAATCCATCAACTGGAGAAAATATCCTTTATGGGGAATATTTGACCAATGCTCAAGGCGAGGATGTCGTTGCAGGTATCCGAACCCCTCAACCGATCGCTAAATTAGAATCAGAAATGCCTGAAGTTTATGCCCAATTCGCAAATACAGCTCATATCTTAGAACAACACTATAAAAACGTACAAGACATTGAGTTCACCATTGAAAAAGGAAAACTCTTTATCTTGCAAACTAGAAATGGTAAGCGCACAGCCCAAGCTGGAATCAAAATTGCCCATGACTTAGCCATGGAAGGTTTGATTACCAAAGAAGAAGCACTTTTATTGATTGAACCTGGACAACTGGATCAACTCTTACATCGTCAAATTGATAGTAACGCTACATTAAATGTCATTGCCACAGGACTCCCTGCATCGCCAGGCGCGGCTTCTGGTGTTGTTGTCTTTGATGCTGATCATGCAGAACAACTCGGTAAGACAGGTGCAAAAGTTTTGCTCGTTCGTACCGAGACAACACCTGACGATATACACGGTATTATTGCTGCACAAGGAATCTTGACCAGTCGTGGCGGTATGACAAGCCATGCTGCTGTAGTCGCGCGCGGGATGGGCAAGCCATGCGTATGTGGTTGTGAAGCTCTAAAAATCGACTACACTAAGAAAACCGTTACTGTCGGACAAACCATCATTAAGGAAGGAGATCTTGTATCCATCGATGGCGCAACAGGTCGAGTCATTTTGGGGCTAGTGCCAATGGTTGATCCAGAGTTATCGACAGAATATCTGGCTATTTTAGCTTGGGCCGATGAGGTAAAACGTCTCGATGTTCGCGCGAATGCCGACACTCCTGAAGATGCACAAAAAGCCCGTGAATTTGGCGCTAAAGGTATTGGACTCACTCGCACTGAGCATATGTTCATGGGGCATGACCGTCTCCCTCATGTACAACGCATGATCTTGGCAGAAAATCCTGCAGAACGTCATGATGCCCTTTCTTACCTGCTTCCCATTCAAGAAAATGATTTTTATGGTATTTTAAAGGCCATGGAAGGCTATCCTGTATGCATCCGTCTGCTAGATCCACCGCTTCATGAATTTTTACCTAGTTTAGAAGATTTATTGATCGAAACAACCCAGCTACGAATCACACAATCTAATATGCCATTACTTGCTGAAAAAGAAAGCTTATTGAAAAAAGTTCGTGCACTGCACGAATCCAATCCTATGCTTGGACACAGAGGATGCCGCCTAGGTATTACCTTCCCTGAAATTTATGAAATGCAAATGCAAGCCATCTGCAATGCTGCTGTCCGCCTAACATTAGAAGGTTATACCGTATTACCAGAAATCGAAATTCCTCTGACAATTGGTAAAGCTGAAATGGCCTTCTTTAAAGAAAAAATTGATACAATTGCTAAAAATACCATGGAAAAACATCAAGCGACTTTTCATTATCTATCGGGTACAATGATCGAATTACCACGTGCGGCCCTCCTTGCAGGAGAATTGGCGGAGGTTGCTGAGTTTTTCAGCTTTGGTACTAATGATCTGACTCAAACCTGCTTAGGGTTTAGCCGTGATGACGCCGAAGGTAAATTCTTAAATCATTATTTAGATATGAAAATCTTAGCCGAAAACCCTTTTATTACCCTCGATCGCAAAGGCGTAGGACAACTCATGAAAATTGCAGTAACCAACGGTCGCCAAACACGCCCTGATTTGCTGATTGGCATTTGTGGCGAGCACGGTGGCGAATCCAATTCCATTGCATTCTGCCATGAAATTGGTCTTGATTTTGTTAGTTGCTCCCCTTACCGTGTGCCTATTGCTCGTTTATCAGCTGCCCAAGCTGCTATTAGCAAAGGTGAAAATTACGGAACTAGATAAAGAGAAAAACCCGTGTCATTATCGACACGGGTTTTCCTATTCAGAAAGAAATTAAATGACTATGCTTATGTATTGTTTATATCAGATTGCAAAAAACTAGCTGCTTCCTCATCAAGTAGCCAATATACTTCACCATGGGTAGGCCTAATCAACTGCGCAGGAAAGGATTGAGATGCAGATGTTTTTTCTAAAATTTTTTGAATGACCTGAGCTTTTCCCTGACCAGTAACCAAAAAAGCAATCATCCTTGCTTGGTTTAAGATTTCAGGTGTTAAGGTCACCCGATACATGTCTTGCTCTTGAAGGTAGACATGGCTTACCCAATCATTTTGCACCTTGAGAACATCAGTCCCAGGAAAAAGAGAGGCTGTATGCCCATCATCACCTAATCCTAAGAAGACAAAATCAAACTGTGGTGCTTGATGACTAAAAGTAGAGTGCAATACTTTTTCATAATTTTTCGCAGCATCACATGGCGAATCCTCATAGATAATAGGATGAATATTCTCCTCTGGAATGGCGACATGATTCAAAAAAGCCTGGCGCGCCATCTCTTGATTGCTCAAAGAATGAGTTTGGGGTACACACCGCTCATCACCCCAATAGAAATGAATTGCTTGCCAAGGCAGACGACTACAATAAGGTTCCGACCTTAGCAGTTCATAGGTTTTACGTGGCGTCCCTCCTCCAGCTAAAGAAACATGGCAAATGCCCCGACTTTGTACTGCTTGTTCTACGGTCTTAACAAATAATTCTGCAGCTTCTATACTTAGTTGCTGTGCATTTTCATAGACTTTAATCGTTGCCATCTGATCCCTCTTTTCTGATTTCACATTCTAGGCATGCAGGTTTTAACCATTCTCGTCCATCTGCAGTAATGAGATTTTCAGCTTCCTGGGGTCCCCACTCCCCTGCAACATAACTAGGCAATGGATTTTCTCTATCATTTTGCCAGGTTTCTAAGATCGATCCCAATACAGTCCAAGCCATTTCCACTTGATCACTGCGCATAAATAAGCCAGGGTCACCGCGCATAATATCCAATAGCAAAGTTTCATAGGCTTCTGGCGATGATACTTGGAAAACTTCATTATAACTATAATGCATTTCAACTGGCTTAATTTTCATAACAGGCCCTGGCTCCTTAGCCTGGGTTCGTAGCATAATCCCTTCTTCTGGTGCGATTTGAATGGCTAGACGATTAGGTTGAATTACCTTTTCAGAAAAAGGATGATGAGGAACAGGCCGAAATTGCAAGGATATTTCCGAAGCGCGCGCTCCCATACACTTACCAGTGCGTAGATAAAAGGGAACCCCTTGCCAACGCCAATTATCAATATAAAATTTAATCGCTGCAAAGGTTTCCGTTCTAGAGTCAGCCGCTACATTCTCTTCTTCCAGATAACCTGGGACATGTTTACCGTCCACCACTCCACTCACATATTGGGCGCGTACAGCGACTTTTGCTACATCTTCTGTGGTAATAGGACGAATTGCATGCAATACATCTACTTTTTTATTACGAATTTCCTCAGCGTTAAAAGAAGTAGGCGGTTCCATGGCGACTAAGCACATGAGTTGCAGCAAATGATTCTGAATCATATCCCTAAGGGCTCCTGCGTTTTCATAATAACCACCGCGTCTTCCGACACCAACCTGTTCAGCAACGGTAATTTGTACATGATTAATGTAACTTCGATTCCAGATCGGTTCCCACATGGCATTAGCAAATCGAAAGGCTAAGATGTTTTGTACGGTTTCTTTCCCAAGATAGTGATCAATGCGATAAGTTTGGGATTCATCAAAAACATCTGCCAATATTTTATTTAACTCTTGTGCTGACTCTAAATCCCGCCCAAAAGGTTTTTCAATGACAATTCTATATTGGTCGTTTCCATGAAGGATTCTAGATTGGCCTAACTGCTTTACAATGGGTTCAAATAAGGTCGGTGGTGTTGCTAGATAAAAAATCTTAGTGGCTGACTTTTGCCACCCTTGATCTAATTGTTCGAGCAAGGATTTATAAATGGTAGAATCCTGATAATCAAGTTTACTATATGTCACAGCACTTGCAAATTTATCCCAATCCTCTTCCTTATGGATTCCACTGCGAGAAAATTTTTCGACTCCACTTCGTAGTTGCTGGCGAAAACCATCATCGCCTAAGGAAGTACGAGCTAAACCAATAATACAAAATGGATCAGGCAGCAGGTCATTCATAAATAAATCATAGATAGCTGGTATAATTTTTCGCTGAGCTAAATCACCAGATGCACCAAAAATACAAATCACTGTTGGCTTTATACTCAAATCTCCTACCATATTTTTGCCCCTTTCTCATCAATCTCTACCAATTGCCGTTTTTTCTCCTTTTAGGCTTAGTATACCTCTTTTTCTTTCTGATAGATAGAATTGTATGGTCATACTTTAACTAAAATCTTTATTTTTTCTACTCTTTTTTGCCTATTTACAATACAGTCCATTACTACAAAATTTTATAATAATTTATCATCCTAGTCCATGTATTGATTTGAAAAACTCAGCAAAATGTAGTACTCCATAGGATATTAATTGACATTTTAAATAGGTAATCATATAGTAATAGAGGTAGCTTATCCGATTATGAATTTAATTAACAGCTAGAACTAAATAGGGAACTTTAAAGTTATTTCACAAGGGGGTATTATTATGTCAGCAGTAAAAGAATTGGTTAAACTAGGTAAATTATATGCTTGTTTAGGAATTTTAGGGTTATTTGTTTTTTTAATGATAAACCCGCCGCATCCTGTAAACCATACGATAATCGAAGCTGCTAAAGCTAGCGTTCAATCAATCATTGTAAATCCAACGATAAAAAATGTATTTATGTTATCCTTACTTCTTTATACTCTCTTCGTAGTCGTGGAAAGCTTGTCATTTATCCGTGATCTAGCAGGACGTTTATTTCATAAAAGCAAAGAGAATAATGTGACTGAGTAACTTTGCGATTTAAATCAATAATTCCCTGTACTAATCTAGTACAGGGAATTATTTTTTATGCAAGCCATTGTAGTATCATTGTTTGTAGCTCTTTTTCCCATAATGGAGAATTATAAGTATGATCGGCTCCCTTTATCACGTATAAGTTGCAATGACCTTGCGATCTCTTTTCCAATATCCGTTTATATTGGTAAGCATTTTCTAGTGGTGTATCCTTATCATCACTTCCATGAATCAGTAATACATCACCTTGAAATTGATGAATTGCCTCGAGAGGCCGTATAGTGGGCAAAGAGAGAAATAATTCCCGCCCGATTTCAAACCCTTCATAATTAATAACACTCTCTTTAAGACATTTTTCGTAAAGTTCTGGGCCTACAATCTGGGTAATATCATCAAAAGGATTCGCCACAGGCGATAGCAAAATCAGCCGATGGATTCTATCATCCACAGATGCTACACTTGCTGCAATAGCCCCTCCTAAACTATGACCGACTAATGTGATTTGTTTGCAATTCACATTAGGATGCTCTAGTAAGCGATCAATTGCCTTACTAGCTTCCTGAATCTGCTGAGTGATGGTAACATCCCGATACTCACCTGAACTCTCACCACAACCGCTAAAATCAAAGCGTAATACTACAAAACCAGCCTGACATAGCTGACGGGCTGTTTTAACAAAAATTCGATGTTGTCCAACTTTACTGCTAATAAACCCATGACATATGACTACAGCAGGTTTCTTTTCCTCTTTAGTACATTTAGGTATATGCAGTACACCACTTAGTTGATGCGAATCTGTATGAATGATGATCTGTTGTTCCATAGCTTTCTCCTCCCTCCTTACAAAACCTAAAAAATCTCTATTAAGAGCAAGTATATCTTTTTTTTCATAAACTGAAAAGGCTAAGATCATATCAATCAGATATGTCTTAGCCTTCGGTTTTCCAATTAGCATCAACTTTAAATTTGATATTCAATTTCCAATGCTTTTACTGCTGTTAAATAGCGTATTTGTCTAAATTTCATAAACTCAAACCATTGATTTGCAAAAGCAGTTAATTTAGACTGTCCTGACTGCTGAAGAGCTCCAAGATCTGCTACAAATTTCGCAAACTCTTCGGCGGAATGAATCCGAATAAATGATCCTTGTGAATCAATAAAAGGTAGGGCATCATATTCATAATCACTAAGCGCCCCAATATCTTGTAATTTGGATTTTCTGATCTTAGCGACAAGATTAGTTTTCAAGTCCAAAACATTAAAATCTCCTGGATATTCATAGGTCACACCAGTGGATGGTATAACGTCGCCAATAGCAAAAGAATGAGGAATCGCACCGATTTTTTTGATCCCGTTTTCAGAGAATAGATAATAATATTCATCAAAAGCGCTGACCACAATTTCAGCATCTTGTTTCAGGAATTTGCTCACTAATTGACGTTCTTGTACGAGTCCTGTCACAATGCCGCCACCACATACATCATAACCATCAACAATGACAAAACGTCCTGTATTTTGATTATTTCTAAATTCATCAAAACAGATTGGTCTTTTCGTTTTAATCGTAACTTCAGCCACATCATTAGTTTTTGCTTGATTGGCATTTTCAATATTTTCTAAGGTTGTGGCATCAATGACCTTATTAATCGCATAAATTTCGCACTCTACTTCTTGTGTAGCCAACTTGAATTTATATTCCTTATTTTTAACTAGATCATTTTTTCCCATCCAAAATAAGCTGACTTTAAAAACATCTGCCGTTTTAGGCGTATCATAGGTATGAGAAATGAATTCACCACGTTGATTAAAAAACTCATCTTCTACAGTAATGCCTACAGACATACCAGCAGAAATACTATCTTTCTTGTCTTTATCAGCCCAATACTCAATGCTTTTTACCTTTGTTACTTTGTTGCTGGGAGAGATGAGAATTTCATCACCAGTTTTCAAGGTACCAGCTTCAATTCGACCGGCAATAATCCGCCTGTTATCAAACTTGTAAACATCTTGTATAGGAAAACGCAGTGGTTTGCCTTCAAGGCCTTTATCTTTTTCAAATAAATCAATGGCCTTGAGGATTGGTTCCCCTTTGTACCATGGCATTTTATCAGATTCAGTTGTGATATTCTCTCCATTAAAAGCAGAAATAGGTATATATTTTAAAGGATATACATGAAGACCGTTCAAAAACTCATTCATTTCTTGCTTAATCGCATTAAATTTTTCTTCTGAATAATCAATGAGGTCCATTTTATTGACTAACACATAGGCTTTTTGTATCCCAAGCAGTGATAAAATATAGCCATGTCTTTTTGATTGTTCCTGAATACCTTCATTAGCATCAATAATAAGGAGAGCCGCCTCGGCGCTTGCTGCTCCAGAGATCATATTTTTCAAAAATTCTTTGTGACCCGGGGCATCAATAATGACATAATCCCGTTTATCAGTACGGAACTGTAATTGTGTAGTATCAATTGTTATCCCTTGTTTTTGTTCTTCTTCAAAAGCATCAAGGAGATAAGCGTATTCAAAAGGTTTACCTTTTTCCTTAGCAATTTTCTTAACCCGATCAATGGCTCCCTCAGGTAGGGATTTTGTATCATATAATAAACGACCGATGACTGTGGACTTGCCATGATCAACGTGTCCTACAACAACAATGTTTAATACTTCTCTTGTAATATCCATGGTTTTCCTCCTTAAAATAGATCAAATTTCGTCCACAGTGCTACATATACCCATCCTTGCGAAGTTTTTGCATAGCATAGGAATCTTCTTGGTCTTGTGCTCTCCCGGCTCTCTCGCCTACTTTAGTATTTTTAAGTTCTTCAATGATTTCTTTTACTGTCACAGCATTAGAATCGATTTGTCCTGTGCATGGAGCGCACCCTAAACTGCGATAGCGTTTACCATTTTTCGCGAAATACAGATCAACGAGTTCAATATTTTCTCGTTCGATATAGGCCCATATGTCCATTTCATTCCAATGTAAAATCGGATGGACTCGAATGTGGTTACCTTTAGGGAAGTCAGTCTTGAACTGATCCCAAAGTTCTGGAGCTTGGTTCGTGTAATCCCACTCTGAATCTTTATTCCGTTCACTAAATACCCGTTCTTTCGAACGTGATCCTTCCTCATCGCGGCGAATTCCTAAAATTAACCCTTCAAATTCATATTTAGTAACAACCTGCTGCAGACCATCTGTTTTCAACGCTTTGCAGCAAACAAGTCTTCCTTGGTGTGGCCCCATGCCAGCATCTAAAGCCTCTTGGTTCTTATGGACAATGAGTTCTATATTGTATTCTTTCGCCATTCGATCCCGAAAGGCAATCATTTCTGGAATTTTATTGGTTGTATCCACATGGATAAAAGGAAATGGGCAGTGACCGAAAAACGCTTTCTTAGCCAGCCATAACATAACCGTTGAGTCTTTACCGATTGACCACAACATCCCGAGTTTACCAAATTTTTTGTAGGCTTCTCTTAATATAAAAATACTTTGCGCTTCTAATCGATCTAAATGGTCCATATTCTTATCCTCCTTAATATGCATTAGCTTGGTTTTTATCTGTGGTCAGCTTTTGTTCACTACCATCTGGTGCAACAACAATCCAATGAAGGAGTTGCCCTTCCCGTTTGGTATATAAAAAGCTTCCTTGCCCACCCATATCTGTACCAAGATAATATTTAATGGCATGATCATTACATTCTTTTACACAAGAGGTGCAGCCCCAACATTCTTTGGGATATTTTATTTCCGTTTTTCCAGCACCATTTTTATAAAGCAAGCTACCAGGGCATACCTGACGGCATTTTCCGCAGCCTGTACATTTGTGACTATCAATCATTATGCTCATAAACGTCATCCTTCTTTACTAAATCCCGTAATATGATCTTAACTTTTCCATCTTCCAACTGTGAATTAACAAATTTTAACCAATTTTCATCATCTTGTTTAGGATAATCCGCATTTTCTTGGAAAGAGTGCCATCGGGTCTCTTGTCTAGCCTCAAGATGTTCAATGAGAGTTGTACAAACATAAAGACGATCTATCACTTCATGGATAAACATCAGCTGATGTAAATCACTTGCTTTTAGCTGTTGACTAATGACTAGTAGTTCACCAATTCGCTTTTTAGCAACTTGCAGTTTAGCATGATTAAAAACATATCCCGAAGAAATTCCACCCGCATAATCATCCATGACTTTCTGCATGGCATCTTCGATTTCTTCCACTGTATAAAGTCCCGAATCATCCTGTAAAAAACCATTGATCTTTATCAATTTTTGTTGAACATCTTTAACGTTAGGTGCCTTATTACTTTTGTCTTGTACATAAGTTAATGCCGACAAGGCCGCAATTTCACCTTCTACAAAACAGCCTGTTACGTATTTCTGAGGACTTCCCCCTGCTACATCACCAGCTGCATATAGCCCAGGGATGGTCGTCCCTCTAGCCGTATCTACCCAATAACCACTGCCTGTATGGCCACCAACGATATAAGGTTCAGTACCTTCAATTTCAACATTTTCTTTAGCTGGTCCTTTGCCGCTTTCCAGCCACCGTAAGGTTTGGGCAGGCGCCATATTAAGATACGCTTTATAAAGATCGTCTTCTTGTTTTTCCGTAATTCCAACTGTTTGTAAATAACAAGGTCCGCGGCCTTCTCGATTTTCCATTACTGTCGAATACATACGAATGGAAGTTTTGGGGATGCCAGTACTTTTGTCATATTCTACGCCCAGACTATTAATTTGTTGCGCCCCTATCCCTTGGGCAATGGTACCTGTAGGTGCAATGGTATCTTTACAACGCAAGGCAATAAAACGCATTTCAAAAGTCGTCATTTCAGCCCCAGCTCGTATGCCCATGGCATAACCAGCTCCCGTATTAAAGGGAGAATACCACATTTTATGTTTAGAAAATCCTGGATTGTTTGGCTTATAAAGCCCTGCGGCACCTCCCGTGGTACAGATTACAGCTTTAGCAGAAATCACATATAAAATATGAGTATCAAGAGAAAAACCATAAGCTCCGATTACTTTTCCCTCTTCTACAATATAATCTGTAATAGAAACGCGATTAAGTACTGTAACCTGAGATTCTTTCTCCACAGCATCAGCAAGGAGTGGCTTAATATTTTCCCCGTTAATTTTTATATTCCGCGTGCCCCTAGACACATATTCTCCAACCTCATCCTTTAGAATAACAAGTCCTAATTTTTCCATTTTTTCTGTAACAGAATTGAGACCTTGGGCCATGGTATATACAAGATCTTCTCGCACCAGACCTTCAGCATCATTTTTAACATAATTTAAATAAGATTCCGGTGTTTGACCTTTGACAATATAAGCATTTAAGGCATTAACACCAGCCGCCAAACAACCACTTCGTTTGATATTTGCTTTTTCAGCAATTATAACCTTCGCCCCTGATTTTTCAGCAATGGTGATAGCGGCAAAACAACCAGCCGTTCCTCCACCAATAATCAGAATATCAGTTTCAAGATTTTTAATTTCTAACTCCACCTGTGTAGCACCTACTTTCACATTAAGGACGGTTGATTAGACCTTATCCAATCCCCATTTTTGCCTAATATTGATCTCCATCCGACCAAAGATCAGCTTATCCACAGCAACTCCGAGTACAACAATTACAATCATAATAGCCATAACCTGGCTAATATCAGCTAGATCTCTCCCCACCATCAGAACTTGCCCCAATCCCTTAGTGGCTGAAATCATTTCCCCAGCCATGAGCGCCCGCCAAGCAAAAGACCAACCTTGTTTTAAACCAGAAATAATGCTCGGCAAACTGGCTGGAATAATCACATTCCAATACAGATTAAAACCTTTAGCTCCCATGGTTTTTGCTGCCCGCACAAAGAGAGGATTGATGTTTTTCATCCCAGACTCAATGGCAATCGAGACCGCAAAAGTAGAACCAATTGTAATAACAAAAATAATAGCGCTCTCATTTAATCCATACCAGAGAATAGAAAAAGGTAACCAACAAATACTTGGTAGGGTTTGTAATCCTAAGATCAATGGGCTTACATGTTCATCAAGATATTTAAACCGTACAATAGCAAGCCCTACAATAATCCCAATAACAATGGATAATAAATAACCAACAATGATGCGTTTAGCACTGGCAAAAACTGCAATACCTAAACTACCATCAGCAATCAAATCCCATAAGGTCGTGAAAACAGCGATGGGAGATGGAAAAATATAAGGTTTCCATAACCGTAACCAATCTACACCAATTTTATATGCCAGTTCCCATATTGCTATCAGAATCAGATAAAATAGTATCTTTTTTACTAGTCCAATCATTGTCGAATTCAGCTTTGGCAACTTTCTCCACCTCCTCTTTCAATTCTTTCATAATATCTGCTGCCAGATAAGCTAAATCAACATTTTCAGGCTGCCTGGGTCTGGCAAGCTGAATGTGAAACTCTTTTTTAATAACCCCAGGGTTCGCTGCCATAACAATGACTCGATCAGCTAAAAGAACAGCCTCCTCCACATTATGAGTGACAAAGATAATATTCTTTTTTGTTTCAAGCCAAATTTGTTGGAGTTCAACCTGGAGAATACTCTTCGTCTGACTATCAAGAGCTGCAAAGGGTTCATCCATCAAAAGTACTTCTGAATCAAGAGTTAAGGCTCTCGCCAGTGCAACTCGCTGCCTCATTCCTCCAGATAATTCATGAATGAAACAATTTTGAAACCGAGTTAAATGCACCATTTTAAGATACTTCTCTGCTTTTTCTCGCCGCTCAGCTTTTGGAATTCCGGCAAGTTTCATCCCAAATTCAACATTATCAATGACTTTAAGCCAGGGAAATAAGGCGGCCTCTTGAAACATGACAACACGATCAGGACCGGCCTCTTTCACCTCGTTACCATTACAAATTACTCTACCCGTTGTGGCCTGTTCGAGACCAGCAATAATATTGAGGAGCGTGGATTTTCCACACCCTGATGGTCCCAAAATGCAAACAAATTCACCTTTATGAAACTCAACATTAATGTTATGGAGAGTATTGATCTTATCGGTTTTTGTGATAAAACTTTTACTTACATTCTCTACAATGACACTCATCCATAGCACCTCAATTTTCTATTTCTTTTAGCCCTTTTTCTTTTAGCACTTTATTTAAAATTTTAAAGTTAAACAAATCTTTAAGGTCTGGAGCTGCTTTAATAAACCCTGCATCTAAAGACAACTTTACAAAATCAACTACAGAATCTTTTTCTGGATCATTGGTCACTGTTAAGCGTTTAAAAGCATCATCCAAGATTTGTTTGGCCAAAGGTTTACCTGTTAGCTCTTTGATTTGTGCATTTATACTTTCTTTTGCTTTCTCAGGATTTTGATTAATATAAGATGTTAACTCAACATGAGTTCGAAGAAATTTTTCAATGAGTTCAGGATGTTCTTTAATAAATTTCGTATTGGCAACAACAACAGCTGTCGTATAATTCCCATCACGCCACACTTGTTTTTGATCTAACAATATATTCGCTTTGACTTCACTCACAAGACGTGCTCCCCATGGTTCGGGAACAAGAGCAGCATCAATTTCGCCTTTATCAAGTAAGGTTTTTATATCAGGATTATCCGCTTGCCTAACTTCTACCGTACCACCTTTGGTCGTATCCTTTAAGCCATTTTCCTGTAAAATATGGCGCAGAGATAAATCTTGGGTATTGCCGAATTGGGGAACAGCAACCTTTTTACCACTTAATTCTTTTACATTCGTTAACACTAAATCTTTTCTTGTAATTAAAATGGCCCCTGCATCTGTTGCTCCTGCAATAATCTGCAAATCACCTTTCGATTTCGTATAACCATTAATCGCAGGACCAGGTCCGATATAACCGATATCTACTTCACCAGCAAATAGAGCTTCAATTTCTGCAGGACCCGCATTAAATGTTTTCCATTCAATGGGATTTGATTCTCCTAATGCTTTCTGAAACTCACCATTGGCTCTGCCCACAAGGGCTTGAGAATGAGTAATATTAGGGAAATGAGCAATCCTAACTTTCACATTTTTGTTTTCTGCCGTATTCGTAGAAGTAGAGCATCCGCTTATTCCCCCAGCTACTGCAACAACCAGTGCCACTATAAGTCCAAGCTTTACAAATTTCATTTTCATCGTCCTCCTTATTACTTAATTTTTAATAAAATAAAAAAGACTAAGAGTATCCGCCCTTGAATAGGACATACTCTTAGCCTTTGGTTTTCCAATCGGCTGTTTTATTTAATTTTTCTGATTGTACCATGATAACTTTTACGTGTCAATCTATTTTGATTAAGAAATTTTATATACTAATACAAAAATTTTTAACTCCAAACATCAAAAATGCGATATTGAAGTTAATTTCTTTAATACAACTTATATATATAAATATTGACATCATATCACTGATTATGATATTATCATTAAAAAATTAAACTTCTTATCCAGAGTGGTCGAGGGACTGGCCCTATGACACCCGGCAACCGGCAGCAATGTCACGGTGCTAACTCCAGCAGGATGATAATCCTGAGAGATGAGAGGAAGATGTTGCAAGTTCGCAAACCTCTTTCCTCGAAAATCGGAAAGAGGTTTGTTTTTTTACTATTATTTTACGGTCATATAATAAGGAGGTTTCTATGAATCTACACTCGAAAATTGTTCATATTGGTGTCTGTACTGATGAAAAAACAGGTGCAATTAGCACACCGATTTATCAATCGGCAACATTCCGTCACCCTGCCCTTGGTCAAAGTACAGGTTTTGACTATACACGTAGTCAGAATCCTACTCGCAAGGTCTTAGAAGAAGGAATCGCTACCCTCGAAGGCGGCAGCTTAGGACTTGCTTTTGCTTCAGGTATGGCCGCTATTACGGCATTATTGATGATTTACAAGACAGGTGATCATTTAATTGTGATTGAAGATTGTTATGGCGGTACTTACCGCGTCATCGATAAAGTTTTTAACAATTTTGGTTTAACAGTCACCTTTGTTGATGGCAGCCATCTTAACGAAATCGTGGACGCCATCACACCTTCAACAAAAGCAATTATCGTTGAAACACCAACCAACCCCCTCATGAAAATTGTAGATATCTCTGCAGTTATAAAAGTTGCCCAACCTCATGGTATTCATACGATTGTTGATAATACTTTTTTAACCCCTTATTTTCAGCGTCCTCTTGAACTAGGAGCTGATGTGGTCATTCACAGTGGCAGTAAATACTTATCGGGACATAATGATTTAGTTTGTGGACTCATCGTAGCAAAAGATCTTGAACTTGGTGAACGCATTCGTTATATACAAAATTCTACTGGTGGTATCTTAGGTCCAAATGACAGCTGGCTACTCATTCGCAGTATTAAAACCCTAGCTATACGAATGGAAAAACATAATTCCAATGCCTTAGCCGTCGCAAAATGGCTCCAAAAACATCCAAGAGTGGTGAAAGTTTATTATCCAGGTCTTGATGATCATCCTGGAAAGGCTATACATGACCGTCAAGCATCTGGTTATGGCGGTATGTTATCTTTTGTTGTCGATGATGCAAAATTAGTTCCGACCATATTACGTGAGGTTAAGCTCATTCGCTTTGCGGAGAGCCTTGGTGGAGTAGAATCCCTAATTACATTACCCGCTGTACAGACCCATGCCGATGTGCCTGTTGATGTGCGGAATCGTCTAGGAATCTCGGGCTGTCTGCTTCGCTTATCTGTGGGCATTGAAAATGAAGACGATATTATTCAGGATTTAGAGCAAGCCTTATCTCTATAAGTTGCTGCCTTTAAACTTTGACTTGGTGATTCCTTGAATCTTCCACTCATTTTATCAGCCGCATCGGCGTCCAAGATTTCCCCAAAAAGTTAAATTCATTTTCACAATAAGTCTAAAAAACACCTTGACAACGATCATCTTAACTGTTACAATACGTTAAAATACATCCTTATTATCATCTATGATCAGGAAGAGTATACAATACGAAGAGGGTTTCAGCGAGCCAATGACAGTGAAAGTTTGGCACTACTCGGTATGTAGAATGGGCCTGTGAGATACAGTCTGATCCACAAATTGTGGGGTAGGCGCTGTCGGGATTCTTCCGCCGTTATCAGGAAGCAGGTATCGGATATCATGTATCCCGTACTGTGTAACACCTGGCTTTCATGAAAGCCAATCAGGGTGGCAACGCGGATTCACTCCTCGTCCCTATACAATGGGATGAGGAGTTTTTTATATTTAATTTTATAGTTAAAAATAAAGGAGAGCGATCAATATGGAACTGAATAAAAATGAACCTGAACTCATTATTCATGAAAATAATAAAGGTGGTAAGTATCGCTGGGTTACTGTCACAACCTTACTCTTAGCGATCGGGGCTATTTTACATTTAGTAAGTCCTAGTATTGGCGGCATCACTCCCAATTGGACAATTGCCATGTATTGCATTGCCATCAACTTAACCAAACCAACGGTTAAACAATCTTTCGGTATCGGACTTGTTGCTGCGGCAATCAATATTCCTACTTCAAAATCAGCTTTTCCTTACGGTAACTTATTAAGTGAACCCATCGGTGCCGTTGTTTGTGCATTAATCGTCTGTCTTTCCTGCCAAATATCCTTAGGTAAACTCAATATCAAACCTGCTATTACAGGATTTATTAGTACGGTTGCCAGCGGCATGACTTTTATTACAACCCTCAAAATTGTTCTTTCCTTACCAATGTCCGTTTATCTATATGCCATGATGCCTGTTGTCTTTTCTGTCGCCCTTCTCAATGCAGCCATCACCCAAATTCTTTATTTCCCCGCAAAGAGATTATTTGACGCTAAAGGTGAGCAATAATGTCCGACATTAGTCTGCAAAATTTTAGTTATGCCTATAACCATCCTAAAAAAGTCCTCCATAATATCAACCTTACGGTGGAAAGCGGTTCTTTTTCTGTGGTACTTGGCCCCAGTGGAGCTGGTAAAACAACCTTATGTCTTGCCATTGCAGGAGCTGTCCCCCATTACTTTGGCGGCAGTTCCGCTGGTGAAGTCCATGTAGCTGGAATTCACACGCAAAAATCTACCATGCATGACTTAGCCCTCACCGTCGGTACGGTCTTACAAGATTATGAAACTCAATTAGTCACAATGACTGTAGAAGAAGAAGTTGCCTTCAGTCTAGAGAACATCGGTACTAATCCTATAGAGATTGCCCAAAGGGTCAAAGACTCTTTGGAAAAAGTCGGTTTAACAGGTTATGATAAGGAGCCTGTCACTGCTTTATCTGGAGGGCAAAAGCAACGTCTCGTTTTGGCTAGTGTACTCGCAACAAATCCTAAAATATTAGTTCTGGATGAACCAACCTCAGCCTTAGATCCAGAAGGAACTGCATCCCTTTATCGTTTATTGGGAGAGTTAAATAAAGAACACGGTATCACAATTCTAGTCGTAGAGCACGATATTGCAACCCTTCTCCCTTATGCAGATCAGTTTATCCTTCTTGAAAATGGTCAATTGATTTTAAGCGATACCCCAGAAAATGTACTCTCTTTCATGAATAGCCAGCAAATTTTTGTTGAAGCCATACCACCTCTTTGGCAGCTTAAATTCCAATTAGAAAAACAAACCACAACACAATTTGGACCATGGCGTCGAGAACAAGACGCCATCACGGAACTTAGGCAGTTTCTTCTCAAGGAGGTAGCCAAGGATGCTTGAACTACAAAAAATCAATTTTGCTTACAAAGGTAAAGCTCCTGTGATTCATGATGTATCCCTAACCATCAACTCAGGTGAATTCATTGGGATCGTTGGTCGTAACGGCAGCGGTAAAACCACCCTGACTCGTCTTATAATGGCTTTGTTAAAACCGATATCCGGGGATATTTTATTTCAAGGCAATACCATTGCCAATCCTACCCCAGCCAAAATGGCACATCATATTGGCTATGTTTTTCAAAATCCCGATCGTCAAATTTTTCATGATACGGTCGCAGAAGAGGCTGCCTACGGTCCAAAACAGCTAGGCTATAATCCCGAACAAATCAAAGCTTTTGTCACTGAATCCCTCGCTGTTACCGGTCTCTCTGAGTTAACCAATGCCTATCCCCTCTCATTATCAAAGGGTCAAAAACAACGGCTTACCATTGCTTCGGCCCTTGCCATGCAACCGAAAATATTAATTCTTGATGAACCAACTAGTGGTCAAGATGCTCGTGAACGAGATGACCTCTTACAATTATTACGTAAGCTCAATGGTCAAGGTATGACTATCCTCCTAGTAACTCATGATATGGAACTTTTATCAGCCTGCGCCCAAAGGGCAATTGTAATGGCAAAGGGACATAAAGCTTTTGACGGCACTATTGCTCAATTGTTTGAAGATACGACCCAATTGGCAAGTTGGGGGCTAATTGAGCCAGCTGCACTTACCATTTCGAGGCAACTTGCTGATTTGGGCCTAAAACAAACAGCCTCAATTCATGAACTCAGCCAAGAACTAGTCACTCGATTAGGGAGGAATCACTATGCACACAATAGCACCCATGACTAAACTCGCCTTAACAGTCTTCGTTACCATATGGGCGATTGTACTTCAATCCCTACCTGCCTTAACCTTACTGATTATTTGCCAAATTCTCATCCTCATATCAGCTCGGGTAAGCCGTACAGTGTATAAGGGTATTGCTAGCTTATTTGTTTTTGCTGCACTACTTGCTGGTATGCAATATTTGATCAATCATGATACTCTCTTAGCCGCTGTCACCGCGAGTAAAATGATTGCTATGACACTGGTCTTTTTCATTTTACTCGCTACAACACGCATGCAAGATTTATCTGCTGCTCTGGTCATGCAATGCCATATTCCCTATGAATATGCCTTTATGCTAACGGCAGCCTTGCGATTTATCCCTGATTTCTTAGCTGAAATCACAGCCATTCAAGAAGCCCAAGCTTGCCGCGGTTATGCCCCCCAAGGCAATCTGATTCAGCGTTTTTTTTCTTATATGGCAATCATTAAACCCCTCGTCTTAAAGGCTGTCACCCGTTCAGAAACTATGGCCCTCAGCCTAGAATTACGTGGCTTTGGCAGCCGGAAAGTACGTAGTTTTGGCAATAAAGTGGCCTTGAATATCCCTGACTATGCACTGCTCCTCTCAATGGTCACAGTGACTTCATACTTAATTATTCAAATACATTAATCTTTAGAAATCAGAAATGGCGCAATCCCTATGGAATAAGGGATTGCGCCATTTTTACAGTTTTAAACTGTTCTTTATTTCTCGAATTTCTTTTTGCATGTCCATCATATTAGCCATAATATCTTTGGCTAACATACATGTCATCAGATGGTCTTGGGCATGTACCATGAGTAATTTGACTACGGTGCTATCACCCGCCGCTTCTTTTTGTATTAAATCAGTCTGGACTTTATGGGCCGCTTGCAATTGTTCTTTGGCCGAGTCCAAAGATGTTTGCGCTTCTGCATATTGCCCGTTCTTACAAAGCTGAAAGGCCTCAAAGATATCACTTCTCGCTCCGCCAGAATAAACAATGATTTTAAAAATTACCTCTTCACTGATTTCCATAATAACCTCCATATTTTATAAAATTAAGACAAGATCAGATACTAACACTATGGCTTTTACGAGAAGAATGATTCTCTGATTTCTCTTCCTGTTCTAGCAATTGTTTTTCAAAAACACGGAAGAAAGGATAATACAATACATAATCTAGTGCAACTAGGAATAAGACAAACACGCCAGCTTTCCAGTCCAATGTAGAAATGAACGCGCTGATTGGTGCTGGAGTCGTCCAAGGTGCATTTACAAATCCAGGGGCTATCATTCCGGCTTTAACAACGATGTATGCAATCACGCCATTAATGGCTCCAACAAAAATGAAAGGAATTGCTAGAACTGGATTAAAGACCAAAGGTACACCAAAAATGATAGGTTCATTGATATTGAATAAAACAGGTAACCATCCAAGTTTTGCGATGGTTTTCATCTGCTGTGATTTACTCCTTATCATTAGAAGGACCAGAGCCATCGTAGCCCCTGAGCCACCGATTAAAACAAAGCAATTCCAAAAGGGAGTTGTAAAAATATGAGTCAACGGTAATCCCGCAATTTTTTCAGTAGCATTCGCTAATAAATTGGCATCCATAAATGGCGACGCCACTCCGCCCACAATCGCGGCACCATGTAACCCCATGAACCATAATATTTGACAAAAAACAGATATAAAGAAAATTCCTGGTGCACTATCAACAGCGCTAACAAGTGGTGCAATCAATTTCATAATGGCTTCTGGTAGAATTACGTGGAAATTACTTTGTATAATCAGACTTACCATATAGAATAAAAATATATTTACAATCATAGGAAGAAGAGCTTCAAAGGATGCCGCTACAGCAGGAGGTACGCCTTCAGGCATCTTAATTGTATATTTTCTTTCCCTCATAAATTTCATCACTTCGACTACAAGTAAACCGACAATGATGGCTGTGAAAATTCCTTTGGCATCCAAAAAGTTCGAAGGTAAGACTCCTGATCCCAATTTAGCAAGTGCTTTGGCATCCATACCATCTTTTACTTTGGATAACAAGACTGCACTTTGTGTGGGTGCTGAAACCAGCAAGAAAGTTGTAGCGGCCATAATCGCGCCTGAAAGCGGATTAAGTTTATAAGATGATGCTAGATTATATCCGACTGCCATGGCAACAAACAAAGCCATAATACCCATAGTCATGGAAAAAGGAACCATAATTTCTGTGAAATTAGCCTGAGCCCACTGATGCCACCCCAATAATAATTGAGTAAAAATATCTGTCCCGGTTGCCGTCTTTGGATCAATCGGTGGGAAGGCAAGTATTAAGCATAGACCACCAACAATTGTCAGTGGAATGGCGGCAATTACACCATTACGTATCGCTAAAATATGAGGTTGGCTGGCAATGGCAGTCGCCACAGGTCCGAGTTTTTCTTCCAAGAATTGATTAACTTTCTCACCAAATGCTTGTTGTTGATCGCTCATGATAGATTCTCCTTTTATTTAATTTTTACTTTGATATAACTTTCTAGCAAAATCCAATATTTTAGCTCCTTGAAGAGTACCATAATCCATCATGTTAATGACATCTAAAGGGATGCCTTTAGTAGCTGCAATTTTCCCTAGATCCCCTTTACGGAACTTTAATTGTGGTCCGAGTAACACTACATCATACTCACTGAATTCATCCTCAAAGTTTTCTGCTGCGATGGCATGAATAACGCTACTTGCCTCTTCTGGCGTAAGAGCTTTTTTCATTTTTTCAACAACTAAGCTGGTAGACATACCCGCTGAACAAACCAATAATATTTTCATTTCATCATTTCCTTTCTTCTTTTACTCTTTTATAATGCAACTATCATGCCAATGTCCCTTTACAGAGTCCCGTATACGAGAAAACAGGCTACTATCACTGTTAGCCTGTCTATACTCTAATTTAATTTATACTCTTTTTATACACTAAATCTAAAATTCCCCAGTGCTATTCATTATTTTATACACATTAGCGTTCTTTTCTGTAAATTATACACATCATATACTCATAATTGTCCTAAATATATACCAGATCTCATCTTCTGTAAAATGTATGTGATAAAAATTTTCTAAATTTTCAATACTCAATCTAATTAATCCAAATTCATAAGAAAATTTACTCATCAGATCATCCTTACTAAAACAAGATGGACCTGGCTCATTTAATTTTATGCGTCGTATGGCACATGCCAAATGCATGATTAAGCCGACAACAATTTCGGGCTTTACTATAATCTGCATTTTTTCTTGTAATTGATCAATAAAATCATTAAAAATCCTTTGATAGTCTTCCATGTCAACATCGTCAAGTTCATTTTCCATTGCTGCAAATACTCGATTATAGATGGTATTTGTTTCAGCTTTATCAACGACTTCTCTCAGCCGTCCCAATTTATCGTCCTCAAAAAGTTCTGATACAGATACAAAGGGTATATTATAAAGATCTGGATTAAAGCTCCCTACGAGGGCTATGATTTTAGTCTCTTTCGAAAGCTTATTAATTTTATTCATGAGTTGATTTTTATCATTAATCGCAAGAGGAATGATTTGAATATTTTTATCTTTTATATTCAGCCGATCTTCTAACATATTTTTGATTTTAATCGCACTACCTTCACCCGTTGTACATAATGTAATGATAATATTACTTTTTTCAGGAACTAAGGTTTTTGTAATACTCGTCGTATAGTTTACAAATAAAGATTTATTATTTTTGATATCATCAAGCACATCGATAATACTATTTCCACTTGATGTCTTTCTCGCACACTCAATCACAATGAGAGTTGATACCATATCTAACACTTGTATTTCCAGCCCTGTTTCTTCACTAATCAGTTCACCAAACATCGTGAGAGCTCCCATATCCACAAGCAATAGCACCCCAGCACCTCGATGTTTTTTTATAATAATATCTTTTATATCTTCATAGGCGGCCTGCGGGCTCTTATCAAGTAACATATCATAAGCATAAACATTATCTGCTCCTGCCAGCTTTATCGCTACCTCTGCCATGGATGAAGCTGTACCTCTTCCATGAGTGGCAACAACTACAATAGGAATATTTTTGATCATATGTTCGCTAATGTCATCTACGGATAAAAACATGGCAATAAAACCGACTTCATCAATGGGAATATGGATATCATATTTTTGCTCAACCATCTCAGAGAAATTAAGAGCTACGGCATATTCTTTAGGATGTTTTTCAATAATATCTTTAAGGTTGTGATTGATAATTTTTTTATCTTGTTTGATTCGTTCAATACTTGATTTCATATGTAAACAAAGACCATAAAAAACCTTAGTTGGAAATACTTTTCTCAGATTTTCCCCTGCAAATTTTAAGAGATTCTCTACAATGATGATAATATCATGATCAACAATTTTAGAAAGTTCGTCTTTATTAACTCCTTGTTCAAAATTTCTGATGAATTTTTTGAAATAATTTTCAATATCAAATGACATTACAAAATTAATTTCATGTTCATCAACGCCTCGTTCCTGCAAATCCTGAATGCGTTTTTCAATATCCCCATAAAAATTTTTAGGGAGCGAATAATCATCATTTTCGACTAGTTCTTCTGTCTTGTTAGGCTTAAAGCAAATTCTAGCATCGCCTTTCAAAAGCTTATCCACCAAATCAACATGGTTTTTATATAAAATAAGACCTTGACGAACACGATTGGAAAAATCAGTACTATGTACTTGTATGCTTCTTTTTCCTCGCGAAATACACTTCATAAAAGCATTGGCACAACCAAGCTGAATGTCACTCTTGAGATGTCCAACATTACCAAAACAATTATAGAGCAGCAAACTGCGCAATGTATTATTCGAAACAATGATTTCTTTGCCGATCCGATGTGACTCTATTTTAAAAAATTCACATACTAGCTCAAATCGTTCTTCGAGCGTTCGATCTTTTAAGGCTGGTAAAGAGATATTCATGGGTATCCTACGGGTAAATGTCATGAGTAGCGAGCTATCTATTTCTTCAGTGGTCGCACAAATGATTAATAATTCGCTTTTCTTTTTATTATCAACATCGCCCAAAGGACTATATAACCCTTTATCAATCAGATAAAATAGCATTTCCTGTCCTTCTGGTGGTAGTCTATGTACTTCGTCTAAAAATAATATGCCCCCGTTAGCCTTCTCTACAATGCCAGGACGATCCTTATCCGCACCAGTAAAAGCGCCTTTTTTACAACCAAATAGATGCGCTAATAATAATTGAGGATTGTTAGCATAATCAGCACAGTTAAAGGATACGAAGGGAGCAATGGGTGAATAAATGCCACTTTCGACAGCAAAATTATGCATCATTTCAGCGAACATGGTCTTCCCCACTCCTGTAGGTCCAAGAATAATGGTATGTAGACCATGAGGCGGATACAATACGGCTGCTTTAGCGCGTTGTATACATTTCTCCAAACTTTTTGTCCCACCAATCAGCATATCAAAATTATTCTTAACATGTTGCGGTTCTGCTATAGCACTATTAGAATCCACAGCATACAAAACTGGCTTTCCTTTAATTTTTATAATTTGACCTGTATCATATAGGGCATTTAATATAGCACTTACATTTGTACGTTGCATGCCTAGACTATCAGCAATTTCACTTGCACAACAGCCGATAACACCGTGATCAACATATCTATTTTGCTCCATACAGGTTTTTTTCAAATAGTTCACGATAATATCTTGACTCTTCTTTGGTCTCATCATCATCATACTCCATCTTCCCTGATTTAAGGCGAGACTATCGAATTTATTAGATCAAATAAATCCTCAGCAATTATAAATTCTCTTTCCATCTGTTTTTCCCTTCCGAGGAACATTTTAAGAAAAGAAAAGGCTTATTATTACAATTTGCAAAAGACCGCTAACACTCGTTAGCGGCCTTTTGTATCATAATACTAAAAATGAAGGTCAACAGAAGTACGAATTAGCTTGCGCGAAAGATCTTTGGTTGCTCCAGTTGTGCCAGAAGTGTTAAGTTTCTGATCAGAGTAAAAGGTTGACCATTGAATATTTTTTCCAAGTGCATAGTCAACACCTAAGATCCATCCCTTAGAATCTGTTCGTAATGAATCCCATTCATCATCATGAGAAGGGTCACCATTTGCTCCAAATTTAAAATATCGAGCGTAAATTCCGTAAGAACCAGGAACATTAGCATCATAACCTTTATAATCTAGCCTTACATGTTGACTTGTATTAAAGTCATTTGCATTGGTTCTAGCGTAAGTCGTAGTCAATTTAAAATCTTGAGCAATTTTCGTAGTCACTGTCAATCCACCCCAACTACTCATTTGCTGAGTTGTTGTTGTCGAACTTGCAGGAACCCATACTGATGGATTCTGGGAAATATCCCAATGCCCTGCTGTTGTCGTTACCAGATTATTTTTTTTGTTACCACCAACTAGTAAATTGATATTTACATTTTTTGAAATATCGCCGTTGAAATTAACGCCATAAATGCTTGTATTCGTGGCATCCTTGAGAGTCATTGCCCCATTTCCCTGAGTCGGTTTAGCAACAAATGCAGTCGTTTTCAATTGGCCGGTAGGAAGGTCAAGCCATAAACCTGTTGCTTCATGCCCCCACACAACATTGTCAGTGAAACCAAACCATTTTCTACCGCCTGTAACACCGACGTCGCCAATCTTACCATCAGCCCAAATTCTGAACCAAGTACCATCACCAGCATTATTATCAGGAGGATTTACGCCGCCCCAACCGCTAGTCGTGTACTCATGTCTTGTCTCACTTGCCCAATGGCCTGTCCAATTGTCATTTACTTTACCAGAACCTTCTAATGCTAAGAAATAATGTTTGTTGCCGCCACCATTATTCACACCATTACTGCTATCACTATCGTATTTAGCGCGAACAAATCCACTCCATTTTAAACTATCAACTTTCTTTTCTAAACGATCATATTTCACATCCAACTTAGTTAACTCAGCGGCATATTCAAGGGATAATTTATCAATAATTGCTTTATTATTTGCGTCAGCTTGATCTAGCTTAGACATGGCTTTTGCTACAATAATTGCCATTTCATAACGGCTGATGGGTTGATCGCCACGAAAACTATGATCCCCATACCCTTCAAGAATACCATTATTAACCAATTGAGTAACCGCACCATATGACCAGTGTTTTACAGGGACATCAGAAAAAGGATTTGCCGCTGCAAAGGATGTACCCGCTACGCCAAGTACCATTGCAGCTGCCAGGGAAGCTATTACTTTCTTTTTCATAATACAATCGCTCCTTAGGTTTTATTTCTCATGTATCGATTATGATTGCGCTCAATTCGCTCGGGAACGATCTAAGTGTCTACATTTCCTTACATCATCCAGAGCTCACTAAGTTACTCATCTATATTGCAATTAACATGCCAATATTTTCAGAATAAACGATCATTTTCATAAAATGAATTTAATTTTATTTTGAATACTATAGGCGATTCAATACTTTAGCGCAAAAAAACTTCCAAAAATTTTTTTTGGAAGTTTTAAAAGAAATTTTTTAAGAAATGGTGTGTATAATTCCCATTTCAATGTGTATATCCTTATCCTTTGATGTGTATAAATTATTTCTGAATGTGTATTTCTTTTTCTTCTTATTTGCAATGAGAGTATATTATTTATCCTTGAGACGTTATAGTTTCTTCTGAAGTTAGACTCTTAGTATTTCCTGTAAGAATATAATTCGTTACCAGACCTGCAATCAATCCCCAAAAGGCCGCTCCGACTCCTAAAATTGAAATTCCAGATATGGTAACAAGGAATGTAATCAGCGCACTTTCTTTTTGTAGTTCCTCGCTCATAGCCGATGAAAGACTAGAAATGATCGAACCAAATAATGCGAGTCCAGCGATCGTCGCAATCAATTCTTTAGGAAAAACCGAAAAAACCGAGACGATTGTTGCGCCAAAAATACTTACCAGCATATAAAGCAAACCACATGAGATCCCTGCAATATAACGTTTATCAGAATCAGTATGAGCTTCTTTGCCAGTGCAAATCGCAGCTGTAATGGCCGCTATATTGATACCATGGCTACCAAAGGGAGCGAATAACACGGATAGAATACCAGTAGCCGTAACAATCGGACTTATAGGAGCATCGTATCCATCAGCTTTAAGTAAACCAATGCCAGTAGCATTTTGTGCAGTCATGGTCACTATACACAATGGAATACCCAGACCAATAAATGCTTCCATTGAAACAGTAGGTTTAACAAAAATCGGAGTCACCAGTGAAATACTCATGTCCTCAAAATGTAATAAATTGAGATGAGAGGCCACGATTATACCCACAAATAAGGTTGCCGCCACTGCATAACGAGGATACCATCGTTTTAACCCTAAATAACATAGGATCATAGGCACTGCTAAGATTGGCAATTCTTTTAATGAAATAAAAACCTCGACACCAAACTTAAGTAAAATTCCTGCAAGCATTGCTGCAATAATGGGTTGTGGAATTCGCTTAATCACAGATGAAAAAATGCCAGAGATCCCTAAGACAGTAGCGATTAATCCTGATAAAACAAATGCACCAATGGCATCAGAATAAGGATAAATACTCCAACTGGCAACTAACAAGACCGCACCTGGTGTTGACCAGGCAGCAATGATTGGTATTTTAAACCAATAACTAAGGATAGCTCCAGTGATCCCAGCACTAAATGAGATCGCCCATATCCAAGAAGACAACATCGAATCAGTTAAACCTGCAATTTTTGCAGCTTGAAAAACAATCAATATTGGTCCTGCATAGGAAACTAAAACCGCAATCCCTCCTGCAACAATCGCAGAAAATGAACAATCATTTTTTATTCCTTCAATCACTCTACATATGCGATAATAAAATTCTTTCATCATAACTTCTCCCTTGTAGTGTTATATTTTTTCAATGTATTATAGATATATAATCATTATTTTTATATAACAGTCAACAGATCAGTATAACACTTAGATATAGAGGTGAAGGCAATTGAATATTTCTATTACTCGCCAATCTGGAATATCGATTAAGGAACAGATTAGACTGGAAATTGCACAGCGCATCCGCTCAGGACTCCTTGAAGAAGGTCGTGCACTCCCTTCCGTTCGTCAACTCGCTGCTCATTTAAAAATTAGCTTAGTGACTGCCCACCTAGTGTATAAAGCACTAAAAAAGGATGGGCTTATCGAGTCCACCCATGGTAAAGGAACTTTTGTAAAATATCGACAATCCACCTCAAATACAAATCAGCCCAACATTCCTAGAATTATAACCACAGCCTTTGACTGGCAACTTGCGATTTCTGATTATCTCCCCCGCGCTAGCTTTTGGAGCCAAAGTGCTGTGCGTCTGCCTCCTGAAATCCTTGATTTATCAACAGCATCCATTCATCATACCTTATTACCCCTTGATTTGTTACAAACTTCAATCAAACAATCTTTACATCAATATCCTCATTCTCTAGGCAGTTACCCACCTTACCAAGGTGATCCAGAATTCTTAGCTGCGATCAGTCATTATTTATTGAATCAAGGAATTTCCCTCTCTCCTCATCAGCTGATTGTTACGAATGGGACTCAACAAGGCATCGATTTATTTGCCCGAACTTTCCTCGGCCCTGAGGATGTGATCGCCATGGAAACGCCTTGTTTTTCCAGTGCCATCGATGCCTTTCGACTGAGTCACGCTACGATTCAGCCTATACCGATTGACCAAGACGGAATTCGTATTGATATTTTAGAACAATTATCCATGCATGTAAAAATCAAAGCTATTTACACCGTTCCCACATGTCAAAATCCTACTGGATCGATCATGTCTCTCAAACGTCGCAGAGAACTGTTGAACTTTGCAGAAAATAATAATATTCTCATTCTTGAAGATGACCCCCACAGAGAATTAACATTATGCCATGATACACACATAAAAAAATTACCACCAACGCTTAAATCTTTAGATACAACCGGGCGAGTGATCTATCTCAAAGGGTTTAGCAAATTTCTTTTTCCTGGACTCAGACTAGGCGTTATCGCTGCTGATGGCTCTATTTATAACCGCTTACTGGCAGTCAAGTCAATTACTGATCTAGGATCTCCCTTATGGCTTCAAAAATCCCTTATTCCCTTATTTTTCAATCCTCAACTGACAAAATATATTAAAAATCTAAATCAAACCCTCGCATATCGCAGTCAATTAGTAACCACTAAACTCGCCCAGGAATTGACTCCACACATTCAGTTTCAAAAACCACTAGGTGGCATGCATTTGTGGCTCACCTTACCATCTGCAATCTCTACAGATCACTTAATCCCCATCGCTCACCAGCAAGGAATACATTTTTTACCAGGGTCTATCTTTTTCCCCGGTGAACCAGAACTCAATCATCTGCGTATTTGCTGGACGAACCTTTCCGATCATGATTTACCAAAAGCATTAAATATACTCTGTAAAATACTCAATCATTCTGTAAATTCCATCATAGACTAATCTCTTAACAAAGAGCCTTATAACTTAATTATTGATTAATAATACCTCTTTGGGCCATGTAAAGATAAAGCTAGCTCCCTGCCCCACCTGAGAAACCAGCTCAATTTTACCGCCATGATATTGAATAATTTTCTTCACAATCGTCAAACCGACTCCTGTACTTTCACTCTTATCGCGTGGCGTTAAAGTCTGAAACATCACAAATATTTTCTCATGAAATTGGGGATCAATTCCTATACCATTATCTTTTACTACAAATTGATAATATAAGCTATCATCCGTCACTGTGATCGAAATTAAACCTTGTTTTTTATCATCTCGATACCTAATTGCATTGCCGATTAAGTTCGAAAAAACTTGCCGTAACATCGTTGCATTAGCCTCTAGGATCGGCATACCGTCTCCCACTATAATGGTTATATCATTAGGAGGCATTAATTCTTCAATGACTTGCCTAATAAGAACGTTAACATCAATCTTCGCAATCTCTATACTGGTTCGTCCGACCCGAGAATATTGCAAAATACCATTAATTAAATGCTCCATTCGTTGAGCACGACTCCGTATTAAACTTAAATATTCTTTCGTCGATTCACTGAGCTTCTTATCACTTAAATCATCTTCAACCCACTGTGACAAGTGAGTAATCGCACGTAATGGTGCCTTTAAATCATGAGATGTTACATAGGCAAACTGCTCCAATTCCAAATTACTCGCTTGCAGTCTTGCAACAACTTGATTTAATTCACTGCTCTTTTCTTTTAATTCTCCGGTGCGCATCATGACCGTATGCCTTAATTGTTCTTGCCAATTGAAAATACTATAAAATAAACCTAGTAATAGCACTAAGATAAGATATCCTAATCCCCTTACGACGATCATTTGATTCTTGACTGACTCACCCCATGAGATGCGAGGCCCTGCTGCAAATTCCCATTGTCCATCTGGTAATAATACGGTTAAAATAATCGGTTCTTCTTGAAAGAGACGATCTTCTCCATAAAATATTTTTCCATCTGTTCGCCGAATGGCAAATTGAGTGTGTTGACTTTCTTTATCAAGACCAGTTTCTGCAAAAACAACAGGCATATCGATCACCATTGTTGCAAGACCCCAAAACTCATCATCTCGATATATGGCTTGCCTCGCCACCAAACCTAAACCACCTTGCAAGAGTTGATAAGGTCCATTAAGCACCATCTGCCTTGATTCACGAGTACGCTGCAAGGCTTCTAATTGCTCTGGACGAGCTGTTTCAAAAATATTTGTTCCTATGACTTTTTCGTTACCTTGTAGTGGATACACAAGACTTGCTTTTCCACCAGGTGCAATGATCAACGTTCGAATACCACTCGTATTCTTTAGTAGTCCTTCAGCAAATTCATCAAAATGCATGGCAATATCTCCATGATTTTTAACGGCATCTGTAAAAGCTAATAATCCTTGTAAAATGGCAAAGCGTCGATTTACAGCCGCACTTAAAGCCGATGTCTTTGCAACCAACTCTGATGCAGCTGCAGCTTGAACATCTTTAATTAAAACTTCTTCATATTGTTTCAAAAAAATGAACTCTAATAAGGCTCCTAACCCAATTGCCAAAATACAAACAAGAACAACCAGTTGCTTTTGCCAGAAAATCTGTATATTTTTTTCTTTCATGCCACACTCTCCTAACCCGACTTACTGCGTTAAATGATGGCTATCTCAAGAAAAGAAAATAGAGGATTCTTATAGCGGATAGAGAATCATTCAATTATTGACTTAATTCCTTAAGAATCTACAAAATAATCAGGTTAAACGTTAATATCCATTATCGTTATTTGGATATTTTATACTACTATCATACACGTTAACAGCACTGTTGTTAACTGTTATATTACAATTTCATGATCCCTTTCTTGAATTTACATTACAACATTATTGTTTATAAAGGAGTGTATAAGGAGTGGCGAATAAAGAATTACACCTTCTACTTGTAGAAGATGATGATATAGACATTCTTAATGTAAAACGTTCTTTACGAAAACTTAATCTATTAAATCCTATACATGTAGCGCATGATGGTTTGGAGGCTCTATATTTGCTTCGTGGTACAGAAACCACCCCTCCCATTCCCTCTCCAACACTGATTCTCCTCGATATTAATATGCCTCGCATGAATGGCCTAGAATTTTTGCGTGAAATTCGTTCTGATCAGCAGCTACATCATTTAAGCGTCGTTGTATTAACAACGTCGGATGAGGAAAGAGATATTGTCGAGGCTTACCAATTCCATGTAGCAGGTTATATTTTAAAACCTGTTTTACCCGAAAAATTCTTTGAAGTGATGGTTGCCATTGAAAAATATTGGAAGTTATGTGAAAAAACAACTTCCTGAGGTGAGAAATATGATCAAAGATACTCTCTGCATTTTAATTATTGATGATGATGATATTGATCGTCAAATCATTATTCGTGCCTTGAAATCTGCCAAAATAAAACACACTGTTTTGGAAGCATCAGATGAAGAAATGGGCCTTAGCCTGTTAATGGAGCATGCTGTTGATTTGATTTTTATTGATTATCAATTGCCGGGAAATGATGGATTAACAGTCCTACGGCGACTCAATAGCCGCGGAATCGTCATTCCTATTATCATGCTTACAGGTCATGGCGATGAAACCATCGCCGTTGAAGTGATGAAAGCCGGCGCTTATGATTATTGTCCTAAAAATAAGATCACTCCAGATTTTTTGCAAAAACTCATTCAGTATAGCCTCGAATGTTATGAATCTCGTCAAAAAATCCTACATGCTAAAGAACGAATTCATAAATTAGCTTATTATGACAGTTTAACAACCCTACCTAACCGTACCCTTTTTCACGAACATGTTACCCAACAGTTAAAGATTGCCTTACTCAATCAAGAAAAATTGGCTCTCATCTTTCTTGATATTGATCGTTTTAAATCAATTAACAACACTTGGGGACACTCCGTTGGCGACAGCTTACTCCAAGGAATTAGCTCACGTCTGCAAATGGCTCTTCCTGACCAATTCATTGCTCGCATGGGCGGTGATGAATTTATGGTATTGTTAACGAATGCCACCATTCAAAAGGCAGAAAAAATAGCAAGAACAATCCAAACCGTACTGGAACCAGTTTTTATCTATAACGACTACCGTTTCTATATTACCAGCAGTATTGGCATTGCCCTTTATCCTGATCATGGTAATCAAATGGATTTTTTAATGCGTAACGCAGACACCGCTATGTATACAGCAAAGAATTTAGGACGAAATAACTATCAAATTTATACCACTGACATTGGAATTGCTCTTGCTGAATCCATGTCATTAACCAATGAGCTACGTCCTGCTTTAGTTCATGATGAATTTTTATTGTACTACCAGCCAAAGGTGAGTATCAAAACAGGGCGCATTGTGGGTGCAGAGGCCCTAATTCGTTGGCGTAGTCCAAAATATGGTATGGTGGGACCTGACAAGTTTATTAAATTAGCCGAAGAAACAGGCTTTATCATTACATTAGGAAAATGGATTTTTACTACAGCATGTCAGCAACTTCATCAATGGCAAAAAAAACGAATTCCCATTGTTCCAATCGCTGTAAATTTTTCTCCTAAACAATTATTCCATGAGCAAGTTTCAACAATGATCAAATCTACCCTAAAGGCAACAGGTGTCGATGCTCATTATCTAGAAATTGAAATTACCGAAAGTGCGGCCATCGAAAACGAAATCTTCCTCCAATCCCTACTTCACGAACTGCGTGATATGGGTATTAAAATTGCCATTGATGATTTTGGTACAGGTTACTCCTCTCTTCACCATATTATTCAATATGCCGTTGATACATTAAAAATTGATAAAAGTTTTATCCAAAAAGCCACTAAGGAAAATAGCAAAACAAGGTTATTAGTCAGTACGATTATTACCATGGCACAAAATTTAGGACTTAGTGTAATCGCCGAAGGAGTAGAAACAGAAGAACAATTAGCGTTCTTACAGGAGCAAGGCTGCGATGAATTTCAAGGCTACTTATATAGTAAACCCCTCCCTGCTGACGAATTTATTCAATTACTTCTCAAGCAGGGATGAAAATTAGAAACCTCTCTATTAATCATGTAAAACAAGAGGACAGGGACTATATTTCATTTGTGAAACATAGTCCCTGTCCTCTTGTTTTACTTTATTTTAGCTTATTATTATGCTTTTACTAAATACTTTTTGGGATCAACAATCTTACCCTCCACTACTGCAGCAGCAACGGTTGCAGGTGAAGCAAGAAAGATTTCTGATTTTGGACCGCCCATGCGGCCTAAAAAATTACGATTATTTGTAGCAATGACTCGTTCTCCGTCAGAAACAATGCCGCCACTGCGCCCGCAACATAAACCGCATCCAGGAGGATTGACAATTGCTCCAGCTTCCACTAAAATTCCAATAATACCGTTTCGGGCAGCTTCAGCATAAATACTTTTACTAGCAGGAGTCACAATTAATTTCTTATATGGAGCCACTTTACGCCCCTTTAGAATGCGGGCTGCAATTTCTAAATCTTCCAGCCGACCATTTGTACAAGAGCCAATAAATCCTTGGTCAATAGTAGTACCAATAAGTTCTTCCACATCTTTGATATTATCAACGTTAGAAGGGCATGCCACAACAGCTTTAAACTGAGATGCATCATATTCGATTACTTTTTCATAGAAGGCATCTGGATCGCTTTTTAAATCTTGATATTCACTAGCATCCACTCCACTAAAAGCAAATGTCTTATCATCTGGCGCTATAACACCAGCCTTGGCTCCTGCTTCTACGGCCATATTACAAAGAGTCATTCTACCTGCAATACTTAAAGAATCAATTGTAGAACCACCAAACTCCATGGCTTTGTAAGTCGCACCATCAGCTCCAATATCGCCGAGAATCCTCAAAATAATATCTTTCGCATAGACACCTTCAGGTAATTCTCCATTGATAATAAACTTAATTGTCGGCGGAACCTTAAGCCATAATTGTCCCGTACCAAAAATAGCTGCCATTTCCGTATAACCAATACCAGTAGAAAAAGCACCTACTGCTCCATAAGTCGTCGTATGTGAATCCGTACCAAAAGCAACTTGCCCAGGAGTGACATAGCGAAGTTCAGGCATTAATTGATGACAAACTCCATCAACCCGGTGAACAGCCTGAATGCCTTGCTCAGCTGCAAATACATCCCCAATTTTGTGATGACGAGAATCTTCAATAAAACTCGTTGGTATCAGATGATCATAAACAAAAACGATCTTGTCTGGATTCCAGACTTTTTCAAAGCCCATTTCTCTAAATTTTTCAATGACAAAAGGGGCAAAGATATCGTGGACCATTACCCTGTCAACCTTTGCAATAATCAAATCCCCAGGTTTAATTGAATCTTTTCCAGTATTTTTCATTAATATTTTTTCAGTTAATGTATAACCCATATTCTTTCCTCCTTCCCTAATAATTTTTATTTACCATTTAGTTTTCTCATAAAAGGAACGAGCCCACCAGCTTCGACCATCTGTAATAAATCTTCAGGAATCGAAGCCACTTCAAATTCTTTTTCCTCAAATATAACCTGGCCTTTTTCCAGATTGACAGCAACCTGATCGCCTTCCGTACAGCAATCAGATAGCGCATCATTTTCTAGAAGCAACAAACCATTATTAAAAGCATTCCGATAAAAAATCCTAGCGTAGGATTTGGCAATCACACAACTTACCTTAAGAGCTGCCAATATTTCTGGAGCTTGCTCCCGGGAGGAACCACAGCCAAAATTTTTCCCTGCCACAATAATATCCCCAGGTTCAATCATTCCTGCCAGTTCTGGTCGAAGAGGATGAAAGGCATACTTTTTCATGGCCTCTACACTCTCAAGAGCGAGAAACTGAGTAGGGATAATAATATCTGTATCAATGTCGTCGCCTAATTTCCACACTTTCCCTGAAAATTGTTTTTTCATTCGATGAACCCCCTAGGATCAGTTATTTTTCCTGTAAGAGCAGAAGCCGCTACAGTCGCTGCCGAAGCAAGATATACACTAGATCCTGGATGTCCAGCTCTACCTTTAAAATTTCTAGTACCAGTGGAGATGAGAACTTCGCCTTCACCAATTACCCCCTGACAACTTCCCCAACATACACTACAATTGGCATTTAATACCATAGCGCCACTTTCAATGAAAATATCCATCAATCCTTCTTCTAATGCCTGCAAATAGACATCTTTCGAAGCAGGTGAAATGAGCAGCTTAACATAAGGAGCTATTTTTTTCCCTTTTAAGATTTGAGCTGCCACACGAAGTTCTTCAATCCGACCATTATTACAAGAACCAATAAATCCTTGATCAATTTTGACTTCGCCAATTTGGGTCACAGGAACTACGTCATCTACACAATGTGGTATGGCAACCATAGGTTCTACTTCAGCAAGATTATAGTGATAAGTCTCTTCATAGATGGCATCGTCATCACTCTTAAATAAATCCATTTCATTACGTCCCTTGGATTTAACATATTCAATAGCGATGTCATCAGGTTCAACAATACCACTTTTTGCCCCAGCTTCAACGGCCATATTACACAATACAACTCGATCATCAATGGTCAAATTTTTAACTGCTGGTCCAGCAAATTCCATCATTTTGTAGGTTGCACCATTGGCTCCAATATCACCAATCATTTTCAGAATCAAATCCCGGGCATACACACCCTGATTAAAATTCCCTTCCATCATAAACTTTAACGTTTCAGGAACCATGAGCCAAATTTCCCCAGTATGCATAACAGAGGTAAAATCCGTACAGCCTACACCTGTACCAAAAGCTCCCAGTCCACCATAAGAACAAGTATGAGAATCTGCAGCAATAATAAGTTGCCCTGGTACAACATAATCTTCAATCATAATTTGGTGGCAAACACCAGCCCCTTCATAAAAAGGAATGTTATGTTTTTGCGAAAATATTCGCATTTTTTTGTGTACTTCAGCAGTTTTGGCACTTTCCGAAGGTACATTATGGTCAATGATAAAAACTACTTTCTCAGGATCAAATACTTTTTCTGCCTTTAATTGTTTTTCAAAAATATCAATATTTAAATGGGTTGTACCATCATTACTCATACATAAATCAACTTTAGCATTAATAATTTCACCTGGTTTAACAAGATCCTTACCGCTAGCCTTTGCTAAAATCTTTTCGCCGATTGTCATTCCCATTATGAGATCCCCTTTACTTTTTATTTAAAAAACCAATTAAACCGCCTGCTTCTAAAATATTCATCACATGTTCAGGCAACTTCGTTGATGTAAATGTTTCATTGGATTTTAGACTAGAGATACTTCCTTGCTGAACGTCAATCTCCAGTGTATCCTGATTTTCTACACTTTCATATATCTCTTTACAGATGAGAACCGGTAATCCAATATTAATGGCATTTCTAAAGAAAATTCTTGCAAAAGATTTGGCTACAACAGCGCTTACACCAAGGGCTTTCAGAACTAGAGGAGCCTGTTCTCTTGAAGAACCTGAACCAAAGTTTTCTCCAGCAACAATGACGTCACCTTCATTTATTTTTGATGCAAATTCTCGATCTAAGGGCTCAAAGGTATATTGCTTCATTTCCTCAACTGTTGGTAAAAGTAAGTATTGGGACGGAATAATTTGATCCGTATCAACATCATTTCCGAACTTCCACACTTGGCCTTTCATCATGTGTATCATCTCTCTTTCTAATATAATTTGGTCATTTTTGTGAAACTCACTTAAAAGATTATATTCATTTTCTAATGCTACGCTATCTCACTTAACTTGATGCTCTTACATCTTCCTATCATTATAATTTTTCATCTGATATAATAATAATACCTATATATTATATTATCCATAACAAGGGGTTATATCATGAATAAAGATTTAGAACTTTACAAAATTTTTTATACTGTGGCCTTTTATAAAAATATTTCCCGTGCAGCTGAGGCTTTATTCATTAGCCAACCTGCTGTCAGCAAATCCATCAAAAACTTAGAAAATGCTCTTGAGGTTAAATTATTCTCTCGCAATTCAAAGGGAGTAACGTTAACGACAGAAGGGAAAATTTTTTATGAATACATTGAAAAAGCACTGACAATCATTGGCGATGGAGAAAAAACCTTAGCCGAATTAAAAAGTAAACAACAAGGCATGATTACAATTGGCGTGAGTACAACGCTGTGCAAGCATTTTCTTCTTCCTCATCTTAAACCTTTTATGAACCGTTATCCCAATATACAAGTAAAAATCATCAATAATACCACCTTTGCTACATTAAAGCACATTGACCAAGGAATCATCGACGTCGGGATTGTTGGTTGCCCATTTAGTCTGAGTTCTTACACATTTGTTAAACTCGCTGATATTCAAGATATCTTTGTCTCTGAACCAGAATATCTTAAAACTATCAACATCACAGAACCAAATGATATTTTCAAAAAATGTAAATTTATGTTATTAGAATCAGATAACATTACCCGCCAATATATTGATCAATTTTTCCTTGAAAATAATATTTTTATAAAGCCAGAAATTGAAATCAATACTATGGACTTCATTATTGAATTTGCCAAAATTGGTCTTGGCATCACTGTCGTCATTAAAAGTTTTATCGAAAAAGAACTGGCTGAAGGACGCCTGATTGAGATTCCTGTATCCCCACCCATTCCTCCACGGGGAGTTGGTATTATTCATGATAAAAATAAACCCTTATCAATCGCTGCAGAAACCTTTATTTCCTACTTTAAGGCGCTTACTTGAAAAACAGAAGTTTTTATGGCATTTTACCATATCTATCATTAAAATGTTACTATCGCATCAATAGGATTGTACATAAAAAAACGATTATAGAAGTTCCAACGATAAAACCCTAATAAACATCTTGTCAAAGACATGTACTACTGTTATAATCAAAACATGGAGATATTCTCCACCAGTGGACTTGAAATTATTTATTGTTGTGGCAATGTAGCCCGTGCGCGTTTACGCATGGGCTTTTTATTTTATACAAATAAGGAGTGAATGCATCATGAAACTTATGGCACGATTTCAATCGATTTATCCTTTAAAAGGCGTCAAGAGTTTGCAAAAATCTATTTCTACCAAGAGCTCCATCGGAAAAAAAATCTCAGGCGGCTTTAGCATCGTCATTGCCCTCGTTGTCATGATGAGTACATTCACCTACTTCACAGTCGCTGAGCTAAACGAATCCTCCCAACAACTAATGAAAGATAATCTTTATAAAATTCAACTTGTTGAAGAACTGACCATTGATGTTGCGAATACAGCAGCCGCAATGCGTGGCTTCATCATCACAGGCGCTCTTGCAGATGTGGCAACATTTGAAGAAGGCCGCAAATATGGCGATGATAAGATAAGTAAATTAGAGCAGTCTCTAACGACTGAAACGTCTCGTAATTTTTTAGCAACGCTAAAAAAGGAAAAGGCCGCTTATGATGATATTGCCATTAAAATCATCAATGCCAAACGAGCCAATAATATTGAGCAAGTTACAATCAGTATGAAACAAGCTGAACAACCCTATAATAATTCCATGTCGGCTGCCAAATATTTAATTGCATCAGTAAAAGAATATGTACGATCAGAAATGGAAGCCAACACCAATAAAACCACACAAGTACAACTTATCCTCGTCATCGTAAGTCTTTTAGTTATGGGTATCTCAATTGTAATCAGCATCTATATTAGTCGAGGTATTTCAAGACCCGCCAATATGATTGCTCAAGTTGCAGCAGAAATTGCTGATGGCAATCTCTCCTTAGATGATATCGTTGTAAAATCTTCCGATGAAATCGGTCAATTAGGAACTTCTTTTAATAAGATGAAGATAAACCTGCGTGAATTATTGTTAAAAGTTTCTATTTCAGCTCAACAAGTGGCCGCCTCTTCCCAGCAACTCACCGCTAGTGCCGATCATTCAGCTGAGGCTGCCAATCTAGTAACGTGTGCAATTTCAGACGTGGCACAAGGTGCTGAAATGCAGTTAATCGCTATCAGTAAGACCTCCCAAGGAGTACAGCAGATGTCAGATAGTATTCATCAGATCGCCAATAATGCCAATAGTGTTGCAGCAAAATCAGCGCAAGCTTCTGAAACTGCGACCTCTGGCGGGACCTCTGTCGCAGAAGCTGTCAGGCAGATGGCTCAAATTAAACATACTGTTATCACATCAGCTGAGGTTGTTGGCAAGCTCGGAGCTCACTCTAATGAAATTGGACAAATTATTGATACCATTTCAGGCATTGCTAGTCAAACGAATCTCTTAGCCTTAAATGCAGCGATCGAAGCTGCAAGAGCTGGGGAAAATGGTCGAGGTTTTGCCGTCGTTGCTGAGGAAGTGAGAAAGCTCGCTGAACAATCTCAAGGAGCCGCTAAGAAAATAGCGCAATTAATTGGAGAAATTCAAGGTGATACTCAAAAGGCGGTGATTGCGATGAAAGAGGGAACAAAGGAAGTCAACACGGGAGCTGAGCTAGTCGATATCGCGGGTAAAGCTTTTCAAGATATCGCCGTTTTGATTATCGAAGTATCAAATCAAGTCACAGAAATCTCAACTGCGATTGGGCAAATGGCTGGTGGTAGCCAACAAGTTGTTGCATCAGTAGACGAAATCGATTCTGTGAGCAAAAAAACATCAATGGAAGCTCAAACGGTATCGGCAGCAACCCAAGAACAATCTGCTTCCATGGAAGAAATCGCTGCATCCAGCCAAACTTTAGCCAAAATGTCCTCTGATCTACAAGAAGTGGTGAGCAAATTCCGCTTTTAAATCTTCATTTTATTTAAAAGTCAATTCATAGCAGCTATAGAAAAAACGAGCGATTGATGAATAAAATTCATCAATCGCTCGTTTTATGTATTTTTTATAAACTATGATTTAGATATGCAATACTCTTGCAATGATTGCTATAAATAATCTCCAGTGTATCGAGTGCAGGCAATTCAAGTGCTACATAGACTTTATTGTTTTTGTTAAGAAGATCTAAATAACGATTTAATGGCAAATCACTCTGACCAATAACTGGCTGAGGTTGACCATTTTGAGAGCTCTTTAAATGAGTATAATCAATTTTATCCACATGTTGTTCAAAAAATTCTTTAACTGCATTTGGATCATTGTCAACCCGTGACACTGTAAAGAAATTTGCCGTATCCAGTTGCCAGCCAACGTTGGCATCTACACCTTGTCTCCCAAATAATTCAGCAGTACCAAATGTTTGCACACCATCCCCTTGTAATCCTTCCCTAGCATTTTCAACGGAGAGTTTCAATCCAAACTTTTCTGCAATATCTCCTGCATCATTTAGATTCTGCACGAGTTTCCGAAAGTCATCCTCAGTCCAATATAATTTTTTCGCCTCATTTACAAATTCCGGCCCATTGGCGCCAGTCCTAATCATTTTAGGACCATCAAAAGCAAGACTATTACCAATCGCACGAGAAAGTACATCAAAGTAGGTAGGATCCATGGCCCCTACATTCACTGCATAAATAACCTCTACTTTTTTCTGACGAGCATAAATAGCCAAATCTGCACATTCACTCAAATTCAAATCAGCGGTTGGATCTCTTAATTCAATGAAAGAAAAGCCTTCTTTATTTGCAAAGTCAATCATCAATTTTATATTTATTGCAATGGGTGGAAGAAATTTTGCAAAATTAGCCGTCGTAAAACCAAACTTTAAATTAGGATATTTGCTGAGACGAATGTTTTTTTCTATTCCCTGTTCACTCATCATAATCCATCCCCTTTTTTGTTTTGCATTTGGGCCACTCATCTACAACAGAATGTTCTAAGCAGCTTCTTCAGCTTCTATAATCGGCTCATCAATGGTAGCAAGAATAGCTAAACATAATATTCCGCTACCAGCCATATAGAAAAATACACTATTCCAACTGTAAGCATCCAGTAGCATCCCAACAACCAAAGGAGCGCATGCACCACCGATTTGTCCTACGGTATTCACTATACCAAAGGCAACAGGATATGTGGACTTACTCGCTAATCCCATGGGATAAACAGAATATCCAGCAAAACCAATGCCGACCATTAGGCCAGCCATCAATAATGTTAACCCTAAATACAGTGCATTATTAGGTGCATAAATTAAGGCTACCATCATAAGAATTGTGCCAAAAGCACCAACCATCATCATTGGTTTACGCCTTTTGTCCAATATTTTATCTGAAATAAAGCCTCCCAGTAGATTTCCTAAGACAGCCCCCATGAATGGCGCTGATGCCAAGAAACCCATTTTAACTGATGCAAAGCCCTTTACATTCATCAAATAGGTTGGGATCCATGACATAAAGATATTACTGATGCCAATCATACAACCATAACCAATTGCTGTTCCAATCACATTCCATGATGTGAATACTTGACGGAGAGTTTCTAATCGCACAACATTCTTCGTCCGATTAAACTTATCAAGCCAGGTGAAATCATACTGTTTGCGAGTAACTGTTGCCTGCGTCCCTTTGATTATCGGCCCTTCTTCGCTACGAATATAATGACACTCTGCACCCGAACAAAACTTATTGTCTTCTGGAGAATTCGTAACCATTAACATCCACAGTATAGAAAAAAAGATTCCTGGAATAGCAAAAACATAAAAAATTTCTCGCCAACCCCACAATTCCACAATAACCACACATAAAGGTGGTACAATGACTGGACCTAACTTCGACGCTGCAATCCAAAGCCCTGTCGCTGTTCCCTTTTCTTTGGCAGGAAACCAGCGATTAATTATATTTGTACAACCAATGCCTAAAGGACCTTCAGAGAGTCCTAAACCCACACGGAAAATCTTCAACAGAAGTACAGATGAAGTTGTCCCCATTAAGCCAGTAAAGGCTGATGTAAGTATCATGAACATCGGGAATAATCGCCCAGTGATTTTATTACTTAATTTTTTATAAATTAGGCCCATGGGAATCTGCACGACACCATAAGCAAAAGAGAATAAACTAATAATAGCTCCAGCTTCAGTATTAGAAATACCATATTCTTTTTTCATGTACGGTAATGCAATGCCTAAATTTGCACGATCAGCACAAGCGATCGCCCAAATGACAAAAATCAGTCCCATAACGACCCAACGATAGTTGGTTTTTTTCCCTATGGATTCTTTCGTTTTTTCAAGAAGTTCTACAGATTGTGACACACTTGATCCTCCTCTTATATTCCGATTACTACATCTGATCAGCAACAGCCTTCTCTGATTGCAACTCATCTCCCATAGATGAATCATTCCACCTCCTTTTTATTCGACATAATGAAGAAATTAATCAGCACCATACTTTATCAGCCTAATCCATTCATGGTGCTAGAGATAGACATCGTCTTTTTTTTGCACGCTATCGAAGATTAATTTTTGATATCTGGTATCTGATATATCACATTATTTATTTTTATTTTATCATAATATTTAAACGTGTCAATATTTTTCACACTATTTGCTTATCTGAGAAGAAAATTGGCTTCCACAAAACTTTTAAATGCAGGCAGAAGCCTTCGCCCTTCTTATTATTCAATCACCCTTCTCTTACAATTGTTGCTTTCCATCAAGAACGAACCGAGTACTGCGATGAATATGCATGCGAACTGCATTCTCGGCTCCATCAGGATCTCTCATGATGATTTTCTCATAAATTAGATGGTGTTCATGGAAAGCACGGTCTAATTCATCGAAATTTGATAATATTTTATTTCTAGGACCAAGATCAAACGACCGAATGGCTTCAATTTGTTTACATACATAGTTATTTTTTGCAAAAATTCTGATTAACTTATGGAATTGAGTATTCATTTCAAGAACTTTTTCAGAGTTCCTCTCTTTAGTATACAATTCCATTTCCTTAATGACTTGACCCAACTGAAGAATCTCATCCTCATCAATCTTAGTGGCTGCCAATCGAGCCGCCACGCCTTCAATGGCAGAACGAACCAGGTTAATTTCTTCAATTGAAATCATTACATCATTTGAAACAAAGGCACCGACTCTAGGCCGAGTGATCACAAGTCCTTCTTGCTCGAGATGCCGCAATGCTTCTTTTAAAGGAGTCGTACTTATCATAAATTGCTGTGCGAGTTGTCTTTCATTTAAATGGAATCCTGGTTTATACTCGCCCATTAGAATTGCTTCTTTCAGCTTTTCATAAACAACATCTCTGACTGAGCGAGTCTGAGATGTAATATCCATTGTATTTTCCATGTATGAGTCACCATTCCTTTGATCTGTTGATATTTTATATATCATTCTTCTTATTTTATCATAAGATATCAATAAATGAAATTGATAGCCACACCTCTTGCAATAATTCCAACTCCGTCTATCACAGCACCAATAGCTGATTAACAAATTTTCATGCTGCAATACCAAAATTTAAACACTCTACCTTATCCTCCTCTCCAACATCTTACACTACATATAAAGAATCATTGCCTTTCTTACATTACTCATGCATTTTCCATGCCATAATATCAATCAGCAGTATTTTTTTTTAATATTCACTATTGCGCCTTGATGCAGCTCATTCAAAATTCATTGTCAACCATTAACTTTCATAAACAGCAACCCTCTTCCTATGACCAAACAACAAAACGTTACAAGTTGAACCAAGACGCATTACAGCCTTTTCCTGCAAAACTCTTAGCAGCCTCGATTGCAAAGGCAAGGGCATTTCACCAATTTCATCTAAAAAGATCGTTCCCCCATGAGCTAACTCAAACAATCCAACTTTGCCACCTTTTTTCGTACCGGTAAATGCCCCTTCTTCATATCCAAACATTTCACTTTCAAGTAAATTTTGTGGAAGAGCTGCACAGTTGACTGCGACAAAGGGTCCTAATTTTCGTTTGCTCAGATTATGAATGCTTTGTGCTAGCATCTCCTTACCTGTACCTGACTCACCAGTAATCAATACTGTAGAATCAGTTTTAGCAAACTTTTGCCTTCTAGTTTTTAAACTTTCTATCTTTTGAGAAGAACCAATAAATTGGTCCAGTGTCATTTTGGCAACCCAGCCTTTACTTTGTAGCTTTTGCTTAATATTTCGCTCAAGCATCTCCAATCGATTAACATCTTCAAAGATTGTTGCACTTGTAGACTTATCAGCCATCGTGGCTTCATCAATGGCTGGCTCTGTCATCCCATTTATTTTTTAACTTGTTCCATTGTGTTACGCCGAAGCAATGCCAGAGCTTCCGCTTCTGTGATTGCTTTATATACAGCATTTTTATCTGACTCGATCAGTATTCCTTTTATACCGAGTTCAATCGCAATACCAGCAGCACTAGCTCCCCTAGGATAACAGTCGTACCCATCTCAATTGCTTTTTTGATTACTTCATACATGCTCTCTATTTCATCTTCGATCAGAAGTTGCTGAATGGAAACTCCCAGCAATTCACCAGCTTTCTCACACTCGTAGACAATACCAGGAAAAGGGGCCATAATCGTAATCTTTATCTTCATGTTTCTTTTTCCTTTCGATCATGTATCATCTCACAATCAATCTTTTTAAAGAAAAAAATTGATTATGACCAAATCATTTCTCTTGTTGAGATATTTTCCCCTTTGATTACAATATACTTTCGATCTTATGAAAATTAACCCCTTTTTAGCTATGGATCATAGATAAAAAGAAATAATCATACCTTGTACAAATTAGGTATGATTATTTCTTATCAGCCAGCTCTTGAAAGAGAATCCTACTGATTATCATCAGACTGCGTTATTAGTTTTTTATAAAAGAAAAAATGATATAAAACCATATATAATGCAGTATATAATCCCGCCACATAAAATATCGTTTCATAGCTCCATATATCAGCAATAATACCCATCCCGATCGCCCCAATCGCAAAGCCTAAATCCACAGCCATGGTAAAGAAACCAAAAGCCGTAGCGCGATTTGCAGCCTGAACATGAGCTCCAACAATGGTCGCTAATGCTGGGAATGCCAAACCATACCCCGCACCGATTGCGATTCCATTTAGCGCCAACACCCACATATTAGAAAAGCATGCCGTGATGATCATACAACTCATAAAAATTAATAGAATATATTCTGCTAAACGCTGGGGCGTTAGTAAAATACAAAGTTGCTTTACCCAAATTCTCGAAAAAACAACTGCGATTGCATAAGCAATATAGAAAGGGTGAATTTCACTTACCCCTTTACTTAACAATAATAATGGCCAAAATGTCATCATACTAGCAAAACACATATTAATCGCGAATAAAGTAAGCGTCGGAATATAAACCCCTGACTCTCTAATAACCTGTAGTAAAGACAAAGAATCTTCGACCACAAGTTTTGTTTTGAGTACTGGATTTTTAGGAAAAAGTATAAAGGATAAGATGGTCGCAATCGCTCCAGCCGCTACGACTAAATTAAAATCACCAATCTGATAGAGCCAATTTGCTGATCCTGCTGCAACTCCTACACCAAGCATGGTAAATAGAGTGTAGATGGCAACAACTTCTGTCATATACTGTTCATCATGCATCAACGTCGCCATAGTCAGAGAAGCACCCGAATAAACTGAAATACCTACACCATGTAAAAAACGAGAGAGCGTTGCACTCACGATGGTCGTACTGTAAGAATAAGTAACAATCGCCAAAGTTGATACGACAATACCAACACTCAAAATAGGCTTACTGCCATAACGATCGGCTAATTTGCCACAGAAAACTCGAAATAAAACAGAACCGATGGAAAAAGCACCGATTGCAATACCAATCTGATGATCGCTCATCCCGAGTGTATGATAGTAGATTGGCAAAATAGGAAGAAAGAAATTATTACTCATCCAAAAAAATAGATTCGCCAATAATAAGCCAATAAATTCTTTCGTATAAATAGTATTTTTAACTATTTTCCTTACCTCCCTTATTTAGTTCAATTTCCATCCCTTTTCTTATAATGCGGCAAAGTCGTTCTGTCGCTGTTTGAATCAACTCAGGTGTCTTGTTCACATAATCACCTACATTCATCGGTGAAGGAATAATGCTCATTAGTCCAGCAATTCCAGATGAGTATACCTCTTCATATCGTTCACCTAAGCTGCCTGATATGCAAAAAGTAGGAACATGATACTGCTCAACAAGACGAGCTATCTTTACGGGTGCTTTACCGCAGACCGTTTGATAATCAGTACATCCTTCACCTGTGATGATAAAGTTGGCATCCTTGGCAATCTCAGAAAAGCGTATAATTTCTAGTACAATATCAACGCCGACCAGCAGTTGAGCATTCGTAAAAAGCAACAATCCAGCTCCCAATCCTCCTGCTGCTCCTGCTCCTGGATATTCGATCACATCTTTACCTGTAGTCTTTTTAGCAATGGCAGCAAATTTTTCAAGAGCTGCATCTAGTTCAACTATCATTTCTGTCGTAGCACCTTTTTGTGGACCATATACATTCGACGCTCCCCGCGGACCACATAAAGGATTATCAACATCACAGACTACGATTATGGTAGTCTCTGCTAATCGGGTATCCATTTGACTTATATCAATTGTCGTCAATTGTTGCAAGGCCGCTCCACCACTCGGCAAGGAATTACCAACTGCATCTAAAAATTTCACTCCTAAAGCACAAGCCATTCCCATCCCGCCATCATTAGTTGCACTATCACCAATTCCAATAATCAATTTACGTATTCCTCGATCGAGGGCTGCTTTTATTAATTCTCCTGTTCCAAAGGTTGTGGTAATGCGTGGATTGCGTTTTTCTCGGGGTACTAAGGGCAATCCCGATGCCGCAGCCATTTCAATGACAGCGGTTTCACCATCCCCAAGTATACCCCAATAGGTTTCTATTGGTTTCCCTAATGGCCCAAAGACATTTTCTCTAATAATTTGACCGCCAGTGGCGACAATAAAAGCTTGAATCGTGCCTTCACCACCATCAGCGATTGGCATTTTAATCACTTCTGCATTAGGAAAAACAGATAATACACCTTGCTCCATAACTTTTGCTACAGCGACAGCCGATATGCTTTTCTTAAAAGAAGTAGGAGCCACAACAATACGCATCTTTTCACACATCCTTTATTAATCCGTAATAATCGTAAGAATAGATTTAAGAATGAGAGTATGGAAATTATTCCCACACTCTCATTCTTATCATTTCTTAATCATTTTTCATTTTTGTTTTTGTGGCAATCACAATTTTATTTGTTCACAATATTAACTGGTGTATTATCTAAGAATTTTGCTAGATTATCAACAGCAATATCCATGAGCCGTGATCTAGATTCTTTAGGAGCCCAAGCAATATGAGGAGTAATGATGCAATTTTTAGCAGTCAGTAGTGGGTTATCCCCTTTAATCGGTTCTGTTGATACAACGTCAACTGCAGCTGCATATACTTTTCCACTATTAAGGGCTTCCGCTAAATCTTCTTCTACAATCAAAGGACCACGGGATGTATTAATGATGATAACTCCATCTTTCATTTTAGCAATATTGTCTTTGTTGACGATACCTTTTGTACTATCAAATAATGGACAATGCAAAGAAATCACATCAGAATTTGCCAAGAGTTCATCAAGGCTTACATATTGCAAAGTATCACTTTTTAAGGATTCAATTTCATAAGAATCAAAGGCCAATACTTTCATCCCTAAGGCCTGAGCTATTTTAGCCGTACCTTGACCAATTCTGCCAAATCCGATAATACCAAGTGTTTTTCCAGCAAGTTCAATGAGTGGATAGTTCCAGTAGCACCAGTCAGCGCAATTTGTCCAATCCCCATTCATGACACTTTTACTATGTTCACCGATATGGTGACAAACTTCTAGCAGAAGAGCTATGGTAATTTGAGACACAGCTGTCGTACCGTACGTAGGAATATTGGCTACAAGTATCCCTTTACTTTTAGCGGTATCCACGTCAACTACGTTATACCCAGTTGCCAATACGCCAATAAATTTTATTCCAGGACAAGCGGCGAATACGGCTTGATCGATTACGGTTTTATTTGTAAATACAATTTCAGCATCGCCAATTCTTTCAATGGTTTGATCAGCAGGTGTTCTGTCATATACAACAACATCACCTAAGGCTTTAAGACCATCCCAACTTAAGTCTCCAGGATTTAAAGTATAACCATCTAATACAACTATTTTCATCATAACATCTCCTTCAATTTTTAAAGTTTAGCCCACGCTAGATTTAAAGCACGTTTTGCATTTGCAACGACTAGATCAGGATCTTCATCACCCCAAGGTTTAACTTCAAAACTCACGATGGGACAATTTTTTTCGCTAATAAACCCAATATCCATGAGTACGCGTAAGAAATGAACGATTTCATCTACACCGACTACACCATTAGGGAAACCAAAACGAGGATGTAAATCGCCATAACCTTCCATTGTAGGATCTTGAATGACACAATTGGCAATATGAGCATGAACAATATAATCTTTTATTGGCAATATGGCTTCTTCGATGGTTTCATGGAGCTGCATAATGTGGCTTAAATCAACCATCAAACCAAAATTATCATATTCAGCTCGAATGACTTGCGCAAAACGTTTCGCAAGGGCTGCAGGACCAATTAATGATTTCTTATCAAAATCATAGTCAAAGACTTCAAGGATAATTTTTATATTCCCTTTTGCTTTTGCATAAGCACAAAGTTCTTTTGTTGATTTGACTAAAGCATCAAAAGCTGCTTCTTTTTTATCTTCTTCATATTTTCCAGAAAGAAACGCACATCCAACAGCGCCTAATTCATAAGCTTCATCAACACCTTCTTTGAGGGAAGCCAGCGCTTCAAGACGGATATTTTCATCAAGGGAGTTAATGTTTAAACCTGTAGTCAAATGTCTGGGTTGGCAGCCATATCCCACTGTTAAACCAGCGGTTTTGGTCATCTGAGCAACTTGTTTTCTAGTGTCCTTGTCCTTAATCCAAGTCACTTCAATGGCATCAAAGTAATCATCGCTAGCAATCTTTTTAGTCGCTTCCAGTATGGGACCTTCGCCTTTTATTGTAGAAGGATACGCCATAAAATTTACAATTCCAACTTTCATGTATTTCTTCATTGATTCAATCATTAACAGATACCTCCATTTTTTTATATTATAGAACGTCTTTGCCTATTTGATTAAATTCATCTTGGTTAAAATATTTTTTAATGTCAGCATGTTAGCTTCTGAGCAACTGGTATTGGGTTTAATGGGTTCACCAGCCTGAAAGCCAATGAGATTCATCGCATCTTTGGTCACCACTGGCCAGCTGCCAAGCCCCATAGCCACCCGCAATGGGGCCAATTCATATTGAGCTTCCAGCGATCCTTGGATATCGCCAGCCATAAATTTATTATAAATTTCCACCACTAACTTAGGAGCAATATTGGCAGTAGCGGCAACACATCCTACACCGCCATAGACTAGAGTACCAAGTATCATCGTGTCCCTGCCAGCCATGACTTTAAAACCTTTATCCCGGGTCCTGCGAATGTACTCAGAAGTCAAAGTTAAGTCACCACTACTGTCTTTGGCTCCTACGATATTCGGAATATCTGCTAAACGTTCAATAAGATTTGCTGAGATATTGGCTTTCAATCGGTCAGGATTATTATAAATCAGTATCGGTAATGATGTTGCCTCTGCAATGCTTGCAAAATGCTGATATAACTCTTCATCATTAGGGCTAATAAACATCGGAGGCAGGACCGTAATGGCTTGAGCACCTGTATCTTCTGCCATACGGGCAAGCTTAATGGATTCTTTCGTCGTAATTGCAGCAATTCCTGCATAGACAGGAACTCGTCCTTTCACTTGATCGACTGCAATTTCGATCACGCGTTTTTGTTCATGAGCGTCAAGACCATAAAACTCACCATTGCTACCAAGGGCAAAGACGCCATGTACACCACCTGTGATTACATGTTCGATGATTTGTCGAAAAACACTTTCTACTACCTCATTATTTGCATCTACAGGAGTTACGACTGGCGGTATAACACCTTTGATAAAGCTAATGTCCACTCTAGCACCATCTCCTCATTACTAAAGATTGATTACCTGATTTCATCTAGGCTATATAGAATGCATTAAGTCATTTGATAATCCGATTTAACTCGGCGTGTATGCTTTATTTTTTAAGTTTAGCGAGACCAGCCTTCGCACCGTTCATCAGATGCACTACATCATTCGACCATAAATTCAAGCTCATACCTTTATCCATCCAAGATAAAATTGCATCAGCAGATGTCAAGTGAGTTCCAGAATATTTGCCGCGTTGTTTGGCTGACAAAATCACATGGTCAATGGCAGCGATAAAATCTGGATGATCAAATTGTCCAAGAATCCCCATACTTTGCGATAAATCATTAGGACCCATAAACGCTGCATCAATACCTTCGATGTCGAGCATTTTGCCGACATTCTCCACACCTTTGAGCGACTCAATTTGCACCATAAGCACTGTTTCTTTATTAGCTTTCTTCATATACTCCACTGCATTCCCCACATTTTCAAATCCAGTATGAGGGCGCAGCAGAGATACTCCGCGATTGCCTAAAGGTGCATATTTTGAGTATTCAACCAATAATTGTGCTTGTTCAGCGGTTTCTGTATTCGGTAATAAAAGACCTGCCGCCCCCATTTCCATATATTTCAATACAACTTCGCGTTTGATTTCAGGAATACGAACAATTCCAGGAATCCCAGCTTCCCGAGCAACTGCAAGTATCGTAGCTACTGAACTATAATTGTAAGCCCCATGTTCACAATCAATAATAAAATAATCAAATCCACAGACTTTCAAAATTTTTGCAATTTCTGGACTATCGAAAACTGTGATCATGGTTCCCATGATATTTTCACCATTTTTTAAACGGACTTTCAGATTGTTGCTCATCATCATTACCCCTTTATTCTTTATATGTTAGATTGAAAATCACTTACTTTTCAAGCATTATTCAATATAAATTTTTCTTTTTTACTATTGATCAACTTCTGATATAGAAAATTATGCTTAAAATAACTGGGTATTATTTTTTCTGATATCTGATATATCAATTGTGATATAATTAATTTTATCACAATCTTTTTCTATGTCAACATGATTCGCAATATTTAGTTCTTTTACTAGAAAAATTACGATTTACTGCCTTTAAATACAAACTGAGTACTTCGATGAATGTGTGCCCGAACTGCATTTTCTGCGCCATCAGGATCTCGCTTACTGATCATTTTATAAATAAGCTCATGTTCTTTATATGCTCGATCTAATTCATCAAAATTTGATAAGGTTTTATTTCTAGGAGCTAAGTCAAAGGAACGTATCGCTTCGATTTGCTTTGATACATAATTATTTTTTGCAAAAATTGTAATTAATTTATGAAAATTTAAATTTACTTCCAAAGCTTTTTCGGAATTTCGTTCTCGCCGATAATGCTCCATTTCTTTTAATACTTGCCCTAATTGAAGAATCTCATCTTCAGCAATTTTAATCGCTGCTAATCGAGCAGCTACGCCTTCTATGGCTGAGCGTATGGAATTGATTTCTTCAATCGAAGCCATCACATCATTTGAAACAAAAGAACCGACTCTCGGGCGAGTTACAACCAGTCCCTCTTGTTCGAGACGCCGTAATGCCTCTTTCAAAGGAGTGGTACTGATCATAAATTCTCCTGCAAGCTGCCTTTCATTCAAATGAAATCCTGGTTTGTAGGTTCCCATTAAAATTGCTTCTTTTAGTTTTTCATATACAACATCTCGGACTGATCGAGTCTTAGAATTAATATCCATCGCAAATTCCATATATAAGTCATCCTTCCTACGAACCTATTGATATTTTATATATCACCGATCTATTTTATCATAAAATTCCAATAGATCAAATTAAGAACTTTTATATACGGAATTTGCTCTCATAGAACTATCTTTCTTTTGATTAATGATAAAAAAGCTTTGCAATACCGTATTTTATCGAAAAACAATACATGTTGGCGATCCAGTCTTAATGACTTGACCCGTTGGTATTAATGTACCTTTCAATGAATTTATACGAAAGATTACAATGTTATCACTATTTTGGTTAGCCGCATAAAGATTTTGCCCCAATGGATCGAGTGCAAAAAACCGTGGTCCTTTGCCTTGGGTCGATACCCACTCAATAGGAGTCAGAGTACCTGTCACCTGATCTATGGAAAAAACTCCAATATTACTAGGTCCTCGATTGGCTCCATAGAGAAATTTTCCTGATGGTGCAATCATGATTTCGGAAGCAGCACTGTTTCCGACAAATGCTGTTGATAACGTTGGCATCACTTGAATGGGCTGTAACTTACCACCCTTATCATCAAATTGATACGTTGTAATCGTAGAGTCTAACCCATTAATAACATATTGATAAGATTTAGTTGGATGGAAAGCGAAATGACGTGGTCCTGCACCCGAACGTGTTGCCATTGAAGGAGGATCATTCGCAATCAATTTTCCTCTAATTTGATCTAGGCTATATACAAAGATCTTATCTAAACCTACATCAGATACTAAAACAAAATGACCTGAGGGATCGAAGGAAACTTGATGTGGATGAGAACTAGCCTGTTCTGCTCGATTGGGTCCCATCTTACCAGGTAAATCTACCAAATCACTGAAATCTGCAAGAGATCCATCGATATTGATAGGAAGAACGGTTATATTGCCAGAGGTATTATTCGCAACAAGGAGAAATCGTCCACTTGGATCAACAGTTAAATGAACTGAATTCTTACCACCGGTTGCTTGTTGATTTAATAATGTTAATTGACCACTTTCTTGGTCAATGGCAAAGGCGCTAACAACAGTACCATCTCCATGAGCTGCATAGAGAAAATGTCCTTCATGATCCAGTGCTAAAAATGCTGGATTAAAGCCGTCTACTGATTGAATACTTTTCCACTCACCGGACGTTGAATCAATACGATAGACTTCAATTCCTTTACCATGTCCATCTCGTTCTTTAGCTGTATAAGAACCAACATAAGCAAATTTTGGTGTTTGTATGTTCAAGTTTTTTCCTTGTTGACTCTTCATCACTTCTTGAGCACTTACTGGAATGATCATACTGATGAATAAGAACATAAGAATCATGACTTTTATGCATTTTCTAAACATCCATTTTGCCTCCGCACATAAATTAATCCAATAGCCAATTAAGCAACTTTCTCTTGATCTACTCTAGGTTCATCTACCGTGGCAAGAGCCCCTAAGCATAATAATCCACTGCCGGCCATATAGAAAAATACACTATTCCAGCTATAAGCATCGAGTAACATTCCGACAAATAAGGGAGCGCATGCACCACCGATTTGCCCAACACTATTTACAATACCAAAAGCAACGGGATAGGTCGCTTTACTCGCTAGCCCCATAGGATAAACAGAATATCCTGCAAAGCCGATACCGACCATTAAACCAGCCATCAGCAGAGTAAAACCTAAATACACGGCATTATTAGGTGCATAAATCAGAGCAACCATCATCATGATTGTACCAAAAGCACCAAGCATCATCATGGGTTTACGCCGTTTATCGAGAATTTTATCTGAGATATAACCTCCAAGCAAATTCCCGAGGACAGACCCCATAAAGGGTGCTGATGCCAAGAAACCCATTTTTATAGATGCAAATCCTTTTACAGTCATTAAGTAAGTAGGTATCCATGACATAAATATATTACTGATGCCAATCATGCAACCATAACCAATGGCAACCCCCAAAACATTCCATGAAAAAAACACTTGGCGAATGGTTTCCAGTTGTACAACTTTCTTCGTACGATTGAATTTATCAAGCCAACCTAAATTATAGGATTTACGGACTGTTACCTCCTTCTCTTCTCCTAATATAGGTCCTTCTTCATTACGAATATAATGGCATTCAGCCCCTGAACAAAACTTATTATCTTCTGGGGAATTAGTCACTAAAAACATCCAAAGGATTGAAAAGAATATTCCTGGAATAGCAAAAACGTAGAATATTTCCCGCCATCCCCACAATTCAATAATCACAACACATAGTGGAGGTACAATCAATGGACCCAATTTAGATGCTGCAATCCAAAGTCCTGTCGCTGTCCCTTTTTCCTTCGCAGGAAACCAACGATTAATGATATTGGTACAACCAATACCCAAAGGACCTTCAGAAACACCTAAACCGATACGAAAAAATTTCAGTAAAAATACGGATGAAGTCGTCCCCATCAAACCAGTAAATAGAGACGTAAAGAGCATAAATATCGGAAATAATCGTCCAGTCATTTTGTTGCTCAATCGTTTGTAAATAAGTCCCATGGGAATTTGAACTACACCGTAAGCAAAAGAAAATAGACTAATAATAGCTCCTGCTTCAGTATTTGTAATATGATATTCTTTCTTCATAAAAGGTAATGCAATCCCCAAATTAGCTCGATCAGCACAGGCAATGGCCCAAATAACAAAAATCAGTGCCATGACCACCCAACGATAATTAGTTTTTTTCCCTAGAGATATTGTCGTTTTGTCAATGATTTCTGCGGGTTGTGACATACATAATCCTCCTCATTATTCATATTGATGATTCCAATCAACCGACTTGGTCCTCCCACGCCTTTAAAGTATCATAATAAAATACCGTTTTTGATATCTGATATATCAGATATCCTTGTTTTTTATTTTATCACAATATTTTGTTCTGTCAATATTATTCTGAATATTTATTATTAATTAAACAATCTAATAAAGACTAGTTTATCTACACCTTGAAATTTTCGACCGCTGATTGAAGTTCTGATGAAGCTTGAGCCAACTCTTGACTAGAAGAAGCGATCTCTTGCATGGATGCTGACTGTTCCTCTGTGGCAGCCAAGACACTTTGCCCTTTCAAAGCATTCTCCTTGCTGACTTGATCAATTTTCGCCACAGATGAAACAAGATTTTGACTCCCCATTGCAATTTGGTCGATAGATTGCGTAATGTTATGAATTTGGTCGACTAAGCAACTTACTGCATCTGCAATGCCTTGGAATGTATCGCCTGCCACTTCCACTACATGAATGCCAACCGTTACACCCTCACTACTAGCCTTAGTCGCTGCAATAACTTTTGTCATGTCAACTTCATTTTTTTGAATAAGAGCAGCAATTTTCTGGGCAGCTTGGTTAGATTCTTCTGCTAATTTTCGGACTTCCTCAGCTACTACAGCAAATCCTCTTCCTGCTTCTCCTGCCCGGGCAGCCTCAATAGCAGCATTTAAAGCCAACAGATTAGTTTGTCCTGCAATGGAAGAAATCAAGGTGACAATTTCACCGATCTCTTGAGATCCTTTGTCAAGCTCACCAATTGTTCTTTGCACAGTCTGAGATCCTTCACCAATGATCTTCATCTGTTCCATTGTTTTATGAATGGTTTTGCGTCCCTCTTCAGAAGAGTGAGATGTTCCTCTCGCGATATCCTCGATCTGCTTACTCGTGTCTGCAATTTGTTTGATACTTGTTGACATAGCTCCTACAATGATCGACATATCATGTAATGCCTCCACCTGCCGGTCAGACCCATTAGTCATCTGACTAATGGATTCAGTTACTTGAATAGCAGTGCTTGCTGATTGTTGAGCACTTGCCGTTAATTCTTCACTCGATTTTGCAACGATTTCAGCTCGTGACTGTACTTTAGTGACCAAGTTTTGCAGTTTAGTAGACATGGATTTAAATGTTTCTGCCAGTTGGCCAATTTCATTCTTAGAAGGAATATTAATTTCTCTTTTTCGTAGATCACCTTCTGCCATCATGAGTGCTTCATCTCTCAGCCTTCCTATTGGTCCAGTGATTCCATTCGTAATCCAAAAAGCTGTTAATCCTGCAAGAATTACTGCAAGACATCCCCCTCCAATGACGATCCAAATCGTCATCTTCGCTGTATCATAAATTTCTTTCATCGGTTGATGAATCAATACACCCCAGTGATAATTGAGGACAGGTGCAAAAGAAGTAATGGAATTTTCGCCATTACTAGAGGCCCCTTGCATATATCCTCCTTGTCCTGCTATAACCTTCTCAACATACTCATATTTCAGAAAATTTTCACTTTCCAAAATCCTATTTTCATTTGGGGTTGCTAGAACAGTCCCTTTCTGATCAACGATATCAATATATCCATTATTGCCAATCTTAGTTTGCTTAGAAATCTGCACAAAGGACTTCATACTTAAATCTGCATTTACAATTCCAATCACTTTACCACTCTCATCTTTGATTGGAACAGAAAGCCAAACGACAGGAAGTTTTGATGCTTGAGAAATTTTACCTTCAGAAATATAAGACTGTCCTTTCATCGCAGTTTGAAAGTATTCTCGATCGCCGCGAAAAGCCAACTTTGCCATTGGATATCTCGCCAATTGCATTCCATTGGGCGTAATCACTCCAATTGCTTCGAACTGAGGATTATGTTTCGCTGTTTCTTCCAAAAATTTATTAATTGCTATAGGATCTAGGGATTTAACTGTCGGAGAGCCTGCTACAGTTTTGATTAAACCTTGAGAATTCCCAATAAATAAATTAATTTGCTCTGCTACATTTTTCGACATGGATAAATTATTTTGCCCTGTTGTCTCTTTGGTAGAGTTTATTGTCATATAAGTGCTAATGATTCCCAAAATGCAAACTGGGAAAAAGGCAAATAAAATAAAAAACATGATTAATTTAGTTTTTAGGGTTTGACTAAAGTTTCGTTTTACTGTCTGTAACATAAATTTTATCCACTCACTTTTTAACAATTATATTGGACGTTACTGGTCACTTATGAATGTCACAAATTGACCTCCTTTTATTTACTTACAATGGGTAAATGATCACGTCGATTACATACCTTGCAACAGTTTTAAATTCTCATTGATATATCAGATATCACATTGTTCATTTTAACATATTGTTCTAGTATGTCAACATTATTCTGAATATTTATTTTTTGTACTATAATTATTCCTTTTCACAAGTAGAACCTCTCATCAAATGATAAGAGGTTCTACTCGAAAAAGTTTTATTTATTTTCTTGCTAGGGCTCTTTGGGCTGCCAATACAATATCTTTGGCAACAAGATTATACTTAACGACCAACTCTTCAGGTGTACCACTCTCACCAAAGGTATCTTGAATACCGACCATTTCAACGGGTACAGGCTTATTTCTTACCAACACTTCAGCGACAGCACTGCCCAATCCTCCAGCAACTTGATGTTCTTCTGCAGTGACAATTGCTTGAGTTTCTTGAGCAGCTTGTAGTATAGCAGCTTCATCTAAGGGCTTTATCGTATGCATATTGATCACCCTAGCTGAAATACCCAAAATTGCTAACTGTTCATGAGCTAAAAGAGCTTCATAAACAATTGGACCACAAGCAATAATCGTTACATCTGTGCCATCTTTCAGCACATTAGCCTTACCGATTTCAAAAGAATCTTTTTCTTCAGTAAAGACAGGAGTTGCTTCTCTAGCAAAACGCAAATAGCAAGGTCCCTTTACGCCAGCAGCTGCAATGGTCGCTTTCTTGGCCTCAACAGCATCACACGGAACAATCACTTGCATATGAGGCAATACTCTCATAAGAGCAATATCTTCCAAAGCTTGATGAGTAGCACCATCAGGACCAACAGAAATACCACCATGAGCACCAGCAATCTTTACATTAAGATCAGAATAGCAAATCGTAGTCCTAATTTGATCCCATGCTCTACCTGTGACAAAGACACCATAAGTAGTGGCAAAAGGTACTTTCCCCCCTAAAGACAGGCCTGCAGCAGTACCAAGCATATCTTGCTCGGAAATTCCAAGATCAAAAAACCTTTCAGGGAATTTATCAGCAAACCAATCCGATCGTGTTGATTTTGCCAAATCAGCATCTAATACAACAACTTCAGAGTTTGTTGCTCCGAGTTCAACAAGTCCATGACCATAGCCATCTCTATTTGGTAACATTTTAACGCTCATTGTTAATTCCCCTTTCCATAAATATCAGCTAGTGCTGTTTGAAGCTCTTCTTTATTGCAAGATTTTCCATGCCACCCTGCTACATTTTCCATAAAAGAGCAGCCTTTGCCTTTGACAGTATGAGCGATGATTACACTTGGTTTGCCTTTCATTTGCTTTGCTTCTTCATATGCCGCAAGGACCTGAGAAAGATCATGTCCATCAATTTCGATGGTATGCCAATTAAAAGATTGCCACTTTTCAACTAAAGGCGCAATGCCCATAACAGATTCTACAGTACCATCAATTTGTAAATTATTATAATCAACTAGAGCACATACATTATCTAATTTGTAATGTGCAGCCGTCATGATTGCTTCCCATATCTGTCCTTCCTGTAATTCACCATCTCCCATAAGACAATAAATTCGAAAGTCTTGCTTATTCAGCTTAGCAGATAATGCTAGGCCATTAGAAACAGATAATCCTTGTCCTAACGAACCGCTGGAAACTTCAAGCCCTGGAAGCATCTTACTACTAGGATGACCTTGCAACCGAGAACCAAACTTACGCAAGGTTAGTAATTCCTCAACAGGAAAATATCCACTTCTAGCCATTACTGAATAGAGCACTGGGCAAACATGACCTTTTGATAAAATGAAACGATCACGTTCTGGCCATGCTAATTCTTGGGGCCGATGATTCATGACATTAAAGTACAAAGCAGCCATTAATTCCACAGCAGATAAACTTCCCCCTGGATGACCTGAACCAGCAGCTGCAGTCATTCTCACGATATCGGCTCGCACTTCTTTACAGATTTCCTTAAGTTCTTCTAAACTTTGATTATACAAAAACCTCAACCCCTCTCAATTTATATGCTAAATAATACTTATATTTTGTAACCTCCTACCAAACGAATCAAAATCGCTCTTCGGAAGAGATACACGCAGCAACATGTTAGCGTATAGAACTCATGTAATATTTCTATCCCATTCCCAAAATCATTGATAAATCATAGTCACGAACTTCAATTCCTGATTCAAAACCATCTTCCACTTCATAAGGTACTGTGAGCAAATTGCCCTTACGTAAGGCAACTAGAAAATTAATATGACCACTCAAAATAGTATCAATTGCCAAGGCTCCCATTTTGCTTCCCATAATATTATCTGTGGCTGATGGACAACCTCCCCGCTGAATGTAGCCTAATACAGTGACATGAACGGCAAGTTTTGTGCGGATAGCAATTTCTTCAGCAATATCAGGTCCTTTTCCAACGCCTTCAGCGACGATAATAATGCTATATAGTTTTCCTTGCTGAGAACGTTCTACTAAACTTTGGCAAATTAATTCCATATCCGTTGGTATTTCAGGCACTAAAATGGCTTCCGCACCAGAAGCCATGCCGGACATTAATGCTAAATGCCCAGAATTGCGGCCCATCACTTCAACAATCGCCACCTTACTATGAGATGCAATGGTATCTTGTATCTTTCGGACGGCCTCGAGTATTGTATTTAAAGCAGTATCAAAGCCTATACAGTATTCAGTACCAGGTATATCATTATCAATACTTGCTGGTATAAGGGCTGTGCCAATACCGACGCTTGCCAGTTTCTTAGCTCCCTGCAAGGACCCATCACCACCGACGACAACCACCATATCAATACCATGTTTTTTGATTTGCGCGACGGCCATTGAAAGCCCTTCTACCGTCTTAAACCCTTCACTTCGGGCAGTCTTAAGTATTGTTCCGCCTTGATTAATGACTCCAATGAGATCGTTAGACGACATCTCAATAAATTCTCCATTGATTAATCCTTCAAAACCATTTTGAACTCCTAGCATCTCAAATCCATGATACAGTCCTTTCCCCAATACCCCTCTTATCGCAGCATTCATGCCTGGTGCATCCCCACCGCTAGTTAAAATTGCGATTTTTTTCACTGTCATACTATCACTCCCCACGCATATTCTAAAACTTTTTTCTAGCATTTTATTTGTCATATAGCATCTATTTTTAACATTTGCTAACCAACTGTCTAGGTGATCGTACCACTAAGATCAAAAAATTATAGTTGAGTTTTACTATGATCTTATCCTGATCCTTTCAATTGATCAGAACAAGATCATAGAGTGCTCTAACATTACATTAGTTACGCTCCAATTCTTTTATAATATCAGCTGCTGTCGGTGGACACCCTGGTACAGATTGCATACATTTACTTGTACAACGGCCAATACCAATTCCTTGGAGTTCTTTTCCTTGAAAATCTTGTCCAATATAAATAGGTTTCTTAATCTTTTGCAACAGATCTCGTTCATCTAACCGTTGTAAGGCATGAACCAAACTACCATAACAAGCTGAACAGGCACTTTGCGCAATGACTTTTTTAGTCAGATAACGTACCTTATTGGAAGGTTTAAAATCACTACTTTTTTTGAGCTGTGCATCATATTCTTGAATCTTGGCCATAGCCAAATTACTAGAGCCGACTCCCATGTTCTCGGCAACGCCAATATATTCAATATCCTCTTTCGTATAGCCTAATAAAGATGCGGCATAGGTATCCATCAATACAGGATCTTTTCCCACGATGACTCGATCCATCTGCACTGGATTACCACCTTCTTCAAAAGTAAGATCACCGGCCATTCCATCAACAATAATAAGTCCCATAGGAATTGCCTTTGCTAAATAGCCAATTGGTTTCGTAAGGCCTAAGGCATGAAATCTTCTTTTTTCCTTATCAGGAATACAACCTTTTAAGTTCTTTAATGCACAGGTCATTAAAGTTTGGCAATGAGCTTTTAGTACTGGAATATTGATTAAAAAGTCTACCTGCAGTGGTTTCTTACAAACATGTAAATCAAGATCTCTCACTTTTTTGACGATAGAAGTATCCTCTTTCAAATCATAAAGAGGTACATTATACTTCTTGGCAATCTCTTCGTAACCGCACACTTTAAAAGCGCGTTTGGTATTATCTCCAACCCAAGATCCTTCCATAATACTAATATTCTTACACCCATGATTTTGCAAATACTGAATGACACCTTCGACGATGGAAGGAGAGGTTGTAGCTCCTTCTTTTGCTGGTTTAGCGACTACAAGATTTGGTTTTATGCCAATCTGCATATCCACATTCAGTTCTTTGATCAATTCAATTTTCTCGAGTATCTCATAAGTCATTTTACGGGAATCACTACCATAAATAACGTGTATTTCATTTTTATTCATTGTTATCCCCTTTTTTCTACTTTTAATATCCTTACATTTATTAGTGTTCCAGTGTTGCGGTGATCGTACCACTTGTGTTAAAAAAATAGGTTTGTATTTTTTAACAATAACCTATTTTCTTTGATTTATTCTTTTTGTAAAAAAGCACGCTCGATATTTTTAAGATGTGTAAGCATCTCATGAGTCGCCATTTTATGATCGCGACTCTTAATCGCATTAAAAATTGTCTCATGTTCTCTGTGATATTTTTCACCACGACCAATCACTTCTAAACTTCGTTCTTTCATGATGATCCATAACTGCTGACTCATTTGCTCGGTAATTTCAAGCATTGTCCGATATAAAATTTGATTATTGGCCCCGCGTGCAAATGCTAAATGTACATTTCGATCTAGATCAAATGCATGCCGTCCTTCTATTTCATTTTCTTTTAACGCTTCTAGAGCTTTTTCCATGTCTTGTATTTGTAGTTCTGTCGCTCTTTTGGCTGCAAGACTGACCAATTCAACTTCAATGACTCTTCGAGCTTCTAATAATTCAAAAGGATTAATTAAATCCTCATTATTTTTCGGAATGGTTGTTAAATGAGAAATGGCATCTTGTTTTACAAAAGTCCCTATACCATGCCTGACTTCTAACAGCCCAATGGCTTCTAAAACACTTAGTGCTTCCCGTAAGGATTGACGGCCTATATTGAGAGCTGAGGATAAACTTCGCTCTGAAGGAAGTCTCTCGCCTGGCTTTAATTCCCCTTGTTCAATGAGTTTACTAATCTGCTCTACAATCTCAGCATAGGTTTTGGTTTGCTTTACGGCTTGAAATTTCAGCACGATTCCCCCTTATTAAAAAAATCATACGGTAACACGGTCATCGTACCACTGATGTATATTTATTATTCGCAGTAAACTTCAAAATTCCTGCATGGGAACAATTTTTTTTCAGTATCGGAAAATATATTCTGCTCTTGGTCTTCATAAGAACGTTAACTCTTAGGGCAAGCCACGTTTTCATCATCCTTATCCTTCATTTCTTCAAATTCTCCCATGACAAAAAAAGTCCCTCGACTTGTCGCGAGCAAGTTATTTTCCCCATCTATAATTTTCCCCTCGGCAACCATTGTATTTTTCCCATTATGTATGACGTTACCAATTCCGATAATGGCAGCTTGAGGTGCTGCCGCTTTAATAAAATTGATATTCATTTCTAAGGTGACTACTTTTTTGCCAAGTGTCGCACATGCCACCCCCATAATTGTATCAGCTAATGAAGCTAATGCACCACCATGGGCAATCTGATACAAATTCGTATGTTTATTCTCAATGATTGGCATACTCAGTTCAGTATACCCTGCATCTAATTTTACAATGCTCATATCCAATAACTTTACATATGGATTTTGTTCATAAATAACTGATAAATGCTTCGTCAACCATTCTACCTTATTTTCCACTTATAAAATCCCCCTAATTGCAAATAACACTTCTACATCTTATTGACTTACAACTCGAACAAAATTTACTGCAAAACTTTCTTTGATGGCAGGCAAAAAACGACTCATAATAATCGACCGATACATTTCTTTTTTTGTAATCATCAATACTTGATCATTTACCTTTCGTACAGAAAGGAGGGAATTAATGTACTTTTCAAACTCATCCTTTCCTATCACGACCTGCAAGGTCACTAAGGCAGAAGACAGCTCAGGTGCTTCTTTCTCAATACGCTCCATTAGTGGAGTAAAAGGGACTGTATACCTTGTTGCTACCAATGACATGTGCCATCCTCCTTAGAGATTATCTGTATATAATGATTATACTTGAGGGATTGTCTTTAGGCAAAAATTAAAATAAGAGAAACAGGGCCGTACTGGTCCTGCTTCTCTTATTCTTATACAATACCAAGCCACTTCCAATAGGTAGCTCCAAGGAACAAAATCGCAAGATAACCGATAATTGTCAAGGGAATACCCGTTTTGATAAAATCTCGTACTTCAAAAGTCTCTGTCCCATACGCAATCATATTTTGTGGTGCATTCACTGGAAGAATAAAACCAAAACTGACCACATATTGAAGTACCATAGTCATTCCAATCACGTTAATTCCCTCAGTTTGTACCCCTTGAAGAATACTAATGAGAATAGGAATCATAGCGGCAGCCAATGCAGTTGCACTTGCAAATCCTAAGTGAATAACAATGAGGAAGGCCGACAAGATTGCAAGAATGGTCAGAGCTGGCAAAGTTTGGAGTCCGAATGTAGTAACAATAATTTTAGATAACCATACTGCTGCTTTAGTTGATAAAATAGCCGATCCTAAACTAATTCCAACACCAAATAAGATCAGAGTACCCCAAGGAATTTTCGCTTGTGCATCCTTCCAAGTCATAACTCCGATACCTGGTAGCAATAGTAAGGAAATTGCAGCAATGGTTGTGGAAGACGTATCAAATGGATGAACAATTTTTTCTGTAGCCCAAAAGAAAAGGAGCACAAGAGAAATCGACAATAATTTCTTTTCGTCAGAACGCATGGGACCAAGGTCGGCCATCGCTTTAGCAATCGCCTCTTTTCCTCCAGCTATTTCATCGACCTCAGGTGGCATTAATTTTAGCAACAAATAATATAAAACAATGGACATGATGACAGCATAAGGAGCCGCCGCAATAAACCAATCCATCCATGTAATCGTTTTACCTAACATCTTTTCAATAAAACCAAGGGCGATCATATTTTGTGCGGCAGCTGTTTTGATACCGACATTCCATATGCTATCAGCCTGGGCAGTCGCAATCATCATAATCGCTGCAAAACGACTTTTCTTTTGAACGCCGAAAGCAGCGATAATTCCCATTACGATCGGTACCATACAAGATACCCGCGCCGTAGTACTTGGAACAAAAAAGCTTAAGATAAAGCCCACCAAAATAACTCCTGCAAGAACCCGATTTGTACGGGCACCGACTTTAGATAATACAACAAGAGCAATTCGTTTATCAAGTCCAGTATGAGTCATAGCCGCTGCTAAAAATAAAGCTCCACCGACTAATGCTAATGCCGTATTACTAAATCCACCAAGAGCAATGGTTAAAGCTTTCGATGTTCCAAGAAGTTCTGTAGGCTTAGCTACATCTGGCGAAATCCCAAGGAGAAAAGCAATCAATGTCATAATTACAGCAGCACTCACAGGGTAGGAGATTGCTTCCGTCATCCAAACGATGACGGAAAACACCAGAATACCTAACATCCGATGACCAGCGATCGGTAGTCCTTCAGGGGTTGGAATCGCGATAATCGCCAAAAGAACAAGTAAAGCACCAATAAGTCCATAGCGTTTTACAAAAGGCTCTCTAGTGGTTAACGAAACAACCTTCTCCACGTGTCATCTCCCCTTTATTTTGTGATCAATGACATTCCAGCCTCAAGAGCACGTTTATTAACCTCTTCTGTTCCAGCTGGTACACGAGCAAGAACGGCTTTTGTAATCGCTTCAACACTAACAACTTTTGTTAAAGCAACAATTGCACCAAGGGCTACGATATTAGCAAACAATGCTTTTCCTAGCTCTTTTTGAGCAATTTCTGTAATTGGGAAATGATGTACATTCGTAAATTTTTCAGGTACATCCTTTACAAAAGTAGTATCGATGATCAGTATTTTATCCGTTGCCAAATCTCCTGAGTATTTAACCAACGCTTCCTGAGTCATGGCCAATACTAGGTTTGGCTTTGTGACTTTAGGAAAATGAATGACATTTTCGGAAATTAGGACTTCGGATTTACTGGAACCACCTCTAGCCTCTGGACCATAGGATTGAGACTGAATAGCCAATTTACCATCTAAAAGAGCTGCTTCAGCCAAGATAATACCACCTAAAATAAGTCCCTGTCCGCCAGATCCGGAAAGACGCATTTCAAACATATTATTTGCCTCCTTTCTGGGCTTTGGCAATGATTGTATCATATTGCTCTGTATACTCCGGTGCCTCTTCTTGATGAAGTACACCAATCAGGAATTTTCCAGCTTTTTGTTCAGGAGTTAAGCGTGCAGCAGCTTCTACTGTTACTGCATGATCTCTTTGAGATTTAAGCATATCTGATGCACGACCCATTTTATTTTGACGTCCATAGGAAGTCGGACATTGAGTCATGGCTTCAACGAGTGAAAAACCTTTATGTGCAATGCCTTTTGCAATGACATCTGTTAAGAGTTGAGTATGGAAAGCAGTGGAACGAGCGACGAAAGTTGCTCCAGCACCTTTTGCAAGTTCGGTGATATCAAAATTGCGTTCCATTGTACCAAAAGGCGCAGTAGATGCTTTATGGTCTACTGGTGTAAGAGGAGAATACTGACCGCCAGTCATTCCATAAATATTGTTATTATATAAAATCATTGTTAAATTGATATTTCGTCTAGCAGCATGGATAAAATGATTACCTCCGATAGCAGTTGCATCACCATCACCAGTAATAACAATGACGTTGAGCTCTGGATCAGCAAGCTTAATACCTGTAGCAACAGGCAGTGCACGGCCATGAGCAGAATGAACAGTATCAAAATTCAGGTAACCAGAAGCTCGTGAAGAGCAACCAATACCAGAAACAATAACAGTTTTATCATGATCAAGTTGTAATTTATCAATGGCTTTTACGATTGACATCGTAACAACACCATGACCACAACCTGGACACCAGATATGAGGTAATTTAGTCGAACGATAATATTTTTCAATTAGTTTTTGCATGGTTCTGTGACCTCCACATTGATAATAGCCTCTAGCATTTCATCTGGTGTGATGGCATCATTGTTATATTTAGCGAGAAGCTGTACGGGAACCTTGCCTTCTACCACTCTTTTCACTTCGCCTACTAATTGACCACAGTTCATCTCAGCAACAATGATGTGCTTGACTTTTGTAGCAAGTTTGGCAATTTGTTCATCAGCAAAAGGCCAAATAGTAATTGGACGGAACATACCAACCTTGATGCCTTGGGCGCGAGCCATATCAATCGCAGCATACGCTGTACGAGCAGTTCCGCCATAAGCGACTACTGCAATATCAGCATCTTCTAGGCGATATTCTTCATACATCATAATATCATCCAAATGATCTGTAATTTTAGCATTTAAACGATCCATTAATGTTTGTGTTGTATTTGAAGATCCATTAGGAAAACCAGTTTCATCATGAACAAGACCAGTTACATGCCAATGATATCCGGTACCAAAAGTAGCCATCGGCGGAACACCATCTTCATCTGCCTTATAAGGTTTATACTCTTCCTTAGGAACTGTAGGCAGCTTGCGCTGTGGCTGAACAATTTCATCATAAGAATCAGGTAATTCGATACGTTCACGCATATGCCCGATAATTTCATCCATCAACAAAATAACTGGCATACGATATTTTTCTGACAGCTCATAAGCTTTGATGGTGAGAGAGAAACATTCTGGAACACTCGCTGGCGTTAAGGCAATAATCGGATGGTCACCATGAGTTCCCCAACGAGCTTGCATGACATCACCTTGAGAAGGTGAAGTTGGTTGCCCAGTACTTGGACCTACACGTTGAACAGTTGCTAATACTAATGGAATTTCAGTAATCACAGCATAACCTAGTAGTTCTTGTTTCAAAGAAAAACCAGGACCACTTGTAGCTGTCATTACTTTTTTACCAGTTAGGGATGCACCAATAATCGCGCCAATCCCTGCAATTTCGTCTTCCATCTGAATGAATTTACCACCGATTTGTGGTAAGCGTTTTGCCATAAATTCAGCAATTTCTGTAGATGGGGTGATTGGATAACCACCAAAGAATTTCACGCCTGCCGCAATAGCACCTTCGGCGCAAGCTTGATTACCTTGCATGAGTAGAACTCTTGACACGTAAACTTCACTCCTTTATTTTTCCACAAATATAGCATAATCAGGACAACGCATTTCACACTGTCCACATTTTATACATGCAGATTCATTAACCACTGTTATTTTGCCAACTTCATCGAGAGCTAAGACTTTTTTTGGACAGAAGTCAACACAAACACTACAGCCCTTACACTGTTTTACTTTTATGATAAGACTCATACTTTCACCTCCGATAATCATAAGTTGTTGGTAATTTGTAATTATTAAATTTAATAATATGTACTATTATGATACTTTTACTCGAAAAAGGCTACTAAAATCATGAAAAATGTAAAAATAACCTTCTAAGAGTGTATGATTATACTAATAAATAAGGACTTACATGATCGAATTATGGTAAATCTCAATTATTATTTTAGTCTTTAACTAAAATTCCTGCAAAGATTTGACGCAATAAAACTGCCATTTCTTCTCGACTAATTGGTACAGGATTTCCTACAGTGGGTCCTTTTAAGGAATTGTCAACCAATTGTTCAAAATCCCTCTCAAATTGTTCTGCTGTAATCCCTGCTTCCTGTAGACTAACGGGTATATTTAATAATTTTTTCAACTCAACAATTGAAGAAATGAAATCGACTTTACCGACTTTACGAGCTAGATCATTCAGTCGCGTCAGCATTCTCTGATCATGTTCTACATCAAACTGCAATGCATAAGGTAACACAATCGCATTAAGTAATCCATGACCCATATTATATTTACCACCTAAGGCATGAGCAATACCATGCACCATACCAAGACCAGAATTAGCAAAGGCAATACCTGCTAAGCATTGATAAGAATGTACTTTCTCGCGGCTTTCCACTGTATTGTCCCTATAAGAGACAGGTAAATATTCAAAAATCCCTTCAATCGCTCCCACTGCTAACGCTGTAGTAAATTCATCTGCATTTTTATTAAGATAGCATTCCACAGCATGAGTCATAGCATCCATACCCGTTTCTGCTACAAATTTTGAGGGCATTGACATAGTAATTAGCGGATCAAGTATGGCAATATCAGGAATAAAATAATTTGTTTTTAAGCCAATTTTTAAATCTTGTTCTTTAAAGGTAACAACAGCCGATTTCGTGACCTCACTTCCTGTTCCAGAAGTAGAAGGAATTGCCACGAGCGTTACACCACGTCGTTTTGTTGGCAACTCAATATCCTGAATGGTATCAAATGTGATTTCTGGATATTCATATAGCAGTGTCATAATCTTCGTTGCATCAAGGGCTGAGCCACCACCTACAGCTACAACTAAATCTGGAGTAAACTCCCGCATTTTTGCTAAACCATCCAATACAGTCTCTACATCAGGATTGCTTGCAATTCCAGAATAAATAAAAATTTCGCTCTTGGTGGCAGCAAGATTTTCTTGAATTTTTTCAATTGTACCATTTCTGAACATAGATGAACCACCAGTAGCAATAAAAACTCGGGTAGCAGGAATTTCCTTTAAAACGTCTAGAGAATTGCTCCCTGTATGGATATACTGGGCACCCAAAATAAGCTGTTTCAAACGAATAGCCTCCTTCATTTTTCTCAATACCTTTATTATTATAACATTATCCTCTTCTTTATGTTTACTCAAAGCATTTTTTACTTAGGATTCACAAATCTTTTTTACGTAGAAGAAAGATGCCTTTTTTGATATAAAGGCATCTTCATTATACATACTTTTTCTTGCTATATTTTATAATTTTTACATTTTTAAAAATCTAACGTCATATACTTCACTTTAACGCTTTGAATAGCAACAAGATCCTGCTCAAGTTCTTGCAAAATACTCTTCTCACAACAAAGCTGCAACAAAATAAGACCACTGGGTGAGCAAGAATCGATAGCCGCATCATGTAATCCCAGTCTTACTCGAATATGACAGCCATACTTAGTGAGTACATTTTGCACCTGAATAGCGGTTTCAACTCGTTGTTCCTGTAAAATGGCCATAATGATGGAATCATTGTTCATTCACAATCACCTCATCCTTTATTTTTTAAAATATACTGCCTTATACTTTCCATATCATGACCATAAATCCTGCTTTTTATAATTATTAATGAATAAGACTATACAATATCTTCAATTATATGATCTTTACTCCTGGAGGCCAATGTATTGCATTGCCACTAACTGCAAGGGCCGCCTCAGCAATCCCCTCACTCATAGTCGGATGGGCATGGATGGTTGTAATGAGTTCATCAACAGTTGCCTCCAAATTCATTGCCAAGGCTACTTCTGCAATCAAATCAGTGGCTCTTGGTCCAAAGATATGTCCACCCAAAATTTCTCCACTTTTTTTGTCTGCAATCAGTTTTATCAAACCGGATTCACAACCTTCAATTAAAGACTTTCCATTTGCCATTAATGGAAATAGACCTATTTTATAGGCAATTCCTTGTGCCGAAGCTTCTTTTTCCGTAAGTCCCACACCAGCTGCTTCTGGAATGGTATAAATACAAGAAGGAATTATCTTGGGGTTGTAGAAGGGACGATGGCCTAATGCATATTCAACAGCTGCAATACCTTGGGCAGATGCTGCATGTGCCAGCATCATCTGAGCATTGCAGTCGCCGATTGCATAAATATGGGGTATATTCGTCGCAAAATATTCATTAACAACGATTTTTCCACGCTCTGTTTGGATTCCCACTTTTTCCAGACCCATATTATTAGTATTAGCTTTTCGCCCTGTAGCCATTAAAATATATTCCCCTGCCACTTCATGGCTTTTATGAGCAGTTTGTACGACTGCACTTAAGCCTTCAGAAGTCGGTAGAATTTCTTTTAGCCCTGCTTCCATCATAAAATCCACTTTGTACTCCGTTAACTTTTCCCGTATCCTTTTGGCAATTTGACTATCCATCATAGGTAATATTTGGGGTAGCATCTCTACGATTGTGACTTTCGTACCAAAAGAACTATATAACGAAGCAAATTCCATGCCAATGACACCCCCGCCAATAATGACCAAGGACTTTGGTACTTTGGGTAAACTTAAGGCTGCCGTGCTATCAATTACACCATTACAGGTTGCACCTGGTACAGGTATTTTGCTTGGAACAGAACCTGAAGCTAATATAATAATGTCAGCTTCAAGGGTCACACTCTTATCCCCTTCGACTTGAATCTTATGGGCATCTTGCAATATTGCCCGCCCATTATGAATTTGAACGCCATGGGCTTTCAACAATCCCTTTACGCCCTGAACCAAGCGTTTTACAATGGTAACCTTATTAGCCATAAGAGCTGGCCAATCCAAGGAAATATTATCTACATGCAATCCTTTGTGTGATTCTTCCTGCACAGCGTGATATAGCTTAGCAGTATGAAGAAGAGCTTTGGTGGGAATACAACCCACATTTAAGCATGTCCCCCCCAATGTTTCTTTTTCTATGATATGCACTTCAGCTCCAAGTTGCGCTGCACGAATAGCTGCCACATAGCCCCCAGGACCACCGCCAACAATAATTATTCTTTTTTTCATTTTTTCTCTCCGTTTGCATTTTTTTAAACTTACCATTAGTTAAAAAAATCGTCACCGCTTTTAAAATTAAGACCGGGATGAATATCAAAACGAACTACCCCTACACTTGCCTTGTGTTGGACAGCCTTACTTACTGCGGCCGTTCCTATACTACCAAAACCGCCGCACAATTCAAGAGATGTGATTCCTTGTTCCACCAGTTCTTTTGCCACCTTTTCAGCTTCATCATAGCTTTTGACTCCTACAACTGTTAAATGGACTGCAGGAGTTTCCACGATAGCACGATTTTGGGTAGGATCAGCCTCTGGGGCTATGAATAAAAATGCAGCTTGTAGAATCATAAAACTAACCTCCCAGTCTTATTTCTTTATGAACTGTGAAAAGTCTTAAAAAATAATTGCTCAGCATGATAGGAGCTACGAACCATTGGACCCGAAACAACTTGATTAAAACCAATCTCATATGCCTTATCTTCCCACATTTGAAACGTAGCCGGGTGGATATATTCCATGATAGGATGATGCCCGGCAGAAGGGCGAAGATACTGTCCAATGGTCAGGATCTGGCAACCTACTGCCTTAATATCAAGCATGGTTTGCAGTACTTCCTCATGCCGTTCTCCTAAGCCAAGCATGATACCAGCTTTGGCAATATTTTTATGATTGGTACTAACCCTTTGTAATAATTGCAAAGATCGGTCATAAATAGCTTCAGGTCGTACCGTTTTATATAAACGAGGAACTGTTTCTATATTATGACTAATCACATCTGGCTTTGCATCAATAATCAGTTGGATAGATTCTTGATGTCCCAAAAGATCAGGAATCAGAACCTCAATTCTAGCTTCCGGCAATACCTGGCGAATTTCCTGAATGGTGGTAACAAAATGTTCTGCACCACCATCGGGCAAATCATCACGAGTCACAGACGTTACGACTACATAGTTAAGGCCCAATTGTCTAGCTGTCAAAGCCACTGCCTTAGGCTCCTCTATATCCACGGGCAAGGGCAATTGCCCATGCTCCACGGCACAAAATCGACAATTACGAGTGCATAGATTCCCCAAAATCATAAAAGTGCACGTCTTTTGCGAAAAACATTCTCCTATATTCGGGCAATTTGCACTTTCACATACCGTATGTAAATTGCCCGCATTCAGCATAGACTGTATCTGGGCAAGATCATCTTGATTGGGTGCTGGTACAACTAACCACGCTGGTCTCTGCATAGCCACAGACCATCTCCTTTATTCTATCTACACTCACTAGCTCTGTTTCGATCTCAAATAATTCTTCAAATTCTTTGCGCAATTGACTGCGTACTGCTTTACTATCTACCGTGTCCAAGATCTGAGCCATAGAGGTTACTCCTAAAGAGGTAATACCGCAAGGTACGATAAAGGAAAAGTGCATAAGGTTGGGGCAAACATTTAATGAAACGCCATGCATGGTAACCCATTTCCGGATGGCAATCCCAAGCGCCCCAATCTTACGGTCCTCTACCCATACACCTGGATATTCCTGTTTTCGCACTGCCAGAATATCAAAATAAATTAGCGTCCTAATGAGTAGCTCTTCCATTTTCCTAGAAAAAGCATGAACATCTTTATTGGCTCCTGTTAAAGCAATGATAGGATAACAGATTATTTGTCCTGGGCCATGATAGGTAATATCGCCACCCCGATTGGACTCAAATATTTTAATATGATGTTCATCTAATACCTCTTGATCTACTAAAAGGTGATTTAAACTATCTTTATTTCTTCCTATGGTAAAGCAAGGTTGATGTTCAAGAAGAAGTAATATATCCGGAATGACTCCTTGTTGCCTCGCCCTATTTAGGGTCATTTGTAAATCAAAGATTTCATCATAATTACAAACTTGAAGTTCTACACAGTACCCTTTGCGTACCATCATCCTGCATCCTCCCTCAATTGGTTGAATGACTAAATCAAAGCTTGGTAGGGCTTTTTAATTAGCTTTAGCAATAAACCTAAAAATTCGGCAGCAGGTGCTCCATCAATGATACGGTGATCGAAGGATAAGGAAAGTCCAATCATTGGTCTAATCACAATTTCTCCATTTTCTACTACAGGTGTATCTACCGTTCTTCCCACTCCGAGAATTGCTGCTTCTGGCTGATTGATAATGGGCGTAAACCAATCTACCGATTGATACGTACCAATATTTGTAACCGTAAAGGTTCCGCCCCGCATTTCATTCATACTCAGCTTATTGTCTCTTGCCCTTAGGGATAATTCTTTAATTTCCCGACTAACTTGCGAGATGGTTTTTATATCTGCATTCTTCACGACTGGTACGACCAATCCTTGGTTAATGGCAACAGCCACGCCAATATGAACATCTTTATAAGTTCTAATATTTTTATCAACCAATGCACTATTAATATGAGGAGATCTTTTCAATGCCACGGCAACGATTTTTACCAGCATATCTGTTATGGTGATCTTGGCTTCTGCCTCTTCATTAATTGTTTTACGTAAAGCTAACAAGGCTGATAGATCCGCGCTAACATGATAGTTTACTTTCGGTGCAACGGACCAGCTGTGGGACATATTATCACCGACAGCTTTTCTCATGCCTGCATACGGAGTTAGAGTGAATGAATCTTGCTCCAGCATAGTATCAGGTTCAGGTACTTCAATCTTCTGCTCTAGCCTTACCTGTTTTGAAGCGCCACCGTCAGCAATGAATTTAATTAAATCATCCCTAATAATACGCCCAGATGGACCCGTACCCACGATCTGAGTAAAGTCTATATTGTTTTCTTTGGCTAACTTGCGTGCTAAAGGGGAAGCTTTTACTCTATTTCCGGTAACTTCATTTGTGGTACCTAAATTTCTTGCCTCAGTAATCGATATCTCTGGAGGAGATGTAGCTATTGTCCCAGCTTTTGCATTTGCTTGAACGGCCTCACCTTGCATACCAATGATACCAAGCAAAGCACCGATAGGAAGTTCTTCCTCCTCTTGAGCAACGATTTTCAATAATACACCATCAGCAGGAGCATCAATGGTATTGGTAAGCTTATCTGTCATTACCTCAAGCACGATGTCGCCCTTACTTACTGCATCACCTTCTTGCTTCAACCACTTCACAATCGTCCCTGTTACCATTGACAGGCCCATTTTAGGCATAGTAATTTCTACTGCCATGTGTTTGCACTCCTTTATCCTTAAAAGTTTCATTAAAAAATAATTTGGTATTCAGTCACTCACCAAAATTGATTACTTTTAAAATAAGCTCTTTACTGCGGCAATAATTTTTACTTCATTTGGCAAATAAACAGCCTCCAGTTTCGCATTAAAAGGAACAGGAATGTCCGGCGCCGTTACTCGCACAATAGGGGCATCTAGTAAATCAAAACCTTCTTCCGCTATAATAGCTGCAATTTCTCCTGCAAATCCACTGGTACGAACGGCTTCATTCACCACGACGAGCCTGTTTGTCTTAGTAATAGACTGTAAAATACATTCTTTATCCAAAGGAACCAACGTGCGTAAATCAATCACCTCTACACTAATTCCCTCTTTTTCCAACACTTTCGCCGCTGCTAATGCCTTGTGAACCATCCATGACCAAGCGACAATAGTCACATCGGTTCCTTCTCTTTTTATTTTCGCTTTGCCCAAGGGAATAACATATTCTCCTTCAGGCACATCACCGCTTATGGAATACAACTGCTTATGTTCAATAAACATGACTGGATTATCATCGCGAATAGCTGCTGCCATTAATCCTTTTGCTTCAGCTGGAGTAGAAGGCATAACGGTTTTAATCCCTGGTATATGGGTAAACCATGCTTCTATGCATTGGGAGTGCTGAGCAGAAGCAGTCATACCACCACCGCAAGGGGTGCGTACCACCATAGGAACTTTGGCTTTACCACCAAACATATAGCGCATTTTTGCAGCCTGATTAAATAATTCATCCATACATACACCCATAAAGTCTACAAACATAATCTCAACGATAGGGCGCAATCCAGCTGCCGCTGCACCAACAGCATGACCTACAATTGCCGTTTCACTAATCGGCGTATCCAGTACCCGGCCTGGAAATTCATCATATAATCCAGTGGTAACACCAAAACATCCGCCAAATTTCCCTACATCTTCACCAGCAATGTACACGTCCGGATTCTTTTGCATTTCCACTCTCATACCATCTCGAATGGCTTCCGCATATGTCATTTTTTTCATTATTTTCATCCTTCCTTTACGCTAAATATGGTATTACTTCTAAACACAGTATACGTTCAGGGAGCATACACATCTGCCATAACATCCTCTGGATCTGGTTCTGGACTTTGTTTGGCGAATTCAACCGCTGCATCAATTTGAGCCTGTATTTGAGTCTGTATTGCTTCTAAATCGCTTTCTTTGGCAAATTTTAATTCTTTTAATTTTTCCTCCAGTCTCACTATAGGATCTTTCCCCATCCACTCTTCTTGCTCCGCTACATCTTTATACAAACCAGCATCTCCTTGAAAATGTCCATAATGTCTCCATGTTTTACATTCCAATAAAGTAGGTCCTTCACCCCTTCTTGCACGATCGATTGCTTCTTTTGCCACTTCATAAACAGTAGCAACATCATTACCATCTATGGTGACCCCAGGGATGCCATAAGCAGTGGCCCGCTGAGAAACATCAACAATATTCATATGATCTTTCTGGTTCATGGAAATACCAAATTTATTATTTTCGCAGATAAAAATCACTGGCAATTTCCAAACAGATGCCAAATTTAAGGCTTCATGAAAAGTACCCCGATTGGAAGCTGCATCACCAAAGAAACATACGGCAACTGCATCCGTCTTTTTATACTTATTGGCAAATGCTGCACCAACAGCAATGGGCTGTCCTGCACCAACAATACCATTTGCTCCCAAAATACCTAAATCTACATCCGCAATATGCATAGATCCGCCTCTACCTTTACAATAGCCTGTCGTCTTAGCAAATAATTCAGCCATCATCTTATCCACTTCTCCCCCCTTGGCAATCAAATGCCCATGGCCTCGATGAGTACTGGTGATATAATCTTTATTTGTCAGGCTAGCGCAAACGCCTGTAGCTACAGCCTCTTCTCCACTATATAGGTGAACAAAGCCTGGAAGCTTGCCTGCCGCAAATAATTCTGCTGCCTTATCTTCAAACTTACGGATCGTCAACATTGTTTTATAAAAAGCCAGTAATTTTTCTTTCGTAACCTCGCTCATATCATAACCCTCCCAAATTTTTTCGACTTTTCCTATTGTTCAGACATTTCTTATGAAATCTCTACTATAAAAACCGATAAAGTAATGAAAATATCTCCTCTCCTTCCTGCAAAGCAATTGAGTACTATAGCTTACTTTAATAATTTTGCAATTTTCATGCCAATTCTTTATAGACAAAAAAACCACCTAATTATGGTGGTTTTCTTATATTTCATATAAAATTGATTGTAGCGTGAACGTTGTAACAGTGTATTATGCCGCTACACTTCGCTACACTATGAAACTTCTTCAGCTAAAGCTACATTTGCCCTTTGCAAAAAATAGTTAACTATTACGCTTATCCTCTCAATTTCTCTTAGAGTCATTTATTTTAATATTGTATCGCATACAATTGCATTTTTCGATAAACCGTAGTACGAGCTACACCCATTCGCTTGGCTATATGACTAATATTCCCGTTACATTCGCGAAGCAATGTTATGAGTTCTTCTCGTTCCGTTTTTTCATTCTGCTGCTTTCGCTGTTCCTTAAATGATTCTCTTCTTATCGGTACCTCTTCATAATTTGTGTGAAAATGGTACAGTTCAGCAGGTAAATGGGTTAGAGATACTGTATTTCCTTCGACTAGATGAATAATTCTTTCCGCTACATTATGGAGTTCACGTACATTGCCCGGCCAGCTATATTTTTTTAAGCAAAGTACTACTTCAGGTTCTAAGTAAAATTCCCAATCTCTGTTTTTGCTTAGACTCTGCAAAAAAGAAGTGATTAATAAAATAATATCTTCGCCCCGCTCACGAAGAGGAGGACTTGTAAGGGAGATAACATTGAGACGATAATAAAGGTCTTGCCGAAAGGTGCCTTGTTTCACTTCTTTTAGCAAATTCTTATTAGTAGCACAGATAATCCGTACATCCGTGGCAATTACTTTATCGCTGCCAATACGATTTATCTTTTTTTCTTGTAGCACTCGCAGCAAGGTAACCTGTTGTTCCAAGGGCATATCACCAATTTCATCCAGGAATAAGGTACCACCTGCCGCTAACTCAAACTTTCCTGGACGTCCCCCTCGCTTGGCACCCGTAAAAGCCCCTTCCACATATCCAAAGAGTTCGCTACCGATTAATTCTCGAGGTATTGCACCACAATTTACAGCAATAAAGGGCCCATTATTTCTAGCACTTTGGTTATGGATGGCTTGAGCAAATAATTCTTTCCCAGTTCCGCTCTCACCTTGTAAAAGTACATTTGAACTACTGCCTGCCGCTAACATCGCACTTCTCACAGTTTCTCTCATAACAGGACTTTTACCAATAATATCACTAAATTTAAAATTTGCCTGATGTCCACCGCAACTAGTTACCGACTCTTTTACTTGTTGTATTGGACGCAAAATCACTACACCACCATTCACACCTCCGTATTCATCAGAGACAAATTCGCCTGAGGCCATACAATGGCTTATTCCATTTTGTGTAGGTACCAACAATTTAATATCCGAATATAATTGAGGATTATCTAACATTGTCCTGATGCTAGGCGATACTTCCTTAAAAACAGTGTCAATAGAATGACCAATAATATCTTGGCTATTTTTATTAAGCAACCGTTGCGTAATGGCATTCACTTCTCTTATTATACCTAACTTATCAATAAATAGAACACCTTCAGACATCGTATTAAAGACACTTTCTAGATGCCTCTTCATTAACATTATCTCACTATGCTTTTGCTGCATTTTCAATTGCATAGAAATGGCTTCTGCTGCCGCGATTACCATACCCAAAGTATGAGAATTCTTATCTTGCACAGGTCCCGAGACATCTAATACAGCTACTATTTCTCCTCTTTTATCAAAAATAGGCGCCGCCGAGCAAGTCCAACAATGATGCGGCTGAGAAAAATGCTCGCACCCCGAGACTTGTGCCGGTTTTCCTGTGGCTAGCGTGAATCCTATCGCATTCGTACCGACTCTGGTTTCTGACCAATTTGCTCCAAATACAAAATTAAGATATTCTGCGCTTTTTAAACGTTCTTTGTCACCAAAAGATTCTAATATATACCCTTGAATATCTGCAAGTACAACAATAAATCCAGTATTAGAAAAGCTTTTATATAGATTTTTCATAAAGGGATTCGCAATACGAATGATTATCTCATTTTTGTCTACCAGTTCTTTAAGTTCATTACATCCTAACTCAATGTGCCCTCGGCCTTCTGTGGGATTCATGTCCCTATTAGCACATTTTATCCATGATTCAGCAACCAAAGGTGAAACAATTCCTGATAGGATTTTCCCAGAATGAATAAAACTATTCCAAGCCAAACCCATATTGTGACTAAAAGATTTACCAAGAGCATTCATATCCACGAGCTTCTCCCTCCAAATAGTACGTAAGGATTCTTTCAATTATTTCGAGCTTTAATCTTAATAATCAGCAATATAATATAGTGATTAAACGAGTAAATAATACCATATATAAAATTATATGTAATATTGTATCAATTCATTACTTTTCACCTATATTCCTGCAATTCTCAATTTTTCTCTCCATCAATCGTTAAGACAACTGAGCAATCTACATGATTAACTAGTAGCTTGATTTTGTAGCCTTACCTTGCATAATACTGACACCTGAGCTTGCTCCAATGCGACTCGCACCTGCTGCTACCATCATCTCTAAATCTTCCTTATCTTTTATTCCGCCAGAAGCTTTAACCCCCATTTGATCACCGACGGTCTTTCTCATCAGAGAAATATCTTCTTTTGTAGCACCTCCTGTAGAAAAGCCTGTGGAAGTTTTAACAAAATCCGCTCCTGCTCTAAGAGCCAACATGCACGCTCTAATTTTTTCTTCATCAGTGAGTAGACAAGTCTCTATGATGACTTTCACTAATGCTTTACCGTAGGCAACATCAACAACTTTGCGAATGTCGTCTTCTACAGCCGCATCTTCACCGGCTTTTAACCGACCGATGGCAATCACCATATCAACTTCTGTTGCACCATTTTTAATGGCATCTTGGGTTTCAAAAACCTTAACGGCTGTTGTTGTAGCTCCTAGAGGAAATCCAATAACAGTACAAACCTTTATATCCGTTTCTGCAAGTTCTTGCGCTGCAAAAGATACCCAAGTTGGCTGTATACATACTGAGGCAAAACCATATTCCTTAGCTTCAATAATCAAACGACTAATTTGTTCTCTCGTTGCATCAGGTTTTAAAAGAGTATGATCGATCAATTTAGCTATATTCATTGCCTTATCTCCTTATTGTTTATGTAATTTTTTTATATTGTCCATTTTTCTTCGGCTAATCATCTATGCTTGCTCTAGAAGTCTAAACTTAATCGAAAATTTTGTTCCCCTAGAACTTGTTTCCATATCTAACTGTGCTTTATGCCGCTCTGCAATTTTATAACAAATTGGTATGCCGATTCCCGTGCCGTGATCTTTTGTCGTAACAAAAGGCGTTCCAAGTTTATCAATCACTTCTTGGGGAATACCTTCTCCGTTATCTTGAATGTCTAAGACAACACGTTGGCCATCCATATAAGTCTTTATCGATACGATACCCTTATATTTTATAGCTTCTAGTGCATTCCTAACTAGGTTAAGAATATATTGCTTAATTTCATTTTCATCAATTAATATATTAGGAATTTCACCAAGTTCGAGTGTAATATTTTTTCCTGCACCAACTGCATCCGCTTGTATCAAAGGATATATCTGGGAAATAATGATATTAAGATTGTTCAGTTTTAAATCTACTTTCTTATTTTTAGCTAATGATAAAAACTCTGTAATAATTAAATTACTCCGATCTAATTCCTGTATCATGACTATAAAACTTTCCTTATAGTCTGAGAATTCCTTTTTAAGAGTAAAATATTGTAAATATCCTCGTACTGTCGTTAAAGGATTTCTAATTTCATGTCCAATACTTGCAGCCATCTCACCAATAAGATTAAGTCTCTCTAGCTTATTGATCGCATTTTCTATTTTTTGTTTTTCTATTTGTGCAAGATAGTCCCTTGATCGATCATATTCCTTTGTATAATAATTTATTATGATCATAATAAATGTTGCATTCGCAAGCATCGTGCATAATAATCCAAAAGAAACATCAATGTATCGATCGACATCGTTGGTATAGTAAGTAATCCATGATGGATTTTTGTATTCAACGATCACAAGAATTAACGTTATAATTACCAAACAACCAAGTAATACTAATCTTTTGAAACCACGCAGTAAAGCAGCAATCATCGAAGCAAAAATCAAAATGTATAAGGAGGCACCGCCTAATATTCCTCCATTAAAAATCCAGATCGATGGAGTGAGAATAAATACACACATGAAGATCAAAATAAGAACTGGTATTGAATATTGTTTCTTTATAATTGATATATAATAGAGAATTCCTAAAACTATGCCATTGAGCAAAATAATCATTGTAATTACAGTGCTCAAATTCATAAAATAATTCATAAGACCACTGGAAATAGACAATAAGATGCCAATCAATAATACGATATTAAAAATTCTATGTTCTGCCGAAAATAGAGACTCATCTCCAATTAATTTATATAATAGCATTTGCATCTTTGCACCTACTTATATTAATTGCTCCATCTCTCTACTAAAATAATAATCAATTACTTAATTAATTACATATAAAATATAAAAGTCCTTTATCTTTTATAATATTCTATCATTTCGACTTATTACTATTCTTTTTACAATAAAAATCATTCTTTATTGTCGAATTTTACTATTTTTATAAAAAAGAATTGATTTGTGCCAAATCTTCAGATGCAGGCAGAAGTCTTAGTCGTTCTTACGTGAAACCCTAGAAAGTGCTATACTTTCTGATTACGTAAATAAAAGAGATGGGCTGCCGCACTAAGAAATTAGTGTGACGACCCATCTCTTTTATTTTTTATTTACTAATGACATCAACACCCATATATGAGCGTAATACTTCAGGTACAATGACTGAGCCATCAGGCTGCTGATAGTTTTCTAAAATAGCTGCGACGGTGCGTCCAATAGCAAGTCCTGAGCCATTTAATGTATGTACAAATTCAGGTTTCGCCTTTGGTTCCCGACGGAACTTAATGTCAGCGCGACGAGCTTGAAAATCTTCAAAGTTAGAGCATGAAGAAATCTCTCTATACGTATTAAAACTTGGTAACCATACTTCAAGATCATAAGTCTTAGCTGATGAGAAACCTACATCACCGCTACAGAGTGCCATACGGCGATAAGGCAATCCTAGTAACTCAAGGATACGTTCCGCATTTTTAGTTAACTTTTCTAATTCATTATAGGATTCTTCAGGTAAGGAAAATTTAACCATTTCAACTTTGTTGAACTGATGTTGACGGATAAGTCCGCGAGTATCACGACCAGCTGATCCTGCTTCAGCTCGGAAACAAGCACTATACGCTGTATAATACAAGGGCAAATCCTTAGCATCAAGAATTTCACCACGATGAAAATTGGTAATCGGCACTTCAGCCGTTGGAATGAGATAATAATCTAAGCCTTCTAACTTAAACATATCTTCTGCGAATTTCGGAAGTTGTCCTGTCCCCATCATACTATCTTTATTAGCAATGAATGGTGGAAAAAATTCCGTATAACCATGTTCACGTGTATGCATATCAAGCATGAAGTTAATTAAAGAACGTTCTAACCGAGCGCCAAGGCCTCGATAAAAAGTAAAACGTGCTCCAGTTACTTTGCTGCCTCGTTCAAAATCAAGTATATTTAATTTTTCGCCAATTTCCCAGTGAGCGAGAGGTTGAGTTTCAAAGACAGGCAATGTCCCCCAAGTGTGCATTTCTACATTACTATTTTCATCCTGGCCAACAGGTACAGACTCATGAAGCATATTAGGAATATTTATGATAATCGTTTGTAGTGCTGATTCTACTTCTTTGACCTTAGCATCGATCTCAGTAATTTGATCACCAACGAGGCGCATCTCAGCTACCAACTCATCAGCATTTTCCTTCGCTCTTTTTAACCGGCTGATTTCTTGGGACACAGTATTACGATTATTTTTAAGTGTCTCAACCTGGCTGAGTAACACCCGGCGCTCTTTCTCTAGTGCTAAAAATTCATCTAAGCTAAGATTATTTCCGCGATTCATTAATGCCTGTTGAACAACTTCCATATTATCGCGAACAAATTTAATGTCAAGCATGTTTCCGACCCCCTATTAATATAAAAAACGTACCTTCCTTCTTGAACCGTGAAGGCTCTATGAATCCTAAGGGTACGCAAGATCTCATTTAAAAATAACCCTTTACTTCCTCTATGTATATCGTCTACGATTATCATAGAATTCCTACACTGACAAAATCTACATTGTATTACAATATAAAACTCCCGCCTGCAATCCAGAAGCGAGAGTTTTTGCCCGCATAGGACAGGCCATATAGAGCATTACAGAGCAAGTGAAAGCTATTTTAATAGTATTCACTATTATATTCTACAGTATTCACCATTTGTTGTAAAGGACTTCCACAAACCTGACGAAAGATCCCCTGAGGACTAGATATAAAGAGACTATCGGTTATGATAAAAATATTGTATAATCAAATTATCTAACAAATTGTGTGGCATCAACCTCATATTTTGAAGGAGACTTATACATATCTAAAATCTGCAAGCAAGGGCAAAGCCTACGCACAGGATGGCGAAATCACCAGGATTTTTTTAAGCCTTCTTTTGCTATGTGCAAAGGGAGGCTTATGTTATTCACTAGGGGGAGGGATCGTATGCTTAAACGTATTGGCGTGGTAGGAATTGTTATTAATGAACCAAAAACCATTGTTGATAAAGTAAACTTGATCATTAGTAACTATAGTCATCTGATCATTGGTCGAATGGGAATTCCAAAACATGAAGAGCAAATCGGCGTGATCGCTCTCATCGTTGAAGGCAATACAGATGACATCGGTGCATTGACTGGTAAACTAGGCAACCTCCCTGGTGTAATTGTCAAATCTGCCCTTACTGCGAAAACAACAAACAAGGGGGATATTTCTAATGATTAATAATGAACAACGTACATCCGATGCTTTTATTGATGATGCTCTCATCAATACCTTACTCACTGAGGCAAAGACAAAATCCAAGGATCAAGAACTTGTTCGGAGTATTATTAGTAAAGCTGGTAAATATCAAGGACTATCAGCAGGTGAGGTTGCCATCTTATTAGAGGTAACCGATTCGCAGCTTTTACAAGAAATATTCACCACCGCTTGTGAAGTAAAAAAAGCCATCTACGGTACTCGCATTGTATTATTTGCCCCGCTTTATATTTCCAGCCACTGCGTAAATAACTGTTTATATTGCGGTTATCGATATGACAATAAAGAGCAATTACGCCGTCGCCTCTCCATGGATGAAATAAAAGAAGAAGTTGAAATATTAGAATCCCTCGGTCACAAACGTCTTGCAATAGAGGCGGGCGAAGACCCTATTAATTGCGATATTGATTATGTAGTGGATGCAATTAAGGCAGTTTACAGCGTTAAAGATGGTAATGGCAGTATTCGTCGTGCAAATGTCAATATTGCAGCTACCACAATTGAAGAATATAAGAAATTAAAAGATGTCGGCATTGGAACTTATATTTTATTCCAAGAAACCTATCATCGCCCAACCTATGCTGCACTTCATCCAAACTCGATTAAGAATGATTATAACTGGCATACGACTGCTATGGATAGAGCCATGAAAGCAGACATTGACGATGTCGGCATTGGTGTACTTTATGGTTTGTATGATTATAAATATGAAACTGTCGCTATGTTTCTACATGCTGAACATCTTGATAAGGACTGTGGTGTAGGACCACATACGATCTCGGTACCACGCCTGCGCCCTGCCTCTGGCATGTCACTGGAGAATTTTCCTCATTTAGTCAGCGACGATGACTTTGATAAAATTGTTGCCATTATTCGCCTCGCTGTACCTTACACAGGTATGTTATTATCCACCCGCGAAAGCGCCGAACATAGAGACAAGCTTATTACCTATGGTATTTCACAAATTAGTGCGGGCTCCTGTACTGGTGTCGGTGGTTATCATGAAATTTATAAAGAACATAATTCTGCTAATGGCATGCAATTCGAAACTGGGGATAATCGTTCTCCTAATGAAGTCGTTCGTATGTTATGTGATACTGGCTATATTCCAAGTTTTTGTACCGCCTGCTATCGTCAGGGACGCACTGGTGACAGATTTATGACCTTAGCTAAAAGCGGCGAAATCCAAAATGTTTGTCAGCCGAATGCCCTATTAACCTTTAAAGAATATCTCATGGATTATGCTGACGCACAAAGTAAGGAAAAAGGTAAAGACACAATTGAACGAAATTTAGCTGCCATTAAAAATGAAGAGTTACGCCGTGAAACGGCTAAACGCCTTATGCAAATTGAAGAAGGCGTTCGCGATTTATTTTTTTAAGCAAAGTATAAAGAACAGGTCACGTAATGGAGAAAAACCCATTACATGACCTGTTTTTTTACAGAATGAAAAAGCATTTCCATCAAGACTTCTGCTTAAGTCTAAAGACTTGGTATAAGCCAAGTCTTTTCTTATAAATCCTTCATATTATTAGATCCTCTTACATAAAAAGAAAGTAACTGAGTTTTTAATACTAAGGAGGAATGCCATGAACACTCGTACAATATCAAATATCATCAAAATCTCTGCAACATACGCAGGTACGATTATGGGTGCCGGCTTTGCCTCAGGCCAGGAATTAACTCAATTTTTTGTTGTGTATGGTAGTATGGGTCTGGCAGGCCTACTGATAACCTGTTGCCTATTCTCTTGGCTTGGTATCCAAATTTTAGAAATCAGTTATAAAATCAAAGCGACCAGTTATCATGAATTATTATATTATGTATGCGGAAAAAAAATCGGACTTTGTTTAGATATGATGATTACAGCATTTCTCTTTGGAGTATTAACAGTGATGCTCGCAGGAGCTGGGACACTCTTTCAAGATACCTTCAATTTATCTTATTCATTAGGTCTAGGTATCATGTCCTTTGGACTGATCACCACCCTCCTCTGTGGGCTAAAAGGCATTACCACTGCAAACATCATCATAACGCCTCTACTAACCGTCACGATCATTATCATCGCTCTCTATTCCTTATACCATCACCAGATCAATCTAGGGATGCTAACCCTCCCAGCACAGACTACAGCCTTACCAGCTCCCCACTGGCTATTGGCTAGCTTTCTTTATCTTTCTTACAATCTGATTATGAGTGCCGCCGTACTTGTTCCACTAGGTGCACGCATTACACAACGAAAATCTCGTATCTGGGGTAGTATCGCAGGTGCTCTATTATTAATGATTCTCGCAGGGTTAATCACAATTGTCGTTCTAATCCATTATCCTGAATCCGTGGAGCAGGAAATCCCCATGCTCTTCATTGCACATTCTCAGCATACCTTACACCATGCCAGCTACATTTTCATCTTTCTGGCTTCCATTTATACGACAGGGCTCGCCAGTCTCTATGGCTGCGCTACTAAACTCACTGCAGTAACCCATCTCTCCACTATAAATAGTCTGTTCATTTTAGTTGCTCTTAGCCTCATCCTTAGCTACATAGGATTCGCCAATCTAATTGCCATTCTCTTTCCCCTCTTTGGTTACAGTACATTATGGTTTACGTGTAAATTACTTTATTTATCTTTTTTTCCGAGATAATTAATGGCACTTAATACGGCAGTGAGTCCCTCACCAGTGGCTTTAGCAATTTGCCAAGGTCTACCTGTACAATCACCAGCTGCAAAAACTCCGGGGATATTCGTTGACATATCTCGATTCACTTTGATCACTTCGCCCTCAAGTTCAAGACCTGGCAACACATTCTCTACAGGATCAGACTGCCTAATAATAAATACACCATGAACATTCAAACTTTCCTTTGTCATCACTAAATTTTCTACCACCACATCGCCCGTAATGGCTTTAGGTTTATCATGAATCAACTTAATATCAGAACGTATGCTAGGAATGTCTTTATATTGAGGCAAATAATAGACTGTACGACATAATTCTTGCAAATAATCAGCTTCATGTTCCCCTTCTTCCGAATAAGAAATGACCGCTACATCTTTACCACGATACATCATACCATCACAAGTCGCACAATAGCTGACTCCCCGCCCTAGGAAATCTTTTTCACCACTAAATAAAGTAGTGGCTACAACACCCGTTGCAATAATCACAGTCCGCGCTTCATAAGTATTACCAGGTGTAAGCAAAGTAAAAATATGATCTCCAGGAAAAATATTAACAACTTTTTCTTTGATTACAGTGGGGTTATGAGCCATACAATGAGATATAAATTGCTGCATCATACCATTCCCGGTAACTTGCGGCATTCCTAAATAATTATCAACAATGTGAGCTTTTTGTAATTTTTTGCTGTGATCCATATGTTCAAAGATAGCAACGCTTTTATTCCGAATACGCCCAGTAAGAGCTGCCGATAGACCTGCTGGCCCCCCGCCAATAATGGCAACATCAAAGATTTCCTTAGACATTTTTAGTTCCTCCTTTAAATTAGGATCGAGGTGATTTCATGTATAATCATACCGTTACACGTCTGGCTTATCGACCGATCTGTTTCATTATGTTTGTTAGTGGTATCTGCATCGGTACACTACTTGGTTTACTCTTCATCCTTATGGACCAAACCGCTGTAGGCATTTTAGCCGGCACATTTATCGCCTTGATAACAGGACTGTATTCTGCTTTCTTCGGTCTTATTTATACGGTAATATTTAATTTATTAGCACCTGCGATGGGCGGAATCCCTCTTGAAATTTCTCCATTACCATCCATAGCCAAAAAGGATGAAATCGCACAAGTACAAGATTCGACCTTATAGTACTTATTGCTATATTTTACCCAAATCTCTAATAATCCTGCATGCAAATACAAAAGAAATAATTAAAGCGGAAGACAGGTTCTCTGTGCTTCCGCTCTAATTATATAGACTATTAAATTATCCGTTTTTCCGTTGGAATTCGATCATGAAATCCTTTAATCCTTGGCAACCAGCTACAGGCATCGCATTATAGATAGAAGCCCTGAGTCCGCCTACAGAACGGTGTCCCTTGAGTCCAACAAGTCCAGCTTGTTCAGCCTCTTTCGCAAATGTTTTTTCTAGATCTTCATTCGGCAGGCGGAAGGTAACGTTCATAAGAGAACGACTACCTAGGTCAGCATGACCACGATAGAAACCGCCACTTTGATCAATGGTATCATATACAAGACCAGCTTTTAGAGTATTACGTTGTCCAATACCCACTAATCCACCTTGTCCTTTGAGCCATCGTAGTACCAAATTCAACATATAAACTGAAAATGCTGGTGGTGTGTTATAAAGTGAGTCATTCTTTGAGTGGGTTTCATAACGCATCATCGCAGGAATCGTTTTAGGGTTATTTTCTAGCAAGTCTTTACGAATGATTACAACCGTTACCCCTGAAGGACCCAAGTTTTTTTGAGCTCCAGCATAAATCAATGCAAAATTTTCAGCATTAAAAGGTTTATTCAAAATATCTGAAGACATATCAGCAATGAGTGGGACCTGGCCAAAGCTAGGTAATTCATTCCATTGTGTACCAAAGATAGTATTATTAGAAGTAATATGAACATAAGCAGGATTATCACTTAACTGAATTTCATCCATATTCGGAATACGCTTATAATTACCTTCAGCAGTAGTTGCCGCTACATGAGTTGTACCAAATAATTTGGCTTCTTTCAGAGCTTTTTCTGACCAAGCACCTGTCAATATATAATCTGCAGTGCGACCTGGAGATAAGAAGTTCATTGGTATCATAGCAAATTGAGTACTAGCACCACCTTGCACAAATAGTACACGGTAATTATCCCCAATACCTAGAAGTTCTTTCATATTGGCCTCAGCTTCAGCGTTGATCGCTTCATAAGCTTTAGAACGATGGCTAGTCTCTAAAATAGACATCCCTGTTTGCTGATAATTTAAGAATTCAGCTTGCGCCTCAACCAATACTTCAAGAGGAAGTACTGCTGGGCCTGCGCTAAAATTAAAAACACGATTATTCATCCTAATTCCCTCCATTTATCATGTGCACAACCATAGCATCTCTAAGTTTAGGCTCAAACCAAGTCGATTTAGGTGGCATAATTTCTCCAATATCAGCGATCGCCATTAACTCTTTGATAGAAGTAGGGAACATGGAGAAAGCGACAGCATACTCGCCATTATCAACTAAACGTTCTAATTCTTTAATACCTCGAATCCCACCAACAAAATTGATGCGATTATCAGTACGAAGATTAATAATTCCTAAAACAGGCTTCAGTAAATTTTCCTGCAATATGCTTACATCTAGCTTTCCGACAGGGCTAGTTTCATCATATGTTCCAGGTTTAGCTACCAATTTATACCATGCTTTATTCAGATACATGCCAAAATAATGAGGATATTCAGCTTTGCATGATAAACGAGTGCATGGTTCAATATTAAATTTTTCTTGTACTTTCGCTAAAAATTCAGCTTCAGAAAGACCATTTAGATCTTGTACAACGCGATTATAATCTAAGATTTTAGTCATGTTATGTGGCACTAAAACCGTTAGAAATCTGGTATAAGCTTCATCACCAATATGCTCTGGATTTTTTTTGTTTATATTATAGACATGGCTAGCTGCAGCTAAGCGATGATGACCATCTGCAATATACAACGTTTCAATCCGCTCAAATGCTTGTTCAATTCCTCTGATTCTAGCAGCTTCATCCACAATATATAAAGAATGACGATTTTCATCACTCGTTACAAAATCATATACTGGTGGTTTATTCATACATTGGGCGATAAGAGCATTAATATGGTCATTTCCCCGATATGTCAAAAATATTGCACCCGTTTGGGCCTCTGTCCCTATAATATTTTTAATACGATCTTGTTCTTTATCTGGTCTAGTTAGCTCATGTTTCTTAATGATATTCTGTTGATACTCTTCGACGGATGCCGTAGCCACTAAACCCACTTGGATATGTGTACCCATTTGTTGTTTGTATACATAAAAACATGGTTTTTGATCTTGAACTAAAATACCCTTCTCGATAAACTCGCGAAGATTTTCCCCTGCTTTTTCATAGACTTTATCTGAATAGATATCCACATCTGGTTCTAGATCCACTTCAGCTTTAGTCACTCGTAAAAAGCTATATGGATTATTGGCAGTGATTTGTCTAGCTTCATCCGAATTCATTACATCATAAGGTAATGAAACAACCTGTTGTGCCAACTCCGGCACAGGTCTCAGTCCGCAAAAAGGTCTTATCGTAGCCATACTTTTTCCTCCTAAATTGCACTAAAGTTAACTAATTTAGCGCCTAATATTCCATCAACTGCGTTAAATTTGAGCATAACGGATGCAGGGATATCAGAATCTACGCCCATAACCATGATATTGGTACCAGCAACTTCTGTACGTCCAACTTGCATGCTATCAATATTGATTCCAGCATTGCCAAGAACTGTACCAACCGTACCGATAATACCTGGTCGATTGATATGTGGGCCAACAATCAGCCATCCCCGCGGATCAACATCTACACGGTAAGCATCAATCATAACAATACGACCTTCTTCATGACCAAACAAAGTTCCTGCTACAGTATGGCTTTTTTTGTCGGTATGCACACATACTGTAATTAGATTAGAGAAATTAGCCGCCTCTTTGCTTTTTACTTCACGTATTTTTATACCACGAGATTTAGCAACCCCGGGAGCATTCACGTAATTAATATGTTCAGTCAAAATAGAATTTAATAATCCTTTAATAACTGCAGTCGTTAACATTTTGGTATCGACTTCACTAATTTCACCATTATACTCAATATCAACGGCACTAATACGACCTTCAGCTAAATTAATAGCTAGGCAACCCATTTTTTCCGCTAAATTAAAGTACGGACGAATAACATCTAATGTATGAGACTGAATTGGTGCCATATTAACAGCCGTAGAGATCGGTTCTCCTTTAAGTACTGCCATAATACCAATTGCGACATCCACTGCAACACCAACTTGAGCTTCTGCTGTTGATGCTCCTAAATGTGGAGTTACAATGACTTTATCGAGTTTCAGTAATGGATGATTTGGATCAACTGGTTCTTGTTCAAAAACATCAATTGCAGCCCCAGCGACAATTCCTTGCTCAACAGCTTCTGCCAAATCCAGTTCATTGACAACACCGCCGCGAGCACAGTTAACGATACGTACACCTGGCTTCATTTTAGCAAAAGTCTCTTTATTTAAAAGATTTTTAGTTTCATTGGTTTTTGGTAAGTGAAGTGTAATAAAATCAGCAACAGGGAAAATATCTGCCAGTTCAACAAGTTTAATCCCCAGAGCTTCAGCTTGTTCATGACTAATGAAAGGATCATAGGCAACAATATTCATTTCCATAGCAAGTGCCCGTTTAGCAACACCGCTACCAATACGACCCAAGCCTAGAATTCCTAATGTTTTTCCGCGCATCTCAACACCCATCATTTTACTGCGCAACCATTTTCCATCTTTCAAGCTTGCATGAGCTTGAGGAATATTACGAGCTAAAGAAAGCATCATTGCCATAGTATGCTCAGTAGCTGCGATTGTATTTCCTTCTGGAGCATTTAATACAACAATTCCTTTTTGTGTTGCCGCAGGCACATCAATATTATCAACGCCAACCCCTGCACGACCAATTACTTTCAAATTAGCTGCTGCTTCAATTACAGCTTTGGTTACCTTGGTTTCACTACGTACTACTAATGCATCATACTCAGGGATAATACGGATTAATTCTTCAATTGGTAGTTGTGTTTTCACATCTACCTCATATTCTTTTTGTAACAACTCCACACCTTGTTGGGAAACTGGATCACTCACTAAAATTCTCATAATACCCTCCATATCTTTTATTCATTAGAAATATACAATTGTTAAATACAAAATTACAACATAATACCGATCTACGGGTAAATAAAAAAAGCCCTCATCCCACACAGGGACGAGAACTACTCCCGCGTTGCCACCCAAATTGCCTATACGGCCAACTCTATCCACTATATCGGGCGGAACCCGTCTTAATTCATCATTAGCCATTCGAGGGCGGAACTAACTGTGAAAATGACCGACTTACACCAACTGTCGGCTCTCTGTACACTCAGCACACTCAGCTTCCCTTTCATTATGTTTAACTATTTAGCTTAGTTCATTATATTTTATCCCAGCTTTAAAGTCAAGTGTATTTTTGGAGAAAACAATTTTTCTTTTTCATGCATTTTATTGAGTTTTTGAGACGAGAACTGTTAAGGACTGCGTCTTATTAATTGTAAAAATAGAGATTCCATCTTTTAAACAGGAATAATAGATTTCAGCAAGAATAGTAATAGAAGATATGAATCAATATAAATTATACATAGGAGGCAATCAAATGAGCAAAGATGTAGCATATAATGACTATGCAAAAGAGACCATTGAAATATTAAGTAAAGGTGCCTTTCTAACCACTGAAGTTGATGGTATCATCAACACAATGACAATTGCTTGGGGTAACGTTGGTTTTATGTGGGGCAAACCAATATTCACGGCAATGGTTAGACCCTCCCGTTTTACCTATCAATGTCTTGAGAAAAGTGGTCAGTTTACAGTAAGCATCCCTTTCAAAGATATGAGTAAAGCTCTTGGTGTTTGTGGTTCACAATCTGGGCGAGACGGCAACAAGTTAATCACTGCCAACTTAACAACGCACCCAGGCAAGAAAATTTCCACTCCAGTCATCGCTGATTGCGGACTCCATTATGAATGCAAAGTTGTCTATAAACAAGAAATGTTACCCGAACAACTTGCCACAGATTTACAGGAAAAATGGTATGCCACCGGTAATTATCATACCTTATTTTTTGGAGAAATTGTAGCTACCTATATTGATGAATAAGAATACGATCGATACAAATTCTCTAATGTATTGATCTATAGAATCGTGTAAGGAAAGACTTGGATTTTAATGACCAAGTCTTTTTTTTATCTATTTTTCATCTTCTGATTGATCTGGTGTTGTTTTTTCAATAGCCCTAATTTCTTGCCAAAGATCACGAGCTAAATCTGCAATTCGTTTTTCTATTTTTGCAAGGGGACTTGATACAATTCTGCTAAGATATAACTTAGCTTTATCTCCATCTCCTGTACGCCATAATAGATCAGCAACCAGATACATGACTGTTAGTTCTGAAAGATTGCCAATCGGCATCCGTTCTTTTGACAATGCCAAGTCATAGGACGCACATGCCTTAGCTAGTACTTTCTTTTCTTCATCAACTTGACCACTTTCACGGTATAACCAAGCTAATCTTAATTGTAGCGCCGCTATTTTACTGGCAGGGAAGCCCAACATTTCAGTGTAAAAAATAGCAAGCTGATAACTCACAATGGCCTGTTCGCGTGTTCTTATTCCGCATAAATTAACCTTTACATCCCGACCATATAAAAAGGCTTTCATGCGCGTTGCCATGACCGGCGCAAGATTTGTAAATTCATTCTCTTGAGCCGCATATCCACAATGTGGACAAACCCACACTGTATAATAATAAGGATTTATATCTTTATAATAAGCACAAAAATCAGTATCTTGTTTAATCAGAGATAAACGTGAACGCACGAATGTCACTTCGAATTTTTCTTCACATACAGCACATTGCTTCTCGACAAAATATAATGCATCAGCCACTTACTTACCCCCATATACATTGCTTAAAAATTCAATTTTTAAGCTTTACTTTATAATCAAGTTATCCTCGGATTTCGCTCTTGTATAACTAGAAATTAAAATAACCAAATCTCAGCTAAACACGACTAAGATTCAGATGGAGTTAACACTTCATCTGAATCAAATCGTCTCTATAAAATATTATAACACATCATGTTGTAAATGCCATAACTGATAAAATAATTGTTGCTTAGCCAATAGTCCTGACTGCTGGCCTTGCTCTACAATACGACCAGATTCCAAAACTATAATCTCATCCATCATCTCAAGTCCCGTTAAACGATGTGTAATTATAATTGTGGTACGCCCTACCATGAGTTTCTTAATTGTTTCCATAATGAGTTGCTCGGTCAAAGCATCGAGTCCAACGGTTGGTTCATCTAAAATAAGTATGGGTGCATTTTTTAGAAGAGCTCTCGCAATGGCAATCCTTTGTCTCTCTCCTCCTGATAAAGCATAACCGTTTTGCCCAACCATTGTGTCATAACCTTGAGGTAAACCTGCAAGAAAAGCATCCATTTCCGCATGTTCAATTGCCTGATTAAGCTGTTCTTCGCTCGCATCAGGTTTAGCCAACCGTATATTGTCACGAATGCTAGCGTTAAATAAATGAGTTTGTTGTGATACTACGCCAAATATTGTACGTAACTGCTGAGCATTGTATTCCTTCAGTTCATGGTCACCTAACCGAATCGATCCTTGCTGATAATCCCAAAATCGCAAAAACAGATGAAGCAACGTACTTTTTCCTGCCCCACTTGGACCAACGATCGCTAAACGTTGCCCAACATCAATTGAAAAAGAAATATTATCAAGCACCAGTCGACTTTGCGAACTATAGCTAAAACTTAAATTTTTAACATCAATTTTTCCATGGGAGATATCTTCACGGCCAGTAACTTCGGATACTGCAGGTTCAGTATCAACAATCCTAAAAAGTCGTCGCGCAGCCGCTATACTTTCAGCTAAATAATGAATGGCCAGTGGCAACGGAAGTACTGCTTCAAAACTACTTTGCGCCGCTAGAACAATAACGGCTAAATAGACACCATTCATTTGTCCATCTTGTACCAAAGGAATGGTCAGATATAAAATCATCCAAACTGTGCTGTTTACAATCAACAAACCTAAGGCTTCTGTTAATCCTGATAACTTTGATACATAATTTTGCAGAGTAAAAAATCGTTGATTGATCCGATTCAGTATTTGAGCCTGTTGCTCAGTTTTTCCAAAAGCAGCTAGTTCTACAATACCAGTCATACTATCAACAAATTGAGCTCTAAGTTCACTGCGAGTCGCAACCAATTCATGAGCTCTATTTTTTTGCAGAAATTGTATTAAGATGGGTAATAAGAGACCAAGGATAAAAAAAGCTCCTATTAATAGATAAACCAAGTTCATACTATAGTGAGCTAAAAACAAACAGGTTCCAATTAATATAAGAATTGCAATCAGAGGTGGTGCGAGCACTCTAAGATAGAATTCTTTTAAAGTTTCTACATCACCGACGATTGTGCTCAAGAGTTCTCCACTCTGCCACTGCATTAAACGTGCTGGAGCTAATTTTTCAAGTTTTGTATAAAACCATACTCGGACGGTTCCTAATAGACGAAAAGTAGCATCATGAGATATATAACGTTCTAAATATCGAAAAACCGCCCGAGAAATACCAAAAAACCGCACCCCAACAATAGCAACGGATAGTTCCGTAATAGAAGGATGTAAGGCTGCACTCGAAATAAGGTAAGCTGAAGTAGCCAGTAAACCAATATTACTACCAATTGTCAGACAGCCAAAAATAAGGGCAACCAGCATGGCTGACCAAGCTGACCCTATGATGTTAAGTAAACGAATCAGAATATTCATACCCCACCTCTAAAAGCAGTGACTAAGTCATAATAACGACCACACTGATTCATCAATTCTTCATGGGATCCCATTTCTGCAATCTGGCCTTGATGAAAGACTACAATTGAATTTGTATGATAGACAGTACTCAAACGATGAGCAATAATTAAGACTGTACGCCCAATCTTAAGTCGTTGCAGAGCTTCATCAATGATGGCTTCATTGCGAGGATCAAGTCCTGCGGTAGCTTCATCTAATACTAAAAAGGGTGCATCTTGCAAAAATGCCCGCGCAATTGCAAGCCGTTTCCCTTGTCCACCACTGAGTCCCTGTCCACCTTCTCCTATCACCGTATCATACCCTTCAGGCAAATCCATAATAAATTCATGAGCACCCGCATGACGAGCAGCTTCCATTACTTCAGCTAAAGAGGCTTCCTCTCGCCCTAAGCGGATATTGTCAGCGACAGAACGATAAAATAAATGGGGCGACTGAGGTACGAAAGCCACATGCGCTAACCAATCTGCCTGATTGATCTTCGATAAAGAAATTCCATTTATATAAATTTCCCCTTGATCAGGAGTTATAAAATTCAGCAATAAACTGGCAAGTGTACTTTTGCCTGAACCGCTAGCTCCCACTAAAGCCACTTGTTGACCAGATTTAATTTCCAGGGAAATACCCCGTAGTGCAGGGCGTGTCCCACCATCATAAGCAAAGTGGATATTTTCAATCACAATATCTAGTTTTTCTTGTTTGGAAAATGGTATTACATCATTCATCTCAGTCTGATTTTTAGACAATGCTAATATACCAAAAATACGATCAGCGGCCGCAACCCCAGCCATACCCGCATGAAATTGTGTTCCTAACTGACGCAATGGTGAATAGAACTCTGGAGCCAATAATAACAGAAAAAAAGCCTGGGCAAATTCGATTTTAAAGTATAATAATTTAAGTCCAATGGTCACCGCCACTAATGCCGTACTAATCGTTGCGACTAATTCTAACACTAATGCTGATAGAAATGCGATTCTCAGTACACTCAATGTCGTATCACGAAACTCACTACTCATACGATGAATGACTTGTATCTGTTCAATGCTACGGCCAAAAATTTTTAAGATTGTTAAACCTTGTAGTACATCTAAAAAATGGGCACTGAGACGTGATAAAGTCTCCCACTGTTTTTTATTCATCGCTTCAGCCATACGGCCAATTAAGATCATAAAAATCGGAATTAAAGGTGCCGTTACGAGTAAAATAAATCCTGTACTCATATCTAGAGGAAAAACCCATGTCAAAATAACCATCGGTACTAATACCGCAGCAAATAACTGAGGGAGAAATTTTGCAAAATAAGGTTCGAGGTTTTCAATTCCTTCAAGAAATACATTAACCATTTCGCCCGTTTCTTGGCGCCTAGCATATATTGGTCCTAACTCTAATATACACTGGAGTAAACTCTGGCGAATATCGACTTTAATATAAGAAGCCAAACGATGGGCTACGCTTTCAATAAACCACACGACGACACTACGCAGGACCATGATTAAAAATAAAAGACTCATCCAGCCCCTTACGTCTGTGAAACTCAATTCATTTAGAAATACGCCATTTATAATTTTAGCCATATAGTCAGCTTGTAATACAACTAATACTCCTCCGCCCACTCCTAGCCCAACCAGCAAAGAAAATTGTCGTTTATGTTTATTCAACTGTTGCATAAGACGTTTATCAACCATATTCATACTCCTTTGTTCTAGGGGAACTGATAGGAACAAAAACATTATACCCTTTGATTTAGTAAAAGAAAAGACTCTGTTATCCAAATAAAGTCCCCTCTGCACCCTTGGGCAGAGGGGACTTTACCACATTATTTTTTAGCAGATGTACAACGATCGACTAAATAAACAATGGATTGATAGCTGATTCCGCTACGATGAGAAAGCCCCATCTCACAAGTACGACTGTTGGAATAGCCTGCACTACAATCAGCTGGTAAACAATCTTTGAGTTCTGATAAGGCAGATTCATTGAGTTCAGGGACTTCAAAGCCTTTATCTCCAGCAAAACCACAACATCTAACTTTTGCTGGCATAACAACTGTCGTCGCGCAAGCCTCTGCCACTTTTTTGAATTTTTCTTTAAGACCTAGTTTGGTTGAGCTACAAGTTACATGAACAGCAATCGTTTCAGGCTGTTTTTTAAACTCAAGCAGATCCATTAAATAATCATGAATAAACTCTAAAGGTTCAAACATTTTAAGCTTTTTGCTCATGACTTTTCTCATGCGATAGATACAAGGACTCGTATCACAAACAATTGGATATTCACCCTTATTGCTACATTCCAATAAAGCTTTTTCCAGTTCACCGCTCATATTATCAGCGGTTTCAAATAAACCTTTACTTTCAAAAGGCATACCGCAACATAATTTATCCATATCTGCCGGAAATATCACTTCATAACCGGCTTTTTCCATAAGATGAATCATAGCAGCACTTAGTTGGCGTTGATCTTTATCACCAGGAGCTGCACCGCCCATCGTCCGACTCACGCAACTTGGGAAGTATACGACCTTACGTCCTGCTACCCCAGGTTTGGACTTAGAAGGATCTGGTGTATTACCAGCACCAGCGATATAAGGAGTCCACTCTGGCATATGATTACCACTTAAAGAGCGTAGACCTTTTGTAATACTGCCCATCAGTGATGTACCAAGTATGGAATGAGCTAGGCTAGCAGTCGATAGGCCCAAACGAGCCATCGTTGTAACCCCTGAGAAATTCTTAGAAATCAATCGACCAATGGATTTTCCATTATCGCCCATAGCACGCGCTCGTTGATTTTTTGTGTAATCACCCGTATTAATGCCTACAGGACAGCTAGTCTGACACAAACCATCTGTCGCACATGTTTCATCACCAAAATAAACATAATCTTCTTCGAGACGTCTCAAGCGTTCATTATCTTCACCTGTGGTTTTAAGCCTTGAAATCTCACGTTGCACCACAATCCGTTGACGTGGCGTCAAGGTCAAATTTTTCGAAGGGCAGTTGATCTCGCAAAAACCGCATTCAATACATTTATCAATAATATCATCAGCCATTGGCATTGGTTTAAAATTTTGAAGATAAATTAACTGATTTTCAGTAATAATAACATCTGGATTTAGAATATTATCAGCATCAAATAAAGTCTTTAATTTCCGCATTAGAGTATAAGCCGCTTTGCCCCATTCAAACTCTACAAAAGGAGCCATGTTACGTCCTGTACCATGTTCAGCTTTCAGCGAGCCATGATATTTATCGACAACCATGTCACAAACATCATTAATGAGTCCTTTATACTTATCTACGGCTTCTGGAGTATCAAACTTCTCGGTCACTACGAAATGCACATTACCATCAAGAGCATGTCCATAGATAATTCCATCCGTATAATTATACTTATCCATAATATCTCTAAGTTCGAGGATCGCTTCAGCCAATCTTTCTTTAGGGAAAGCAACATCTTCAATAATAACTGTCGTTCCTGGTTTACGCATGCCACCAACAGCTGGGAAAATACCTTTGCGAATATACCATAATTTTTCATATTCGTATTTTACATCGGTAAAGGCAATGGGTAATACTGTAGGTATCGAAGCTAAACGTTCTTTTACACCCTCAATGAGACTTGTCAAAGCATCTTTTGTTTCTGTCCGTACTTCAACGAGCAAGGCCGCCGCTTTATCATCTAATGTTTTTAAATAGCTAGGCATAGTCGGTTCATCTTCAACAGATCTGAGTGAAGCGCGATCCATGAGTTCTGCAGCTGCTACTAACTCCCGATCAAGTTTCATTACTGCTAAACAAGCAGAATTCATATCAGGGAAAATGATCAAGGCTGAAGCTTTATGAGCATGCTCTACAACAGTTTTGTAGGTAATTTCAGTAATAAAGCCCAGTGTTCCTTCAGAACCAATCATCAAATGTTTAATGATATCAAAAGGATCAACAAAATCCACAAAGGAATTGATACCATACCCAGTCGTACATTTTATTTTAAATTTAAGCTGAATTAATTTTTTCAATTCTGGATTTGCATTAATCTCATCACGCAACTGTTCAATACCTTGAATGAGAGGTTGATGAGTTGCAACAAATTTACTCCGTGAAACTGGATCACCAGTATCTAAGACACTACCATCAGCAAAAATGATTTTCATATCTGCTAAAGTCTTATAACTATTGTCTGCAGTACCGCAGCACATACCACTTGCATTATTGGCGGCAATCCCACCAATCATGGCATTGTTAATCGTTGCTGGATCAGGTCCGATTTTGCGAGCGTATGGTCTCAAATAATCATTGGCTTCAGATCCGATAACACCTGGCTCTAATGATATGAGTCCCCCGTCATCACTAATCGAATACTTACTCCATCCGTGAGTTGCAACCAACAACACTGAATCAGTGATTGACTGACCAGATAAACTTGTTCCTGCCGCACGAAAGGTCACAGGTATTTTTGACTGATTGGCAACTTCTAAAATCATCGCCATTTCTTGTGGAGTATCGACTTTAATGACTAGCTTAGGCAGCATACGATAAAAGCTGGCATCAACACCATAAGCTAAGGTGCGAATTGGATCTGCAAAAACTCTAGCTTCAGGTATGAACTTTACAATAGCATGATAAAATCCCTTATATTTCTCAGGTAAACTCAAAATATCACTCGGCACAGTTTTTATACCCATGTCTATAGCCCCCTATTATATAAAATAGTTTTATGATTATTCCCTCTCTAAATATACCATAGCTCGCTATAATACACAAAAAAATCTACAAAATTCAACTTTTTTCGACTTTTCTTATATATTTTTTATCTTTTAGTATTCTAAATCCTTAGCATTAACACGTTTTCTAAACACCCAATAAGTCCAACCTTGATAAGCCAAGACAATTGGTACTAAGACCACTGCTGCAACAGTCATTATTTTCAAAGTATAGGGACTTGATGATGCATTATAAATGGTCAAATTCCATGCAGGGTTAAGGCTAGAGACCATGATGCGTGGAAATAATCCGCTAAAAAACGCTACCGTCGTAAAAACAATGGCAAATCCACTCATAGCAAAAGCCAATCCAAATTTTTTCACCCATAAGAGCCCATATGACAGGACAAAAACGACTACAGCTCCCCATAAAGCGATACTTGCGAGAGAACTTTTAAACAAATCCGTATTGGTATAAGTCAAACCTACCAAAAGTAAGAAGACAGCTGCCGCAGCAATTCCAATAACAGTAGCCGCTCTGCGCGCGCGTTCAATCAATTCACCCTCGACCTTTAATGTCAAAAACAAAGCTCCGTGGAACAAAAAGACTAGTAAAAATGCAACACCGCCAACCAGTGTGTAAGGGCTTAGCAAGTCAAAAAAGGTACCTACATACTGCATCTTGGCATTGATCGGCACACCTTTGATGAGATTCGTGACAGCAACACCCCATAACAGAGCCGGTACCGCACTACCAAAGAAGATCATCCAATCCCAAGTGCTACGCCATAAAGGGCTTTCATCTTTACTACGAAATTCAAACGCTACAGCTCTCACAATCAAAGCCGCTAGCATGAGAAATAAAGCTAAGTAAAAACCACTAAACATGGTGGCATACACATGAGGAAAAGCTGCAAATAATGCTCCCCCTGCCGTGATCATCCATACCTCGTTACCATCCCACACTGGACCAATGGAATTAATAATCACTCGTCTTTCCACATCATTTCTTCCTAAAAAGGGCAGTAGCATACCTACACCATAATCAAAGCCTTCAAGAAAGAAGAAGCCCGTAAATAACACACCGACTAACACAAACCATATCAACGTTAGTTCCATAATGTCGCCCCCTTCTTAGTGACCGTACTTAGAGAAGGTTTATGTTCTACAGGTCCCGCCACGACAAACTTTCGCACTAAATAGACTGTTGCTACCGCTAAGACTCCATATAATAAGGTAAAACCGATCAGCGAAATCCAAAGATCTGTTGTTGTCAAATTCGTCGATACAGCCTCACTTACTTTTTGTAATCCCACTACAATCCACGGTTGACGACCGCCTTCAGTCAAAATCCATCCTGTTGAATTCGCAAGATAAGGGACGGGTAAACTCCACAAGAGCAAATTCAGTATGGTTTTATTGCTTTCTAATTGTTTTCGATAGAGTAAAAGAGTACTCAGTGCTGCCAATGCAGCCATCCATAGGCCCGAAATGACCATAATACGAAAACTCCAGAAAGATTGAGTGACACGTGGAATGTAATTTCCTGGTCCATATTTTTTTTCAGCTTCTAACTGTAATTCTTTTATCCCTTTTACCTCACCCTTCATTTCATCATAGATGAGTAAGGATAATACGCCAGGAACACCAATCTCTGTCGTATTTCGCTGATTGCTTTCATCAGGTACTGCAATAATAGCAAAAGAAGCTGGATTTTCCGTTTCCCATAGAGCCTCCATCGCTGCCATTTTCATTGGTTGTTTTTTACCAATAAATTGAGCTTGTAAATGACCTGTACCCATCACTAGCACCGTACTCACCAGCATACAAACCAGACCAATTTTGATTGAAGGATTAAAAATAGATAAATGTCTTTGTTTTAATAAGTAGTACGCACTAATCGCAGAGACAAACACACCTGCTGTTACAAGACCGCCAAGCACAGTATGAGGAAATTGCCCCCATACATAAGGATTCATAATAAGAGCTGGAAAATCGACCATCTCAGCCCGCCCATTCTGCAAAGAATATCCAACTGGCGACTGCATAAAAGAATTCGCAGTCAAAATCCAAAAAGCCGATAAGTTACTGCTGAATGCTACAATCCAAATGCAGAGTAGATGTACTTTCTTTGATAACTTATCCCAGCCAAAAATCCATAGACCAAGAAAAGTCGACTCTAGGAAAAAAGCTGTCAAGGCTTCCATCGCTAGAGGAGCCCCAAAAATATCCCCCATAAATCGGGAATATTCGGCCCAGTTCATACCAAACTGAAATTCTTGAACAATTCCTGTAGCCACACCCATTGAAAAGTTGACTAAAAATAACTTCCCCCAGAACTGAGTCATTTTTTTGTACATCTCATTCCCTGTTCGGACATACATTGTTTCCATCATGGCGATCAAAATTGTCAATCCTAATGTGAGCGGTACAAATAAGAAATGGTACACTGTCGTAATGCCAAATTGCCATCGTCCCAATAAAATCTCTTCCATATTTTCCCCCTACCTCTCCTCATTTTACTTGTTAATCATTTCTGCAAAATTGACCTTAGCAAGTGACTGGATAAAATTACTTTGTATAACAGCGAGTGCAGCATGGACAGGACATTGATTCGCACACTGCCGATTGCAAGCATCATGATCTTTTAAGCAACGTTGTAAATCAATCGGCCCTTCCATGACAGTAATGATATCCAGTAAACTGATTTCGACTGCTGACTTTGCCAAAGCAAATCCCCCATCAGTTCCCCGATAAGATTTTATCACCTCTCCTTTCGTCAAAGCTCTCATTACTTTTTGTAAAAACCCAGCCGGTATGTTTTGCTCTTCAGCAATCGTCTGGCTATTTGCAATCACTCCTTCGGGTAAGCCCGCTAAATGCATAATGACCCGAAAAGCATAATCAGTTCCTTGATTAAACTGCATGGAATCACCACCTTTATTAATCTATACCGTACCAGTATAGTATTAATTATATTTTACTCCTGCAGTTAGGATCCGTCAATGTTTTTTTAACAATTCTGACATTAATTTCTTATTTAAAAATGAATTGATAACGTATGAGTCCTCTACTGCTATCGCTTATATTTTTCCACCAACTCTAGCAACTTATGACTCAATTCAGAGGTTAATGATTCTTTGCGGCATCGCCAATCCCAATTGGAACCAACTGTACCAGGCATGTTCATTCTTCCCTGGCTTCCCAGACAAAGTATGTCCTGCATGGGTATAATCAAAGTGTTTGCATGACTTTGATAGGTAAATTCAACCAACTTCCAAGACATTTCTGCAGATTGAATCTCTCTGTCATTAATCCCTAACTGCTGCTGTACAAACTGCTTTATACAGCTAGCAAACTCAGGCTCATCCTTAAGTATCTTTTCATACCATCCCTGTGTTGTATCATTATCATGGGTCCCAGTGTATAACACACTATTCTTTTCACAAGTAAAATCAATACGTTGTCGATGCTCATCATAATCAAGGGCAAATTGTAATACTTTAATGCCAGGAAAATTAAATTCATGTTTTAGATCATCGACCTCTGATGTAATGACTCCTAGATCCTCTACAATAAACGGTAATTTGTTAAAATATTTTTCCAGTACGCTAAAGAATTGAGAACCTGGTCCTTTAACCCAAAGACCATCGACTGCGGTCTCAGCTTTTGCAGGAATTTCCCAAAAAGCTTCGAAACCACGAAAATGATCGACCCTAATATAATCGACAAACTTCAAAAGCGCCTCTATACGTTGACGCCACCACTGATAATCATCCTTGGCCATTTCTTGCCATTTGTAATGAGGATTCCCCCATAACTGGCCTGTTTCGCTAAAATAATCTGGAGGTACACCTGCTACTGTCTGAGGGCTGCCTTCTTTATCTAAATCAAACAACTGTTGATTTGCCCATACATCACAGCTATCATGGGCGACAAAGATTGGTATATCCCCGATAATTTCAACATTATGCTGTGCCGCATATTTTTTTATTTTTTTCCATTGTTTTAAAAATATAAACTGTAGAAACTTATGATATTCAATTTCATTTGTTAGTAATAAGCGATACTTTTCCATTGCTTTTTGTTGGCGCTGTGCGATTTCTTGTGGCCAACGATGCCATGCTTCTTCCTTAAAATTTGTTTTTAGAGCCATAAATAAGGAATAATCAAGCAACCAAAAATTATGATCCATCACAAATTTTTTATATTCAGAGGAAGTGTTATATTTCTTGAAATTCATAAAAGCAATACGCAGGAATTTTCCTTTATATTCTTTGACCTTGTCAAACTCCACTCGATCCTGATCAAATGAAGGATGATCTTGTATCATCTCTTCTGCTAAAAGTCCTTCTTTAACTAACTCACTTAGAGAAATTAGCCAATGATTACCTGCAAAAGCTGATAAACACTGATAGGGAGAATGACCATACCCTACTGGATTTAAAGGTAATATTTGCCATAGATTTTGTTTGCTTTGATAAAGAAAATCAATAAATTCATAAACTTCCGTTCCTAAGTCGCCTATACCATAAGCAGAAGGCAGAGAGGTGGGATGCATGAGTACTCCCGCCTTGCGTGGAAAGGATTCAGTCTCAACTTGTAGTAAAACCTTACCTTCAAGAGGCTCTAAATAAACACTTATGACTCCATTCACAACCTTAATTTTCTGATTGTCATTAAGTAAATCAAGCATCATACCATAACACCATGGTCTTACAGATAGCTGTACTGTAATTGGAGAACAACTCTGATTTAAGAGTACAAGAGCTGTATTATCTTTTTTATTTTTTCCAAAAGCATCCTGACCATTTCTAATCGTACGAATATAAGCATAGACTTGCTGATGTCCTGGTATTGAAATCCATTTTCCGGTTTTAAAGACATCATATTGATTCCTAAGGGCAATCATTTTCTTATGCCAAGTTAATAATTCACTATTTTCTTGTCCCCACGGATATGTCCCGCGATTAAAAGGATCTTTATATCCTTCCAAACCAGCTTCATCACCATAATATACAGAAGGTATTCCTGGAAATGTCATTTGCCATAATACCATCATTTTTAGTCGTGCAATTCCTAGTTTTCTTTTTTCCTTTGGCAAGCGATACCGAGCAAGCTCAGCAACAGTCATGGTTTCATAGGGTGGTGCCTCGCCAAGCAAGGTCAAAATCCTTGGTACATCATGACTGCCAATTAAATTCATCATGGCATAAAAGTTTTGAATTGGATAATTCTCTGCTAAGCTCATAAACGAACGATGAACTGAATAGGCATCAATTGCACCAAGCATAAAGTCTAAAGTAATTTTTCGAAATGGATAATTCATCACTGAATCCATTTCTTCTCCTTGAAGATACTGCCTCAATTCTCCATAACTTTTTTTATTGGATGCATCTTCCCAAACTTCACCAATGAGTACACTATCCTGATCCGTCTCTTTCATTGTTTTGTAGATTTTTTGAATAAATGAATCAGGTAGTTCATCTGCCACATCAAGACGCCAGCCTTTCGCGCCCAGCAGTAACCAATGCCGAATCACACTCTCTTTACTCTCAATAATAAAATCAATATAAGATGGCTCATTTTCTTCCACATTTGGTAATGTATCAACACCCCACCAAGACTCATATTTATTAGGGTAATCGTCAAATCGATACCATGAATAGTATGGAGACTCTTTTGATTGATAGGCACCTACTTCAGGATAATTCCCATCCCGATTAAAATAAATGCTGTCACTGCCTGTATGGCTAAATACGCCATCCAAAATAACTGCAATCCCGTGCTCTTTCCCTTTGGCACATAACTCTGCAAAAATCTCATTATTTCCAAGCATGCTATCCACAGTTTTATAGTCACCAGTGTCATAGCGATGATTACTCGGAGAAGAAAAAATAGGATTAAAATAAATAACACTAATTCCAAGTTCTTTTAAATAAGGTAACTTTGTAATAACACCCTGTAAATTTCCACCGAAAAAATCGTAATATACAATCCTTCCTGTATCTACATCACGAATATAATAAGGGTTATTGTTCCATGAACCATGAATAACACTATTGGCCTTGGGACTTAGTACCTGATCTAGACCATTATAAAATCGATCAGGAAAAATTTGATACATAACCCCTTCTTTAAACCAATCTGGAGTCACTGCACCTTTTTTATATACTGTAATTTGATAGGCTGGTGGTATTGTCTCGTAAAGACGTCCAATGCCTCCCAGTTGATCTGGATCATTACCATAGTAATAGACTTTATCTTGTATCGTAATGATGAAGTAATACCATACAATACTCGGTCTACTCGGAGCATTAAATTTTATTTGGTACAGTTGCTCCTCACCTTGTTCTTCGATTCGTTGCATTTGTATCTTTTCTTCACCGCTACCATCTTGCCATAACCTTAATACGACAGCACTCGATTCATCTAGGTCTTGAATCTTCAAACGAAGCAAGAGTTGTTCATGACAACAAACAGCCCCAAAAGGACTCCGAAAAAATTCCATTTGCGAATCATGAGTTATAAATTTTTCATTCATAAGATCCCCCTCACTTTGGATAATAAAAAATCTATATACAAAAGAGATACAAAGAAATTCCTTATCAAAATCCCCTTGTATCTCCCTTTGATGTTACTCTGCTATCCAATCATCTTCTTATAAATTTCCTGATAATCCTTTGCTGAATGTTCCCAACTATAATCACTATTCATTGCATTAATGACTATTTTATTCCACTCTTCCTTGTTATGGTACATGAGCAACGCCCTCATGATCGTATCAGACATTTCATGGGCATTATAGTGTGGAAAAGTAAATCCATTACCAATACCAGTCTCTTGATTATAGGCTTGTACAGTATCTTGTAAGCCACCGATCTGTCTTACAATCGGCACACAACCATAGCGCATAGCAATCAACTGTCCAATCCCGCAAGGTTCATAAAGAGAAGGCATTAGAAACATATCCGCACTCGCATAAATCTGCCGGGCTAAGGTATCATCAAATAAAATATTCGCTGACACTCTGCCTGGATATTGCCAAGCCACGTATCTAAAGAAATTCTCATACCGAGCTTCACCTGTTCCTAAGATGACGATCTGAGCATTCTGATTGTCATTGGACATGTGTTTAAGCATATCAACAAATATACGCTCTAACAATTCCATACCTTTAGGACCAACTAAACGAGAAACAATGGCAATCATCGGTACATCAGCATTCACAGTTAAACCTAATTGTTTCTGCAACGCCACTTTATTTTGCGCTTTTGCAGCAGTGGAATGAACATCATAATGAGTACAAATTTTATTATCCTTAGCAGGATCATAGATATCGTAATCAATCCCATTGACGATACCAACTAGATCATTTTTACGTTTACGTAAAAATCCATCTAATTGTTCACCAAAATAAGGATCTTGAATTTCTTGGGCATAGGTACGACTCACTGTCGAAATCATGTCAGAATAGGCTAATCCACCCTTCATAAAGTTGACAGCGTTATTAAATTCCACTCCATCATGCTGAAAATATTTCCAGTCCAAACTCAAGATATCGTGCAAGATTTCTTTAGGGAAAATACCTTGATAGCGTAAGTTATGAATGGTAAAGAGGGTTTTGATTTCTTCGTACTCAGGAAGATGCCGATAATGAGCATCATACAAAACACTAACCATACCTGCATGCCAATCATGGCAATGAATGACATTTGGTATAAAATCAATTTTATTCAAGGACTCTAAAACCGCCCGGCAGAAAAAGCCAAATCGTTCAGCATCATCATCATAACCATAAAAACCATGTCTTTTAAAGTAATGTTCATTATCAATAAAATAAAAGGTTATCCCATCATAGACAAATTCTAGAATACCGCAATATTTTTGGCGCCAACCTACTTGCACTGAAAATTTAGTTTTAAAGACCATTTGCTGTTTATATTTTTCAGGTATGTCTTTGTAATTGGGTAAAATGACGCGTGCATCGACCCCTTGTTTCTTTAATTCTTTGGGTAATGAACCAATGACATCACCTAGACCCCCTGTTTTGGCAAAAGGTGCCGCTTCTGCAGCTACAAATAATACTTTTAACATTCTAGATCACCTGTCCTTTCTTAATTATAATCGGATAATTACACTCTCCCTTAAACTGCTTGTCAGCCGTAATCTTTACGTCTTTATCACAGATTATATTCTCTAATACCGCACCTGAACAGATTTCACCATTTTGCATGACAATACTATTTTTAATATATGCCCCTTTATGCACTTTCACGCCACGAAATAAAATACAATTTTCAACTTTTCCCTCAATATAACATCCAGTAGAAACGAGAGAATTACTTACATCAGCATCCGCCATATACTTAGCGGGGGGTTCATCTTTAACCTTAGTGTAAATAAGACCAGATTTAAAAAATATTTCCTTCCAAATATGAGGGCTTAGAAGCTCCATGCTATGCTGAAAATAACCTCTAAGTGAACTAATCCGTGCTACATAACCTTGATGATGGTAACCACGCACGTTGAGTTTAGTAATATTTTTAATGATACAGTGTTTTATGAAATCAGAATCGCCACGGGCAATACACTCATTAACCAGCTCTATCAATATTTTTCTTTCCATGATAAATGTCTTCATCGATATATTTTGGCATTGTCCACATTCTTTATACTCTGTCATATCAAGTACCTTTCCATCTTGCCCTATTTCTAAGACAGTGGATCGTATACAATCATGGGTGACGCAATTGGCTTTCGTATACAAAACAGTAATGTCTGCTCCTGTCGTCTTGTGAAATTCCAAAGCATGGCGATAATCTAAATTGCTTACCATCTCAGGACCTGCGATCACAACATACTTTTGTCTCGATTTACAAAGGTAATCTAAATTACTATAAAAGTTTTCTACGTCACCTCGATGTATTTGCATAGGATTTTTGGTATACGCAGGTGGCAAGATAAATAATCCATCTCTCTTACGTGCCAAATCCCACTCTTTACCCGAACGCAAATGATCCATCAATGATCGATATTTGTGTTGAATAAAGATTCCTACATTTGACACACCCGAATTCACCATATTCGAAAGTACAAAATCAATTAATCGGTAACGTCCACCAAAAGGAACGGCTGCTAAAGGCCGAGTACGACTGAGTTCGCCCAGATATTCTTCAGCTTCACTAAGATTGATAATTCCCATTAATTCATTATTCATGACTACCTGTCCTCCTCTTCACAACCATCTTCATTGACCGGACAGGAAATACTCTCACGAATTGTACTATGGGGAGGAATAATCATATCTGCTGCAACAACTATAATTTTTTCTTCTCCAGTCTCTTGCTGCTCAGGCGATACTGTAGCTCCTTGCTTAAGTACTACTTTGCGCCCGATAATGGCATGATCAATTACGACATGATTCTCAATATGGGCTCCAGCCATTACAACAGAATTTTTAACAATTGCCCCTTTTCCAATATAAACATCAGGAAAAATCACTGAGTTTTGGACTTCACCAAAAACCAAACATCCTTCACTCACAATTGAACGATTTACCTTAGCTGTTCCAGCAAGATAATGGGGAGGTCTTGGTGGATTCGCTGAATAAATTCTCCATTTCGAATCATACATCGTAAGCTGAGATTTTTCATCTAACAGATCCATGTTAGCCTGCCAAAGGCTTTCGATTGTCCCAACATCTTTCCAATAGCCTTCAAAAGGATAAGCAACAAGTTTATGTTTAAGTGCTAGCATTTTAGGTATAATATCATGACCAAAGTCATGAGTTGAATTCTGTTCTTGTTCATCTTCGAGTAACTGTTTTCGAAGAATTGACCAATTAAAGATATAAATCCCCATGGAGGCGTGGTTACTCTTTGGTTCTTTTGGTTTCTCATCAAACTGGGTAATACGATTATTTTCATCACTGCTCATAATACCAAAACGACTGGCTTCATCCCACGGTACTTCGATCACACCAATCGTGACATCAGCCTTCTTTTCCTGATGAAATTCTAGCATCAGAGAGTAGTCCATCTTATAGATATGATCACCTGATAGGATCAACACATACTCAGGGTTAAACCGATCAATGAAATTAATATTTTGACAAATCGCATCCGCCGTACCTTTGTACCATTGTCCACCCTGTTCTTTTACAAAAGGCGGCAGGACATAAACGCCGCCATTAATTCGGTCTAAATCCCAGGCACTGCCAATTCCAATATAACTATTTAAAGCTAAGGGTTTGTATTGTGTAAGTACGCCAACCGTATCAATTCCTGAATTAAAACAATTACTTAGAGGAAAGTCTATGATTCGATATTTACCACCAAAAGGTACTGCTGGTTTTGCTACTTTTCGCGTTAAAACTCCTAGTCGGCTCCCTTGACCACCAGCTAATAACATGGCAACACATTGTTTTTTGTGCATAAGGACCTCCCCTGTTCATAAATTCTTTACCAATTACGCCTTGTCGATTTTCATACTATCTTCCAATTTGCAATGAATCTTCTCGTTGACATGGTAGACATTTCAAATATATAGTCGCTAGGGGTGGAATTTTTACAACAAGAGAGTAGGGTTTATTCTGCCAATTGGTCTCTTCTGCAACTAATTGTCCTAAATTTTCTTGACCAGATCCCCCAAATCTCTCCCAGTCACTATTAAAAACTTCTTGATAAGTCCCTATTTCAGGTACACCAATTCGGTAGGCTCCATGTACTTCAGGAGTAAAATTACACACTACAATCAACATTTCATCATTCTTAGTCGATTTACGCATAAAGCAAATAATACTCTGTGTATAATCACTGCAATCAATCCATTCAAACCCATGCCAATTACCATCAATTGACCATAACGCTGGATGTCGTTGATAAAATTGATTCAGTTCACGGGAGTATACTTGTAGCTGAGCATGTTTTTCATGCTCAAGAATATGCCAATCTAAACTTTCATGTTCTTGCCACTCAATAAATTGACCAAATTCACCTCCCATAAACAATAATTTTTTTCCTGGATGAGCCATCCAATATCCATAAAATGCACGTAGGTTAGCAAATTTTTGCCAATAATCACCAGGCATTTTATTAAGCATGGATTTCTTACCATGAACAACCTCATCATGAGATAAAGCTAATACAAAATTTTCTGTAAAAGCATACATAAAGGAAAAGGTCAATAAATGATGGTGCCACTTACGATGAATGCTATCAGTTGCCATATATCGAAGCATATCGTTCATCCATCCCATATTCCACTTGAAATTAAAACCTAAACCACCCATATAAGTTGGCCAGGATACCATCGGCCAGGATGTAGACTCCTCAGCCATCATGAGCACATTCGGATGATGCTGAAATACCACTTGATTTAATTTCCGTAAGAAATCGGCGCCTTCTAAGTTACCATTACCACCGTATTTATTTGGAGTAAACTCCTGATCTTCCTTACCATAATTCAAATATAAAATATTTGAAACGGCATCGGTACGAATACCATCAATGTGATATGTCTCTAGCCAAAACAAGGCATTGGATATCAGAAAACTCAAGACTTCAGTACGTCCTAAGTCAAAATTCGCAGTACCCCAACCTAGATTTTCTCCTCGTTCAAAACTAGCATATTCATAAAGCGGTGTACCATCAAAACGTCGCAGTCCATGATCATCCTTGCAAAAATGTCCTGGAACCCAATCCATAATGATACCAATACCATGTTGGTGGCATTGATCAACCAAATACATAAAATCTTCAGGGGTTCCATAACGACTGGTCACTGCATAATAACCTGTGGCTTGGTAGCCCCATGATCCATCAAAAGGATGTTCAGCAACAGGCATGATTTCAATATGAGTATATCCCATATCAAGGGCATATGCTGGTAACAGCTCTGCTAATTCGCGATAAGTCAGCAATTGATTATTAGGTCCTCTCCGCCATGAACCTAAATGCACTTCATAGATCACGACTGGACTTTGATAAGCAGGTTTTGCCTTTTTATTTTGCCATTCTTCATCATGCCATTGATAATTTTTTAAATCATAAACAATCGAAGCTGTATCAGGTCTGAGTTGAGCATATACAGCATAAGGATCAGCCTTCAATAGATGTTCGCCATTTTGCGTTACGATTTCATATTTATAAATTTCACCAGCTTTAAGGCCTGGAATGAACAGCAGCCAGACACCTGACTTTTGTACTCGTTTCATGACATGTCCTTGACCTTGCCAACTGTTGAAATTGCCAACAACTCTTACTTCTCGAGCATTAGGTGCCCACACCGTAAAGCGTACGCCTAAGCTATCGTTTCCATGGATGACATGAGCCCCCATGAGCTCATAGCTGCGGAAATTACTGCCTTCGTGAAATAGATATAGATCTTCATCACTTAATTGTGAAATATTCTTCACTCCAGTACCCCCTCAGTGTTTTGAACATGATAATCCTTTACATATATCTACAGATCTTGTATGCCAGATTTCTTTTGAATATTGACAAATCGTCCGGTCGCTAGAAAAAATTCCAGAGTGGGCAATATTTTGGATGCTCATTTTTATCCATTTTTCTTTATCTTTATATCTTTGATCGAGCTCGACATGAGCTTTGGCATAGGAGTCAAAATCCTGTAATACAAAAAACTCATCATTATTCGAAAGTAATGATTGATAAATGGCTCTAAATTCTTCTCTTTCATATGGGAAAAAGCCATTAACTAACTGTTCTAAGATGGTTTTTAATCGGATATCATTATTATATAAGTGCCAGACATTATAGCCACCATAGAGGTAGTAATCAAAGACCTCTTTACTCGTTAAACCAAAAATAAAAATATTATCATCACCCACAGCATTATGGATCTCCACATTAGCCCCATCTAAAGTACCAATTGTAATAGCTCCATTCATCATAAACTTCATATTACCTGTCCCTGACGCTTCTTTACTTGCTGTGGAAATTTGTTCACTCACATCAGCTGCTGGAAATAACATTTCGCCCAATGAAACACTATAATTTTCTAGAAATACAACTTTTAATTTATTTTTGATATCTTTATCTTTATTAACTACGGATGCAAGAACATTAATTAATTTAATGGTTTGTTTTGCAATATAATAGCCAGGTGCTGCCTTTCCAGCAAAAATATAAGTACGAGGGGTAATATCAAGGTCTGGATTCTGTTTTAATCGATTATACAAATCCATAATATGAAAAATATTAAGCATTTGACGTTTATAAGAATGAATGCGTTTAATATGTACATCAAATATTGAATGAATATTTACACTCACGCCAGTATGTTCTTTTATATATTTTGCTAAAATTTTCTTGTTAGAAAGTTTTATTTTACGTAATCGATCTTGAACTTTCTTATCGTCAGCAAAATCTGCAAATTGCTCTAACTCTTCAGGTCTTTTTATCCAACCTGCCCCAATACAATCTGTAATTAATTCAGCCAACTGGGGATTTGATTTTAAAAGCCAACGGCGATGAGTAATACCATTGGTCTTATTATTAAATTTTCCTGGATATACTTCGTGAAAATCTCGCATAATATGTTCTTTTAAAATATCCGTATGGATTTGAGCTACCCCATTGACACTATGACTCCCTACGACTGCTAACCTTGCCATATGTACCATTCCATCAACAATGATCGCCATACCTTTTATTTTATCCCAATTACCAGGATTTCTGTCCCACAACATGCGGCAGAAACGTTCATTAATTTCATTGGTAATCATATATATTCGCGGGAGCAGCGCTTTGTACATGTCAATTGTCCATGTTTCTAAGGCTTCAGGCATAATCGTATGATTGGTATATGAAATAGTCTTTGTCGTAATGGCCCACGCATCATCCCAGGACAGCCCTTCTTCATCCATAAGTATCCTCATGAGCTCAGGAACGGCTACAGCAGGATGAGTATCATTAATATGTACAGCTACTTTTTCTGGAAATTTTTTCATACTAGGATTAGTAAGTTTATAGCGCCTAATAATACTTTGTAAACCAGCCGAAACAAAGAAATATTGCTGTTTTAAACGCAGAACGCGTCCTTCATAAAAATCATCTTGAGGATATAAAATTTTTGAAATCTGTCCTACAGAATTCTGATATCCCATAGCCTGCAAATACTCACCACGATTAAAAGAAGCAAAATCGAAAGCATCATTTACAGCTTCAGCACTCCACAATCGTAAGGTATTGACCGTATTATTTCGATAACCAACAAGAGGAACATCATAGGGAACTGCAAGTACAGCTTCATAATCTTGGTGAACAAAACGTGTACGCCCCTTATCCCACTCTTCTCGAATAGAGCCACCAAATCGTACTTGTACTGCTTTATCAGGTTTACGGAATTCCCAAGCATAACCATCTTTAAGCCAATTATCGGGTAATTCTACCTGATAATTATCTACAATTTTTTGTTCAAATAAACCGTATTTATAACGAATTCCACATCCATGACCAGGTAATTCAACTGCTGCCATAGATTCCATAAAACAGGCTGCAAGTCTGCCTAGACCACCATTCCCCAGTCCTGGATCAGATTCTTGTTTTTCTAATTCATCCAAATCAATCCCTAGCTCAGCTAGGGCAACTTGACAGGTATCTTTTATCCCACCATTCACCAAATACATGTCCAGTAATCGCCCAAGTAAAAATTCCATGGAAAAATAATAAACCTGTTTTTCTCCTGTTTTAGTGTAACGTTTATTACTTTCTAACCAATTTTTACTAATAATGTCACGAATAACACGACTTAACGCCATATATTTATTATTAGTCGATGCTTCCTCAAGTCCTTTACCAAACATTGTCTGTACGTTATTCACAAACATTTTTTTCAATTCTTCCTTGTTTATTAACATGTGTCAGCCCTCCTATTTAATAATTTATTCGAAACATTCGTAATTTTATTACACATTTTATTTGTTATTATTTCCCGTTTTGTTCCTAAACTCCTCTATTTTTTATTATATCTTTGTAAATTTCTGTCGAAAAATTTTCTTATTTTGCAATTTATTTATTTAATGACAATTGGGGATATACAAAATCGTATATCCCCATAAAATATCTATCCGATTATAGGGGTTGATCTGATTCCCCATATACCAACTGCATACTCTGCGATGGCTCGATCACTGGAAAAATAACCTGAATAAGCAATGTTTCTGACACACATGGACAACCATTGTTGTCGATCTCTAAATTTACCTTCAAGTAATAATTGAGCCTGACAATACAAGGAAAAATCTTTAAGAACAAAGAACTCATCATTATTTTGTAATAAATAATTGTAAAGAGGTCTAAATTCTTCTTTCGCACTTGGTAGAAAGCCATTCACTAATTGTTCCAAGATCTTCTTTATGCGTATGTCTTGATTATAGACATCCCAGGCATTGTAGCCACCATAATTATAATAATTAAAAACCTCTTCAGCTGTAAGACCAAAAATAATGATATTATCCTCATTAACGGCATCTCTGATTTCAATGTTGGCACCATCAAGTGTCCCAATCGTAACAGCACCATTCATCATAAACTTCATATTACCTGTACCCGAGGCTTCCTTACCTGCTGTAGAAATTTGCTCACTGACATCAGCTGCTGGAAAAAGTATTTCTCCTAAAGATACACTATAGTTTTCTAAAAAAACAACTTTTAATTTATCATGAATGGTTTTGTCATTGTTAATCACTGTCGCCAATAAATTAATTAATTTAACTGTTTGTTTCGCAATATGATAACTAGGTGCCGCTTTACCAGCAAAAATGAATGTCCGCGGTATGATATCAAAGCTAGGATTTTCTTTCAGTAGATTATATAAATGCATAATGTGTAATACATTTAAAATTTGACGTTTGTAAGCATGAATTCGCTTAATCTGTACATCAAAAATAGAATGTACATTAATTGCTATTCTATTTTTTTCATGAATGTAATTGGCTAATCGTTGTTTATTCTGCAATTTAATTTCAGCAAGTTGCCCTTTGAAAACTGTATTGGTCTCAACTTGGCATAATCCCAAAAGTTCAATGGGATATTTAATCCACTGGTCGCCAATCGTCTTTGTAATCAATGCAGCTAATCGAGGATTGGCTTTCAATAGCCATCGTCGATGAGTAATACCATTCGTCTTATTATTAAATTTATAAGGATAATATTGATCAAAGTCATACATAATATGATTTCGTAAAATATCACTATGCAGTGCTGCAACACCGTTTACACTATGGCTTCCAACGACTGCTAAACGAGCCATATGAACTACGCCATCAGCAATCACTGCCATACGCCCAATATGGTCCCATTCCCCTGGGTATTTTGCCCACAATTCTCGGCAAAATCGCTCATTGATTTCGTCAATAATCATATAGATGCGTGGTAATAATTTTTTCACCATTTCCACAGGCCACATTTCAAGAGCTTCGGGCATTATCGTATGATTGGTATAAGATATTGTTCTCGTAGTAATCTGCCATGCATCATCCCAGTTCAATTCCTCTACATCTAATAGTAATCGCATCAATTCAGGAATAGCTAAAGCTGGATGGGTATCATTAATGTGCACGGCAATTTTATCAGGGAATTCTTTCATGTTATAATTTTTATTTTTATTTTTAAACCCCCGTATGATGCTTTGTAATCCTGCTGACACAAAAAAATATTCTTGTTTTAATCTTAATAAACGCCCTTCAATAAAACTATCATCGGGATAAAGAATCTTAGAAATTCTCTCGACTGAATGTTTATATTCCACAGCCTTTAAATAATCACTGCGATTCAAAGACGCAAAATTTAAATCACTTTCGGCGAGTTCAGCACTCCATAACCTTAATGTATTGACTGTATTATTTTGGTATCCAACTATGGGAATATCATAAGGTATTGCCAATACGATTTCATAATCCTCATGGATGTACTGAACGCCCTTTGAATCTTCTACGTTTTTTCTTATGTTTCCACCAAACTTTACCTCAACCGCTTTATCATTTTTGCGATATTCCCATATATATCCATCTTTTAACCAATTGTCTGGTACTTCGACCTGGTTATGATTGACGATCTTTTGCTCAAATAATCCATATTTATAACGTATACCACAACCATGTCCCGGTAAATTAAGTGAGGCCATAGAGTCTAAAAAACAAGCTGCTAATCGCCCCAGCCCTCCATTACCAAGACCGGCATCAGGTTCTTCTTGAATTATATCTTTAATATCAATACCCAATTCAGCCAAGGCTTGTGTACAGACTTCTGTCATCCCCATATTTAACAAATTCATTTCCAAAAGTTTTCCTAGTAAAAACTCTATAGAAAAATAGTAAAGCTGTTTTTCCCTTTTATCACTATACTGTTCATTGCTTTTTGTCCAATTGGGATTGATATAATCACGAATTAAACTGCCTAGAGCTGCATATCGTTCATTTCGATTTGTCTCTGCAGGACCTTTATCATACATTTTCTGTACTTTATGCAGATAAGCTTCTTTAAAACTGTCTTTATCAATCAACAATATAAACCTCCCCATATAAATGTGGATAGTGCCGTGACGATTCCTAACAGCACTCTTAAATGACAGTACCTTTCTCAATGACAAGTGGATAATTTGTTTCCCCTTTTAGCCATTTCCCTTGGGTAATGCTTACATTTTTATCGCAGATGATATTTTCAAGGATCGCATTTTCACCAATCTCACATTTTTGCATAATGATGCTATCCTTTATATATGCACCTTTATGTACCGTCACGCCACGAAATAGAATACTATTTTCCACACACCCTGCAATGATCGAACCATTACCAAGGATTGTATTTGAAACTTTGGCATTTTCCTTATATTTTACTGGAGCTTCATCCTTTACTTTTGTATAGACTAGCCCTGATTTTAAGAATAATTCTTCCCATTTTTCTGGTTTTAGCAATTCCATATTATGACGGTAATAGCTTTTCACACAATCAACGCGAGCAACATATCCTTTATAGGAATAACCATACATTCTTAACTTATCAATATTGCGAATCAGGATATCTTTGACAAAATCCAAGCCCCCCCGTGCTTGGCATTCTTTAATTAACCGTACCAACAAACCTTTTTCAATGAGATACATTTCCATCGAAACCTTACGTGATAAAGTTTCAGATGGATTGATCACTAGATTATCAAGACGCCCATCATTTTGACACTCTAAGATTGCATGTTTCATAAAGTCTTCAGTCCCATGATATTCTTTGTACATCACTGTAATATCGGCACACATTTCTTGATGAAATTTAAAAAGTTTACGATAATTCAAATTGCAGATAATATGGCTCCCTGCAATCAATACGTATTTTTGCCGACTGCTTTCAATATAATCGAGATTATTGTAGAAATTATCAATATTTCCTCGATAAAAACCGGCTAAGTACTGAGGTTGACCAGGTGGTAAAATAAATAAACCATCACGTTTGCGCGCCAAATCCCATTCTTTACCAGATCTTAAATGATCCATAAGTGCCCGATATTTTTCTTGTACCAAAATCCCAACATTTTGAATACCCGAGTTAACCATGTTCGATAAAATAAAATCAATCATCCGATATCGGCCACCAAAAGGTACAGCAGCTAGTGGTCGTCCTTTTGTTAATTCAGCTAAAAACTCTTGATCTTCATTAAGATTAATAATTCCCATTACATTTTGCATGTCATCCCACCTGCTTTTGTATTCCTATGATACTCTGTGCCAAGACATCACTATCACTAGGAATCACTATATTTTCTTCTATTACCGTTATGCCTTTATACGTAAGATTACCAAGAATTGCGCCTGCTCCAAGGATACTTTTACGGCCAATAATTGTCCGCTGTACTTTAGAGTGAGCACCAATATTGACATAAGGCATGATAATTGAATCTTTTATTTGGGCACCTTCTCCAATATGTACCCCTGGAAAGACCACTGAATGTTCGACTTCTCCCAAAATAGAACAACCTTCACTAACCAGAGACCGTGTTATTTTTGCTGAACTCCCGACATAATGTGGGGGCCGTGCTGCATTGACAGAATAAACTCGCCAATTTGGATTATATAGATCAAGCTCAGGTTCTTCATTCAATAAATCCATATTAGCTTCCCAGAAACTTTCGATCGTCCCTACGTCTTTCCAATATCCATCAAAATAATATGCGGCTAAGCGATGATCTGCAGCCAACAGTTTCGGAATAATATCCTTACCAAAGTCATGACTCGAAATAAGATTTTTACTATCATCTTCTAAAGCTTTTCTAAGGAGCCGCCAATTAAAAATATAGATCCCCATCGATGCTAAATTGCTTTTTGGTTCTGTAGGTTTTTCAGCAAATTCCGTAATTCGCCCTGTTTGAGCGACGCTCATAATGCCAAATCTTGAGGTCTCATGCCATGGAACTTCAACTACTGAAATTGTCACTTCAGCTTTTTTAGCCTTATGATATTCTAGCATGAGAGAATAATCCATATTGTAAATATGGTCACCCGATAATATGAGCACATAATTAGGATTCATCATCTCAATAAAATTTAAATTTTGATAAATGGCATCTGCTGTTCCCTTATACCATTCAGCACCTTTTTCCTGTGCATAGGGTGGTAATATAAAGACCCCACCATCTCTACGATCCAAATCCCATGAACTTCCAATTCCAATGTAATTATGTAGTGCCAAGGGTTGATATTGAGTCAGTACACCCACTGTATCCATCCCTGAATTGTGGCAATTACTGAGTGAGAAATCAATAATGCGATATTTACCACCAAAAGGTACTGCTGGTTTTGCGATGTTCTTTGTTAAGCTCCCCAAACGACTCCCCTGTCCACCAGCTAAAATCATTGCCACACATTCTTTTTTACCCACAATACCAATCCCCCATTTTCATATCACTATAATGTAATGCTCTAAGAAACCCATTTTCTATCCTATTCACTCCTCATTATAAAAATTCCTAATTTCATATCAGTTACGTACAATTTTTTACATGTATTCTAAAATAGATAAAACCGTTGCGCTAGCACAACGGTTTTATCTATCATTTATTCCATTCCCATTTTTTAGCTACATTGTGAAATTTTTTCCAATATTTATCCATTTTATTTTGGATAAACATTTTTTCATACTCATTCCAGCCAATGATCATTCCAATTTCTAGATGTAATGCTTTAGTCGCCTTTCCTGTTAGTAACGTTCGAAACAAATTATCTATACTCGCATAATCAGTCAATAAACCGAGTTTATCTTGTAAGACGTCTAAACGCACACTAAACTGAGGTATCTCACGGAGTAGGGGCTGAAAGACTTGTAATACGTACTTTATTTTTTTTATTTGTAAACGGATTTTATGTACAGTGTCAGTTTGAGTCCAATCAATATTTTTACTTTGCTTACTGACGTTCTTAATCCAGGCAGCAAAGTACTGAACTACATATTCTTGAATACTCAGATGATCTTCTAAAAACTTCGGAGCCTGCGGTTCAATAAGAGTGGCCCATAAATCCAATAACAAAGGTGATGATAAACCATGATAAAGACTTTTGTATAATTTCTCAGTTTCTTTTAATCGATACTTTGCTAATACTTCACCTAGAGCAGTTTTATCCTCTCTAATGATGACTTGGCTGTACTGTCTCCAATTTTCATAAGCAACATCAATATCACGTAATACGCCCATACATTGTCCCAAAGTCCTTAACTCAGCTTGATACCATTGATATTGTTCATCCGTAAATAAACGACTCGAAAAATCCAATAAGGAACGTAAGCGACGTAAGGCAATACGCAATTCGTGCAAAGCTTCCGTCTGTGTTTGATTTTCAAAAAAAAGTTGCTGGGCAACTAAAACTTGAAGGATCAATTGGACGAGACCTGTACGTAGTCCTTCACTTGCTGCCATATGTTTATCGAGTTGAATCAATTGATTCGTTTCAAGTGGCTCATCAGTTACGAGCCCTGCCAACTTCAAACCACGATAAAATTTACTCTTTGATTCCGGTAGTAAAGGATATTCTTTCGCCAGCATTGCTCCTAATCTAACCACTGCAGCTGCCTGCCCAGCCTTTAGTTCTAATTCCACTTCCAAAATGGGAGCAGTCTGCGAACCAGCAATAATAACGCCCTCATCAGCCGCCACTTCAATCTGACTGCCATCAGCCATGATTACATCTAAGCTTGTACGCTCAAATCGAGTAATCAAGATAGGATTCAGTATTTGATCACCAATCACTTCAATCAATTTTTCTCCAATATCAGTGTTTGAGAATACAGTAATATCCGGCTCAGCATTACTGACAACAACATTCCATTCCTGACGGTCATGCAGGCCACCATGAGATGCTCCACCACCTTTTACAGTCGCGATCCACTGTTCACCTTCACGTCGAATGCGATATGCCAATTTTTCTTTTTGTAAACTACCGATCTCTGTATCAAAGTAATAAGCTTCTAATGTTTGACAAACCTTTGAGTCAGGTACTGCGATTTCCCTTAATGACTGGCTTGTCATAATCCGCCCCCACATACGGCGATCAGTACATATCAGTTTTAATTCAAGCTCTGTATGCTTTGACAATATAATCCCCCTCTTCCAACCTCATTAAGATAGGATCTTCCCTTTTAGGGTATCGTATATGGCATATTTTATCAATTGTCTTATGATAGTTTTTTTTGCAAATAATCCTTTTTTTTGCAGGGGAAGTTGATATTTTATCGAATTTTAAATGTACTTCTATTTATTTTGTATGGTTTTATTATGTGATCGATACCAAAAATAAAACATTGAATATATGAGAAAAATCGGTACTTACAGGAAATTTAGAATTGAGTTTCTGTCGGAAAAGGAGATAGGTTATGGCAATGAATGATAAAGAACTATTATTTCAAGAAGATGAGGAAGCTACACTCTTTACCGAAAGCCTCCGATCTCCTAGTAACGAACCAAGATGGAAAATATTAATCGTCGATGATGAGGAAGAAGTTCACACTGTAACCAAGATGGCTCTTCGACGATTTACCTTTGACGGTAAGGCTATTCATTTTCTGAGTGCTTACTCAGCTGCAGAAGGAAAGAGACTTCTATCAGAAAATATAGATATAGCTGTTGTTTTATTAGATGTAGTGATGGAAAAAGAGGATTCAGGACTTCAACTTGCACGCTATATCCGTACTGAGCTCAATAATCATCTAGTAAGAATCATCCTCCGCACTGGACAACCTGGCCAAGCACCAGAGCATAAGGTTGTTGTAGAATATGATATTAATGATTACAAAGAAAAAACCGAACTCACAGCTCAAAAACTTCATACTACGTTAGTGACAACTCTTCGCTCATTTCGTGATATGAGTACGATTGAAGCCAATCGCCGCAGCCTGAAGAAAATCATCGAGTCATCTGCTACCATGTTTGAAGCCCAGTCCATCGGTAATTTTACTTCTGGCGTCTTATCTCAAATTATATCTCTTTTAAATATGAACCCCACTGCTTTATCTTATCATGTATCCGGCATCGCTGTGACCAAAAAAAATCTCAATGATCTTCTGATACTTGCTGCGACTGGTTCCTATAAATCACTGATTGGAAAAACAATGACTCCAGAAAGTTTTATCGGTCCACGTAATGATATTATGAATGCCTTCAAAGAGAAACAAAACCTTTACTTTCATGACCGTTTTGTTATTTATTTTTGCAGTAAACAGGGCTCGGAAAACGTACTTTATATCGATGGAATTCCTGCACTCAGTATTTGGGATCGAGATTTGATTGAGATTTTTTGTACCAATGTTTCCGTCGCCTTCGATAATATCTATTTAAGTCAAGAAGTTGAAGATACGCAAAAAGAAATCCTTTTCACCTTAGGTGAAGTTGCAGAAGCACGTTCTCAAGAAACGGGTAATCATGTTAAGCGTGTCGCTGAAATGGCTAAATTATTAGCTCTAAAGTATGGTCTGTCACCGGAGGAAGCGGAAAGTTTGCGTTTGGCTGCTCCCATTCACGATGTAGGAAAATTAGCAATTCCAGATGCCATTTTAAACAAACCTGGAAAATTAACAGCAGAAGAGTTTACGATCATGAAAACTCATTCACCGATTGGCTATGAAATGCTCAAAAATTCTAAGCGTTCAATCCTAAAACTCGGAGCATTGATCGCTCTACAGCATCATGAACGTTATGATGGAACGGGCTATCCTCACGGTCTTGTTGGCGAAGAAATTCATATTTATGGACGAATTGTTGCATTAGCTGATGTTTTTGATGCACTCAATAGTACACGAGTCTATAAAAGTACTTGGCCACTTGATGATATACTTTGTTATATTCGGGAACAACGCGGTGCTCACTTTGACCCCAAGCTTGTGGATATTTTTCTCGATAACTTAGATGAAATTTTACTGATTTGCAAAAGACTTGCAGACATGTAAAAAATAAGCCTCCAAGTCAGCATGTGCGTTGAACACATATCATCTTGCTGACTTGGAGGCTTATTTGTTGATTGTATCCTTATATGCCTTGAGAATTCTCAGGAATCTCTAAAAACTCAACATCAGGGTTACGTTCACTCACCCATCGGATGGCCCATTCATTGCTTAATAGGAGAACTGGTCGATCTTTTATATCATGAATAATCATGCCACTATCAATACCCTTCATTGACTTAATTGCACTTTCTTCACCAACTAACCAACGCGCTACACTAAATGATAAGCGATCCATAATAAGATCAACGCCATATTCATTTTTTAAGCGATATTCTAATACTTCAAATTGTAACGCTCCGACTACTCCAATAATAAAGGCTTCTACTGCACTGTCCCGTTGACGGAAGACCTGTACAGCTCCTTCTTGTGTCAGCTGAGTCATGCCTTTGACGAACTGTTTGCGTTTCATTGTATCCTTAGGTTGCACTCGCGCAAATTGTTCTGGAGGAAACGCAGGAAAATCTTGGAAACTGAATTTCATATTTTCCTGGCACAAGGTATCACCAATACCAAAAACTCCAGCATCAAATAGACCAATGATATCCCCTGGATAGGCTTCATCAATGATTGTCCGCTCTTGAGCCAAAAACTGCTGTGGTTGAGCCAGTTTAATATTTTTACCTGATTGCACATGATATACAGACATTCCACGAGTAAATTTACCTGAGCAAATGCGGATAAAAGCTAAACGATCGCGATGAGCTGGGTTCATATTAGCCTGTATTTTAAACACAAATGCCGAGAACTCTTCTTGGGTCGGATTAATTTCCCCTTCATTGGATAAACGTGGTGCTGGCGGTGGTGCCAACTTTAAAAATTCTTCTAGAAATGGACGCACACCAAAATTGGTCATTGCACTACCAAAAAACATCGGTGTCAATTCTCCGCTCTTAACCTGTTCTAAATCAAAAGCATCACCAGCCATATCCAAAAGCTCAATATCCTCACATAAAGCTTCATGAATATCAGAGCCTAAGGTCTCACGGAAAGCTGGATCACTTACATTCCCCATCGTTGAAGGCAATACAGACTGACCATGTGATCCATCGCGCTCAAACAATTCTACTTGAGCTTCTTGACGATTATATACCCCAACATAATTACCATGTATTCCTACCGGCCAATTCATAGGATATGCCCTTATACCAAGAACCTGTTCAATTTCTTCCATTAATTCAAAAGGATTTTTACCAAAACGATCTAATTTATTCACAAAAGTAAATACAGGTATTTTACGTTGCCGGCACACATGGAATAGCTTTTTAGTCTGCTCTTCCACGCCTTTCGCTACGTCGATGAGCATGACAGCGCTATCCGCTGCCATCAACGTACGATAAGTATCTTCACTAAAATCCTGATGGCCAGGCGTATCCAAAATATTAACTCGATGGCCATCATAATCAAATTGTAATACACTGGATGTTACAGAAATACCCCTTTGTTTTTCAATCTCCATCCAGTCAGAAACAGCATGTTTCTGAGCTTTTCGAGACTTTACAGAACCAGCTAATCGAATGGCTCCACCATACAATAATAATTTTTCCGTCAACGTTGTTTTCCCCGCATCTGGATGGGAAATAATCGCAAATGTCCTTCGTCGTTTCGTCTCTAACTCTAATTCTTCCATTATATCGTAAAAGACCCCCTACAATCCTAAATTAACTATATAAATACTCTCTATTACTATAGGGTCACACCTCTAAAATGTCAATTATTATCCTAAGAGAGGTAAAAAAAATCAATGACAATTTAGCTTATGCTCTCCTTTCATTCTCTTGCTTAAAATCAAGAAAATCTTATATTTCTCAGATATCCAATGAAAAAAACCAAGCACCTTTTATAAATGCTTGGTTAATTATATGTTAGCGTTTTACAATCTCGTGTCTGTTTACTCGATCACCTTTTAAAGTATCAGCAGTTTGTTGATAGATAAAATTCGGATTTAATGCAGTAACAAAACCAGTAAACCATTGTTGATAAAGTTCTTTCATGAAATTTTTATCGACTCCAGCCTTTACCCAATTTCGTTCTTGCAGACAAACATTACCTTCCCAAACTATTTTGTCAGCTGCATTTTCAATAACAGCATCGCCTTCATCACAAGGCATACCATTTAGTAAATAATCATTTAAGGCCTGATAGATTCCACTTGGAAGTTCAGCCTCATATTTTCCTTGGTTTTTAGCATGTTGACCGCATATCTTACCGTGCTCAGCATAAGCATCTCTAGCGATCCCCTCGGCAGCACTACCACACGTATCAACAAGTTCCTTGATAAAAGCAGCTTCGCGCGTTTCAGCAATGGTAACCTGACGTTGTAGCCAACCATGAATATTACTATGATCAATGATTTCTTCTAATTTTGCATCAGGCTGAGGTGCTCCATAGATTTGCCAAACCTGTTCTTGTAATTCTTCAGCTGTCGATCCACACATTTCTTCAGCTTTTGCATAAATCAACTGTTCTCGTTCAACCACCCGACTTATTTTATGATAAAGCCAGTGATGAATATGTCCTAAAAATGCACTCATATTAAATTCCTCCTACGATCATCGTTTTTTTATCTTATATTAAATGACTTTATTTAAACTCGCTATGATTTCATTTAAATTAAGTCCATGAATATCAGCAGCCTTACGAACAGCTTCACCTGTCGCTGATGGGCAACCGAGACACCCCATACCAAAAGAGCGAAATACAGGAACGGTTTGAGGATATATACGCACAATATCACTGATAATACTGTCAGCTGTAATCTTATCACCAAAGACTAAAGTGCCTTCTGTCAATCCACCTGGAACAGGTACAATATCTCGATTTTCTGGAGATTGAGGTACTAATGGCTGAGTTGTCTGGCTCACACCTTGATAAAAAGCAGCTAATACATCAGCTTTAAACTTTTTAAGACCAACCCGATCAATAAATTGTCCCATCCGTTCAATATCAGCATTCTTCTGATAGTATTTGACAATTACATCAACAATATGCAAAACCTCATCATAATCCAAACCCTCGATCAAAAGATCTGCAAGCCTTGGGTGTGCACCAGCACTACCACCTACATAAAGATCCCAGCCTAAATCTGTTCCAATCACACCGATATCCTTAACATGAACTTCTGCACAAGAGTTTTGACAACCTGCAACTCCGAATTTCATACGAGAAGGCATTTCTTTTTTGTGATATAATTTATCTAGTTCCATCCCAAGCTTAATGCTATCTTGTTTGCCTCTTTTGCAAAATACATTACCTGGACACATTTTTATACTACGTACGCAATTAGCAAATCCCATAGCAGGCTCCATGCCCAATTCTTCCCATATTTCTTCAATGTTTTCAGCTTTAAGACCAGTGATCATCACTCGTTGTGCTGATGTCAATTTCATGACACCATGATATTTTTCTGCCACATCGGCATACTTTCTCATTAAATCAGGCTTTATAAAACCACCAGGTAAATGTGGTGTAATAGCATATGTACGATTTCCATCACGAATTTTTTGTAAATTAGCACCTTTAGGTAACATCTCGGCACCTCCCTCAAATATTATCTTTATAATACCCTAAAACAATATTCTTATCTGTGATTTATATCAAAGTTTGAAAATTTTTTTACATTTTTTCATTACATTTATCGACATTTTATTACAAAAAAAAGGTTTTTTCATTTCTTTTTTCGAATACTATATAAACTGCAATAAAGATTCTTAAGGTTAGTCATTGAGGATGTCTTATATCCTACCTATGTAGCTTAATAATATAGATGTCACTTTCTTTAATGCAACTTATATATTATGGATAAACATATATATCTTGTAATTAAGTAGCAAGGAGAAGCTCTATGCTTAAACAGCCGAAAACTCCCCCTTTCAAAAATCTAGTGTTAAATGCACAAAAAAATATTAGCATCTATTTTATTGTTAGCATCTTTTTAAATATAGTATGGAATTTTATGTCGACTCACCTTTCTCTCGATGCTGAGACAATCCGTCATATAGGAACCATCACGAGTTTGATTTATTTATCGATTACAGCAATTCTAGTTTCTTTATTTTTTAGGCATCATACTTCTGCAATTCACCATTCTGAAAATCTACTGCACAAAAATAATATCCAGCTCATTCAAACTAACAATGAATTGTTAGCAATTGACGAAAAACTACGCCATAAATTAACAGAATCATTGGAACAACAAAAAATTATTAAGGATCAAAATGAATATGTACTGGCTTTATTAGCTGCGATGCCAGACCTCATCTTTCATTTTGACAAAAATGGTTTATTTATAGATTATAATGCTACGAATAATAATAACGTTCTAGCAAATTCAATTAACCCTCTCATTGGAAAATCAGTTTATGATCTTTTACCTTTAGCCTTAGCAGAAGATACAAAACAAATGATTGCTAAAGTCCTAGAAACAAACGAACTGCAAATCATGGAATACAATCTTCCTGTGGATGATCACGATCGCTATTGGGAGGCTCGACTCGTTAAGGTCAATGAAAATCAAGTTCTCGCAGTTGTTCGCGATACCACCCAACGTAGTCAATTACTGAAAGAACTGCATTATGTAAGTCTCCATGATCACCTGACCGGACTCTATAATCGCGCATATTTTGAACAGCAAATGCAACACTTAAATGGTACTGAACATCTACCAATTACTTTATTGATTTGTGATCTTGATGGTTTAAAAACGATCAATGATACCTTAGGACATCAATTCGGCGATCAACTCTTAAAAGCAGCAGCAACTACATTGTCAGGAGCTTTTCGTAAGCACGATATCATCGCTCGTATTGGCGGTGATGAATTTGCAATTTTATTACCAAATACTCCTGTACATGAAGCTGAAAAAGCATACCAACGCATCCGAAAAGCAGAAATGGCTTATAATAAAGAAAATCCATCTCTAATTTTAGGTATTTCTATTGGTTTTGCTGTTAGTGATGAACAACTTGCTGATACGAAAAATTTATTTGTAGAAGCTGATATTAATATGTATAAACAAAAAAATCGCCGCAAATTATAATCGATCTATAAATTAAAAGTAACCTTGCAACAATGTGTAAGGTTACTTTTTTGTCTACAATAGACCGATATTTAATTCTATGAGTAAGGAATCAACAATCATTTCCACAACAATAAATTTATTACTACTTACTTTTGCCTTGAAGTCCGATCCAACGACTAAAGTTGGTGGTGAAATATCAACTTTTATTCCATATTTTTCAAAGTTGGTTGCAGCATTCCCAGTTACCATATTGGTCAATTCAGAAATAGCACTTTGTGCCATCTCATCCATTTCAGCAACAGGCATTCCCATCATCATGGTCGAAGCAATTTTCTTTGCTGTGTCTTCTGTCATATTATAAGCGACATTACCCCTCATGGCATCTGTCAATCCTACAAGAACGGTAACACCCTTACTCTCCATAAATTGATCTTTTACCAAAAGTTTACCTTTGGTAATGTTTTGAAATCCCAATTGAGGCATGATATACAGAATTGCTTCAATAAATGGATTGATCATTTTTGCATCCAAAATTATTCTCCCCCCACGAACCCAACATTCATATAGATTTCACCAATTTCAGTCTGGGCTTTTACAGTACTTGAAGCCATTTTCGGATTAATAATACCAAGCGATTGACCAATAAAAACACTTGGTGGTGTAATTCGAATCTCAAACTGACTGCCCTTGAATGAATTATTAATCTGAGATACACTATGACCAGCGACAATATTAGCAAACTCTGCGATACTATTCAATGTATCATCCTCAGATACTGAACTGCTGCCGAGTATTTTTTTTGCAAAAATCTCAGCACTCTCTCCCGATACATCCAAGACCATTCGCCCTTGTCGAGTTCCAGTAATACCAATAATAATAGCCAAACCATGGCATACAAATTTAAGTCCAGTACTATGAAGAATGCTTATTTCACTACTAATTCCAACCATTTCAGCAAGATTTTTTTCAAAAGACTTAATAAAAGGCTTCAATAATTTTGTCTGTTGATCTTCCTCTTGCTTTTCTTCGTTCCAAACAGTATCTAACTTTGTTATCAGCTGATCTGCTTTTATTGGTTTTTGTAGAAATCCTCTTATACCAATGGCTGTACCACTATTGACAATGACTTCATCTTTCATTGCACTGACAACAACAATCTTGGCATGGGGATCAAAGATTAAAATCTCTCTCGAGCATACGAGTCCATCCATATCAGGTAAGGTCAAATCCATAGTTACAAGATCAGGATTACAAGTGCGATATTTTTCGATACCTTCGCTACCAGTACCAGCAAAACCACAAATTTCATAATTTGAATTGGCCAATGCATTTTCAATTATTTTTTGACTAAATGGAGAGTCATCAACAACTAATACTCGAATTTTATCCATAAAATCACCGCCATAGTAAATTTTATATTTTTTTGTCTGTAAATGAATTCCTGTGTCATGTTCATTATATAATTCCATATATCTTTTTTTTCACCTGCATATTATAGACTTTTTTTCTATAATATGACTAGCGATTGGTTTTCAGGGCTTTACCTATTTGACTTTATGACTTACTATTATAGATAGTGTTATTCTTATCCTTGTGTTAAATCATAATGATCAAGGAGGTTGCTACGATGAGTCATTTATTAACCCAATTGCAAGCACTCACTATAGAACTTAGTATCTCATCCGGACAAATCAATATCATTGCTGATTGTTTCTGCCAAACTATGATCGACGGACTCCTGGGGAAATACAGTCCGCTAAAAATGCTACCATCTTATCTAAACAAACCATCGCGAGATGAAAGAGGTACTTTTTTAGCCCTAGACTTTGGTGGTACAAATGTACGGGTCCTTTTAACTGAGTTATTTGGTAACGGAATTTTTAAAGTACACGCCCGTGTCAGTAGTCCCCTTAGAGCGATTGATGATCACTACAATTATATTTCTAATCATTCCACAGGAGATCAGTTATTTGATTTTATTGCTATGCAAATTGGAATGATCGTCAAACAAGATCAAACTTATCCTCTCGGACATACCTTTTCTTTTCCAACCCATCAAACAAGCCTTAACACTGGTACTCTTATTGATTGGACTAAAGAAATTGAGACTCAAAATGTTGTAGGTCATGATGTAACTACATTGCTTACCGCAGCTTTGACCAGGCAACAGCTTACTAATGTTTTACCTAAAGCGATTATTAACGATACTGTCGGAACACTGTTAACATCTGCTTACACTGATCCGACAACAACGATTGGTTCTATTTGTGGTACCGGTCACAACACAGCTTATATTGAGCCATGTGAACCCCTCACAAAGCAATCAATGATCATCAATTTAGAATCTGGTAATTTTGATCAATTACCTTTTACAATTTATGATAAAATACTTGATGATCATAGTGAAAAGCCAGGATCCCAACGTTTGGAGAAAATGGTCTCTGGGCACTATATTGGTGAACAAGTTCGTATTATTGCTTGTAGTTTATTTGATGCTGGCTTGCTAGCAGCTTGTTCTAATAAAAAAATTCTAGCCAAACCATATCTTCTAAGTGGTGCTCACATTTCCCTCTTACAAGAAGATACAAGTGAGAACCTAGACGTTATTAACAATTGGCTTATCGAAGATCTAGATATTAAAAATTCAACGCTTTCAGATCGCCAAGCTCTTAAAACAATTGCAGCTCTCGTATGTACTCGTTCAGCACGCCTCGTCGCAGCAACTTATCTAGGCATCATTAAACATATTGATCCACAACTAAAAAATTCACACAATATTGCGATTGATGGCTCACTTTACGAAAAAATGCCCGGCTATGCGAGTGCTCTTCGGGAAACCTTAGCCGAAGCCTTAGGTCAAAAAGTCATCAATGTAACAACCACTCTAACAAAAGATGGTTCAGGAATTGGTGCTGCCATCGCAACGGCAATTGCAGTCCACGTGACAAAATAATAACGCAAAAATAGCACCGTTCTATCATATGAAAGATTGATATGATAGAACGGTGCTTTAAATCTACCTGACAAGTATCCTATTCCTTAATCATGGAAATAAAATAATTGTGAATACGATTGTCATTGGTTAATTCGGGGTGAAAAGCAGTGACTAACATTTTATCTTGTTGAGCAATCACAATTTTTTCATTTACCATCGCCAATATTTTTACATTCTCACCAGCAATTTCAATATAGGGCGCGCGGATAAAGACTGCTTGTACCGGTTCTTCACCAAACTCAGGTACTGACATCGATGCTTCAAAACTTTCTCGCTGTCTCCCAAAACCATTGCGTTTGACTGCTATATCCATCAATCCTAAACGTGGTTGATCACTTCCGATAATCTCCTTAGCGAGCATAATCATCCCCGCGCAAGTACCGTAGATGGCCATACCTTCCCTTACTCGATCTTGAATCTTTTCCATGAGTCCCCATTGTACCATTAGCTTACCAATGGTCGTGCTTTCCCCGCCCGGAATAACAAGACCAACTACATCATCAAGTTCTTCTGGTTTTCTAATTTCTACGGCTGTAGCACCACAACCTTCGAGCATCCAGCAGTGTTCACGAAAGGCACCCTGCAATGCTAAAACCCCAATTTTCATATCTGCCTCCACTGACTCTTCTCTGTTTTATTACCAACCACGATCTTGCATGCGTTCATGATCAGACAATGTGGAAATTTCAATACCAACCATGGCTTCACCAAGATCACGGGAAATTTCAGCTAATATTTTAGGATCTTTATAGTAAGTTGTAGCTGCTACAATCGCTTTAGCTCTTTTCACAGGGTCTCCAGATTTAAAGATACCTGATCCAACAAAAACACCATCACAACCTAGATGCATCATCAATGCCGCATCAGCTGGCGTTGCAATACCACCTGCTGCAAAGTTAACAACAGGTAAACGACCTAATTTTCGAACTTCCATCACTAATTCTAAAGGTGCTGCAATATTTTTTGCAAAAGCAGATACTTCTTCGATTGGCAAATGTTGTAATTGACGAATTTCACTCATTACCATTCGGATATGTTTTACAGCTTCAATGACATTACCTGTACCAGGCTCACCTTTCGTACGAATCATAGCTGCGCCTTCGCCAATACGACGTAATGCTTCACCAAGATTTTTAGCGCCACAGACAAAAGGAACTTTAAACTCATGTTTATCAATATGGAATTTATCATCTGCTGGAGTCAATACTTCACTTTCATCGATATAGTCAACTCCCAGAGACTCTAGAATTTGTGCTTCTACAAAATGACCAATTCTACCTTTAGCCATAACTGGGATGGTTACCGCATCCATAATATTTAAAACAATGCTAGGATCAGCCATTCTCGCAACACCACCAGCGGCACGAATATCTGCTGGTACACGTTCTAAAGCCATAACAGCGCATGCTCCTGCTGCTTCAGCAATTTTTGCTTGCTCAGGGTTAATAACATCCATAATTACGCCGCCTTTAAGCATTTCTGCCAAACCGGCTTTTACACGAAAGGTTCCTTGTTGCATTGATGATTCCTCCTGAAATTGTTTTTATTTTTAGTCCAAAAAAAACTGTAATTAAGGACTTCTTTAAAATATAATTGTATTATAAATCAAAATAGACCTCATTAAAATATACAGAATTGACATTTTTAATAGGTACAGTTGGAGGATCTTATCCATTATGAACTTAATTACATTAGAATCAAAAAAAATTACACCTCTTTATATACAACTTTATAACTATTTTAAGACTGAAATTGAGGATAATCGGTTAAATCAAGGTGAAAAATTACCCTCTATTCGGGGACTTGCAAAAAGTCTTTCAATCAGTAAAATCACTGTGGAAAAAGCCTATCAACAACTTGTGAGTGAAGGATATATTGAAAATTATGATCGTTCTCGCTATACTGTCAATAAATTAGATCGTCTTATTTGTAAAACCACGTCTTTTCCTATTGAGAAAAAAAATGATACAAAAAAAATAATATTAAAAAGTAATGTTCGTTATGATTTTTCAAGTGGTGAAATGGATATTGATGGATTTGATTTTTCTCTCTGGAAACGTTATATAAGTAAAGCATTTCTGCATAAAGAACGTCTTGTAAGTTATGGAAATATTAAAGGCGAGGAAGAGCTACGCATCGAAATTGCAAAATATATTCAAAAATCAAGAGGTGTTTACACTCATAAATCCCAAATCATCATTGGTGCTGGTGTACAGAACCTCTTGAGCATTCTATGCAGTATACTTAAACTAGAAAATAATAGTATCGCTTTTGAAGAACCAGGTTTTAAAAACGGAAGGCGTATTTTTGCTGATAATGCTTTTAAAATCAAACCAATAAAAATGAAAAAAGACGGAATTGATATGGAAGAACTCGTCGATAGCGGTGAAACTCTTGTCTATGTCAGTCCATCTCACCAATTTCCAACAGGCTATATTATGCCAATCGGAAGGCGAAATCAACTCTTAAATTGGGCTAAAGCAAAGAATGGTACAATTATTGAAGATGATTATGACAGTGAATTTCGTTACTATGGACGCCCTATACCAGCGTTAAAAGGTCTTGACACTAGGGGAAATGTTGTTTATTTGGGTTCATTTTCCAAAATAATACCACCTTCAATACGTATTAGCTATATGGTCTTACCTGAAAAATTTTTGGAAATTTATCAAAAAAAATCATCTCTATATAACCAAGCCGCTTCTACAATTGAGCAGCTTGCCCTTGCTCAATTTATGGCGGATGGTCATTTAGAGAGGCAAATTCGTAAACTTCGCAAATTATATTATGAAAAAAATCGGCTATTTTTTGATTCAATTAAAACAATTCTAGGTGAAAATGTAGAAGTTAATGAGAATGAATCTGGGCTTCATACCATTCTTACAGTAAAGTCAAACTTACAAGCACGAGAATTAGTTGAAAGAGCACTGCAACACGGTTGTCGAGTAGCACCTGTTGAAGACTATTATTGGGAAGTCGCCCCAGAAAAACTACCACAAATCATATTATATTTTTCTAAAATACCTGGGGCTGAAATGAAAGCTGCTATGGAACAATTAAAAGTTGCCTGGTTCATATAATATTTAATTTTTATTGATCTTACTTTTTACGGATTGGACGATTTCTCGCGCAAAAGGCCCCAGATTTTCATCAGCATATGCTTTGAGTATACCAGCCGCGACTTGCCGAATTGCACTTTTAACCATAATTTCATTTGTAATATTTTGTTGTTTTAAGAGTTCTTCAATATTGACAGCTGCTTCAAGTGCCTTCTCTGCTGCAATCGTATTAATGGTATACACAATATCAGCCTTCCCTACAAGTACCTGTCCAATGAGCTGAAAGATCTCAATCATCTGTGGTACCAGATCTGCTGGAAATTGATTGATGATAATGACAGGTTTTTCACCAAGCGCCATTTCATCAGCATGCCCAATAAATTTAATGCATATACACTTCACATGGGGCGCAGCCATTTTTTCTAACATATGTTGGGCTACATTAGTAGCTATATTAATGACAGTAATGGGTTCTTGTATTTGATTAAACATTTTAATACAACTCACAACTTCATGGTCAGGTACAGCTAAAATAACAGTCCCCATTTTCACGATTTCTTCTAAATGATCGACAGTCGAAACAGATAACGTTTCAGCTATTGCATTCATCTGCGCTCTATTTCGATCAAATAAACATAGGTCCACATTTCCTGCCAATGCTGTTGCTAATACTCTGCCCATACGTCCCACTCCAACCAATCCAATCCCCATATACTCACCTCGATGATAGTATATGGATTCGATTGATCTTATGTGTTAATAAAATTTATTATTTTTCCAAAATCGAGTCATAGCATAAAGTTATCGTAAACTGCCACCATGTTATACTCTTGCTTGCGCCAAGTCCGCAGATGCAGGCAGAAACTTTAATCGTTCTTACTTGAAACCCTAGAAAGTGTTATACTTTCTGATTCCGTAAAAAAAGTCCAAGCAGTCAATGACTGCTTGGACTTTTTTAAGCATATTTTATGCGCTAACACTCTGCCGCTCAGCGATCATATCTTCTAAGCGTTCTTTTTGTCTCATTAATTCATCCATAGGCACATCAGCTGTACGTTGAGGAGCTGGAGGCTGAAGAGCAGACATACATTTTTGAGAATGTTCTTCCATCATTTTGTAGCCAAATGCACCTGCCACTACACCAACTGCTAAACCAATCCAGAAATCAGTTCTTGAAAACATCTATTTTCACCTCCTTCCACATCGTATTACCTGATAAAAAGAGCAACATATGATTAGCAACCCGTCAATCCGCAGCGAAGAGAGGGAACTCCCTGCGCTTGCTTATTATGTAAGGGAAGAACTCCAACAATCTCCATGAAATTAAACAGCCACGTCATAAACAATCCAGCAAAAGCTTTATTGGAGCCACGATTTAATACACTCACTAAACCAGCAATACTATCCAAATGAAGATTTCTAGATGGACTATTCTGTCCACCACAATGAGTCATGACAGAATAACCAGTAATACCAAAAGCCGCTGTTTCTAAGAGAGTAACAACCCCATTATTAGGAGCAACTCGCCTCAAAATAAATGCTAAAGCAATGGTCCCTCCGGCCAGTAAAGACCAGAATAAGTCATTCCGACAGTCTCGTCCTCCAACCGTATAGCCCATGGCCGCAAAAATTTGGTCTAATACAGCTAGTATACTTGACAGTTCCATCTTATCAACACTATATTCAATCAGGAGAGATCGAGTAATCCCATTCCAGGTCACCCTCCTAATATCAGTACATGCCTCTAATCTTGTCAAATGAGTAGCAAATACTCCTGCCAAATGGGGAGCCACCACAATCCTCACTCGACCTGGAATTACATGTACAATTTCATAAGCTCTGCTTGTCATTTTTTCTTCTCCATCAGTAAAATTCTTGCACTATTTAGCACCACACCAATCGTGGCGGCATTGTGAATAAGAGCCGAAACCATGGGACTGGTACGCCCGATAGCTCCTAGTAACATAGCTGCCGTATTAATAGCAATCGTTGTCGTAAAATTTTGCTGAACAATCTTCATCGTACGTTGCCCTAGATCAATCATTTCAGGCAGAATTAAAGGATCCTCTGAATTAATCGTAATCGCTGCTGATTCCACGGCAATATCTGTACGTCGTCCTCCCATAGCCACACCAACATCTGCGAAGGCTAAGGCAGGAGCATCATTAATTCCATCCCCAATCATCATAACATGAGAGTTGCGTTGCAATTTAGAAACTAATAAGGCTTTATCTGCCGGTAACACTTCAGCATGATAAGAGTCAATATCCAGTGTACCTGCTACATGCTGCGCTACATTCTTACTATCGCCAGTAATCATAACAATTTCATCAATACCATTACGTCGTAGACGGTTTATGGTCTTTTTCATATTGGGTCTTACAGGATCGTTAATAACCAGCATGCCTAAGAATATACCATTACGAGCTACATATACCACATTATAACCGCAGTCGGCATAAGTCTGCCCTCTCTCAACAGAAATTTGACACTCTACATGATTTTCGCGCATAAAGGGAATACTACCAACTAAGATTTCTCCTCCAGTAATCTCTTCACTATCAGGTACGTTAGCTTTAATTCCTTTTGCAATAATCGTTTCTGAACTCGTATGATTTGGAACTTCCCATCCTTGTTCTGCTACGTAATCTAAAATGGCCGAAGCCAGAGGATGAGCCGAATGATATTCTGCTGCAGCCGCTAACAATACTAATTCTTTATCAAGTATTCCCTTTGCAGGCTCAATCAGCACCACTTTAGGAGTTCCCACTGTAATAGTGCCTGTTTTATCTAAAACAACAGTATCAATACTGCCTAAAGACTCTACATAATTACCGCCCTTAATCAATACGCCTCGCTTGGCCGCTCGACCAATGGCTGCGGAAATGGCCGTGGCTGTAGATAATTTTAAACCACAAGAATAGTCAATAAACAATATATTAAGTACTCTTTGCCAATCTTTCGTCAATCCATAGACTAAACCAGCAGCAATAAAAGAGATCGGAACTAATTTAGTAGCCATTTGATCCGCAAAATTCTGTACTGGCGCTCGCCGTGACTGAGCATCTTCCACCATATGAACAATCCTTGCTAAGGCCGTAGCATCTCCTACTTTTTCCACAATAATCTCTAAAAAACCATTTTTAACAACAGTTCCAGCGTAAACATAATCACCATTTGATTTTTCTACTGGGACATATTCACCAGTAATGGAAGATTGGTCAATCGCTGCTGCACCGCTTTTCACCCTGCCATCGACACAAATCTTTTCTCCCAAATGTACACAAATGCGGTCACCTGGTTGTAAACTTTCAACGGCAACCTTCCGTTCATGTCCATCCTCTTCAATTTTCCAGGCATGAGGCTGATCAAGACGTAACATATCGGAAATATGATTGCGCGCCTTTTCTGCCGTATATGTGGTCAGCATCTCTGCTGCATTTGCCAACATCAATAAAGTGAGACTTGATTCTGGCTTACCGGCAATAACAGAAGCGATAACTGCAGTCGTCGTCAGTGTATCAGCATTGAGTTGACGTTCTTTAATTACCCCACCAATGCCATCACGAATAAAATTACGCGCTACAAACAAAGTAAAAGCACTTCTAGCAATATATAAACTCTTAAAAGCTGTCGGCGAATACATTCGTAATAATTGAAGCCCTACCAACCCCAAACCAGCAGTAATGGCATCACGCCGATAAATACTCACAGCAGATTTTTCAGCCTTTTTCTTGGGTAATTGTTTAGATACTAATTGCTCACTCGCAGTAAACTCTTGAATTAGGCTTCCAACTATTTTCCTAGAAACGATTCCACGTGATCGTACTGTCATACAGCCACTATCATTAATGTATGCACTAACAACCCCTGCTAACTTTCGAACATGTATTTCCAACATCGTTTTTTGATATATAGTCGTATGAACGGGGACATTAAACACACTCTGCTCATACATCATGCATTGCGTCCTTTCAACAATGAATAGGCCCACCATAACATCTGAGGCCCTGAAGGACGTTCACCCAATGTCCAAACTTTATTTGCACCCCAAGCCAATAAACCTAAGGATACCAAAGTACGCAAATCAAAGGTAAATCCTGTATTCACTCGTATTGATTGATTCAAATTACCAAAGCTACGACGAATATCACTCCCTACTTTTCCATAGATATCAGTAGGATTAGGACGCCGAGAAATCTCATCTAGATATTGCATCATGATATCAATCTGGTCATCTTGACAAGTATATTCAAGTAATACAGTACCTGTTGTTTGATTGACCTTAAAACTGCGTAAAACAGGAATATCCGTTAATTGCTCTTCTACACTTTCAGCAAATTCAGCATTGTTAAGCAACTTTTCATGATAATACCGACGTCGACCATGCATTGCATGTACTAAACTAAATCCATTTCCACGGTATAATTTTCCAAATTGTTTTCCAGCAGAAATGCCTAAAGCCAATCCTGTTAAATAGTTCATTATTTATCTCCTCCCGTACTGCCGTGCTACCAAATTTTCTACTTCTTTCAATAGTGGCTGACTCGCTACATCTTCTGGTGAATACTGAATTAATACAGAACCAGTTGCTGGATTTATTGAAAAAGAATGAATTTCCCTTATGGAGTCTAAATATTCTTTAACCTGTTGAACACTCTCTAAATTATTTAACAATTGATGTGAATAAAGCCTTACTCTACCTGGTACATAATGCAATACTTGCACATGTTGAGATAAAAAGGTAATTGCCGTTTTCTGGTTAAAAAAATTAGCACAGCCAGTAAATATCCCTTTCATTCCACTCACCTCCCCATGTAAATATTTCACTAAGGAATTTCGATGCTGCAAAGAATGTACCCCCGCTAATGCTGTCAACATCACTCCAAAAGCAATATGATATTTTTTATTAAAACCTATCGTCAATAAACTCCCCACCAAAGAAATGGCTAAACCTAAACTGGTAGATGAATTCTTCATTTGCATCCTAAACATCCTTTCATATGTTGATAATTAAAATCATTATCAATAGACGTCCATATTACCCACATTTATCGGTAATTATACTCTTTTATGACTATTTTTGCAATATTTTCTTTTATTTTTCTCATTATTTAGTTATTTCGACTTTTTTCTCCTATACTTTAAAATCTCAATACCATAAAGAAAACTTGACTTCGGCCAAGACTCAGCACAGACCAAAGTCTTAGTTGCCCTTACTTGTAACCCTAGAAAGTGTTATGCTTTCTAATTGCGCAAAAAAGGGATCATTCTCTACTGTATAGAGAGTTGATCCCTTTGGCGACTTGATCTACAATTTCTAATATTGCTACCATAATAATTAGTAAAGCAACAACAAAACGTTCCCCCATAAGTCTCCTCTATCACCATCCTTGTATCATCGGAACGATATAATCATTATAAAAATAATGTAAGAATAAAAATACTACGAGACCTACTATACCACCCACTACAGAGCCATTAATACGAATCCACTGAAAATCATCACCAGCTTTATCTTCCACGAAATCATTTAATTTGTCATCTGTAAATTCACTTAAAACTCTTTGAACCATTTCTCCAATTATATAATGCTCTTTTTCAATAAATTGATATGTCGCCTGCTTGATACGCACTTCTAACCATTCCTGTATTTCATTATTTCCCTTGAAAAACTCCCAATACTCATGAATTTGGCTACAAACCCAATCAATCAATTGAGTATATAATTTAGGATCTTTTGTTGCACTAAAATCATCCACCATCTGCATTGCCACTTCATTTAACTTTACATCATTCGCAAGGGTTACTTTCCAACTCTCAATTTGTTCAAACCAAGCAATATTCATCTCAGGCTGCTCAACTAAGTTTGTTAATTTCTCATCGATCCACGTATGCAATATATGCTCTGGATTTTTAATTTCCTGCAACATTGTCACTATTTCTCCATAAAAAGTCTCTACTGCATCAGAAATATTTACACTATTAGTCTGCTCTCCTAACCAAATAAAAACTCTTTCCAGAGATGAACGATTTGTTCCTTGTGCTAATTCTTCAATATGTTTGCAAATTTTTTCTTTTATCTCAATTTTTTCAAGTTGATTGATTACTTCAATCACAATATAAGTTGTAAAAACTTGAACTTTTCTTTCATTTAATAACCATCTGACCAGACTTTTCAGCTGAGAAATAGTGTTAATATTACGAATTTCCTTTCGCACAAAGATATCCAAATATCCCACGATCTCTTGAAAATCTAGATTAGCAATCACCTCTTGGTACGACTTTTCTAACCAACTTCTTAATAAAAATTGACTTCTTTTATTCTCGATAAAACCAATTACTAAGGTAACAAAACAAGTATGATCAACTCTTTTTTTTATAGATTCTACATTAAGTAAATCTTGATCGATAAAACTTCGGATAGCCCCTATCATCCGTTCACGATGACGAGGAATCAATGCTGTATGCCATGGAAATCCTAAAGGTTTTTTAAAAATTGCTGTTATCGCAAACCAGTCAGCCACCCCTCCTACCAAAGCCGCCTCCATAACTGCATAAAACATTTCTACAATTAATTTACCTTTATAAAAATACTTAAGTCCAATGGATAATAGAAATAAGAAACAGACTACCAATAATACTTTATTTGCTATATTTTTAGAATTCACGATTTTTCACCTACATTTTTCATAGCCAAAATGTTAATATATGTATTATAATGCCTACAAATCCTCCAACTACAGAACCATTAATCCGAATCATTTGTAAGTCATTCCCTAATTTATCCTCAATAAAATTGACTAATCTCTCATTGGTAAATCCATTCAGACTATCCTTTACAATTCGCCCGATTTCATCATGATGATCGTCGACCCATTCGTTCACTACTGATTTTAGATAAATGTCCACCTTTTTCCGTTCTTCTTGATTTGCAGTAAAATCAGTTACTAAAATATCAAACTGAGTCACAAGAGATTCCATTCCTCTGACTACTATTCGATTATCTACAGTAGACTTACGATAAATAGTCATTATGATTTGAGCAAGATGTTTTCCCAACTTAAACTTAGATATAATATTTTTCTGGATATACGACTCAATGATTTGCTGAGAACTTACATCGTTTTGTAGTTTCAGTATGAATTGCTCTAGTCGTTTCTTTCCTTCGCGTCGTATCGGATGATCACTTGTTTTCATCTCTGATAATGTACTAATCAGACCATGTTGAACCCCACTCGCTAATTGCTTAGGTGATAAGTCCATTAATCGATTAAATAATTTTCGTCTATTCATACCACGTTCATATTTTTCTTGAACAGCTATAAATACTTCTTCTAATAACCCAACAAAATTTTTATTTTCAATAACAATAATACATTGCTGAATGATCACATCTAACATTTTTTCATCATATCCATGGCGAAAAAGCCATTGAGACATATAAGTAACACAAGGAAGAATTTTTATATTTTGGACATGCTCTTCGACAATGTTCTCGATTATTTTTTCTAGCTCATCATTCTTAATCTGAAGAAGAAAGTCTTGTAAAAATCGATAGATCATCTTTTTCAGATCTTGTCGACTACGCTGTATATCCACAAAATAAAGCAATATTAGTGATAGATCATATTCATTTAATCGCTTCTTTATATTTTCTTTCATTAATATTTCATGTTCAACCATATAAACCAAAGCTGAGAATATCTTCTCTCGATTTCGCGGAATAATCGCCGTCCGAAAGGGTATCCCTAGAGGACGGTGAAATAAGGCTGATACAGCAAACCAATCTGCAAGTCCACCGATCATTGCTGCCCTAAAGCCACTGGCGAAAAAACCTCCCATAAGAGTATGCTGAAAAGGATAACTGATGAAAAATCCCACGGATACCAGTACTAAAATAAATGTCGCTTTATATCGATTTTCTATCATAATTTCCCGTTAATCTCATCAATATCATTCTCACTAGCCTCACCAAACCAAGATGCTAATTGAGTTTTTGCTTTATTCTTAACCTCACTATCAATATACATAGATACTGCCGCCAAGGCCATCATTAATGCTCCAAAATCATCTGTATATCCAATCATAGGTAGAAAATCAGGAATAGCATCAAATGGGGCAATAAAATATCCTAAGGCCCCAATAATCGTAGCCTTTACTTTTAGAGGAACGTTATCCTTTTGCAAGGTATAATATAATAACAGTACGGTATAGACTAATTTTTGCCCTGCTTTAACAGTATTTTTTTTTAATTTTTCAATTAATACTTTCTGGTTGTATTGATTTGAGTAACTATCATCATGTATTTTAGTCATGAAAATTCCTCCTATAAGTCTATTGACTCTAAGCTTTTATTAAAAAATAAAGAAATAAGCCTTTCTTGTCTCTCATTCTATAAAAAATAATCCTTCTGCACAAGCAGAAGGATTATTTTTTAGTAGTTTTCCCCTTTAAAGTCACTAATATTTAATACATTTTCTTTTGTATCATTGGCCGTAATCACTACGATATCCCCAACTTTAGCCAAAGGTACCTTGGGAGAATTATTGGCATTTCCAATAAAGATTCGATTATCGCCTTCTACCATGAAATAAAAGTAGGATTCTCCGCCTTTTACGACATGGGAAACTCGACTTAATTTACCTTGCAGCCTGATGGGCTTAAGTTCTTGACTTGGTATAAATTGATTGCCTTTACTCGCAAGAACTTGCTGATAGATTCGTAGACCACTTTCAATATCAGGTCCTACGCCAACTAAATTATAATTTTCTACAGATATGAATGCCACTGCTTTAAGTAGTCCTTCTTTATCTTTCATAGGGGAGATATAAGTAGGAACTCCACCAATGTTATATAGGATAGGATATCCAGAACGATACCCTTTCTCTTGTACTTGCCCTTCGGCCGATTTCTTGGCACCAGCCTCATCAGCCCCTGATACTTTGTACCATTTAGCCTCTTTTGTACGGGAATTTACCATAATAAACCCAACAGAACTTCCATCCTTACCTGAGGAAGTAATACCAGTATACCAATATACATTATCATCATTACCATAAATCAAATGTAGCTCGTTACCTGTTGGTTTCAGAGTACCAGTTTTTGCAAAAATACTATTCCAAAAGCCATTAATGTATTCGCCCCAATCCCTAATCTGCCGATATATAAAATCTTCAGGTTGTATTCGATCTATCCAGCGGGGTATATTTTCGAGTGTATAATGAATAATTTCACCAGTTTGAGCATTGACAGTCACTGCTCCTACTGCATCGGATCCATGATAACCAATTTTATTTTTATACAGCGTAACGACCCAATAAGGATTTAGATCATCATCAACTTCAAATGAAAAATCTGAAATTCCAATATTAAATAATCCATGAAAATATAAGTACCTTGGCAAATAATCAAATAAAAATCCTTTCATTTGGTATTTTAAATGAACTTCCTGACCATTTACATCTTGAATCAATCTTACATCTTGCGGGTTTGTCGCAGAGACCATAACATAGCCTTTGCTCCCTTTGCTATAATTGGTCAACCATTGAAAAATACCTCTATGCTCTAAAGGAGCTACATAATATAATTTATTTTGTACTTTTTGCAGTGAGAGTTCTCCTAATTGTACCTCACTGCCCAAAGCTGGTACCTCACCAATTTTTTTATCTGCTAATTTACGAGCCGTTTCTTCATCGACAATACGTATCTGAGATAAATTAATCGGTTCAACATCAACTGTAAATGAACTTTCTTTAACCTCTCCAAGTAAACTCCGATATGAGTTACTATAAAGAATTGGCGCACTCGTTAATATGGGAAATACTAATAAGTTGGACATACCAATCACAAGAAATATAATTCCCACAATCCCAATTGCTTTATATTTTTTAAAATTTTTGCCATTATTTTGATAATCAGCAATATCAACAATATGTACACGTTCCTGAAAAATTTGGGGAAATACTTTCTTCAGCATTTCTCCCCAAGCTGTTTTTGCAACAAACTGCCTGAATTTTCCAAGAAGGATCATTGCTGAAATAAACATTAACAAGATACCCCAAGCAATAATTAAATTTGACCATCCGATAAACCCGAATGCCAATACAGGCATTTCCATAAAAAAGTATAAAAAATTTACAATACAGAATAATCCAATCATAAATGGCCACATTTTCATTCACTCCTCACAAAATAAAACCTCAATTATCTTAATATGCTCATATTCGCCATATCCGTATACGCATCCTGCAAGAAATAGGAATCTATGTCATATTATCTTATTTATGTATCCTTTTTATAGAAATATTTATAATATTTCACAATAACATAACTCCTTACATATATTTATTTCAACCTTAAATTTAGCTGTGTTATAATTAACATATATATGAAAAGGTAGGTGTCTTATTCAAATGAAAACAATCGCATTAATTGCTCATGATCGCAAGAAAGAATCTATGCTCGCTTTTGCCCGTCAACATCAAGAATTATTGTCGAAGCATACTTTACTAGCCACTGCTACCACTGGACGTCTTATAAAAGAAAATATAGGCTTACCGATTACCACCTATTTATCAGGCCCTCTTGGTGGTGACCTTCAAATAGGTTCACGCATCGCTAGTCAAGAAGTCGACATGGTTATTTTCTTGCGTGATCCATTAACAGCTCAACCCCATGAACCAGATATTAATGCTCTCCTTCGCGTTTGCGACGTACATAATGTTCCTGTAGCAACAAATGAATCTTGTGGGCATTTATTACTTTCCACAATAGGTGAGTAATACCTTCTAGGCTGTCTAGCTTCATTTAGATTTTAATAAAATATAAAAAAAGTAGGAGTCGTTTTTAACCTCTCCTACTTTTTTTCTAATCAGAGAATCTATCACTTTTTAAATAGCTTTATGTTCTCTCAATACTAACTTTCGATTTACAATATTTTAACTATGTTATACATAGAATCTCGCTCAACAGGAATACGGCCTGTCTCTCTGATTGTATTAATGATGACCTCTTTTGTAAGTGATTTTGCCGATTTTGCTCCTGCCGCATGCATAATTTTTTCTTCACTTACTGTACCATCAATATCATTTGCTCCAAAACCCAATGCTAATTGAGCAATTGGAAGAGTTAACATGACCCAATATGCTTTAATGTTTTTAAAATTATCAAGCATTAAGCGAGAAATCGCCATTGTCTTCAGTTCATCCCACACTGATGTTTGAACAATTTTACCATCTAATACGGTATTATGGGGATGAAAAGGAAAGCAAATAAATGTTTGGAAACCACCAGTCTCATCTTGCAGCTCTCGAAGAGATAGCAAATGGTCAACCCTCTCTTCTAAGGTTTCAATATGTCCATATAACATACTTGCATTGCTCCGAATACCAATTTGATGGGCAATCCGTGCAACATTAAGCCATTCAGTTGCTGTAGCCTTATTCGGGCAAAGTTCTTCGCGTACACGATCTGACAAAATCTCTGCACCACCACCCGGCATAGAATCTAAGCCTGCAGCATGTAGCTCTGAAAGAACTTCTTTAATTGACTTACCAGAGATTTCAGCGAAATGAGTAATTTCAACGGCCGTAAATGCTTTTAAATGAATATGAGGTAAGGCTTCTTTTAAAGCCTTTATAATATTTAGATAATATTCAAAAGGCCAATCTGGATGTAATCCACTGACAATATGAAATTCTCTAAGGTCTTCATCTTTCGCTGCCAACATAGCAATTTCCATAACATTATCTTTATTCATTGCATATGACTGTAGACTATCAGCGTCGCAGCCAAAAGCACAAAAATCACAACGAGAAGTACAAATATTGGTTAGGTTAATGTGACGGTTTACATTGTAATATACATACTCACCACTAACCCGTTGTCTAACTAAATTAGCTAAGGACCCCAGCCATGCTAAATCATTACTTTTAAATAATGCAATACCGTCTTCACGCGTAAGTCGAACTCCATTTTTTACTTTATTTTCTATTTCATCAAACACTATACTCACAAATTGCCACTCCTTCCATACTTGTATTCTTCCCTAAGTGAGCAATAACTTCCTGCTAAATAAAAAGAGTTTTTTAAATTTTGTTTTTTGAATACTTATTATTATGTTAACACGTTATTCTAACGAAATGAATCACTTAAATCTTTTTACTCACTATCGTTTGCAAAAGTTTAGTTTATGATCATGTTAGGCTCACGTGCTCGGTGATTTGTCAGCAATAATCCCCCATATGCGTCGTTACTCCTGCGCGCGCTCACTTCGCGTACTCAGTACTGCTCTAGATGCTCGTCATGCCTAGCATCTAGAGCATCCTCACCAATCTCAGGAACGACGATAAGAAAAGAAAAAAGCACTCATTTGCATGAGTGCTTTTACTAACCAGCAACTACTTATCCTCCCAGGCCGTTTCCAGCCAAGTACTTTCAGCGTATATGGGCTTAACTACTGTGTTCGGTATGGGAACAGGTGG